>NZ_LQPJ01000122.1 GCF_002101785.1 Mycobacterium palustre
GCGGCGGAGGCGGGGGCAGCGGTGCGTCGGCTGGCGGCGGTGCGTCGGCTGGCGGCGGTGCGTCGGCTGGCGGCGGGGCGTCGGCCGGCGGTGCCGGAAGGCCGTTGAGGCCGGGGGCGTCCAGCGGCGCGTTCAACCCGGCGGGTGCGGGCGCTGGAACCTCGCGCGGGGTGGGACCCGACAGCGGGCCACCACACACCGGCCAGGCGCCGCGACCCTGTGTCGCCAGCACACGCTCGGCGACCGCGATCTGCTGTTCTCTCGTGGCCAGTTCGGCCGACGGGGCGTACTGGCCGCCACCATGCGCGGCCCACGTGCTGGCGCTGAATTGCACACCACCGTGGTAGCCGTTGCCGGTGTTGATTGCCCAGTTGCCGCCCGACTCGCAGCGGGCTACCTGGTCCCATTCGCCATCCGTGGCCGCGGCGGCCTGACCGGCAAGGGCGATGCTGCCGCCACCAAGAATCGCGCCGGTAACGGCGATCTTGGCGACGCTGATGCTGGAATTAGAGGGCTTGCGATGCCGTCCACTCATACGCGCCGAAATATTCCTCTCTCGTAACGCGCCTGCGAGGTCAGCTGTCGGGTTCGGGTTGGAGAGGCCACCCGGCCGCGTCGTCCACGTGGGAGCGACGTCGGCTTCACCCCAAGGAGCCGCGAGCGGCCCCGGTCCGATCACGGTGGACCGGTGGGTCCCCCGTCTCCATCCGTTTGTCGGTGTCCCCTGCCTATTGGATGGAGCTCGGCGCGCGATAGGAAGGGAGGAACGCCATCGGTCTTGGCGAGCCCTCGGAGACGCTAGCGGTTTCTGTTGGTCGCGTCACGTCTTAAGAAACCCGGCGTTTCCCTCACCGCCATCTGCGAAAAGCCCAGGAACACTGGCGATTTGCGCAGGTCACCGCGCCGATATCGGAGCGTGTCCGCGCCGTTATCGTTCCGTTACGTGATGCATTTCACAGTTTCAGCCGCCGGCGAAGGGCGGCAGGACGTCGATGGTGTCACCGGCGCGTAACAATGCGGTGTCGTCCCGGACGGCGATGCCGTCGCACAGGTACGAGCACCGGTCCAACACGGTGGCGAGGCGGGTGCCGCGGCCGGCGAGGCGCTCGACGAGCTGGGCCACCGTCGTGCCCGGACGCACCACCAGCGTCTCGGCCTCGGTCCCCGCGGCCGCGCAGGCGGCCGCGAAGTAGCGAACCGTCACCGGAATTCCCTCCGCCTCCGCTGGGACTTGATCCATCGGGCTAGCCACCGATCGCGCTCATCGGGCGGTCGGGCTGGATGAAGTAAGGGTCGTTGATGCCGTGGCCGGCCGGCTTGCCCCACATCGCGGTGCGCCATGCCGCCTCGATCGCATCGTCGGACCCGCCGCCGCGCAGCAGGCCTCGAAGGTCGGTCTCCTCGGCCGAGAACAGGCAGCTGCGGATCTGGCCGTCGGCGGTGAGCCGGGTGCGATCGCAGGTCGAGCAGAAGGCGTGTGACACCGACGCGATGACGCCGAACTTTCCGCTGGGCGTGTTCGTGCCCGTATCGACCAGCCACAGCTCGGCCGGCGCCGAACCGCGCGGCGCCGGGTCGGGCCGCAGCCGGAAGTGCGGGCGCAGCGCCGCGAGCACGTCGTCGGCGGTCAGCGCCACCCCCCGGCGCCATTGATGCCCCGCGTCGAGCGGCATCTGCTCGATGACCCGCAATTGATAGCCGTGCTCGAGGCAGAACCGCAACAGGCCCACGACGTCCTCGCGCCCGGTCGTCGGGTCGAGCACCGCGTTCACCTTGACCGGCGTCAGGCCCGCCGCCTTGGCGGCCGCGAGGCCGGTCAGCACGTCGTCGAGCCGGTCCCGACGGGTGATGGCGGCGAAGTGGGCGGGGTCGATGCTGTCCATCGACACGTTGACCCGGTCCAGCCCCGCCGCGGCGAGCGCGGCTGCCCGACGCGCCAGTCCGACGCCGTTGGTCGTCAGCGAAATCTCGGGGCGGGGCCGCAAACCGGCCGCCGCGGCCACCACCTCTTCGAGGTGCCGGGCCAACAGCGGCTCACCGCCCGTGAACCGCACGCCGGTGATGCCCAGCCGGGTGACGGCGATACGCAACAGCCGGGCCAATTCGTCGGGGCGCAGCAGTTGCTCGGTCGGCAGCCAGTCCAGGCCGTCGGCCGGCATGCAATAGCTGCATCGCAGGTTGCACCGATCCGTCAGCGAGACGCGCAGATCGGTGGCGACCCGGCCGTAGGTGTCGAGCAACGGGCCGCTCGCGGGGACGTCGCGGGCGGCCGCGCCGCCGGTGCGGCTCGGCACCGTCGGCACGCCCAATGCGGTCAGGGTCATGCAGCCACCGCAGCTAAGCGGGTTGGCGCGTCTACGGGAACGATCTCCTTGCCCAGCGGCATCAGCGACACCGGGATCAGTTTGAGGTTGGCCAGCGCCAGCGGAATGCCGACCAGGGTGAGCGCCATCGCCACCGCGCTCACCAAGTGACCGATCGCCAGCCATATCCCGAACAGCAGCACCCAGATGACGTTGCCGACCAGGGCGCCGGTCCCGGCGGTCGGCTTGTCGACGACCGTGCGGCCGAACGGCCACAGCGCGTAGGAGGCGATGCGCAGCGACGCGAATCCGAAGGGGATGGTGACGATGAGCAGGAAGCTGACGAGCGCGGCCAGCAGGTATCCGGCGGCCATCCACAGGCCGCCGAACACGAGCCAAACGATGTTCAGGACCAGGCGCATGTCTCCTCCAGCGGTGATGCCAGCCTACCTAGCTACGGGTAACGGGGGTGCTCGTCAGGCGCGCATCCGAGTAGGATCAGAATTCACATCGCGTCCTGCGCAGGCGGGACGCGTCTTGTGTTGTCCATCCTAGTTATCCCGTCAGACAAGCAGGTGAGACCAGTGCCGACCGGCAAGGTGAAGTGGTATGACTCCGAAAAGGGGTTTGGCTTCTTGTCGCAGGAAGACGGCGAAGACGTCTACGTCCGCTCGTCGGCGCTGCCGGCCGGGGTGGAGGCGCTCAAGGCGGGACAACGGGTGGAATTCGGCGTCGCCTCCGGCCGGCGCGGCCCGCAGGCGTTAAGCCTCAAGCTGATCGACCCGCCACCGAGCCTGGCCAAGGCGCGTCGCGAGGCGCCCGTCGAGCACAAGCACAGCCCAGACGAGCTGCACGGCATGGTCGAAGACATGATCACGCTGTTGGAAAGCGCCGTGCAGCCGGAGTTGCGCAAGGGCCGCTATCCGGACCGCAAGACCGCCCGCCGGGTCTCCGAGGTGGTCCGGGCCGTGGCCCGCGAGCTCGACTCCTAACTCGGGGCGGTCGCCTGCCTCGATTTTGCGCGGCGACTACTGGTCACTTTCGTGACGATTCGCCGTAGTATTCGGCTATACAGCGGGTAATCAAGCCTCGATGTTAGTCCTTAGCAAGGAGGCGGCGATGGCACACCAAGCGCAGGTTACCGAGGCACAAGCGCGGGCCCTCGCCGAGGAATCTCGTGAAAGCGGCTGGGACAAGCCATCTTTCGCCAAAGAGCTGTTCCTGGGACGTTTCCCGTTGGAGCTCATCCACCCGTTCCCCAAGCCGTCCGACGAGCAGGAGATGCGCACCCGCGCATTTTTGGACAGGCTGCGGTCGTTCCTGGACACCGTCGACGGCAGCGTCATCGAACGGGACGCGCAAATCCCCGACGAATACGTCAAGGGCCTGGCCGAACTGGGCTGTTTCGGCATGAAGATCCCCACCGAGTACGGCGGGCTGGGCATGTCGCAGGTGGCCTACAACCGGGCGCTGGTGATGGTCGCGTCGGTTCATCCCAGCCTGGGCGCGCTGCTGTCGGCCCACCAGTCGATCGGCGTGCCCGAGCCGCTCAAGCTTGCCGGCACACCCGAACAGAAGCGGAAGTTCTTGCCGCGCTGCGCCGCTGGCGCCATCTCGGCATTCCTGCTCACCGAACCCGACGTGGGCTCGGACCCGGCGCGCCTGGCCTCGACGGCCACGCCGGTCGACGACGGCGCCGCGTACGAGCTAGAGGGCGTGAAGCTGTGGACCACCAACGGTGTGGTCGCCGAACTGCTGGTCGTGATGGCCCGGGTTCCCAAGGGTGAGGGGCACCGAGGTGGCATCAGCGCGTTCGTCGTCGAGGCCGATTCCCCCGGGATCACCGTGGAGCGGCGCAACAAGTTTATGGGGTTGCGCGGCATCGAGAACGGCGTGACCAGGCTGCACCGGGTCCGGGTGCCCGCCGAAAACCTGATCGGCCGGGAAGGCGACGGCCTGAAGATCGCGCTGACCACCCTGAACGCCGGGCGGCTGTCGGTGCCGGCGAGTGCGACCGGGTCTGCCAAGTGGGCGCTCAAGATCGCCCGCGAATGGTCGGGGGAGCGCGTGCAGTGGGGCAAGCCGCTCGCCAAACACGAAGCGGTGGCAAGCAAAATCTCGTTCATCGCCGCCACCACCTACGCCCTGGACGCGGTGCTCGAGCTGTCCGCACAGATGGCCGACGAAGGCCGCAACGACATCCGGATCGAGGCGGCGCTGGCCAAGTTGTGGTCCAGCGAGATGGCCTGCCTGATCGCCGACGAGCTCCTGCAGATCCGCGGTGGCCGTGGCTATGAGACCGCGGAATCGCTTGCCGCGCGGGGCGAACGCGCGGTGCCGGTGGAGCAGACGCTGCGCGACCTGCGCATCAACCGAATCTTCGAAGGATCCAGCGAGATCATGCGGCTGCTCATCGCGCGGGAGGCCGTCGACGCGCACCTGGCCGCGGCCGGCGACCTGGCCAAGCCCGACACCGGCCTCCGCCAGAAGGCGGCCGCGGCCGTCGCGGCTAGCGGGTTCTACGCAAAGTGGTTGCCGCAGTTGGTGTTCGGCGAAGGGCAGCGGCCCAGGGCCTACAGCGAGTTCGGCCCGCTGGCGTCGCACCTGCGATTCGTCGAGCGCTCCACCCGCAAGCTGGCCCGCAACACCTTCTACGGGATGGCCCGCTGGCAGGCCAAACTCGAGCAACGGCAGGGCTTCTTGGGGCGCATCGTCGACATCGGCGCCGAGCTGTTCGCGATGTCGGCGGTGTGTGTGCGCGCGAAGGGTCAGCGCGGCGCCGACCCGGCCCTCGGGCGGCAGGCATACGAGCTGGCCGAAGCGTTCTGCGAGCAGGCCACCCTGCGGGTCGACGCCCTGTTTGAGGCGTTATGGGCCAACACCGACAGCACCGACGTCCGCCTGACCCACGACGTGCTGGAAGGCCACTACACCTGGCTCGAGGAAGGCGTCCTCGACCAGTCCGAGGGCACCGGGCCGTGGATCGCGCACTGGGAACCGGGGGAGTCGACCGAGGCCAACCTGGCGCGGCGTTTCCTGACCTGATCACGGTTGGCACAATCGTCGCCATGGCCACCTATGTTGCCGGGGCGGGCGAATTCACCCGCGACACCAATTACATCGCCACCCGCATCACCGCCGACGGGCGCGACGGCTATCCCGTCGAACCCGGCCGGTATCGGCTCATCGTCGCCCGCGCGTGCCCGTGGGCCAACCGCGCGATCATCGTCCGCCGCCTGCTGGGGCTGGAAGACGTTTTGTCCATTGGGTTTTGCGGGCCCACCCACGACGAGCGCAGTTGGACTTTCGACCTGGACCCCGGCGGCGTCGACCCGGTGCTCAAGATCCCGCGGCTACAGGACGCCTACTTCAAGCGCTTTCCCGACTACCCCAAGGGCATCACGGTGCCGGCGGTCGTCGACGTGCCGACCGGCGCGGTTGTCACCAACGATTTCGCGCAGATGACGCTGGACTTCTCGACGGAGTGGACCGCCTTCCACCGCGACGGCGCACCCCAGCTGTACCCCGAGCCGCTGCGCGACGAGATCGACGAGGTGAACAAGAGGGTCTATACCGAAATCAACAACGGCGTCTACCGTTGTGGCTTCGCCGGCACCCAGGACGCGTACGAGGCCGCCTACGACCGGCTGTTCACCGCGCTGGATTGGGTGAGCGAGCGCCTGGCCAACCAGCGATACCTGGTGGGCGACACCATCACCGAGGCGGACGTGCGGCTCTTCACCACCTTGGCCCGGTTCGACCCCGTCTACCACGGTCACTTCAAGTGCAATCGCACCAAGCTCAGCGAAATGGCGGTGCTGTGGGCCTACGCGCGTGACCTATTCCAGACCCCGGGCTTCGGTGACACCATCGATTTCGTCCAGATCAAGCAGCACTACTACATCGTGCACGCCGACATCAACCCCACCCGCATCGTGCCCAAGGGCCCGGACCTGGCGGGCTGGTTGTCCCCGCATGGGCGGGAAGCGTTGGGCGGCAGGCCTTTCGGCGACGGAACCCCTCCCGGTCCGCCGATCGAGGGTGAGCGGGTGCCCGCCGGTCACGGCGCGTAGGAACCTCGGCGCCAAGGATCAAGAAGCCAGCCGCACAGACCATTCCGCGTGCGGGACGGCGCGGACGGTCGTGGTGTCGTTCGGTTGTCCCTCGTCGACCACCAATGTCAGCAACTGCACGACGACTCCGGTCAGCCGGCCGCGCTGCGGGTCGACCGACGGGATTGTGACCGCGAGCCGGGTGCCGGGCCGAAACATGGTGGCCGTGGTGTTGATGGGGTCCTCGTACACCTGCAGCAGCCGCCACGGCGCCCGGGAAATTGCTTCGGGAACCGAAAGTTGCACCGGGTAGTGCTCGTTGAACGGCAGCTCGCCCTGGGCGTGCGGCGCTTGGCAATCGTTGAGGTTGAGCACGTTGCAGTACAGGTAGGGCCCCACCCGGGTCAGGTGGCCATGCGAGTACGCGCTGATCTCCGGTGGCCGCGGGCCCGACGGGCGCACCAGCAGCCAGGCCCCGACGCCCGCCGCAACGCACAGCACCGCCAACAACGCCGCCACCATTGCGGCCACACCGCGTTTCACTCCGGCACCGCCGCCGGCCTGCCGGCGCCCTTGCGCCCTTCTTGTTCGACCATGACGGGCCTATTGCCGCCGAGGCCGGGAATCAGCGAATTGCCGCGGAAGCTGACCAGGGTCTGCGCCAGACCCAAAATGAGCAGGGCCGTCACGGCGGTGAACCCGACCCACAGTTCGGTGTAGACCATCACCCCCAGCGCCCCACCGAGCACCCACGCCAGCTGCAGGGTCGACTCGGAGCGCCCGAATCCCGAGGCCCGCGATTCCTCGGGCAGGTCCTGCTGCAGGGAGGCGTCCAGCGAGGCCTTCGCGATCGCGCTGGCCCCCGAGGTCACCAGCGTGGCGATCGCGGCCACCAGCAGGTTGCCGGCCACCGAGGCGGCCAGGGCGACCGCGCACACGGCCAGCGTGCAGCGCACCACCAGGACGGCCGGCCTGCCCAGCTTCAGGCGGGCGCTGGTGAAGTTGCCGGCGAAATTGCCGATCCCGGCCGCGGCGCCGATCATGCCGAGCATGCCCAGCTGGACCCAGCCGTTGGCCTGGTGCGCCTTGGCGACGAACGCGGGGTACAGGAAAAGGAAGCCCACCATCACCTTGATGGTGCAATTGCCCCACAGCGAGGTAATGATGTTGCGCCCCAAGGGTTGTCGAAGAGTCCCCCCGACCCTCTTGACTTCTTCGGGCCAGCTGCGGCGCGGCGGATCACTGTCGCGGCGGTAGCTCAGGGTGGCGGGAACCTCGCCCGCGGTCACCTCGACCCAGCGCGGGATGCGCATCGACAGCAACGCGCCGGCCACCGTGATCGCGACGACGACGAACAACGCGCCCGGCAGCTTGAACAGGTGGGTGCAGGCGAACTCGACCCCGGCGGCGATGGCGCCGCCGGCGATGGTGCCACCAAGCAGGCCGAAGACGGTCAGCCGCGAATTGACCCGCACCAGGTCGATGGTCGGCGGCATTACCCGCGGCGTCACCGCGCTGCGCAGCACGCTAAATGACTTGGAGAACACCATCATTGCCAACGCGCACGGATAGAGCACCCACGACGGGAAGCTGCCGGTGGCGCCGTCGTAGTTCATGATCAACACCACCGCCAGCGCGGTGCGCAGCGCGAAGGACATCGCCAGCGCGACGCGCCGGCCATGCTGCAACCGGTCCAGGGCCGGACCGATGAGCGGCGCGATCACCGCGAACGGCGCGATCGTAATCAATAGGTACAGAGCGACTTTGGATTTGCTTTCGCCGCTGGCGGCCGCGAAGAACAACGTGTTGGCCAGGGCCACGGCCATCGCGGAGTCGACGGCGAAGTTGGCCACCACCGGCCACGTCAGCGCGGTCAGGCCGGACTTGTCGGCGCCGTCGGCGGTGGCGGCCCGCTGAACCATCCAGTACATGCGCGAACCCATCTCGCGGCTGCGCATCGCTGCGGCGCGGGTGACGGTGATGCGTTCGCCCGAGGCGGTCGCCCGGGGCGCCGCACCGGTGTTGCGGTCCGGCTCGGGTTCCTGGCCCAGCGGCGGCAGATACCGGTTGGCGCTCGGCATCGGCGGCACGCGGCGCGACCGGCGATCGCCGGCGCCGTCGGCGGGGTAGTTGGCCATACCCGGATGCTGGGTGGCCGACGCCTTGACTCCAGGGCGGGTCCGGCGGCCCGGGTTGGAGGCCACACGGCCCGGATCCTCACGCCGCCGTCCAGACACGCAGCAATTCTCCCCTATGCCGCGTTCGTGCGTCGGCAGGTCACGGGGCGTGGCTCGCCAACCTAGGATGGAGGCGCACCACAGGAAGGGGACAGCGTGACCGGACCCACTGGAGAGTCAGTGGAACTCGCCGCGACGAGCGTGGCCGAGTGGTCCGACGAGTTGGCGGCGCTGCTGACCGGTGCGACCGAGCAGGCCCGCGCCGCCGTCGAGGAGTTCGCCGGCTCGGAGGCGGTGGGGGACTACCTGGGCGTCAGCTACGAGGATCCCAACGCCGCGACCCACCGGTTCCTCGCGCATCTGCCCGGTTACCAGGGCTGGCAATGGGCGGCCGTCGTCGCCGCGTATCCCGGCGCGAGCCATGTCACGATCAGCGAAGTGGTGCTGATCCCCGGCCCGACCGCGTTGCTGGCACCCGAGTGGGTGCCCTGGGACCAACGGGTGCGGCCCGGGGATTTGAGCCCCGGAGATCTGCTGGCACCGGCGGTCGACGACCCCCGCTTGGTGCCCGGTTACACCGCCAGCGGTGACCCGCAGGTCGACGAGGTCGCCGCCGAAATCGGACTGGGCCGGCGCTGGGTGATGAGCCCCTTGGGCCGCCTGGAGGCCGCCGAGCGATGGCACAACGGGGACTACGGTCCCGACTCGGCGATGGCCCGATCCACCAAACGCATGTGCCGCGATTGCGGCTTCTTCCTCCCGCTTGCCGGATCGCTGGGTGCGATGTTCGGCGTGTGCGGCAACGAGCTGTCGGCCGACGGGCACGTGGTGGACAAGCAGTACGGCTGCGGCGCCCATTCGGACACGCCGGCTCCGGCCGGGAGCGGCTCGCCGGCATACGAGCCGTACGACGACGGCGTCCTCGACGTGACGCAGGCGCCGTCGCAGCCCGCGCCCGGGGAGGCCGAGCCGTTGGAACCGCCGGCCGAGGTCGCCGAGCCGCCGGAACCGCCGGCCGACGCCACCGAGCCGCCGGAGGCCGCCGACGCCACCGAGCCGCCGGAACCGTCGGCCGACGCCGCCGACCCTGCGCCCGAGGGCACCGAGCCTGCGCCCGAGGCCACGGGGCCGCAGGACTAGCCTTTCTCGGCCACCGCTTTGATCCTCGCCAGCGAGGTGTTCATGCCCTCGACCAGCTCGCGTTCGAAGCTTTCGGTCCCCCCGAACAGCGCGTTGATCGACAGGTTCGAGAACGCGGACACGCCGTTCTCGGCATGGCGGCTCTCGATCAGCCGGGTGCCCTGCCCGCAAGGTTCGAGCTCGTAGCTCCAGATCGTCCGGTTGGTGTTGACGCGAAACGCCAGCTTTTTCTCCGGGATCACCTCGACGACGGTCGATGTCGTCGGCCAGAACATTCGGTTGCGGCGATTGAGGTTCAGCGTGCGGGTGCCCGGACGCAGCGGTCCGAACGGCTTCATCCAGCGACACTGCGGGCTCCACTGCGGCATCCGCCGAAAGTCGGATATCAGCTCCCAGACCTTGGACGCCGGCGCGTCGATCTCGACTTGTGCTTGCAGGAGCGGGGATACCATCGCGCCTCCGGGTTCGTTTCGAATTCAGCGGTCGAGGTAGGTTTCGAGGCCGGACTGTGCGCCACGTGCTCCGCGGCGCGCCGCCGCGAGCTGCGAGACGAAGATGGCGGTGCCGATCAACCCAACGCCGAGTCCGCCCAGCGTGATCGGGCGCCAAGCGTGCAACGCGGGAAGGGCGAACGCCAGGGCTGCCCCGAGAAGCCAGCCGCAGAACCCGACCACCACGACCGGCCACACCTTGAGCAGGGAGGCCGGCAACGGCGGGGCCTCGCGGCTCTGCGGCTGCTGGTCAGACATCGGGACTAACATAGCGCCGCGACGATGTAGCCGGTCGGGGGGTCAAAGCGCCAGAATCCGCCGTTCGCGGTCTGGTTTCCCGAGTTTTGTGTGTTCCGTGTAACCTCGCGCCATGCCTGACAGCGATGCCCGGCTGGCCAGCGACTTGTCGCTGGCCGTGATGCGGCTGGCCCGTCAACTGCGGTTTCGCAACCCGTCGTCGCCGGTGTCGCTATCCCAATTGTCGGCGCTGGCCACGCTGGTCAACGAGGGCGCGATGACGCCCGGTGCGCTGGCGATCCGCGAACGCGTCCGGCCGCCGTCGATGACGCGGGTGATCGCGTCGCTGGCCGACATGGGGCTCGTCGACCGCAAGCCGCACCCCGTCGACGGGCGACAGGTTTTGGTGTCGGTGTCCGAGTCCGGTGCCGAACTGGTCAAGGAGACCCGCCGCGCGCGCCAGGAGTGGCTGGCCAAGCGGCTGGCGACGCTGGACGCCGACAAACGCGACACCCTGCGCAGCGCCGCCGATCTGATGCTGGCGCTGGTCGACGAAAGCCCGTGAGCGACGCCCTGAATGTTCAGGACGTCGACGATCCCGACGACCCGCGGCTCGACGATTTCCGCGACCTGAACAGCGTCGATCGTCGTCCCGACCTGCCGGGCGGCAAGGGGTTGGTGATCGCCGAGGGCGTGCTGGTGGTGCAGCGCATGCTCGCCTCGCGGTTCGTCCCCCATGCACTGCTGGGGACCGAGCGCAGGCTGGCCGAGCTAAGAGACGACCTGGCTGCCAGCGAGGCACCGTTTTATCGGGTCTCCGCCGACGTGATGGCGCGGGTGGTCGGCTTTCACCTCAACCGCGGCGTGTTGGCCGCTGCCAGGAGGGTGCCCGAACCCGGCATCGCCGAAGTTGTCGACGGCGCGCGCACCGTCGCGGTGCTCGAAGGCGTCAATGACCACGAGAACCTGGGCTCGATCTTTCGCAACGCCGCGGGGCTGGGAGTCGACGCCGTCGTGTTCGGCAGCGGCTGCGCGGATCCGCTGTACCGGCGCGCGGTGCGGGTATCGATGGGCCACGCGCTGCTGGTACCGTACGCGCGCGCATCAAGCTGGCCCGCCGATCTGATCACCCTGAAGGACAAGGGTTTTCATTTGCTGGCGATGACGCCGCACCGTGACGCCCGCGCTTTGGCCGAGGCGATGGCCGCGGCGCGTGACGAACGCGTCGCGGTGCTGGTGGGCGCCGAGGGGCCCGGCCTGACGGCGGCATCCCTGCGGCTCAGCGACGCGCGGGTGCGCATCCCGATGTCGCGTGGCACCGATTCGCTCAACGTCGCGACGGCGGCGGCGTTGGCCTTCTATGAGCGCGGGCGCTCGGTGACGATGCGGGCCGCGGGGCGGCCCGATGCGCGGGTGCCCCCGGCCGCGGAGCGGCGAGGGGGAGAGGCGGGCAATGCGGTTAGGCTCGGTCCGTGACTAACGAGTCCGTGCCCTGGGCAACGGGTTTAACCGTGTCGGGCTTCGTTGCGTCGGTGACCGGTGTCGCGATCGTGGTGCTCAGCCTCGGGTTGATCCGGGTGCACCCGTTGTTGGCGGTCGGCCTCAACATCGTGGCCGCGGGCGGGCTGGCTCCGACGCTGTGGGGCTGGCGGCGCACCCCGGTGCTGCGCTGGTTTGTGCTGGGGGTGGCCGTCGGAGTGGCGGGCGCGTGGCTGACGCTGCTGGCGATGACGGCGTCGGGCCTCTAGCTGTACTCGGCCAGGACGTTGGTAGCAGGCGTGTCGGCTTGATGTGAGGAGAACCCCCGGGTGGGGTGTGGCGTGTCG
>NZ_LQPJ01000123.1 GCF_002101785.1 Mycobacterium palustre
TACCTGCCTCACCAGCACCGGCTGATCATCCCGCACTCCTGGCCCGAACCATCAACCGACAGTCCGAAAGGTAGGGCATCATGACGATCGTCGTCACTGGAGCGACCGGCAACGTCGGGCGCCCGCTCGTCGCCGAACTGGTCGCCGCGGGCACCCGCGTGCGCGCGGTCAGCCGCACCCCGCACACGGCCGGGTTTCCCTCGAGCGTCGAGGTGGTCGGCTCGGCCGCCGACGCGCTGCCCGGGGCCTCGGCGGTGTTCCTCAATTCCCGCGCGCTGGGTGAGGGGCTGGCTGAGGTGGTGGCCCAATGCGTGCGGGCGGGAGTAGGCAAGCTGGTGGCGCTGTCGGCGATCAACGCCGACGACGACCTTTCTCGGCAGCCCTCACGTGTTCGCGGGGACCGCAACAAGGAGGTCGAACAGCTCGCCGTCGAATCCGGGCTGGACTGGGTGAGCCTGCGCCCCAGCGTGTTCGCGACGAACTTCGCGGGCATGTGGTCGGCGCAGCTGCGCGCCGGCGACGTGGTGGCCGGGCCCTACGCGGCGGCCTCCTCCGCCCCGATCGTCGAGAGCGACATCGCCGCGGTCGCCGCGCGGGCGTTGCTCACCGACGAGCTTGTCGGGCAGCGAATCCCCCTGACCGGCCCGCAGGCATTCACCAACTTTGAGCTGATCGAGGTCATCGGCGCGGTCCTGGGCCGGCGGCTGCAGTACCTGGAGGCCCCCAACGAGTTGGTGCGCCAACGGTTTATCGGCATCGGGCTCGGCGCGGAGTTCGCAGACGCCTACATGGCGATGCTCGCCGAGACGCTCGACAAGCCCGCGCTCGTCACCCACGATATCGAGAAGATCCTTGGGCGCCCGGCGACCCCGTTCGCCCAATGGGTGTCCCGGCACCGCGACCTGTTTACGAAATCCTAAGGAGCAAGCCATGTCCGAACCTCGCCCCCCGCGCTACCTCAAGCCGATGAACAAGGTGATGATGGCGGTCCAGCGACTCGGGATACCGACCGGCCCGGCCATGGTGCTGACGGTGCCCGGCCGCAAATCGGGCCGCCCGCGCAGCACCCCGATGACGCCGTTCGAGTTTCGGGGCGGCCTCTACGTGGTGGCCGGCTATCCCGGCGCCGACTGGGCCGCGAACGCCCGCGCCGCGGGCACCGGCACGCTGAGCCGGGGCCGCCGCTCGCGGCGGGTCAGGATCGTCGAACTCGGCCCCGAGGAGGCCCGTCCGGTGCTGCGGGAGTTCGCCGTCAAGGTGCCGGTCGGCGTCTCGTTCGCCAAGCGATCGGGGATGGTGCGCGACGGCACGGCCGACGAATTCGAGGCGCTGGCGGGCCGGGTCGCCGTGTTCCGATTCGAGCCGGCGACCGGGTGATGCAGCTGTTCGACCGTTTCGGCGCCCAACCGCAGCAGGCCGTCCTCGATCCACAGGCCGGTCAGCGCCTGATCCCCCGTTGAGGATCACGTTGACGGTGCCCTCTTGGTCGGTGGCCGAAAACGTTCCGGTGCTCGTTCGCTGCATCTGATCTTCGAGCAGTGAGCTGAACCGCCTGAGCTCGTTCAGTGCTGCGTTCGCCTGCCGGTGGCCGGCGTCGGTGCTCTTTCGCGAGGTCCTTAGGGTCGAGGCGCGGCGAGGGAACACCGGTGAAGGCCCCGGTCCACTGGCGATCTTCAGTCTGAACCGACCTGTGGGGCCGACCCCGCACGAATTTTTGGCGTCCCTCAGCCGGTGAGCATGCGGTACTGGGCGGCCGCTTGCTGGTGTGCGTTGTCGAGCTCGCGGGCGACCGCTTTGATGGTGTAGCGGTCGGCGGCGGCCAGGCACCAGTAGCGCGGCACCAGCCCGTTGGCTCCTGCGACCCGGGTGCAGCGGCTTTGCGGCAGTCCTGGGACCGGCGGGCCGGCCTGCGCGCCAGGCGTTTTCGCGGCGATGTCGCCGTAGGTCTGGGCGAGGGACTGCGCGCCGGCGGCATCCCTGGCTTGATAGACGGTGGTCAGGTTGGTGGCGACGTAGTCGACGCCGGCGGCGCTCAGCGCGGGCCCGACCTGGACCGGGTCGTTTTCCAGGTGCAGCGCGCCCGCAGGCGGGTAGGCCGCCCCCGTCGTGGAAGTCGCCTGGTCGGGCGGCAACGGCAGGGTGCGCGCGACGAGGCCGGTGGGATCCATTGGCAGCGCGGGGAATTGGTTCGCGGCGGTGGGCGCGAAGCCGTCGATCAGCGGGATTTGCAGGTCGAGCGTGCGCGCGGCGAGCGGGGTTTCGCAGTCGGCGCCGCCCGCGCAGCGCGCGACCTGGACGAGCACGTAGGGTCCGTGCGCGGTGAGCGTCGTCAGCTCCCGGACGGTTTGGGAGCCTTCCTGGAAGGTCAACAGTGTCGCCGCGGCGTCGGGGTGCCCGGGGATCGGGATGGCCTGTTCGGCTTCGGTCACAATGGGGGTGACGCTGGGTTCCCGCGGCATGTGCATGGCGCGGTCGTGCATGCCCTGGGCGGCGGCGGTGGCGGCGGTGGGATCGGCGAAGCGCAGGACGGCGTTGCGCAGCGACGTCTGCGGATTGGCGCCGGCGGCTTGGCGTTCGGACATGAAGCCGACCACGAAGGGCACCCGGAAGGCGCCGCCCACGATCGGGGTCCACACGACCTGGGCGAGCTGCTCGAAATTTTCGATCACCGTGGCCGAGTTGCTCGACACGGGGCTGATCAGGGTGGGGTCGGCTTGCCAGGGGCCCACCACGTACGCGGCCATGCGGCGGCCTTCGACCAGGCGCCCGGCATGATCGGATCCGGCGTCGCCGAGCGGGGGCGCCGGGCTCGTCGGGTATTTGCCCGGGTCGAGCACCGACGCGTTGACCGGTGTCGGGCGGCTTGACGGCGCGGGGCGCGGGCTGCCGGCGGTAACCTGTGCACATCCAGCCAGGACGGCGGCGAGCAGCGCGGCTACCGCGCGCCAATTCTTCTGTGTCGCTGGGAGTTTCACAGCATGCAGATCTTCCAGCCGTCTTCGTGCTTGAGCGGCATGGTTACCGCGCGGCTCCCCACGGCCTCGTTTCGCGAGTCCATCGCCACGGTGGCGGTGTCGCCGGTGACGGTGACCGAGGTGATGGTGATCGTGGTGAGCCCCGTCTGGTCGCGACCCTTCTTGACGTAATCCATTACGGGGCCGGTGAACCGGGCCCGCATCGCGGTGCACATCAGGTCGGTGTAGGCCTCCCAGTTCTGGGTGTTGTAGGCGTCCTGGAACGCCATCATGGTCTGGCGTATCTGATCCTCGGTCGACGGCGTGACGGGAGGCAACGGTGCGGGTGAGGTGCCCGGAGCAGCCACGGTCGCGGAGCTTAAAGCGCTCGTATGGGACGTCGCGGGGGTGCCGCCGGTCACCGTCGAGCACGCGGCTGTGACCGCGGCGGCGAACAGCGCGGCGATTCGAGTCGTCACCATACCTTGCAGACCTTCCAGCCGTCTTCGTGCTTGAGCGGCAAGCTGAGCGTCCCCGACCCAAGAACTTCGTTCTGGACGTCCATGGTGGCGGTGGCGTCGTCGCCGGTGACGGTCACCGAGGTGATCTTGATGGTGGTGAGCCCGTTTTGCGCCCGGCCCTTCTTGACGTAACCCATAGTGGGGCCGGTGAATTGGGCACGCATCGCCGAGCACATCAATTCGGTGTAGGCGTCCCAGTTCTGCGTGTTGTAGGCGTCCTGGAAGGCCATCACGGTCTGGCGGACCTGGTCTTCGGCGGAGACCGTCGGAGGCGCGTTGCTCGGCGCCGCCGCGGTGGCGGCGGCCGGCGTCGTCGGGTGCGCGGTGATCGGCGTGCCGCCGGTGACCACCGAGCACGCGGCGCTGGCCAGGGCCGCCAGACACGCCGCTAAAGTCCTTGCGGCAGAGGGCATTCTAGACCCCCTCATTGGCGGGGCACCTTGGCGGAGGTCGCCGCGACCAGCGCGGCGACGTCGGCGCCGCCGGTGCGGCATTGCCGGATGTCGACGAGGACGTTGCCGCGCTCCTGCAGGCCGTGCTGGCAGGTGGCGGTGCCGCCGCGCAAGGTGGCGGTCAGGGTGAGCACACCGGAGGTGGTGACCGGCTGGCCGAAGTCCCAGGTTTGAGGCGGCTGGCCCGGCGCCGTCACGGTGAGCGGCTTACCCCCGCAAAGGCCCCATTGGCCGCGCTGATTGACATACGCAATCCCGACCGAGTCCTGCGAAGGGAAGGCGATGACGGCCTGGCTGACGCTGTCTTGCCACGCGGTCTCGTTCAGCGAGCGGAGCTGCTGCGCGGCCACACCGGTGTAGCCGCTGCGGGCATAGACCGCCTGCTGCGCCGGGGCCCAGGCCCCGAGGCATTGCGGATTGTCGACGGTGGCGGTGTCGTCCCAAAGGCTGGTGCCATCGGTTTCGAGCACCACCGACTGGCCGTTGGCGGCGCCGGCGATCTCGTTGCCGGTCAAGAGGATCGGCCGCAGCTGGGCGGCGGTGACGTCGGTGGCGGGCGGCCCCTGCGGGGAGGGCGGCGGCCCGCCCGCGCTGCCGTCGGGGTTTTGGGCCGGCCATGCCGCCACGGTGACGGCGGTCGCGAACGCCACCACGGCGGCCACGGCGGCACCGATCACCATCCGGCGTCGGCGCTTCGGCGCTGCGGGAGGTCGGCCGGGCGGCACCGGTGGCGCCGTGCCCGGCCAGGAGGCCATGGTGCGCGGGCCGCTGTGTTCCCACCACGGCGAGCCGGGCGGGCCAGCGGGCGGGTAGGGGCTGACCTCGCCGCGCGGCACCGGGGGCAGCGGCACCTGCCGCGTGGGGTCGTGCAGGGCGGCGGCCGCCGCCTCGGCCAGCGCCCCGGCGGAGGGGAAGCGGGCGGTGGGGTCTTTGGCCATGGCGATGGCGATGACGTGGTCGAGCGCGGCCGGTAGCGAGGGCACGGCTTCGGTGACCCGTGGCGGCGGGCTGAACAGGTGGGCCATCATGACCGACGCCGCCCCGTTGCCGGCCGGGAAGGGGGTTTTGCCCGTCAGCAGGCGATACAGCGCGCACCCGAGGGAGTAGATGTCGACGCGGCCGTCGATCTGCGCGTTGGACAGCACTTCCGGCGCCGCGTAGGCGATGGTGGCCATCACCGAGCCGGTCGCGGTGAGCCCGGCGTCGTCGAGGGCGCGGGCAATCCCGAAGTCGCCGAGCAGGGCGCGTTCGCGCGGGCCGATCGGCCCGGACAGCAGGAAATTTCCGGGCTTGATGTCGCGGTGCACCACGTGGTGGGCGTGGGCGAAGTCGAGTGCCTTGGCGACCTCGCCGATGATGTGCACCGCGCGCGGCGGGGTCATGGTGCCGTCGCGCAGCGCGGCGTCGGCGTCGGCGCCGTCGACGAACTGCATGGCGATCCACAGCTGGCCGTCGTCGGTGTGGCCGCGGTTGTAGACGGACACGATCTGCGGGTGCTCGAGCGCGGCCGCGGTGTCGGCCTCCCGGATGAACCGGGCCCGAAAGTCGGGGTCACGCGACAGTTCGGCCGAGAGCACTTTGAGCGCGATCTGCCGCGGCAAGGTCGGATCGTCGGCCAGGTAGACCGCGCCCATCCCCCCGCTGCCCAGCACACGCTGGATGCGGTAACCACAAACCACCGAACCCGTTGCCAGCATTGCCATTACCAGACGATGGCGGCCATGTCGCGGTTGTCCGAACACACGCTGCGGACCGCCACCTCGATGTCGGCGGCGGTGATGATCTGCAGGTCCTCGACCGTCACCGGCTGACCCGCCCGTTTCTGCGCGACCACGCGGGTGTCGCGGAATCCTTCGGCGCGTTCGATGACGTTGCGGGCGAACCGGCCGTTCTGCATGGCGTCGATGCCGTGCTGCCCACCGGGCGTCGTGTAATTGCGGATCGTGGTGGCGGCGTCCAGAAACGTCGCCCGCGCGCCGTCGTCGAGGACGCTGGCACGCGGTGCGGCATAGCGGCTTCCGATCTCGACGATCTCGGCCGGCGAATACGACTCGAAGCGCAGCTTGCGGTTGAACCGCCCGGCCAAACCGGGGTTCACCGTGAGGAACTGGTCCACCTGGTCCTCATAGCCGGCGCCGATGAAACAGAAGTCGAAACGGTGGACTTCCAGTGCGACGAGCAGTTGATTGACGGCCTCCATGCCGATCATGTCCGGCGTGCCGTCCTGGTGACGTTCGATCAGCGAGTAGAACTCGTCCATGAAAATTATTCGGCCAAGCGACTTTTCGATCAACTCGTTGGTCTTGGGCCCGGATTCCCCGATGTAGTGGCCGCAGAAGTCCGATCGGCGGACCTCGCGGATTTCGGGGTGGCGCACGATCCCCATGCCGGCATAGATCTTGCCCAACGCCTCCGCCGTGGTCGTCTTGCCCGTCCCGGGCGGCCCTACCAGCAGCATGTGGTTCGTCTGGCCCTCCACCGGCAGCCCGTGTTCGAGGCGCATCATGCGCACCTCGAGCTGGTCTTCCAGCGCCGAGACGGCCTGCTTGACCGCCGCCAGGCCAACCTGTTTGGCCAGCAGCGCGCGCCCCTCGGCCAGCAACTCGGCGCGCCGCTCCGCCGCGTCGGCGTCGTCGAGCTGCTCGCGGCTCTTCGCCGTGGCGGCATCCCACTTGTCGGTGCGGCTGGCGATGGTCTGTTCGTCGGTCACCACCAGGTGCAGGTTCGGGTCGGCCAGCGCCTCCTTGGCGGGCTCGGTCAGCACCCCGTTAATGGTGGCCTTCGACAGCCAGACCTGGGCGCGGTCCTCCTCGCCGAGCTGCCGGTGCACCATGCCCCGCACATATGCCAGATCCGCGACGAGCAGCGGAATGTCAGCCGGGCCGATGGACGCGGTCAGCACCTCGGCGCCGAACCGCGCCGACGATGCGTTCTGGCCGATCACGTCGACGCGATCCAGCCAGTCCAGGGCCACCCGGCCCTGACCGAGATGGGCGGCGGCGTGGGCCGCCAGCGCGCAGATCGACGCCGTCACCGCGGACATGATGATCGCCTGGGGCGGCAGCTCCTCGGCGGCCGCCAGCAACACGTCCGGCCAGCGCTGCGTGGTGTACATCAGAAACGCCCGGGCGAGCTGGTGCCACTGATAGTTGCCCCAGGAATCCAGGAGTTCGCGGTTGGCCAAGACCTTTTCGGCCTCGTCGTACTCGCCGGCGATGGTCAGTGCCGACGACAGCGCGAGGCCCACCTGCGATGCGTCGGTCACCGTGATGCCGATGTAGGGGCCCAGCTGCATCTCCGCGGCCAGGGTCCGCCCGATCCGGGTGGTCTCACGGTGCAACCACTCGCGGTGGTGGTTGAGCCTTTTCAGCGACGCCAGGTCGTTGTCGCCGCATGCGATGCGGCCCAACCAGGCGTCGGCCATCGACGGATCCGCCTCGGTGGCGGCGACGAACTCCGGCAAGGCGGCCGCGGGTCCCTGCCTTTCCCTGATCGCCATGGCGCGGTCGAAATGCTTACGCGCCGTGAGCAAATCGCCCATCGCCTACCCCATCCTCCACGCCGATCGTGCGAACCCGGTCCCGTCGCCGACTCGCTAGTTGGCGAACGACATCGCTACCGACTCAAGGTTGACATACCGGTTCTCCGCCCGGAACAGATCCACGTCAACCAGCCAATGTTGGCCCGCCGCAGCGACTTTCACCATCGATCCGCTGACCTGCTCGATGGCGACCTCGAACGCCTGGCCATGTCCGTCGGGAAGCGTCGTGCCGGGCGGCGCGACGTTTATCACGGTCGCCGGCCGTGGCGCGGGCGATATGGCGACGTCGCCTCCAGCTGCCCGGGGGATGTACTCGACGACGCTGACGGTGGTGCGCGGCGCAGGTCGCGAGGTGCCGACCACGCTGACCGCCGGCATCCGCACGCTCGCCCATCGCTTTGGGTCGCGGGTGTGCACGCACACCCGCTCGCCCGCCCCCGCTGCGCGGATCACGATCCGTTTGGCGATGGCGTCATCGGCGGCCACGAAGACCCGGCTGGGTTCACCGGCGTCGGTGACTGGGATCATCAGCCGGTCCCCGTTGCTGAGCTTGCCCACCAGCACCCCCGACGGCCCGATTTCGATCGCCAGCTGGTCCGGCAGGGCGCTGCGCCGCAGGCCGCGCAGGAACGGGCGGGGACCGCACATATTGGCGGCCGCCGCGGCCGTCTGCTCGCCGTTGAGGCGGCGCAGAACGACGCTGGGCGGGCTAGGCGCCTGGGTTGGTGTGCGCACCGTGACCGTCGCGGTGCACATACCGTCCGGAAACACCGTCACGTTTTGGATGACCTCGTCGACGCGCAGCGTCCAGGCCTGCGCGATCACGTGCGAGTTGATCGCCTCTGCCGGATAGGCATACGTGGTCATCCACCCGGATTCCCCGCGGATGGCTTTCCACTTCTGCGCCTTGCCCGACACCGCATCCCATCCGAGCCTGCGGTCGAGCTCGATCAGGTCGGTCGCGGTAGCCACCTTGGCGCGCAACCCATTACAACGCAGCGACCCGGCGACCCGCTGCGCCGCCGAGATGGCCGTGGCCCCAAGGGTGGTGCGCCACCGGAGGGCGTGCGTGTTGTCGATCACCGGCAGCCGCATGATCAGCCATGTTTCGCGCCGGCCCGCGTATGGCGGGGTGCCGATCTCGGCGTCATACACCCGCGGGTAGTCGCCGAGGTTGCCGCACCTCGACCCGACAGTGACGACGCTGATCGATTCGAGCTCGAGGCCCAGCGGGTGCTGCATCATGGGCACCAGCTCGGTGACGTCGATGACGTTCTCGGTCTCGACGGTCACGGATCCGGTCACCGTGGTCGCGCGATGTGCCCTGCCGAGCAGCTGCACGGCCACCACCGCTACACCGTCTTGGACGCGCACCCCGCCGCCGGATCGGTTGCTGGCCACCGTGATTGGATCACTCCAGGTGATCGGGCGCCGGCCGCGCAGCGCCAGCACCGCCCACGACCACGCCGGCTGGCCCCACCAGGGCACGAACACCAGCGCGACGCCGACCACCACGGCCACCGCCGCGCCGATGTAGCCGCCGGCCGCCCAGCCCGCCACGGCGAGCAGGAACACGGCCACCACCCCGACGACCCGCCGGTTGCTGCCCGCGCTGAAGCCGGTCAGCCGCGATCTCATCGGGCCCTCCGCAGCCGCGCGCCGACGGCGGCCACCAGGACACCGGCGGCCACCGCGCCGAGAAAGCCGATGGCGATGTTGCGCGCCCGGTGGTCCGGCGGCGGCGGGGGTGGCGCCGGGGTGATGACCCGGCTGTGCGCACCCGGCGGCATCTTGTCGCCGGGCGGGATGTTGAACGTCAACGCGGCGACGGGGTCGACCATCCCGTAGCCCACCTTGTTGTCGACGCCGGCGGGCGGGTTGTGCGCCGACTGCACGATCCGGTTGATCACCTGATGGGCGCTCAGCTCAGGGTATTTCGCGCGCACCAGCGCCGCGACGCCACTGACGTAGGCAGCCGAAAAGCTGGTCCCCCAGAACGGCATGTTCTTCTCGCCCGGACGGGACGGCGGGTAGGCGTTGACCGGGCCACCGCCCTGCGGCGAAAGGCCCATGATGTGGGTGGCGGGGCCCGCCACGCCAACCCAGGGACCGGACATGCTCTTGTCGATCGGCGCGCCGGTGGCGTCGACACCACCCACCGACAAGACATAGTCGGAGAACCACGACGGCGACGAGATGACCTTGACCTGATGCCAGTCCCGCGGATCCGAGGGGTCCAGCGGGTCATACATCGGGTTGTTGTCGCAACCGCCCTCCCCGTCGTTGCCCGCGGCGGCCACGATCACCGCATCCTTGACCGTCGCCGCGTACCACACCGCCGCTCCCAAGGCCCGCTGGTCGGTCGTAGAGGCGGCCGGCAGGCATGAGGTCACCGAAATATTGATCACCTTGGCGCCCATGTTCGCCGCGTGAACCACGGCCCGCGCCAACGTGTTCAGGGTGCCGGCCTTGACCTTCTCGTCGGAGTTGGGGTCGCCCGGGCCCGGATTGACGGGCTCGAAGGCGCGCGAAGACTGACGTATCGAGATGACGGTCGCATGCGGGGCGACGCCCACCACACCGTCGGGTGCACCCGGCGGGGGCGGCGGCACCGCGGGTTCGTCTTCTGTTTGCGGGTCGGGCGGCCCATTGGAGGGCGCCATCGCGCCGGCCTCCGGGGGTGGCGGCGGG
>NZ_LQPJ01000124.1 GCF_002101785.1 Mycobacterium palustre
CAACAGCACACCCGCGACCACACAGGTGGGGCCACTTTCGACCGCCCACCCGGGGCCAAATCAGGCTGTCACAGCCACTTTAAGGGACGCTCACCCTTTGTCGAACAGCTGAGCGGCCAGTCTCCACCGCCGCGCACGATATCGAAGTGATCGTTACCGAATTCGGCCATGCCGCTCTGCGTTCGGCCGATTGGCCTGAACGACGGCGTTTCATCGAGGATCTATTCGAGCGATCCGCTTAAACGATGACTTGGTCGCAACCTCATGGTTGACGAGTGGCTAAGGGGCATACGGACTAAATCACGAACCCAGCTGGAGGCATATCGTCGCAGCAACCTTGCTACCGCCGTTAGCAGGGAGACGCATTGCCATAGCGCATGTTGGTGCCGCGACACCGTCCTTTGCGCGCAGGTACTGGACAGCACATGGTGCAGAGCCGTTGGCAAGTGGGTGCATCCTGTTGCGGTGCGCTGCAATAGCAGCCACCACGGTGACAAAGCCCAGACCGCATTCCCGCTTGGCGGCTCGGTCGCACCGCCTTGTGCTCAGGTGGCGGCGATGTCTCGCCCGATGATCTTTTTCCATTATTTCGGCGGTGCCGCCGTAGATCGTTTGAATACGGGTATCGAGATACGCTCGTGCTACCGGGTATTCGGTCATATACCCGTAGCCGCCGTGCAATTGTAGGCAGCGGCCGGCGTTGTAGGCCAACACGGATCTGTCTACGTATGCCTGAGCGATGTCGATCTCCGTCGACATTTCGGCAAGTTCGAATCGCACGTGTTGTTTGTCGGTCAATGCGAACAGCTGTGGAGCAGGGTGAGATCGATTCGGCCTCAGTGACGCCATGGAGCGTACAGATTGGCCCGGCGCTCGTCAGCCAGCACTTCGTTGTCACCGGGCGGCCGCCGACTCGGCGGGAGTTGATCCTCATCCTGGACACTGTCATGCGGCCTCGGGCCGTCGAACCCACTGCCGATCGATGACCCAGGTATTTCGCGAACGCCTCGAGTCGACCGAAGACTAAATCGGCTCGGGCTGTTCGGATTCAGCAATGAGGCGTTCAAGATAGTCCAGGTCGCGGCGCAACAGTTCTACCGCCGCGCGGGGGCCGCTTGCGGCCGCTGCCGGTTCGCCCGACCGAACCAGGCTTGCGACCGCCAGATCGGCGATATCGGCGGCGACAATCTCGGCACTGGTCGCGTCATCTTTGTGAAACCACCACGCGACCCAGTTACACATGCCGATGATCTGCAATGCCGCCATCCGCGGCTCCACGTGGCGGAAGTGGCCGGTGTCGATGCCATCACGGATCACGCCGATGAGTATGCGCAGCATTGCGCGCTTGGTCGTTTCGTGGATCGTGGCCAGATCGGTCGGAAGCGCCGCTTCGGAGCGGGCCAGCAGGACGAACCGGGACGGTTGCCGTGCTCGGTTGAGCGCCATGATTTCGGCGGCCTGCGAGAGCTTCGCGACCGGGTCCAAGGCCGCGTTTTCTGCGACCGCGCGAATCTGTGCTGTGTTGCCCGCGGTGATCTCGGCGATGAGTCGAGCCAGTAAGTCGTCCTTGCTCTTGACGTAGTAGTAGAGCGCAGGCCGGGTGATGCCCATTGCGTCGGCGATGTCCTGCAAGCTGGTGCCGGCAAAACCGCGCTGCGCGAACAATTCGGTTGCGGTGGCATACATCCGGTGCTCGACGAGGTCTCGACGCAGACTCGATGAGCTCTCTTCTGAGCGTTGTCGCTTGAGGCGAGCAGGCCTGGCGCCGTCGGAGGGTGTCACCATCTCCCCGCTCTTGTCGCGCTGGGTCTACCGAATGCGGAACCCAGCAAGTTGATCAGCAGCTTACGCTGGGGACTAATTCTTGACCAATTCGTTGACGATGCTGACAGGCGCCGCTATCCTTCAGGGCCGGCGACGGATGCTCGAAATGACTGACCTGGTGACGGTGCGGGACCCGGGCGCGAGCGCACACGCGGCCCCGTAGATCTGCCTGCACGGCCATTCTGTCACGGAGCCGGGAATGGAGTGCGATGAGTGAGATCGTTCTCATCGGTGCGGCCGGCACGGCCGGTCTACGCCTGGTCCGCGCCCTCAACGCTGCACGGGCCGACTATCGCGTGGTCAGCCATAGCGACGTGGGCGCGGCCCGGTTGGTGAAGGCTGGAGCGCCCAGACCTGTCGTTGCGGACCTGGGTGAGCCCGCGAGCTTGGCTCCGGCGTTGGCGAATACCTCTGTGGTATATGCAATCCCGCCCGCCTTGCATCCTCGCGAGGATGAATACCTCATCAACGCCATTCGGGCGGCCGAAGCCGTCGGCGTGGAACGATTCATTTATCACTCCGTGCTGCACTCGAATACGCCCTTCCTACGCAACCATCAGCGCAAGGCCAGTGTCGAATGCGTGTTGCGCGCGAGTTCCTCGCTGAAATGGACCATCCTGCAACCGTCGATGTATGCGCAGGTGGTCTTGGCGATGTTCGGCCCGACTCCTGACAGCACCGTGATGGTCCCGTTCGACATCGACGCCGACGTGTCGATGATCGATCTCGATGACTGGGCTGCGGTTGCGTTGCGAACGTTGCTCGAGCCCGGTGCGCACGACTACGCGGGCTACGAGTTAGCCGGTCCCGCAACGACGATGCGAGAGGCTGTCCGCGCGCTCGGCCGGGCGCGCGGAAGGGACCTGCACGCCTGCACGGTTCCAGTTGCCAGCGGCCCCCTGCCGCCCCGAGCGGTTGATGACCCGGTGGCGGCCGCTGACATGATCTCCACCTACGCCCACTACGACCGCCACGGGTTTCGCGGTAACCCGTTCGTGCTCACCCAGCTCCTGGGACGGCCGCCGGCAACGATCGACGACGTGGCAGCGAGGGAGTACAGTCCGCCGTTGACTACGCCGTGACGGACTCACCAACCGACATCGATGTCGATGGCGCAGGCCGGCAAGTTGGACCAGAGCGTTTGAACCTGGCCCGCGAAGCCATCATCGCTGCACTGCAACGCTTCTCGCATTGGGCGTTCGCCGGCGGCGGGCTGCGACGAGCAACCGTGGTGATTGTCGTTCACCGTCGGGGCGAGGAATTCGGAATCTGGATCATTGAACGGGCGTCGGGACTGCGTCATGCTCCAGGCCAATACGCATTGCCGGGCGGGCGGTCTGAACCGGGCGAGGACGTCATCGCCACCGGTCTACGCGAACTCGAAGAAGAAACGGGGATCGTGTTGGGGCGCCAGGATGTGTTGGGGCGCCTTGATGACTATGTGACGCGCTCCGATCATCTCATCAGCACGATCGTGTGCTGGGCAGAATCTCACCCGACGATTCGTCCGAATCCTGGCGAGGTCGCTCGCGCGTACTTCGTGCCGCTAGCCGATCTGCTGGTGACCCCGCGATTTCCGCGCGATCCCCAGACTGGCCTCGCGTTGATCGAGTTCCCGCTGCTCGGCGTCATCATCCACGCCGCGACTGGAGCCTTGCTGTATCAGTTCGCGGAGGTGGTGCTTCGCGGGCGGCATACCCGCGTGGCGGCAATCGTAGAGCCACGGATCGAGACGTGACGGCCCCAACCTCGCCCTCCGCGCCCGACATCCCGCGGATACGGTAGCGTTGAATAATTGGCGTATCCGTTGAATTGGGTAGAGGGGTGACGCGGTGGATCCAGCTGGTGTAGGAATCGACCAACTCTCGCTCCGCGCTGCGTATGGCCACTTTCCTTCGGGGGTGGTCGCCGTCGCCGCGACCGTCGACGATCAGCCGGTGGGATTTGCCGCGAGCACCTTCGTGCCGGTATCCCTGGATCCACCGCTGGTGGCGTTCTTCGTGCAGAACACGTCGACCACCTGGCCGAAGCTGGTCGCCCGGCCGCGGCTCGGCCTGAGCCTGCTCGCAGAAGACCACGAGAATGCTGCACGGTTGCTCGCGGCCAAGAGCGGCGACCGGTTCGTGAAGCTAACCACGGTGACCGCCGAGACGGGTGCGGTGTTCCTCGAAGGGACCAGTGCCTGGCTGCAGACGGCGATCCACGAGCTCGTCAGTGTCGGTGACCACACCATGGTGGTGCTTTCGGTTCTGGGCGTGACTCTTTACTCCGACGTGCAACCGATCATCTTTCACCGCAGTGGCTTTCACCGGTTGGCTGCGCGATGAGCAGGGTGCGTCGACTCTCGGCCAACGCGTACTAGCCGAGTAATTTCGCTCGAATCTCGTCGAGCTTGTCCGGGACGATCCGGCGCCCCGTCCTCGGGTATCCGTTGAGCCGCCGTACCGGGAGGACGGCCTCCCGTCGCACCGGTCTGCCGATGGCCGGCTACCCGGAACGGGTCCCGGCGCTGTCACGGAAATTTTGCCGAGCGCAGCGGCGAATCATCCTGCGCCACTTGCTCGACCGCCGCTGCTGCGCGAGGTCCGAAGATGGCGCAGTGCAGCTGGGCGAAACTCTGGATGATGCCGCGGAGGAGACCGGGACGACGCATGAGACCGCTCTGTGGCTGATATTCATCTGACGGCGCGTCGGTTCGAGACGCAGGCCAGAAATGATTCCACATTAGAAATCATCAGGACGGAGTGCCGCGGACCCTTAGGGGCAGGGATACAGACCCCGGGCGGCCGTCAAATGAATTGAGGTTCATCCTTGAAAATAAGTTCAACACAAGGCTATGCTGACCCAGAGCAGGGCTTAAAACCTCGAACAGCCCACCAAGGGCCGCACGACTCCTGATTGAGCATCAACGCATAGACGGGTGATGAGACGACAATGACCTCGCATTACGAGATCGTGGCCGCGCGCGCCGTTCCCGCGCACCCTCAGACTCCGATGCCGTTCATGCCCGAGGTGTTGTTCACGATCTTCCTGGGCGTGCCCGTTCTGATCGGCTGTTTCTTCGCCGTCAAACACCTGCTGAACGGGCGCGGTCCGCTGCTGACGTACTGCTTGATCGGCGGCGGGATTGCGTGCCTGTTCGAGCCGATCGTCGACACCCTCGGTCTCTGCTATATCCGGCAGGGAGCAGCTACGACGACGTTTTACTCGATGGGCAGAGACTTCCCGTTGTTCATCAACTTCGTCTACATCTGGTACGTCGGGGGACTGGCCTACCTCGCCTATCGAATCTTCAACGTGGGAATCACCCGCCGGATGGTGTTCGCCATCTACCTGATCGATGTGTTCATCAACATCTGGCTGGAAAGTCCGGGAGTCCTGATGGGGGCCTACGAGTACTACGGCCCGCAACCGCTGAACTTCTGGGGGCTCCCGCTGTGGTGGGTGTGCGTGAATCCCCTCATGCCACTCACCGCGGGCACTCTGATCTACCGATTGCGGCCACACCTACCGGGTTGGAGGTTGGCGCTCGTCATCCCCTTCATACCGATGGCCGACGGAATCGGTAACGGCGCGGCCGCATGGCCCGTGTGGACGGCACTCAACCGCAGCGCACCACTATGGGTGACCCATCTGGCTTGGTTGGTCACACTCGGGTTGGCTCTGACCTTCGTGTGGGCGTTGTCGTTCGTTGTCGGTCGCGCCGAAGACGAGGTGCACGTCAGATCGAAACTCGGACTACTCAAAGCCGCGCTGGGTGGTTCGATTGACCACGGGGAGCTGGCGACCGCCGGCGCGTGACCGCGGGCGCCTCGCCCTACGTCAGAGCGGTCGAGTCCGAGCCGGTTAGCGGCCGCACGCCTTCAGAACTCCGGGCGTCACGCTGCCGAAACCCTTCACATCGGTGACTGGGAGCGGATGGATCTCGAAGCCCGCCACCGTCGCCAAGGCGGCCATCATCGACGGCCCCACCACGATCTGGTTGGGCGCGGCCATTGCGGTGAGCCGACTCGCAAGATTCACTGTGTCACCGAATAGATCCCCGCCGTGGGTGATGACTGGCCCGTATTCGACTCCAATCCGTATTCCGGGGACACGGCGCCGCTTGACGTTCTCGGCTATCCGGTGCGCGATGGTAGCTGCGACGGACGGGGAGTCGGCGGCAAAAAAGATTTCGTCACCGATCGACTTCACTATCCGTCCGCCGTAGGCGGTGATGAGGTTGCCTGCTCGCTCCTCGAATCGAGTGACGAGACTGGTGAGTTCGCGATCTGAGAGTTGGCGACTGAGATGCGTGAAGGAAACGAGGTCTGCAAATCCGACGGCAATGCTGCTGCGTGGACCGCGCCGTTGAAGCACCGGCAGCGCGGCGGTGACCTGTCGTCGCCAGCTGTAGACCAGAAGGCTCTCCATGTCGCTCAGCGCACGGATGAGTTCCTCAGTGCCGACGGCGAATGTGCGTTCAGCCCCATCCGCGTCGGGCGGGAGCGGATCGAGCATCGCCTCGACGAATGCGCGCGCTACCCGTGCCGTTGACCCACCCAGTGATCGAGTTATGTGCAGTGCGTGGCTCTCGTCAACGATGCCGTCGGAAATGAGAAGGAGTAGGCGTCGTAGCGCATCACCGTCGGCAGCGGTGAATTCTGCGGCACCCTCCTCGGGGTTGGCCAACCCGAGCGCGCGCCAGAAACGCCGGGCTCGGTACACCGGAACGTCTGCTGCGGCGGCGATCTCGTAGCTGGTGAACTCCCGCGGCGCACCCAAGATTGCATCCGTCAGGAGCTCCGTGTGGCGTGCACCGCTGGCGCTGTGGGTCCCGGCGTCCGCTGGTTCCGCGCCTACACCGTCGGACACTGGCCGGCCTACACGTCGCTAGCCGTCAGGCGATCCGCAGCATGGCCGGTGGCTTGTTGGCACGCGCGAGGGACGAATCGAGTTGGTGGCCAACCAATTGGGTCAGTTCCTCGCGCGCGTCCGCCAGGCGATCTGGCTGAACGCCGGTAACGAAGCCTTCGCGATGCAGGAAGTGCACCAAATCATCGGCGCCGATGTTGCCGGCGGCTCCTGGTGCGAAGGGACAGCCGCCAAGACCCCCGAGCGCGGCGTCGAACCTTCGGATTCCAAGTTGCAACCCCTCCCAGACATTGGCGGCCGCCATGCCGTAGGTGTTGTGCAGGTGCAGTCCCAGTTGCACATCGGTGTACTCAGCGCTGACGGCACTGATTGTGCGTCTGATATCGCCGGGTGACGCCGCGCCAATTGTGTCGGCGAGATGCAACACATCGATGCCGGTACGCATAAGTCGCTCAGCGACCCGCAACACCCGTTGGACCGGGGTGTCGCCGTCGAAGGGACAGACAAAAGCGGTGGCGATGGTGGCTTCGAGGTGTATAGCGTTGTCGCGCAACAGTTCTGCGGCTTCGTCGACGCGGTCGAGTGCATCAGAGGTCGAGACTCCCGCGTTGGCATGGCTGTGCCCGTCGCTGGCCGACACGACGAATCGCACGTTGCGGCATCCGCTGGCGATGGCACGCTGGGCGCCTTTCAGGTTGAACACCAGCGCATGCAGGGTCACCGGAAGGTCGCCGAGCTGGTGCACCACCTCCGCAGAGTCGGCCATGGCCGGTACCTTGGCCGCATTGACGAAGGCACCGACTTCGAGCTGGGTGAAGCCGGCATCGACGAGTCGATGAGCAAAGGCCACCTTCTTGTCGGTGGGGACGATCACGGGCTCGATCTGCAGACCGTCCCGGAGCGAGACCTCGGTGACCACCACTGTGTCGTCTGCAGGCATCGCTATATCACTCCTTGTTCGCGCAGTTCGTTTTCGGCTTCACTGTCGAAGCCCAGTTCGCGGAGAACTTCGCTGGTGTGCGCTCCCAGTTCCGGTCCAAGCCATCGCGTGGCGCCGGGGCGGTTCTGTAGCGCCGGCACGATGCCGGGGAACACGACCGGCTGCTGGCGATCGTGCCCGATATCGACGCAGTGTGTTTCCAGCATCCCTCGATCAGCGAAGTGCGGGTCGGCAAGGATGTCGCTGGCTTGATATATCGGACCGGAAGGTACTGCGGCTCTTTCGAGTTCGGCGAGGATCTGGTCGGACGGCAGGGTCGCCGCCCAGCCTGCGATCGCGTCCTCCAATTCCTGATTGTGGGCCACCCGCCCGGCGTTGTCGGAAAGCTCTGGGTTCTGCGCGAGGTCGGGGCGTCCGATTGTGTTCATCAACCGTTTGAAGATGGCGTCGCCGTTACCGCTGATGACCACGTATTTGCCATCGGCACAGGCGAAGGTGTTTGACGGAGAGATGCCGGGTAGGCCGGCTCCTTCTGGCGCGCGGCGGATACCGAAGGCGTCGTGGTCGGGCACCAGCGACTCCATCAGCGAATACACGGCTTCATAGAGCGCAACATCGACAACTTCGCCGCTGGGCTCGCGGCCTCGTTGCAGTAAGCCCATCAACGCGCCGATCACCGCGTAGAGGCCGGAGACGGTGTCGGCAAGGCTGACGCCTACCCGCACCGGTGGGCGATCGGGGTAACCGACGACATGGCGCAGGCCGCCGATGGCTTCAGCGACGCCACCGAATCCAGGCCTGTCGCGGTACGGTCCGGTTTGCCCATAGCCCGAGATGCGGACGAGGACGGCTTGGGGATTCCTTTGTTTGATCTCGCTGGGTCCAAGGCCCCATTTCTCGAGCGTGCCCGGTCGGAAATTCTCGAGGATCACATCGGATTTCTCGATCAGCCGCAGCGCGACCTGCTTGCCTTGCGGCGTCCCGACATCCAGGGTGATGCTGCGCTTGTTGCGGCCGAGGGTGCGAAACAGCAGTGACGTCGAACCTGCGTGCAGCCGCCACCGACGCAGTTCGTCTCCGACTCCAGGCCGCTCGACTTTAATGACGTCGGCGCCGAAATCGGCGAGGATCCGGCCGGCGGTGGGCGCCGCGATGAAATTGCCGAGTTCGAGGACGCGTATCCCGGCGAGCGGACCCGTGAGGTTCTCGGTCATCGTTCCTTCTGTGGGGTGTGGTCGGGAGAATGCGCAGGTTGGTTCCGGTCAGTCCTGAAGGTCCAGAGCTGCCCGGACGATGCTGTCGGTATCGATGCCGTGGTAGCGATACACGGCGTCCAGAGACCCGACCTGTCCAAACTTGCTGACTCCCAAGGATTTTGTCGGCACCCGGTTGATCGTCGATATAAATGCCAACGTGTGGGGGTGTCCATCTAGAACGGTCACCATAGGTGCAGCGCGGTGCGCGGGGAACACCTGGTCGACGATCCACGAGGGCGCATCGGCGAGACCTCGTCGGGCCTGAACGGCCTCGAAGAGCCGACTTGGGCACGTGACGACGATGACCTCGCAATGCACCCCGAGTTGCTCCAATCGGGTTGCGGCGTCAAGGGCTTCGGTCACGACGGCACCCATTGACACGATCGTCGCCTGCGGCTTGGAGCAGGCTCGAATGGTGTATGCGCCGGCCAGGACATGCTGGCGGCGACGTTCCCGCGCGGCCGGGTCGGTTGGTAAATCGGCGAGCTCCTGCTTGACCAGACGCGTCGAGAGGCGCAAGTAGGCGGATTCACCGTCGGGGCGCCCCAATCGAGACAGGGCGTGCAACAACATCCACTCGACCTCGATGGCGAAAGCCGGCTCGTAGCTCTGGCAGCCCGGTTGCTCCAAACCGATCGATGGTGTCTTGATCGACTGGTGCGCGCCACCTTCGGCGGCCAACGTCACACCGGAGGGTGTGCCGACGAGAATAGATTGCCCACCGGCGTAAATGCCGTAGGACCATGGCTCGAGCGCGCGCTCCACGAACGGGTCGTACAAGACACCGATTGGCAATAGCGGCTCTCCCCAACGGCTCCAGGTGGCGCCGAGTTCGCCGATGAGTCCGACGAGATTCGTCTCAGCGATGCCGAGCTCCATGTGTTGGCCGGTTGGTTTTTCGCGCCAATGCATGATGGTTTCCGCGTCGTCGGCGAACCAATCGAGCCGCTCGGCCGCCGACCACACGCCGACTTTGTTCAACCAGCCGGCCAGATTGGTACTCGAGCTGACGTCGGGGCTGACGGTGACGACCCGGCGGGCGGCCTCGGGGGCCTCGCGGGTCAGGTCGAGCAGAGTACGCCCAAGGGCCGCCTGGGTGGTGGTGACGGCTAGCGGAGTACGTCCGATCTCTACGGGCAGTGCCGGCGGCGACTTGCGCTTGCCGATCGAGCGGCGTAACCGCCGAGCGGCGGCCTCGCAGATCTGGCCCTCTGGAGTGTCGGACGCAAACGTTGACCATGGGCGAGCAGCATCCTGGCCGGTGGCTGCCGCGAGTTGCTCGAACTGCTCCACGCTCAGTAGCGACGAGTGATTCTGCGGATGTCCTTGCGTGGGAAGGCCGAACCCCTTGATCGTGTAGGCGATGATGATCGTGGGGCGAGTGTCGTCGATCTGTGCGAACGCATTCCGCAGGGCTGTGAGGTCGTGCCCACCGAGGTTGCTGATGGCCGCGACGACGGTCTCGTCGTCGAGTGCGCTGATAAGTTGCGCGATCGCCGCCGAGCCGGGGCCGTCACCCGGCAGTCGGGCGCGCAACTCGTCAGCCGGACAGCGCAGCAGGCGCTGGTATTCGGGGTTGGCCATCTCGACGATGCGGGTTCTCAGCTCCGCACCGCCCGGGCGGGTGAACAGTTCTTCTAGCAGCGCACCGAATTTGACATTGATGACCTGCCAGCCGGCGGCGTCGAACATCGTCGCCAGTCTGCCGGCGGCTATGTTGGGAACGACGCGGTCCAGCGATTGACGATTCATGTCGACGATCCAGACGATTTCGCCCAGCTCTTGAACAGATGGATCCAGAATTGCTTCCCAGACCGCACCCTCGTCCAGTTCGGCGTCTCCGACGAGCGAATACTGGCGACCGATGCCGGTGCTGCCGAAGTTCGCGTCGACGTACCGGCGCGCGAAGGCCCCCCAGATGGGGGCGGTGGCGCCGATGCCGACTGATCCCGTCGAATAGTCGACGGGATCAGGATCCTTCGACCGGCTGGGATAGCTTTGCAGCCCACCGAAATCGCGCAGCGTGGTCAAGTACTTCGCATCGAGCCAACCAAGCAGGTAGTTGATCGCGTGCAGGACCGGCGACGCATGCGGCTTGACCGAGACCCGGTCACCTTCTCGGAGTTCTTCGAAGTAGAGCGCGGTCATTATCTCGACCATCGACGCGGATGAACTCTGGTGCCCACCGACTTTCAGCCCGCTGGGGTTTGGCCGGACGTGGTTCGCGTGATGGACGATCGCAGTTGCCAGCCACCGCACGTGGTCGGCGATCCGCTGAAGGGGTTCGGTTGTTGAGGTCGTGTGGTCATCAACTTGAGCAGTTGTCACGGGCGCTCCTGGCGGGCAAGTAGGGCAGGTTCATGCGGACGTGTCAGGCGATGCGCCCGGCACCCGACGCCGCGGGTGGATCGGGGCCGGCCGGGGCCCGGTAGGCGCGTGCACGATGTGCGATGCAGGATCCGGCCAGCGTTCGCAGCGTTCCCCGCAGTACGGTTTTCAGGCTCGAACAATAAGCACCTCTTGTCTGTTGTCACGCGCAATTGGCCGTTGGTGACGCCGGCCGCGGCGGCGGGTTTACAGTGTGCCTCGGCCCTGACTTTTTTGTCGAAAAATAATCATACTCGTAGAACGATCAAAGTTGGTGCGCGGTAGCGCGGAGACCGACCGGTATAGGCACCGATCACTCGAGCGACCTACGGCCACCTCCTGGCGGCCCCGTCGCTGTTCGACGCCCGCATAGGCCGATGCATTGCTACGGCAACGTCGAATAGTTTACTATCGCTTCAATGACTGTGACCCACACCTCATGGACCCCCACGGGTGCGGCCGCGCCACCCGGGGGCGAGGCCGTTGCAGAAATGACCGTCGAGAGCGTCGAGCACGCCGCTGCCGACGTCATCAAGCTCACCTTACGAGCCGAAGACAGCGGGCCGCTGCCAATCTGGACTCCGGGATCACACGTCGATGTGATCATCGACGAGGCAACCGTTCGCCAGTACTCACTGTGCGGAGACCCCGACGACGTTCGCCGATGGCAGATTGCGGTGCGTCGAGTGCCCGACGGCCGAGGGGGATCCATTCGACTGCACGACCAAGTGACTGAGGGGTCGGTGCTGACTGTCCGCGGCCCGCGGAATGGCTTTCCGCTCGTCAGCGACGCTCCACGGTATGTCTTTCTCGCCGGCGGCATAGGCATCACGCCGCTGCTACCCATGATGGCCGAGCTTGCGCGCCGGGGCGCGCACTGGCAGTTGCACTATGGTGGGCGGACACGCGCAGCGATGCCCTTTCTCGCCGAGCTCTCCAGTTACGGAAACAGAGTCGTGAGCCGCCCTGAAGACGAAGAGGGCCTGCTTGACCTCCAAGCTATATGTGCTGAGCTAGAGCCGGGGACGGCGGTGTACTGCTGCGGCCCGGAGCCGATGATCGAAGCCACGGAGCAAATTTGCGAGACCAGAGACGACGTGACACTGCACGTCGAACGCTTCGCGCCCAGGCAGAACGCGATACTCGAGCCCGAGTCGGCATTCGAAGTCTATTGCAGTACTTCAGATCTCACCCTTACCGTGCCTCCCGGTAAATCCATTCTCGAAGTCGCCCAAGAAGCCGGACTCGAGCTGCTCAGCTCATGCATGGAAGGCACCTGCGGCACCTGCGAGGTAGATGTACTCGAAGGCCTACCAGACCATCGGGACTCGTTTCTCAGCCCTCAGGAGCGCGCGTCGAACGAGTCGATGATGATCTGCGTATCACGCTGCCTCGGACCAAAATTGACTATCGATATCTGAACCCAGCGACCCAGTAATTCGAGTGAAAGGCCACCCCCGTTGTCCGCGTCCCACGAAGACCTCATCGAGAAACTCCGCAATTTCTCCTCAGACGAGACCACCCCTGAACTCGCTTATGAACTGTTTGCGGAAGCCAGGGAAGCCTGCCCTGTCGGTCGCAGTGACAAGCAAGGTGGCTTCCGGCTCCTGCTGAACTACGACGACGTCAAGGCTGTCCAGGGTGACTGGAAGACCTACGCATCGTCACCGAGCGTGACGCGCCCGTTCGCCGAACGCCCCGCCTTTCCACCGCTGGAGCAGGATCCACCCGAACACACCTCATGGCGCGAGCTGTTCAGCCGGATATTGAACAACGAGACCGCCGCCCAGATCGAACCTCTTGTCCGGGCCGATGTCATCACACTGATCGACCGGCTGCGTGAGAGTGGCTCCTTCGATCTCGTCGCGGATTTCGCCGAGGAGTTGCCCTTGTTGGCGCTGTGTCACTTTCTCGGCTTCGACGCCGAGAAGCGGGATGCCGTCCGCGCGAAGGCACTAGAGATGGTGGGAAGCCTGGGCGACCAAGAGCTTGCGGGGGCCACTTTCATGGCCCTGGCTCAATTGGGTGTCGAAGAGGTCCTCGCGCGACGCGACCAGCCGCGCGACGACTTCCTCACCGAGTTGTCTACCGCCGAGATTGATGGCGAGTTGCTCAGTGTCGAGCAGATCGCCATGACCATGAGTAGTTTCCTCGTGGCCGGTCACGGCACCACCGTGGCGGCTCTGTCAAGTCTGCTGTGCGACGTTCTATCGGCACCCGAAGTGAAATCTCGGCTCTCTGCCGATCACGACCTGATTCCCATAGCCATCGAAGAGACGCTGCGTCTCCACCCCCCCTTCTTCGGGTTATTCCGCCGTGCGGTCAAGCCGGCGACCATTGGTGACGCCGACATTGCCGAGAACGAGTCGGTGCTGTTGTGCTGGGCTGCGGCCAACCGTGATCCGAAGGTCTACGACGACCCCGATGCTTTTTCCCTGGACCGCAAGCAGTCTCGACGTAACAGGCACCTGACTTTCGGCTTCGGCATCCACGCCTGCCCCGGAGCGCCCATTGCCCGCATGCAGATGAAGGTGGCGCTCGAAGAGCTTCTGACGCGGGCCCCCGATATCGCCCTGGTCGATCCCGCGGCTGCGGTCTACGAGTTCCGCGGGACCGAAACCGCGGCGATCCCATCGCTTCCGGCGGTGTTCAAGTCGTGACCATGAAGGTGAGGATCGATACCGGACTCTGTGAGGGCCACGGGCAATGCGTAAGCGCAGCACCGCAGGTCTTCGACATGGCGGACTCCGACGAATACCCACACGTCGTACTGGAAAGCCCCCCCGAGAGCATGCGTGGAGAAGTCGAATTCGCACAAAAGCTGTGCCCGACCAAAGCGGTCATCGTCGACGGATAAGCGCGTACAGGGGGTTTACGGATATGACCAATAGTTGACGATGGTGTTGACGAGGCGGTCCAGTGCCGCCTAGGCTGGACGACAGCAGCACCTGGATCGAGGAAGGTGGAACACGTGGCTGACAGCACGCCCACGGGGCTTGACCACTTGGCGCGCGGCGTTGACCATGCGGCATTCCCGACGTTCGACCCCGCAGGCACCGTCCGCTTCTACCACGACATTTTGGGTTTTCCGATCGTGCACTCGGTCTGCGCAGTGGGCTGGGGTCCGGCGGACCACCCGGATTTCGTACACTTCTTCTTCGACATCGGCAAAGGCGATCGAATCGCGTTCTTCTATTACTTCGGGGTAGAGCGGTTCAGTCCCGACGGCGACGCGTACGCCACCCACGGCCCGGAAATTCCTGGGTTCTTCCGAGATTCTCGTCACTTGGCGATCCATGTGGATTCGGTTGACGTCCTCGAGGAATACCAACGCCGTCTGCAGTCCAACGACTGGCATGTCGAAATGCGGGTCAAGCACGAGACGATCGAGTCGATCTACACCCATGACCCCAACGGGTATCTCGTCGAATTCACCTGTCCCACGAGGGCGACCACCGTTGCCGACGATGATGATGCCGAATTGACCGTGCGAGCTTTGCTCGATGTGGTGGCGTCGTCGGAAAAGCCTTCGCTGGCGGCGCTGTGGGCGCGCAAAGCCGAACTTATCCTGGAACACAGCGAGGATGTCTCGCCGGCCGCGGAGCTCATTCGGTGATCCGCCTGTATGTGCTCAACGTGCCCGAATTCAAGCCCGTCATCGACGAGGGCAGCGCCGTCGCCGACCATGCGCGGGTGATCGGCCACTACGTCGAGATCAGCAGTGAAGGCTCGTTGATCATCGACCGAAAGAAAGCGCGTGCGCGACGCGCAGTCTGGTTCAGCGCGATCGGCGCACTGAGCAACGGCAAGGTGACCCAGTTCGACAGCGACCAGCTGCATATCCAGCCGGAGTGACGACCGGCAAGAAATCGATCTGACGAGAGAACAACTTGCACCTCGGCAGCTCTTTGGCAATCAACCGCGATTAGATTTCGGAGGAGTGACATGTCGGTGCCTGTGTTGAAAGGCCTTTCCAACTTTCGGGGACCGGTATATACGCCCGGCGACGAAATGTTCGTGCGATCGCGGGCCATTTACAACACCCGGATGAGCGATCAACAGCCATCGGCTATCGCACGTGCTTTGGACGCCGATGACGTCATCGCCGCCGTGCGATTCGCTGCCGAGCAGGGCCGCGGTCTTGCGATCCGGGCCGGCGGGCACGGGGTGGACGGAAGCGCGATGCCCGACGATGCACTGGTAGTTGACCTCAGTGAGTTCAAGCAGATCTCCGTCGAACCCGACTCGCGTCGGGTGCGACTCGGCGCCGGCGTGCTGCTGGGCGAGATGGATGGAGCGCTCGCCGAATATGGTCTAGTGGTGCCCGCCGGGACGGTGAGCACCACCGGGGTCGCCGGGCTCACAATCGGCGGAGGCGTGGGCTACAACATGCGCGCGCGCGGCGCGACGGTAGACAGCCTTCTCGCATGCGACATCGTCACGACCGACGGGCGCCTAGTACGTGCGAGCGCCGACGAGAATCCGGACTTGTTCTGGGCGGTTCGCGGTGGAGGCGGCAACTTCGGCGTGGTGGTCAACTTCGAGTTCCAGGCCCATCCCATACCCCAGATGGTGTCAGCCGGCATGATCCCGTTCTCGCTGGATCAGGCATCCGAGGTCCTCCAGTCTCTCCGCGAGTATATGCCCACGGCGCCAAGGGAATTGGCGCTGATTGCTGCCCTCACCCAGTGTCCCCCCCTGCCGCCGGTGCCGGTCGAAGCACACGGCACTGACGTTCTGATGTTCGTCGTGGTGTTCACCGGTCCACAAAGCGACTCCGATCGGGTGATGGCACAACTGGCAAGTTTGGGTAGGCCGGCTACCGTTGCTGTGCAACCGGTTCCGTGGCCCGCAGCCAATTCGATGCTCGACGTTATCGCGCCATACGGGCGACGTGTGTACACCAAGGGCGGGTACCTGAGCGAGCTGTCCGACAGTGCGATCGACGCGACCATCAAGCACGCGGGGATCGCCCCTGCTCCCACGGCACCTCCGACGCCCAGCACCGTGCAGAACCTTTGGGCACTCGGCGGTGCGATCAGCGACGACTTCGAGGAAGATTCCTGCGCTTTCTCACGAGAGGGCGCCACCTGGTTCTGGGAAGTGGCGACGCAATGGGATGACCCGTCCGACGACGCCACGTTCATGGCGTGGGCTGACGCCCTCGATGCTGAACTGCGGCCTGAGTTCAGGGATAACTGCTACATCAATCTCACAACCGACCTGGGCTCCGCGTGGCGCAAAGGTGCGTGGGGATCACCCGAGAAATATCGCCGCCTAGTCGATGCGAAGATCAAATGGGATCCGCAGAACATGCTGCGATACAACAAGAATATCGATCCGACCCCAACTAGCGCCGTTTGACCGGCCTTTGATTGCCGTCGCTACAGATAACGCCAACCCCCGCATCGACGCGTCACCGCCTGGTGGATGACGTGGCCAGTCATGGCTACCGGTCAGGGTCGGTGAACACTACGATCGGCGCCGGCTTGGACTCATGGGGTGATTGCAACACTTCGTAGTCAGGGGTGTTGATGACGGGCCAGCCTCAGCTGTTGTCGGTGCGACGTCGGCATTGGGAGTTGACCGCAGCCGGGGTGCCTTCGAAGGGTGCCGGGGAGCGGCGGTGTGTCGGCGACGTGTGGTAGCACGTGGTTTCGCCGGTCTGGTGATGGGAATCCGCGATCGTCAGTACCCCACGGGCAGAAACGGCCGCGGTTGTCGGCTGATGAAACCGCCTGGCTGGGCGCAGTCGATGACCGCGCCCGCTCAGGGCGGCAACCGCTCAGGCGCGTGTTCCCCGCATCGCTGAAACTTTACGAGCGGCCCAGCCCATGCGTCGCCGAGGAAAACGTACCCGATGCCTTGCGATGAGCCCGAGCTAGATCGACCCGGTTAAAGCGTTGCCAGGACGTCGAGCCCGGCCTGAGCGATCGCGACATCGTTTTCCGCCGACTCACCTCCGGCGGCGATTCCACCGACGATGGCGCCGTCGATGACGATCGGCAACCCGCCAGGCAACGCGACGAATGTTTGCGACGCCGTGGCGAGCTGGGCTGAGATTTCGGCCGGCACATCGCCGGTGGGTAGGCCGCTGAACGCGGCAGTGCGTGCTTTTTTCGGCACGACTTCCACGGCCAGCGGGGTGGCGCCGTCCATCAGGACCCAGGCTCGCAACAGACCCGTAGCGTCCACGATTGCCACACCCGACGGCGCCTCGAGTTCGCGCGCCGCGTTGACCGCCGCCTTGAGCATCGCCAGCACCGATCCTTCGGGCAGCAGAGAATTGCTGTTGAACTTCGACACGGGACGGCTCCTTACTCCTTCGAGTTGAATGAGGTCTGTTCGCCCAGCGACAATGCCGTCGGCGACGATGTCTTGGTGGTCTCGTCGAGCTCGGACGGCGACGACGCTGCCCGTTTCGATGCGGATGCGCTCCGCGACAGCCAACCGATCCATCACCTCGGAGCGGGTGTCGCCGCCGTGCAACGCGATCACGGTGGCGCCGGACTGCATGTATTCGCGTGCCAGATCTAGATAGTCTTCGCCGTGCGGCCCCCAGGCATCCCCGGAGTTGACGTCGATCGTCGCGATGCCCGAAGCCGCGTCGTGTCCGGACGGCGGCGGCAACCTGCGGTCGTCGAGCTTGATCGCCTCAGTATGCAGCGGGAGATTCAAAACCCAGTCTGTCAAGTTGGAATCGGGTACATCGTCGACAGGAACGTCCGCGAAGTCCGCAATTGCGTTGGCCGCCAACGCCGGCTCTGTCTTAGCCAGGCTGTCCAGCGACACCACGCCGGCGCGACTGAGATAGGCCACTGCCACGCGCGATGGCGAAAGGTGCAGCCGCTGGGAAAAGGACTCCCACCAGAGTTGGCTGCGTGCCGCTCGCTCCTGTAGGCGCGCGACACTGGGCCGCCGGCTGCGACTGAACCCGGCCAGGGCATCAGAGACGGGCTGGCCCTCAACGGTGTCCAGGTAGTCGACAAGGGCGATGGCACTTTCGAGGGCAACCTTGGTGCCCGAGCCCAGCGACGGGTGCACGGTCGCCACCGCGTCACCCAACAGCACGACATTGCGGTAGGACCAACGGTCACATGCCAACGTGGTGAAGTGCGTCCAACGTGAGCGGTTGCCGAAGAAGTGGCCGCCCTTGAGCAACGCACCGAAGGCCTCGGACAGATAGTTCAAAGCCTCCTCATCGGAGGAGGATTCCGATTCCCACGTGCGGTTGACGAACCCGGCGCGCTCCAGCGTGTCAACGCTGGCTTCGATGACGAACGTCGAAAGACCGGGAGCATAGGGGTAGGCATGCGCCACAAAAGTTCCAGCCGACGTCTGCACCGGATGAAAGACAGTGCCGTCCAGCTCGATGTCAGCGGCGCACCAGATGAAGGCGCCGCGGCCGTTGGACTGGTGGACGCCCAGCTGCGGCGCGAATCGTGCGCGGGTTGAGCTCGATAGCCCGTCGGCTCCGACGACGATGTCGGCTTCTTCCGTCAAATCGTCGACATGGACGCTCTTGCCGATGTTGACGTCGGCGCCGGCCTCTGCGGCACTTTCGAGCAGTATCCGGAGCAGTTCCGAACGCCTGATGGCACCGCTATGGAATTGCCCGAATTGCGTTGTGCCCTGGGGAAGGCGGAAGCTGGCGGAAGAGAAGGGGAAGGTAGCCGCCATCAAGCGATCAAAGACCACCGGATCGGCTACTTGCACGGCGTGCAACAGAGCCCTGGTCAGACCGACGCCAAATCCGAAAGTATCATCGGGCGGCAGCGTTTCGAAAATCTCGATCGTCCAGTCGGGGTGACGCGAGGCTGCTAATCTGGCGGTTAATGCGCCAGCGGGCCCACCGCCGATGATCTTTACGAGCATGGTGTCTCTATGCCTCCGTCAGAAGATTTGTGCAGGTGATGGGAAGAGGCTTCCGATCAAGCGAAGACGATCAGTCACCGGCGCCGATCACGTTGCGCAACGTGTCGACCCCATCGATCCGAACATCAACGTGATCGCCGGCCTGCAGGAATGCGCCGTTAACTCCGCCTTCGATCGCGGTCCCCGCGGGTGTGCCGGACAGAATCATGTCGCCAGCGCTCAGCGGAACGAATTCGCTGATATAGCTGGCGATTCGGCCAAACGAATGGGCCATCTGCGCGGTGCTGCCCGACTGCCGTAACTCGTCGTTGACATGACAGGTGATCGAAAGATTGTCGACGGGCGGGTAGTTGACGACCATCCAGGGCCCGCAGCTATTCCCGGTGCGGAAGTTCTTAGTCAACGACCAGGTCAAGGGTCCATGGTCAGTTTGTGCAGCGCCGAGGGCTGTGTCGCGGATACTGAAGTCGTTCCATGCTGTATATCCCCAGAAACGAGCGGATAGCTCGTCGTGCGCATCGCCGCCGAGCACCACGGCCACTTCAGCTTCGTAGTCCAGGTATTTGGTTCCTGGCGGAGGTACGATCGTGTGCTTCGGTCCGACCACCGTGCCGGGAATCACGTAGAACCCCCAGGGCGGCGCATCGTGGGCAGCTGAATTCGTCACGGACTCCGGCAGATTCAGCACTCCGGACATCTTCGAGGCGTGGGCCGGAAAGTTACCGCCCATTGCAAAGATCCGAGAGCCCGGATCGGGCAACGGGGGTTCGAGCTCCAACTCATTCAGGGGTGTCAGCGGGAGATCATGAGTACTGCTGTCCCAGCACCCAAAAGCATGCTCGGCAAGCAACCGAAGCGTCTCGCGCGCCTCGGTCCACCGCTCGATCATCGGTAGCCAGCTCTGCCGCTTGTCATCAAACAAAGCCTGAACCCCGTCGGCGATGTGGGGCTTCGCTGCGCGCAGCGTCTCGCCGGCTGCAGCGATGTCGAGTACCTCGAGGCGCCCATCGGCCTCGAGTATCAGGCCGGTGGCACCACCGTGTGCGCGGACGAGCCTCATCCTTGCTCGCCTCGATCGTCGGCGAACCGTCGGGAGGCGGTCATTGTTCGCCGTCACACAGAGCGCGGAACAGCGCCGCCGGTTCAGCGTTGCCGCGGCCTGCATCGCTGAGCCGGTGATAGCGATCTGCGACGATCTGCGACAAATCAGTGGGAGCACCGATTTCTCGGGCGAACGCAATGACCTCGTCGACATCCTTCAATGTCATGTCGACGGTGACAAGTGTTGCGTCGAAGTTACCGGCGGCGATCATCGGGGCGCGGATCTGAAACTGCCCCGAGGTGGCGCCGGGGCTCGCTGAGATGAGTTCGGCGACCTGGCTGAGATCGAGACCGGCACGTTGGGCGTACACCATCGCCTCGACGGCGGCCGTGACATGGATGGTCGCCAAGAACTGGGCGACGAACTTGATCTTCGAACCGTTGAATTCGGTCCCGACATAGGTGACCTTGGGGCACATGGCCTGCAGTACCGCTTCGTAACTGAGGTACGCGTCGCGGTCGCCGCTGGCATAGATCATCGCGATCTTCATAGCCACCATCGGTGGCGTACCGCTCACTGGCGCATCGATAAATTGAGAACGCCTGTCGATCAACAGCTTTCGCGCGCCTTGCTTGACATCCAAGGGCAGGGTGCTGCACTCGATGACGGTTGGCACTGCACTGGCTCGAAGAATTCCGTCTGGGCCGTCGATGACGTCCTGAAACGCCGCTGCGGACGGCATACAGGTCACGATGACGTCGGCGGCCTCGGCCACGTCGCGGGGCGAGCCGTCTCCCGCAACAGCGCCGCCGGCGGCAATCAATTCCTCAGATCGGCCGCGCTTGGTCGAGACGACATGAAACCCGTTGTCAAGCAACCCCTTTGCCAAGGGCAAACCCAGCCGGCCCACGCCGATGAAACCCACTGTGAGCGCACTCATGTAAAACTCCTCTGATCAAGACCACGACGAAGACCCGCCGCGCCGGTATCAGCTGTCGGTGACTGCAAAGGTCTCGTTGAGATCCGCTCCCAGCAACGCATCGGGTGGGGGCGGACCCATCAACTCGGCCGGGGGTGCGCCGGTGTTCCATTCATCGACGGCGTGTGAATCGGCGACCGTCCACGTGCGCGGCACGTAGGTCGGGTCGTGGAGGATGATCTCCTCTTCCACCGAGTATTCGAACCAGTAGCCCTCGGCGTCGCGGAAGTAAAGAGCGATGTTGTGTCCCGGACCGTGCCGCAACGGGCCCCATTCGATGCGTACATCGTTGGCTTGCAGAGCTTCGGCGGTGGCGTAGAAGGAATCGACATTCTTCATGCTGAACTGCAAATGGTGCAGCGCAGTGGCCGGCGTCCTCACCAACACCACATCGTGATAAAGGTAGCGGCCAGGGGAACGCATGAAGCCCATCACCTGTACTCCGCCAGGACCCATGATGCGGCTGGAGTACAGCTGACCGAGCGTGTCGAGCATGAAGGCTTCCTCGGCCTCGAAATCCGCGGCTCCAAGTCCGAGATGATCGGCGACAACGGGTTCGGGCCCGCCGGTCTCAGGTGCCTCGATGAGATGGGCAACCGGAATCGCAGTGCTCACGCCTGTCGTCAACTCGAGACAGTGACCGGCCGGCGTCAAAACCCTGACCGCGGGCGCTCCCTCCCACCCGGCCGATTCAAGTTTGGATACCTTGGCGCCCGTCGCTTCCAAGCGGCTGACCGCTGCGTCCAGTGTCTTGGCATCGTGCACCAGATAACTCACGTGGTGCAGACCGTGATCGTCGCCGGGTGTGTAGACCAGGGAGTATCGATCGACACCGTGCGCACTGAGATAGTGAGTACCGTCAGGATCGGCGTGGACGAGCGAGAATCCCATCCTTTCAGCCGCGAATGCCGCGGCCGTCTCCGGGTTTTTAGCGTTCAGTGCGATGTAGTTGACACGCTCGATGCCGATCGGTGACAACGCTGCCTCCTGATGTCGGGTTGGTTTCGCGACGCGGCTACTTGTGCGGTGTTGCCACCAGCCGGCAGGTGTCAGCTTACGGTGACGCCGACTATTTGACAATAGCGTTGGGTGCCCCTAACGTGACTGGCATTACAGCGATTCTCGCGCACAAGAACATCGCCTGGGAGGAAATCTGTGTCCGCAATGACCACCACTGACGAGGCCCTGGAACCGGATACAGAGGAGCAGCTGATCGCCAAGGCCGCGGAGTTGTCCACGCTGCTGAGCGAGCACGCCGACGAAGCGTCGCAACTGACCCGGCCGGCTGATACCGTCATCGAGGCGCTTCGTGACGCCGGCATGTTCAAGCTGACGACGCCTCGATCACGCGGCGGCTACCAGGTGTCGCTACCGACCTTCATCAGGATCGGCGAAGAGTTGGCGCGCGGGTGTGCATCAACGTCGTGGGTCACCAGCATCTACAACGGCGGCATCTATATGAGCTGCACCTTCCCGGACCGGGCGCTCGACGAGGTGTTCGCCGATGGTGCGCCGTTGATGTGTTCGAACTTCACACCCTCAGGGCAGGCCATTCCCACCGATGGCGGCTATCGCATCACGGCCTCGTGGCGGTTCTGCAGCGGCCAGCATCACGCTGACTGGGGCTTGATGGCCTCGATGATCGTGCGCGACGGTCAAGATCCCGAGCCCGCCACGTTCATCATCCGACGTTCCGACATGGCGGCCGCTGACGACTGGCACGTCAGTGGTCTGCGCGGATCGGGATCCAACACGCTCTCGGTTGAGGATTTGTTCGTTCCTGAGCACATGGTGCAGCCCATCGCGGTTGCAGCCATGGCGGAGACCCGTTCTGAATCGCTGGCCTCCGATAGCTACTTCAAGGTGCCTCATATCCCGTTCTTTACTGCCGGAGCCACCGGTGCCCCACTCGGAATGGCGAGGGCGGCAATGGATTTGTTCGCATCGCGAATTCACAAGCGTGGTATCACGTACACGACTTACGCCAAGCAGTCCGACGCGGTGGTCACGCATCTGCAGATGGATGAAGCGATCATGAAGATCGACGAGGCGCGCTTCCATGCCGAGCGGGCCGTCGAGACCGCCTTGAAGGTCTCTGAGAACCTCGCCGATGTGGCGAGCCGGGTGCGAATCCGGTCCGATGCAGCCTGGTGCTTTCGCCGCAGCCGTGAGGCGATCGAGGTCATCCGCCAAGCCGCCGGCGCAAGCGCTCTGACCCTGTCGAATCCGATGGGCCGCATCGTGGATGACATCGAAGCGCTCACGGTCCACTCGTTCCTCGTCTTCAGCACAAATGCCGAACTGCACGGCCGGGTCCGCTGCGGACTGGCTCCGGACGTGCCGTTCTTCTGATCTGTCGGGCTCACCGATCACCGCCGTCGCACCGAGGAGCGAATTCCGCGTGTCTATGTCAGACCGGGCCCCTGATAGCTCGTCTCTGTTGACACGGAGCTCATTCCGAGTGGTGATGGCCGACACCGACGCGGCGCAGGTTATCTACTTCGGAGCCCCGCTGCTATGGGCCGAGCGGCTGGTTTCCACCTGGCTCGCCGACGTGGGCTGCGGAACCTTTGACGCGCTGGCCAACGGGTATGGTCTGCCCGCCGTGCGGTGCGAAATGGAATACGCGTCAGCGCTGCGGCTCGATGATCGAGTGCAGGCCACATTGTCGGTCGACACGCTCTCCGAGCGATCGGTCACCTTTCGTTCCGAATTCACCAAGGTCGGCGAAACGAGCCCGGCGGTGATCGTGCGTGTGAAGCAGGTTCAGGCCGCTGTGGATGGGTCCGGTCTCCGATCGGTCCGCCTGCTTCCCAAATTAGCTGAAGCACTGAGCAACACGGCAACACGGACGTAATAGCAGCACTAGGTAGGGACAGATGACTCAAACCACCACCGGGCATGCGCCGGCACCAGCCGGCTATCAACCCTCGGGCAGGGGCCGCGCGGCGCTCGCGATCGACTTTTGGCCCGCACGCCTCCCCGATGGCGTATCCGCGCGTTCGGAAACCCTGATTACCTTCGACGGCGAAGTCACCCGCGGAACGCTGTATCAACCGAATGCACGCGCACACACCGTGTTCTGCCTGATGCATCCACGTCAAGACCTTCGTCAACACCCGCTGATCCCCGAGTTACTGAGATCGGGGAGTGCGGTATGGGCACAGGTGGGGCGTGATGTCGGCAACGATCTGCGGCTTGTGCACGAAAACGCGTTACTCGACGTGGCCGCTGCGATGGAGTGGCTGCGGCGGGAAGGCTTTGAACACATCTTCCTGATCGGCCACTCGGGAGGCGGCGGCCTCTATTCGTACTACGCTGAACAAGCAGAAGCGCAACCGGATTCGCGAATCTCACGTACCCCGGGCGGCGCGCCAACGAAGCTCGGGGATGCGCCGATGCCTGCACCCGACGGCCTGGTGCTCATCGCTCCGCATCCAGGCCAAGGCAAACTCTTGCAAGCGGCCATCGACCCATCGGTTACCGACGAAGCCGATCCTTTCTCGGTCGATCCGGCCCTGGATCCCTTCGATCCTGCCAATGGCTTTGGAACCGCTGAAGAGGGCGGCTCACAGTATTCGGAGGCTTTTGTTATCGCCTACCGGGACGCGCAGGCACAGCGGGTGGCCCGCATCGACGCGCGAGCGCGTGAACTGATTGCCGAGCAGCTATCGGCCCGCAAGAAGATCAAGGCCGGTACCGCTACTCGCGCGGATAAGCGCCGCAGCATCCTCACCCCGGTCATCACCACCTACCGCACCGACGCAGACCTCCGCTGTACGGACCTGCGGCTGGACAAATCCGAGCGGCCCTACGGTTCGGTGATCAGCGCCAAGCCGTCAGTGTCGAATTACGGTGTCAACGGGTTCGGTCGGCTGACCACACCCGAGGCCTGGCTGTCGACATGGTCTGGTCTGTCGGCCAACGCATCGGTGGCCCGCTCCCTGGCGGGTGTATCCGTGCCAGTACTCATCATCGAGTTCACCGGTGACTGCTCGGTGTTCCCCAGCGACATCAGCGAGGCGATGGCGAGTGCTGCGTCTGATGACGTGACGCATCATCCGATTCGCGCCGACCACTTCGGTCGACCGCTCGCCGATGGTGAGCCTGACGGTATGCCGTTGGCGGGACACAAGATAACCACTTGGGCCAGCGAACGGGCTTCGCGATGATCGGGACCGAAGACGTGGACATCGCGGACAAGGTAACTCCCTATCCTGATTCGTTGGCCGCGCGCTATCGGGCAGCCGGGTTCTGGCGGCCTCGGACGCTGTGTCAGGAGTTGCAGGAGTCTGTCGAACGCTTTTCCGATCGGCTCGCTGTGGTCGATCCCGGTGTCAGGTTGACCTACGCCGAGCTGGGAGATCTCACCGATCGGATTGCGACCGGCTTGCTTCAGGCGGGTCTGAAGCCCGGCGAGCGTGTCTTGTTCCAGACGACCAATCACGTCTGGGCCGTGCTGGGCTGGTACGGCGTGCTGAAAGCCGGCCTCGTTCCGGTTGCAACGCTGGCCCAGCATCGTTGGCACGAAATCAGTGCGATCGCCGGGCAGTGTGCGCCGGCCGCGCACCTGTACGAGCCCGGGTTCGCCGGTCATGATTTGCGCAGCCTCGCAACAGAAATCGCAGACGCGCAACCGAGCCTGCGCATCAAGCTCACGGTCGGAACGACCGCACCTGCCTCGGACGAACTTTCGATCGAATCGCTGGCCGAAGCCAACGAATCTACGGGTCAGCAGCGACGCCTCACCGTAGAGCAGGTGCAACGCCAACTCTCCCCGGAGAGTCTGGCGGTGCTACAACTCTCCGGCGGAACAACGAGTGTCCCCAAACTCATTCCGCGCCTGAGCACCGAGTACTGGTACAACGCCGCTCAGTGGGGCGACGCGATGAACATGGACTCGACCAGCGTTGCCGTGCATCTGCTTCCGTTGATCCACAATGCCGGTATCGTGTGTGCCCTTCACGCGGCACATTCAGTCGGGGCGTGTTTTGCCACCAGCCCGCCGGATACCGCGGCCTTCTTGCGGTTGGCGTCGACTGTAACTATCACCCACATGCTGATGACGCGACCGATCGCGCGTGTCATCGAGGCTGATACACGGCTGCGGGCGGCCCTGGCGGGGCTGCGCACGGTCGCCTGGGCCGACCGCTCAGTGCCCAGCGCAGTGATCGATGAGTACGAGACCGGAGCGTGCAAGGTCATCCAGATGTTCGGTATGGGCGAGGGCATGTGCATGTTCTCGCCGCGCGACGCATCGGCGGAGATCCGGCACGGAACACAGGGAACCCCAATCTCTCCCGGGGACGAAGTGCGGGTACTCGAACCCGGCAGTGAGCGACAGGTACCGCCGGGAACGTCGGGGGAGCTGTGCGCCAGGGGTCCATACACCATCCGCGGTTATTTCGCTGCCCCGGAACGCAACGCCGAAGCCTTCACTTCCGAAGGCTTCTACCGTACGGGCGACATCGTCACAGAGATCCTCGACGGCGACAAGTCCTACTACCGACTCGAGGACCGGATAAAGGACCTGATCAATCGCGGTGGCGAGAAGATCAACGCCGAAGAGGTCGAGCTCTTACTACTCAGGCACGAGGGCATCGAGCGTGCGGCACTGGTGGCGATGCCCGACTCGCGTTTAGGCGAGCGGGCCTGCGCCTTCGTGGTTTTACGCCAGGGATCCGAGGCAATCGAGCTCGAGACCATCAAGCAATTCCTTTCGGATCAAGGCGTGGCAAAGTTCAAATGGCCTGAGCGCCTTGAGATCCGAACTGAACTCCCGCTGACCAACATCCACAAAGTGAATAAGGCGATTCTTCGCGAAGAGATCGCGACATTGCTCGCCGACGAAAGGTAATCGTCGATGAAATGGGTCACGCGCCAGACGGTGCACCTCGATCGTGTCGCCTCGCCGTGGCTCATCAAACGCTTCGTGGATCCGGAGGCGCAATTTCTCTTTGTCGATGCCGACGGGCCCTGGCCCGAAGACGCCACACCGTTCGCACTTCCGGGCGCAGCGTTGGGGATGCATGATCACGACGGCACGACTTTCGACAAGATTCTGCGCGCCTACGGCCTGCAATCACCGGTCCTGGCGGATATGGCCGCTGTCATTCGCGCGGGCGTGCACCATGTCCTGCAAGAAGATCAGGGCGATACCCCGGACTCGGTGATCCAACTGGGCGTTGCGTGGGCTCTCTTATCTGAGGGCCTAATGCTTCAGCGCGGCGACGACCAAGCGATCATCGATGCGTCGATGGAGGCATACGACGCACTTTTCGCCGCGTTGTGGGCTCGTCGACTCGACGCCAGGAGCGGTCGAGAAGTCTTCTGGGAACGTATGGCCTCGCTCAGATCGCAGTGGCAGCAGGAGTCTCCACTGTCTTCCGGGCAAGCTTGACGGCGGCCAATCGCGAACCGCACCGGTGCTGGCGGACCTAGCTCGGCTGGTAGGGGATGATCAGCGCTTCTTATCGGCATCGTCGAGCAAGCGCTCGAGGTAGGCGACATCCTGACGGAGCAGCGACAACGCGGCTCGCGGTCCAGTCGCCGCTGTCACCCGGTTCTCCGCCTGCAGCACGCTCGCCACTGCCATGTCGGCGACGTCGGTGGCGACCTGCTCAGCGCTGGCCGCGTCGTCTTCGTGGAACCACCACGCTACCCAGTTGCACATACCGATCACGGCCAACGCGGCGATCCGCGGATTCACCGGGCGAAACTGGCCTGCGTCAATGCCAGCTTGGATGACTTCGATGAGGTTGCGCAACATCTTGCGCTTGGTGGTCTCGTGAACCTTCGCCAGATCTTCGGGCAATTCGGCTTCGGAACGCGCCAGCAGTAAGAAGCGCGTGGGGTGCAGGGCACGGTTATGCGCCATCAGATAGGCGACCTCGGACAGTTTCTGCACAGGGTCGATCGTCTTATTGTTTGTCACCCGCAGGATCTGCGCCGTGTTTCCCGCCGTGATCTCGGTGACGAGCCTGGAGAGCAGATCTTCCTTGCTCTTGACGTAGTAGTAAAGAGCCGGACGGGTGATGCCCATGGCGTCGGCGATATCTTGGAGACTGGTGCCGGCGAAGCCGCGCTCGGCGAAAAGCTTGGCCGCGGTTTCGTACATCTGGTTTTCGACTAGCTCTTTGCGCATGCTGACCGCCGGCTGGGACTGCGCATTGCCGTCCCGGGTTGCCTCACGTGCTCCGGAACCCGACGCGGTCTCTGTCGCTTTCGCCATCGAACCATCTTAATTGGTGAAATGCTTAATCTTCGGAGATCCGGACGCACGGTGCGCCAAGAGGCCCCACGCCACGCTCGCCGAAGACGCGCGGCACCCGTCGGGTCATCCTGCGGGGCGGTGACAGTCATTCGTCGGGTGTCTCCGAACCGCAACCCGATGTCGCGCCAGTGGTCGAATCAACGCTAAAGTCAACTATCAGTCGTATGTGTAAACTCATGTCGTTCACAGCTTCTTCTGACTCAAGGAGTCGCCACATGGTCGTCACCGTCCAAATGCCGACGCTCGGCGAAAGCGTCACGGAAGGGACAGTGACCCGGTGGCTCAAGCAGCAGGGGGACACCGTCGCCCTCGACGAGCCTCTGCTGGAGGTGTCGACAGACAAAGTCGACACCGAAATACCCTCCCCGGCGGCGGGCGTGCTCACAGAGATCCTCGCGCGCGAGGATGAAACCGTCGCGGTGGGCAGCGATCTGGCGCTCATCGGCGAAGCTGATTCCGCACCCACCGACGTAATGGTCGACGATCGGCCGCCGCCGACTCATGTCGGTGCGCCCCCCGAACCCGTCCGGGGGCCCACTCCCGACAGGCAGTCCGGATCGGAACTCGACGCCGCAGAACAGACCGCCAGCGGGGACGCCGAGACGTTGTCGGTGACGATGCCCGAGCTGGGCGAGTCGATCACGGAGGGCACGGTGACTCGCTGGCTGAAGGACGTCGGCGACTACGTGGAAGTGAATGATGCGCTCGTAGAAGTGTCCACCGACAAGGTCGATACGGAGATCCCGTCGCCGGCTGCGGGGACGCTGTTGGCCATCACCGCCGCTGCAGACCAGGTCGTCCCAGTCGGCGCCGAGCTGGGCAAGATCGGCGCGCCTCGGACACTTTCATCCACGCCACCGCGAGCATCAGAGGCGCCGTCACAATCCCAACGAGAAGCTCAGACGGCAAGAGAGCCGGCACCCCAGTTCGTAGCGGACGCGGAGCCCCGTGACGACCCCGCGCCCGGTGCCGCCCCGGCAACCAGGCTCGCCCCCGAGCCCGCCCGCAAGCCCGCCGCACCGCCCGCGCCGGTACCGGTGGACGGGCGCCCCACTGCCGGACACACGCACCCAGCAGAGCGCAGTCAGCAAATCTCACCGTCGCGTGCCGATGCGCCGGTGCGCGGCACGGTCCAGAAGGCCAGCAGGATCCGCCAGCTCACCGCCGCAAAGACCCACGAATCACTCTTGAGCACAGCGCAATTGACGCAGACCCACGAGGTCGACATGACGGCGATCGCGGCGCTTCGGGCGCGGGTAAAAAAATCCTTCGCCGAGCGGGAAGGAGTCAACTTGACGTTCCTTCCGTTCATTGCGACCGCCGCGATCGATGCGTTGAAAGCCCATCCCAACATCAATGCCAGCTATGACGAGGAGTCCAAAACCATTACCTACCATGACGCCGAACACCTTGGTTTCGCCGTCGATACGGCGAGAGGACTGCTGGCGCCTGTGGTGTCCAATGCCGGTGACCTCTCGCTTGGCGGGTTGGCGCGGGCAATCGTCGACGTTGCCGCGCGGGCGCGTTCTGGCGACCTGGCTCCAATCGAATTGTCGGGTGGAACCTTCACCATCACCAACATCGGCAGTGAGGGTGGGCTGTTTGATACGCCGATCCTGGTGCAACCCCAGGCGGCGATCCTGGCCACCGGAGTGATCCGTAAGGAACCCAGGGTGGTGCTCGACGCCATGGGCAACGAGTCAATCGGCGTGCGGTCGGTCTGCTACCTGTCAATGACCTATGACCATCGACTGGTGGATGGCGCCGATGCCGGCCGTTTCTTGAGTACGATCAAGCGTCGCCTCGAGGCTGCGGATTTTGCCGCCGAACTCGATCTAGAGCACGAGCGCGGGTGACGGCTTGGGACCGCTTACGGACTGAGTCATCAAATCAGGCTCCACCGCGGGATCTTCGCGCCGGCTTGATCGGCGACAAGCTCTGCGCCGTCGACGTTTTCGCCGCCGATGCCGCCGCCTGAATTGATACCTGGCTGGGCCGCAGCCCGGCCACCGAGCAGTTGAGCAGCAATCGTTGGCAGATCTACGATGTAGTTGATTTATCAACGCAAACGTAGCATCGTCTGTCGGGTGGCGCGCCACTGCCGATAGTGAGCGCCCTTCGTCGTGGGTAGCGAAAGGTATGAAAGCAATGGCCGACCAGTTTGATAACCGTCCAACTCTGTTCGTAATCAGGCACCTCCCAGGCCCGAACTTTCGACCTGAGGTCGCGCCCACCGAACAGGACGGCGTCGCCGAACACTTTGCATATGTCCGGCAACTCGAAGAGTCGGGGGCGATCCTGCTGAGTGGACCGCTGCTGGCCGACGGCGCTGGTGGCCTGATGGTCCTCAGTCCCCGCGTCGACGCGGCTGAGGCTTCCCGCATCGCGGAAAACGACCCGGCGATCAAGTCGGGTTTGGTCGTCGCCGACGTGCTGCCATGGATGATTACCGCGGGCGACTTTTCGAACATGACCTAAACTGGTGTCAAGCCGGCTGGCGGTCAGGCATCTCACCTCGCCTGAGGTGGTTCGAAATCCGAACAGAGACAGATAGTTGCGCCGTACGGTGTACGACCCCGATGCCTCGACGGGCTCCGGCGTTTGGCCTTGGGCGGTGGAGGCAATCTTCCAACAGAAATCACCGAGCTGCGGGCCGGGGCCAGAACCGCGCCCGCGATGCACGCAGGGCCGTCACGCTCCTCTCGGGGACGTGCATTACCGACACCGAGACCTCTCGGCGGCTTGCCTGCGGCGCGGATTCTCCGAAGTATCGCCGTTCACCCGAAATGGCAAGTCCCCCACCACCAAGCGGGATGTTGTCGAGCTGATTAACCTCCCCTACCCGGGAGTCACCGTGCGCTTGGTGAAGTCCAGAACGGTCCAGACACGAGCGCCGGGTCACCGACCATAGGGAGACCTGGCGATGTTAGGAACGCGTGCGGACCTGGCCATTCCTGCCATAACTTCGACGCCGCCGGACGCCAGGTTACGGTGATGACGAGTATTTGACAACTGCGTTGGCGGAGGGCTACTGTGACAGCCGTTACAGTCAGCGTTCGCGGTGGCACGGCGGTGCCTCTAAGGGCTGTCGTATGAGGAGTAGGGGCATGCCGCGCCTGGACCCGCAAGTAGCCGGTAAGTCCGCCCGCAAGGGGGTACGAGGTGGCGCCGCGGCCTGCCGTGCGCCCCGACGAGGCATCCTGTCCGAGGTGGCCGACGGGCGACGCGATCGGCGTCGTCAATGACACCCATGTCCGCGCTGAGCCCCGGGTCACGCGAATGTCCTTGCCCATCAATGGAATCGACTCGTCTGACCTTCGGCCTTACTTCGTCTTGCGGGACGACTCGGGAGCCGCTGCACGTGTGTCGGCGTCGCGCGGTCTCGTTCCTTGGAAGTTCTATCGAGAATTTTTGAGACTATGTTCAAAAATGCTCCGATGTGGTGTACCCTGCCCCAGGAGCAGCGTTGTGAGCCGGAGCACAGGGCAAACGACAGTGGTCAGCGCGACGGGGAGGAGGCGAGTTTTCGATGGCAACAGAGACGCCGACGGCGGCGACTACGCACGCCGGGTCAGCAAACGGCGACAGCGGGCACCGCGGCGCCCTGCATCGCGCACCTTTCGGGAACGGCGCCCCGCCGGATGGCTGGCGCGCGGTACTGACGCAGCCCGGCGCCAGCGTTGCCAAGGCTGCATCGCGAGTCGGCACGATTCCGGCGCGCAGTACGGCGACCACGGGTCGCGCTGTACTGATGGCGGCCGCGGTGTTGCGTTATGCCGTCATCGACACAATTTCGATGCGGTTGCCCGTCGGTGAGCTCATCGTGCAGGCCTGGACCCTGCTCAAGGTGACGGCAGTTCCAGCGGTGCTGATGGCGGTGCCCTTCGGCGCGATGATCGCTGTCCAGGTGTCCGGCCTTGTCAACGAGGTGGGGGCAAACTCACTTATCGGGTCGGCAATCGGGGTCGGTGTGGTTCGTCAGGGCGCACCGATGACCGCGGGTTTGCTGATGGGTGGCGCCGCGGCCTCGGCGATCGCTGCCGACTTCGGGGCCAGGGCGATCCGCGAGGAACTCGATGCACTGAGAACACTCGGTATCGATCCGGTGCAGCGTCTGGTCGTGCCGCGCTTTCTGGCCCTCGTCCTCACCGCGCCGATCTTGTGCACCATCGTCGTCGCATCCGGCGTGGCAGCAGCCTTCACGATCTCCGTCACCGTCAACGACGTGACGCCCGGAAGCTTCTGGCTGTCATTCGGTTCGTTTGCGAAGATGGTCGACGTCTGGTTTGCGATGGGCAAGACCGTCACCTTCGCCGCCTTTGTCGCAATCATCTCCTCGATGCGGGGCATGGAGGCCAAGGGCGGACCGCGTGGTGTGGCGGATGCAGTCAACGCCGCTGTCGTACTCAACGTCGTCTGCATCGTGACCGCAAATCTGGCGATCACTCAGCTGGAGACGATGTTCTTCCCCATGGCGGTGGCGTAGTGGCGCCGCCGATACTGCCAGGCTCTCGCGCCGTCCCGTCAAAGTATCTTAATTTTGGCCGGGCACCGGTCAGACTCGTTAATGGGACACTGAGAACCGCGGGCCAATGGGTGGTGTTCATCGCCCAGACCCTGTGGCTGCTACCGACAACTATTCGGCGGTACTCACGGGAAACAGTGCGAGTGATGAACAGCCTGGCGTGGGGCCGGGGTTCAATAGTCGTCGACGGCGGCGTGATCAGCATCCTGACAATCCTTGGTGTGACCATCGGCGCGATGGTGGCCATCGAAGCTTATGCGACGCTCAACTTGATCGGCCTCGGCGCGCTGTCCGGAATCATCGGCGGGTGGGGAAACGTCCGAGAGATGGCACCGCTGGTCACCGGCGTCGCGTTCGCCTCCCAAGCCGGCTGCCGGATGACTGCCGAAATCGGCTCCATGCGGATCGCGGATGAAATCGATGCCACCGAGTCGATGGGGCTGCGATCGATACCCTTCGTCGTGGGCACGCGTCTCGTCGGCGGAATGATATGTGTGGTACCCGGCTTTCTGCTCGAGTTGATGGTTGCTTTCTTCACCTCGGATCTGGTAATTCGCGTTTCCTACAATCAACCAGCCGGAACATACAATCACTATTTTGTTCAATTTCTCTCCCCGACAGACATTGCTTATTCGCTCATTAAGGCGATTATTTACTGCGCCGCCGCGACGTTGATTCATTGTTATTACGGTTATTTTGCATCGGGCGGACCCGTTGGGGTCGGGCAGGCTTCCGGACGCGCAATTCGCGCGAGTCTCGTCACCATTATGGTCCTCGACATTATGACGACCGTCATGATTTGGGGCTGGACGCCGAAATTCGAGTTCAAGGGCTAGGGGAAACGCTTGCTATTCCGGATGTCGGAGGCTGCCGAAGCGCGTCGGCTGACCACCATCGGCGCGGTGCTCGCGCTGTGCTTGTTGGTGACGGGCGTGTTGATCGCCGTGAACCCATTCCGTGGCCGTCCGGCGAACCGCATCTCGATCGTCATGGACCTGCCGTATCTGGGTCAGGGAGTCACCGCGGGTACCGCGCTGATAATGCACGGGGTCAACGTCGGCCAAGTCACCTCCGTGTCGAGCCTTGCCAGCGGTGGTGTCCGCCTCAACGCTGACGTCCGGTCGGGACCCACTGCCGGGTTAACAGACAAGATGAACGTCGACTTTCGGCCGTCCAATTATTTCGGCGTCACCGCCATCAACCTGGTTGCCGGCACGGGCGGGGCACCGCTGCGAAATGGCTCGCGAATCGACACCGTTCCAAAGGGAAACTTCACCCTGCAGGCGTTGCTCTACCGGCTGGGTGAGATCACCGGCGGCGTGGTGACGCCGCAATTGGTGCGCGTGATGGACCGCGCCACGCGGTTCACCGACGGGCTCAATCCACTCATCGAGACGATCGTGGTCGCGGCCGAGGCGGTGACCAAGGTGCAGACGGTAAGTACCGAGCAACTTTTGAGAAATACGACCGGTGTGAGTGTGGCATTCCCAGGCACGCTGGACTCGATTACTTCTGCTGGCTATAACTTCGATCACAACTCTGGATTCGTGAGGTTCATGCAGACCGCCGACGGCTGCCTGCCCGGTCAAGATTTTGTCAACCTTGCCCCTTCCATCGGGCAGTATCAAACAGATGAATATTGGAACAAGCGGTCTATAGCGACGCTTGACCTGCTGGCGAATAGGTTCTTCGGTGCATTGGGCAAGCTATTGTCATCCCACCCGCAAGATTTGATGCCTGCGGTCGATCTGGTCAAAACTCTGACCGATGTAGTGCCCGGTCTGATAACACCGGCCAATATCTCCTCTGACTTGGTGGAATTGCGAACTCGACTGGAAAATCTGTATGCGGGATCCCCTGAACAACGGGCGATACAGACACACATCGTCCTGGATGAATTACCCGGTGTGGCTGCCCCGCTCGGTGCGATAGGAGCCCAGTGATCACGCCCAAGGCCGCATTATGGCGATTTGCGTTGGCCGCCGCCGCCGCACTGGCGGTGTTCATCGTCCTGGTCAATGTCCTGCGACAACCAGTTGCCGCACCCACACGCTCCTACACAGCTCAATTCACGGATGCGTCGGGCCTGCACGTCGACGCTGACGTGCGGGTCAGGGGAGTGCGGGTCGGGAAAGTCAAATCGCTGACGCTCGAGCGTACGGCTGGACAGAGCCTCGCAATGGTCGAGTTCAGTCTCGACAAGCGCTATGCAGTGGTGTCCACGTCGCGGTTGGCCATCAAGTACCAGGCGCTCACCGGGTTGCGCTACGTCGATGTCGTCAATCCGTCCGAGACGGCGCCAGCGGCGAGCATTGTGTCGCATGTTCCGATCACCATGACGCAACCGTCGTTCGACATCACCACTCTGTTCAACGGGCTGCAGCCCGTCATCGCGACCTTGAGTCCCAGCGATATCGACACCTTCACCGAGAATGCCGCAACGTATCTGTCGGGCGAGGGCGGACTCAAGCCGATGCTCGACAGCGTCCGAAAGCTGACTCAGTTCGCGTCCGACCGCGAACAAGTCATCGCGACGGTGATGCGCAACCTCGACGCTGTGGCCGACACGTTCGGCGGGCATTCGAAAGATTTCGTCCAGGTCCTGAAGTGGCTGAATCAGCCGTTGGACGCGGCGATCTCGGTCATGGACGAGTTTCGTAAGTCGGAACTGTATGGGCCTGCCTTCACCGCGCCTACTCTCCAAGTCCTTGCCAACGCAGGGTTTCCGCTCGGGCCCGCCACTCGGGTGCAGCAACCCGACGGCAGAATCGACGTCGTCGACTCCTCGCGGAGTGACATCGCCGACGGTCTCGACAAGGCAATCACGCGTTTCGATGACTACAGTCGCGACGTCCTCAAGCTGATACCGGTGATGTGGGATAACGTTCCCCCGCCAGGGGCGCCTGATACGCCATTGCCCTGTTCGCGGGGTCGCGCGCAACTGCCCGACTCAATGGACGTGCTCTTGAATGGCCAAAGGGTGATCTTGTGCAATCGATGAAACTTCTCAAGAGTTCGACGTTCTGGGGTGTCGCCGCGCTGGTACTGGTCGCCGTGCTGGCGATCACTGCTGCCGAAATCAACATCAGTCCTCCGGGCCAGAAGATGATCTCCTTCTACACCGATGATGCGGCGGCGATCCATCCCGGTGATACCGTGCGGATTGCCGGGATCACGGTCGGCAAAGTGAAAGATCTGTCAATCGAACCGAATCAGGTCAAGGTTCGCGCAACCGTGGATCACGACGCATTTGTCGGTGATCAGTCACAAATTCAGGTCCGTATGCTCACCGTGGTCGGCGGTTATTATGTCAATTTGGTATCGCTGGGCAGAAAGCCACTGGGTGCAAATCCGATCCCGGTAGAGCGCGTGACGATGCCGTACAGCCTGATGCGGGCGCTGACCGATTCGACAAAAATCACCGAGCGAGTTAATCCGAAGCCGATTCGCGAATCATTGGATCAAATCAAGGAGGGACTCACCGGCACAAACGTGCAGACCCTTTCCGCCGTTATCGATGCGGGCAATGCCCTCACGTCCACGATCGAGCGTCAGCGGAGGCAGGTTACATCGATACTCAATCTTTCCGATGAGTACATCGAGGCGCTGCGCAATTTCACGGGCGAATTGAAGGTCCTGGTGAGCAAGCTTGCCATCCTCGAGGAGACGCTCGTTCTGTACGGCAAGGGTTTCGGCGAGGCCCTGAAAGGTATGGGCGACGTCGGTGATGCGTTCCTGCGTCCCTTCGGCGACTTCTGGGTGAACCACCGCGAGGAGTTCATCGAGAAGGTTCGCGATTGGCAGGACAGAGTCACCCGGTGGAAGGACCACAACAGCCGGATCATTCCCAGACTTCGGCGAATCAGGAACAAGATCGAGCGGATGCTGGACGCGCAGAACGCGCCGCCCGAGTTGCTTGCCACAGATCTTTGCATCCCTATGGCGGGGAGTCCGTGCTGATGGTCTCGCAAGTGGTTCGCCGCATATTTCGTACCGCCGTAGCTACACTCACGGGCGCTGCAACCGTCGCCGGTGCCTCGTCGTGCGCCATGATGGGCGGCGAGAAGAGCGTCGCCTATTGCGCGATGTTCCCAGACACCATCGGTCTGTACGCCGGCAACCCGGTGACCCAGATGGGCTATCAGATCGGCAAGGTCACGTCCATCGCCGCTGGCCCCACCCAGGTCCGGGTCGACTTCTCAATCACACAGAGCAGGCCACTCCCGCCCGACGTCAGGGCAGTCATCCGGTCGCCATCGATCCTTGCCGACCGTTCGTTGGAACTGGTCGGCAACTACAGTTCCGGTCCGCGCCTCCAGGCCGGCAAGTGCATTCGGCTCGACCACTCGTTTTCGGCCAAGACGATTTCGCAGGTGGTCGGATCGACCTACACCTTTCTCAACTCGATCAACCCGAACGGGTCGACGAACGTCGGTGACACAGTTCGCGGGCTTGACGAACTGGCGCACAACAACGGAGCCGGGATCAACCAGCTCGTGACCAGGACGTCCGCGCTACTTGACAGCCCGGACGAAGCGATCAGTGACATCGGCTCGATCATCCGCAACACCGCCGAGCTGACCGGTGTACTGCGCGAACTGATGCCGCCGTTGAAGCAGATCATGTACGACGCGCGCAAGACGACGCCGGACTTGGCGTTGGCGCTGGACGGTACGACAGGGCTCGCCGGTCCCGGCGGCGGAATGGGGACCCTCGGGCCACTGGCCGAGTTGGTGGCGATCCTGCAAACCAGATTGGGTGACGAAACACAGCAAGCGCTCGACACGGTCAGCGTCACGGTGCGGAAGCTGACTCCCCACGCGACCGCGATGTCGGATCTTTTCACCCCGGTGCCGTGGTGGATCAACACGATCGCCAATCACTTCAACAGGCGTGATTTCCACACGTTCAACCTCGCCTATCGGCCCCCGCTGTATCGGGTTCGGACCCACGACGGGCTCGCGCTCTGCGGCATGATGAACGCGTCGATGCCGGGCAGTTGCGCGGATGTCAACGGCCAGCCCTTTGCCGTCGACGTCGCGCTCCTGCAGTACGTGCTACAGCAGGCGGCGAAGCGATGAGGCGGCGGATATGGTCGGCTGTCGCCGTCGCGGCAAGTGCCATGTTGGTTCCGTCGTGTGCTTCCATGACCGTCAACTCGTTACCCCAACCGGGTAAGAGCTACCGCGACGGTTACGAAATCGTCCTGCAGTTCGCCAACGTCCTGAGCCTGCCCGACCGTGCGAAGGTCGTGCAGGACGGTACGACCGTCGGACTGGTCACCAAGATCAATCTGGCGAGCAATCACGTCGACGTCGTAACGCGGATCGACCCCGACGTGGTGGTGCCGGCAAACGTGCATGCGACGTTGCAGCAAGCCACGGTGCTCGGTGACACCTATGTCGCGCTCGAGCGTCCTGAGTCGGGTCCGCCGGCGCCGGCACTGCGCCCGGCCGGGACAGTTCCGTTGGCACAGACCACGTCTCCTCCCCAACTGGAGGACACGATCGCCAACTTGGCGAACTTCGTCGGCAGCGGATCCATTCAGCGTGCCCAAAACACCATCATCGGGATCAACAGGGTGACGCCGGCACGAAGCGGTGAATTCCGCGACCTGGTGAAGCGGGTAGACACCGACCTCGCGGATCTGAGCAACAACATGGACATGGTCGATCAGTGGCTCACGGGTGTATCCGGAACAGCCCAGGTCATGTACAACGACCTACCCGAATACAAGTACTTCTGGTCGACGGAGGGGATGCTCGGCTGGAAACGCTCATTCCAAGTCGGGTCTTACATCGCTACCGTGTTGCCCTCGATCGGTAGTATCTACAGCGGTGGCTATTGGCTTGTGCCCCTGCTGAAGTCGCTCGGCGGTGCGCTTGGAGCCCTGAAAGAGAGCAAATGGGCATTCGAGAACGAAGCGCCCGCGTGGCAGCGGCTACTCACGGACTACTTCCTTCCCGCAGATAAGTACCCGGCGATAAACATCACGTCGATAAAAGGGCCGGATGGGAAAGAGCTCATCGACAACGTGCAGGACGTGCTGCGGATTCTTGGAGCGACGCCGTGAAATTAAAGGGCGCCTTGTCGTTCGCGATGTTCGGAGTGATCATCGCGTTCGCCCTCAGCGTGATCTGGTCGTTCGGTGTTCGGACCGGCCCGCCTGCTCAGCGGACCAACCTGAGTATGGCGGTCCCCGACATCAAGGGCCTCGTTGTCGGTTCGAATGTGCTGCTCCGCGGTCAGCCGGTCGGCAAGGTGACCGAAATCAACACGGCCACTAGCGACGCTACCGTGCAGTTCTACGTCGACGGCGATCACCACATTCCTGTCGACACCGACGTGCGGCTGGACAATCTGTCCGCGCTCGGGGAGGCCTACATCGGACTGGCGCCACGGACGAGCGGAGGCTCGGTATACAAGGACGGCCAACGTATCTCGCCGAAGACGATAGAAGCGCCGCCGTCCATCTCGGAGCTGGCCACCAGCGTGGTGCGCGTGCTCAACCAGCTCGACCCCGGCCAGCTCAAACGAATTCTGGGCGAGGCCGACGCTGCTCTGCCCGCGCCCGAGCAGGTGCTGCCCAACCTGGCACATGCGAGCTCGCTACTTCGGAGTCAGGCGACCAGCATGCATGGCCGGGGACAGGAAGTGATCGACAATTTCCAGGCGCTGCTGCGCAACGCGGGCTGGGTTGGCCCCCTGCTCGGTGATCTCATTTCGCCCATTCGAGCGGCGGGTTTCGGAGCCGCCGGTACTTATCAAGGCATGATGCACACCTTGGAATGGAATAACCCGCGAGACATGGCGCTGTTCGGTGATTACCTGGACCGAATTCAGAAATTCCTGGACACGCGGGGTCCTGACGTCAAAGTTCTGACGGAGACGCTTTTGCCGCATTTCAAAGGCATTGGCGGAGCCCTGATGAATTTCGACAGTGGACAGATTCTCTCAAACATATTGAAGAGCATCCCGAAGGAGGGCGCGATTACACTGCACGTTGCCGTTCCCGACCGGTAGGCCGGGCAATCATCGAAGTTTTGAGGGGAAGCCGTGTCCATCACTGACCACGACATCGAGAACGCGTCGTCGGACGTCGTCGACGACGAGAAGCCAGAAGTGAACGAGGAGCCAGAAGCCGACAAGAAGCCGGCAAAGGACCAGAAGCCAGAGGAAACAACTTCAGAACCTGACGAAGCAGCGACCGTCAAGAGCAAGTCCAAGGCGGACTCTGAGAAGTCGCGCGCGCGGGTGTCGATATCGGTGCGGACGTTGGTGATCGCGGCCGTTATCTGCGTTGCTGCCAGCGCGATCGGAGTGCTGGCGTGGCTGTACATCGGCGCGCAGAACAAATTGAGTGCGGAAGCGCGCGCTACCAGCAACAAGAAGCATGCGGAAGAAATAGCCCAGGACTACGCCGTGCATGCCGCCGAGATGAACTTCCAGGACCTCAACGCTTGGAAGGTGCAACTCGTGAAGGGCACCTCCCCGGAACTGAAGGAAAAGCTCACCAAGGCCGCGGGTGAGATGGAACAGATCCTTACTCCGCTGCAATGGGTTTCGACCGCGCGGCCCTTGGCCGCGAAAGTTCGCTCAGATGTGGGCGGGACCTATGTCGTCGACTCCTTCGTCAGCGTTCTGACCAAGACAATGCAAGCTCCTGAGGGACTGCAGTCGACCGCTACCTACAGTCTCACAATCGACAGCAACAAAGACTGGCAAATCAGCGACGTCGGCGGCATCGCCGCAGCTCTTGGACAGAAATAACGGGCGATGTTTCAAAGGATGTGCTGAGGGATGGAATCCGTAGCAACCGGCCGGACCGGAACTCGTCTCCGGGGCAGTCTGGTGATGATGTGCGTGCTGCTCGTTCTCTCTGGAACGGCAACTCTCATGGCTCGCGCCGGCGCTGACCCGCTAGATCCACCGGGCCGCGACACGGTCCCTCCGCCGTTGGCGCCGGTCAAGCCCATGGCAAATTGGCAGCCCAAATTTCCATTTCCGTTCGACCAGACTCGGGGGAACGTCACCGACGCGGATATCAATGCCGAGCGAGAAATGTGTGGGTGGTTCAATGCGGATTACGCGGATTTGAGGCTCCAGATCGAGAGATTCAACAACAGCGTATTGAGCAGGAACGGTAACTGGGATGCTGAGGGGATCCCGGAGCGGCAAGCTGCCATGACTGCGAATATTGATCAGTCGGTGGACTTCCTTGCTCCCCGTACTCAGTCGCTGACTCAGAGCTATGACCACGCAGGAGATATGTATTTCCCGATTTACGAGGGTCAAAGCTTTTACATCCTCTGGCAGAACCTGTCGAACGTCAGCGCGGGCATCAAGGGCCATCAGCCGACCTGGTTCACCGGACCATCGTTTCAGCGGGTAATGCACTACGGCAGCAAGATCCAGCGGTCCCATGTCTGCGACTGAACGCGGTCCGGTGGGCGGCATCTCGATGAGGAGGCACACGTGTTGAAAATCCATGTCGGCACGGCTGTGCCGGCACGGGCACGTCAAGGTCGCGCGCCGGCAGTCGGCGCGACGTTGGTCGCGCTCGCCGCGACTTTGAGTAGCGCTGTACTGTGCGCTCCGCCGAGCACTGCCGATCCGTCCCCCGCGCTCCAACAAGCCGTCGTGTCGGCGCGCAGTGGCACAAGTTGCCCGCCGCTGCGGTATGACCCGATCGTCGAGCACGCTGCGGAGATCGTGAATCACTCGACCGACGCCTACGTCAGCCACACGACGAGGAATTCCCCCGCGGACTCGCCGACAGGCGCACTGCCCATCCTCAAGGACCTCGGCAGCAGCGCGGGCAAATCGTGGTCGCTGCAGGGCGCTGGGCACGACAGCGACGCCGACGCGATCAAAGGAGCGATACTGGAAGGGACTACGCAGGGCGCCGGCGTTAGCTTGAATGTCAGCCCGGGTGTGTTCAAGACGCTGGAAGATACGGGTCCAGCGCCATTGGCGAATTGCTCCTACACCGATTTCGGTGTCAGCCTTCTCCACAATGCAGATACCGGCCTCTCGCTTGCTGTCGTCGTCCTGGCGGGCAAATGATCCCGGCTGGTCAGCGCGCGCAACGGCGGAGTCGCGGTCTCCGGCGCGCCGCGGGATCGATCGCCGCCTTGGCGGCGATCAGCATTTCCGCGCTCATAAACCCATCGACTGCGCGGGCTGATGAATCCGTCACCTATGAAGTCGTGTCCGACGTGATTACCGTGGCAAACATCGAATACGAGGATTCGTCAGGGCGGGTGGCGATACCGAACGTGCCGCTGCCCTGGCGAATTGAAGCGACGATAGCCTCGGTAAAAGCTCCGCCACCGAGTGGAAGCCAGGTTCGCGCAGATTGGCGTCCGACCGCGGGCCCGTCCAAATGGGTAAGTGCGCGCATCTTTTACCAGGGCAAGCTCCTGTGCCAGAACACTCTCGATGTCGGTGATGCCGCTTGCTACGGCATTACGCCACGTATTACGTAGGCAGCGATGAGACCCACCCTTATCGCCTTAGTAGCCAGAGCAGATTTCCATCGTTTCGCTAAGCGGGCCGTGAGAGGTGGTCGGGAGAATTGGTGATCAGGTCAAAGCCAAGAACTGTTCGACGCGGACGCGGACTCGCTCGAGGGATCAGAGGTGGCCTCTTCCGCACTGCGGCCGCTGTCGGGGTAGGCATGCTGGCTCTCGGCGGTCCCGGGGTGGCGCAGGCCGATCCGGCACCGGGCGCCGGGCCTGACCCTTTTCCGGATATCCGGTTCTACGACGAGGTCAACGCTGAAGACTTCGCATCTCCGGGCGGAGTGTTTTTCTTGTCCCCGACAGGACAGACGTGTGGGATCTGGCGCCGGGGCAGCTTCGGCTGTGCCGGTGATATTCCCGGCACCGGTCCGGGAATCGGCCATATCGGCTGGATCGAGGGAGACCGGGCAGTGCACTATGACTGGTCGGTAGCGGCGCGGTTTCCCGGCAACCAAGCCGACAAACCGTTGCCGCCGCACGCCCGCATCGACCACGAGGGAACGAGCTGCGCGGCAACTGGTGACAACAGAACCTACTGTGAGCGCGGGCCAATGAGATTCGTCATCGAACCCACCAAGACCTGGCTGTCGGCGCCGTGGATAGACCTGGCCTGGGTCCAGCTCGGGCCGGCATCGTGTGCGCCACCCGGCGGCGGCCCGTGCTACTCGTAGTGACGAAGTCGCAAAGCTAGAACGCGAAATCGCGACTGCTCACGGGCTCTGCTGCCGGCGCGCCGATGCTGGCGCTTGCCCTTGCCGGGATGGCCGCTGTTACGGGATCGTGTAGCCGCCGCTGACCGAGATGAGTTGGCCGGTGACCTGCCGCGCCGCCGTCGGCGAACAGAACCACGCCACTGCCTTCGCGACGTCCTCGGCGCTGGTCAAGCGGCGAAGCGGAGTGCCCTTGATCATGTAGTCGATTTGATCCTGGTTGAAGACCTCATCCTGGCCGACGGGGACCACAGGCTCGATTCGCCGATCGCCTCCGGGCCCTCGGGAATCACCAGGCCCGGGCAGATGACATTGGACCTGATCCCATGGCGGCCGTGTTTGCGCGCCACGGTGCGGGCCAGGGCGACCATCGCTGCTTTCGACGCACCGTAAACGCCTTGACGTATCTGACCGAATGCAGCGTCGCTGGCGATAAACGCGATCGCGCCGCTGCCGGCCTCCTTCACCGGGCCGATCGCGGCCTGCGTGGCCGCGATCGCGGTGAACAGGTTGACTTCGATGGTGCGTTCCCACTTTTCGCGGTCGGTGTCGGTCGCGATGAAACCGGGCACACTCCAACCGGCATTGTTGACCAAGACGTCGATGCCGCCCCAACTATCGACCGAGACGCCAATTGCGGCCTCGGCTTGGTCGGGAGCCGTAAGATCACCTATCGCGACTTCGACCTCGGCGGCGCCCCCATCTTGCGCTTCGCGGCGAACCCGGTCCGCCTGAGCTTTATCGATATCGCTGATCACGATTCGAGCACCCTCCGAGGCGAACACATGCACGATGCCGCGTCCGATGTTCGAAGCGCCGCCGGTCACTACCACGCGGGCAGCTTTCAGTCCAAGGTCCATTCCAAGCTCCTCATTGGGGCGGCTGTTGTGACCGCCGTCATCTTAGTTTAATGTGGATTAGAAATAGGGGTAACTGGATTCGATAGAGAGAGGTCACGATGGCTGAGTCGTTGATCGACCAGTGCGCTCGCGCTACCACTGGCGATGGCAGCGGCTCCGGCCGTCCGGCGCTACGACCGGGAATGGGGCTGGACGCCCACAGGGCGATAGCCGACAAGGGCGTCGGGTGAGGGGTACCGCTGATTTTGGCCGAATTGACCGTTACCGTAACGCAGTTCACCGGAGGACCCAAGCGATGACGCTGGTGAGACGCGATGTCGTCGATGGAATAGCGTGGGTCACGCTCAATCGACCGGAGAAGCTCAATGCGATCAGCGTCGGCCTGAACGAGGAATTGTCGCAGACCATCCTGGAGGTAAGTGACAACCCCGACGTCACTGTTGCCGTCATCCGGGGCGCCAACGGAAACTTCTGCGCGGGAGGCGATTTCGAGGAAGTAGAGCGCCTGCGGTCGAAGGGACCTGATGCGCTGCGGGAACTTTTTGTGGGGTTTCGGCGTGCGTGTGAAGCCATTGCCCGCGTCGAGGTTCCGGTCATCGCGGCGGTCGAGGGTGTCGCAATGGCCGGCGGTTTCGAGCTGATGCAAGCCGCAGACATTGCGCTGGTCAGCGACGACGCCAAAATCGCTGACAACCACATCAAGTTCGGGATGGTTCCCGGCGGCGGTAGCAGTCAGCGGCTGGCCCGGCTGGTGGGGCGTCAGCAGGCACTGGGACTGCTGCTCTCCGGCGATCGACTTTCCGGCGCCGAGGCGGTGCGCCACGGTTTGGCATATCGAAGTTTTCCGCAAGCCGGTTTCGACGAGGGCGTGAGACGGTTCGTCACCGCGTTGGCCGAGCGGCGCCGAGAGGCTGTCACATCGATCAAGCGCCTCGTCTACGCCGGAGTCGAGGTGGCATCACCCCGCGGATTGGATGACGAAATCGACACGGTGGTCAACCACATCTGCGAGGGTGCCGGACAGAACGGGGCGGCCGCATTCAGACAGCGAGGAGTCAAACGATGAGCGTCAAAGAAACCGTGGCGCCGGTCGCCCTCGATGTCGCGGACGGCGTTGCCAGGCTGCGTCTGAACCGGCCGAAGGCGTCCAACGGGATGAATGTCGAGTTCCTCAAGGCCCTGCACGAGAAGGTGCTGGCGTGTCATGCGGATCCCGCGGTACGCGTGGTGTTGCTCACCGGCGAGGGGCGCAATTTCTGCGCCGGCGGCGATATTCACACCTTCGAGTCCAAGGGTGCAGATCTCCCCGATTATCTGCGCGAGGCCACGGCATGGCTGCAACTGGCCACTGCCGCGCTGATCCAGCTTCGAGCCCCGGTGGTGACGGCCGTCCAGGGCTTCGCTGCCGGGGGAGGCGGACTGGGATTGGTGTGCGCTTCCGACATCGTCATCTCGGCGCGATCAGCAAAATTCTTCTCCGGCGCGGTCCGGGTCGGCATGGCACCAGATGGTGGCTCATCAGTGACGCTGGCGCAATTGGTTGGTCTGCGGCAGGCGTTGCGGATCCTGCTGACCAATCCCACCCTGACAGCCGACGAGGCGCTTGATATCGGGTTGATCACCGAGGTCGTCGACGATGACGAATTGCTCAATCGCGCAGAGGAATTGGCGGCCGAGCTGGCGACGCTGCCGAACCGCGCCCTGTCGGCCACCAAGCGCTTGGTATGGAGCGGACTGGGGTCGTCGGTCGAAGAACGCTTGGCCGAAGAGGCGCGCACGGTTTCCGAACTCTCCGGAACCGCCGACGCACTCGAGGGCCTGCGGGCTGTCATCGAACGCCGCAAGCCGAAATTCACCGGACAATGAACGCCGATTGTGTAGTCACCGAAGACCGCGGTGCGGTGCGGATCATCACCTTGAACCGGCCAGACAAGCGCAACGCCATCGATCTTCGGGTCCGAATCGAGCTTGCCGGCGCGTTCGAGCGGGCCGACGCCGAAACTGCGATCCATGCAATCCTGCTCACAGGTGCGGGCCCGGCATTCTGCTCGGGTGGCGACATCACATCAATGCAACGTATGGAACCCGAGCCGGCGTTGGAACGGGCTCAGCTGGCACAGCAGGTGATTCGCGCGATTTGGAGAACCCCAAAGCCCGTCGTCGCCGCTTTGGAAGGCTCCGCCTACGGTGCGGGCGTCGCGCTCGCGGCCGCGTGCGACCGTGTGGTCGCCGCCCGAAACGTACGCTTTGCGACGACTTTCACCAATGTGGGCCTGGCGGGCGACATGGGCACCTTCGTCTCGCTGCCGGCCCGTGTCGGCGTGGCCCGCGCCCGACAGATGCTGATGATGCCGACGCCGTTTGACGCGATCGAGGCATTGAGCATGGGTCTCGTCGATGCGCTCGCCGAGCCGGGATCTGCGTTACAAGCCGGATTAATCGACGCTGAGCGACTCGCCGCCGGTCCCACGCACGCATACGGCGTAATCAAATCGCTACTCGCACGGGGGCCTTCGATGGACCCGTTCGACGTCTTGGATCGCGAGGCTCAGCACCAGGCACAATTGTTCGGCACCGACGACTTCGCCGAGGGGATAGACGCTTTCCGCACCAAGCGACGACCGGAATTCGGAGCGCCGGCGCGGTGAGCGCGAAACTAGCCGGGCGCCTTGACTGGTCGTACCTGGACGCCGACACCGGAACGGAGTTGGTGGACCACACCGTCGGTGGCCTGCTGACCAAACGTGCCCATACCCACCACGATGTGGAGGCCTTGGTCGGCCCGCGTCATGGCGATGGGGCGCAGCTGCGATTCACGTACGGAGAGCTGCTGGATGAGGCCTCCCGGGTAGCGACCGCGCTGTCCCGGTTGACGCAGCCCGGTGATTATGTCGCGTTGTGGGCGCCGAATGTGGTGGAGTGGCCGGTAATTCAGTATGGCGCGGCCCTTGCCGGCGTGGTCCTTGTCGCGCTCAACCCTGCGATGCGTGCCAGCGAACTGCGCTACGCGCTGCAGCATTCTGGTGCCTCGGTGCTGATCCATGCTGACCGCAGCCGCGACTACGACTGTGCCTCCGTCGTAGCCGAGATCGCCCAGTCGCTCCCGGCCTTGCGCACCATCAGCTTGTCGTCCCGACCGCAGTGGCGAGCTGACGCTGTCGACGGCGCGGTGATCGCCGCGGCTCCAACCGACCCTGATGAAGCAGTCATGCTGCAGTACACCTCGGGCACCACCGGCACGACGAAAGGAGTACTGCTGCGCCACCGTTCGCTGATCAACGTCGCGAAGCTGACCGTCCAGTATGCGGGCATCCCCGCCGGCGCGGTAACCGTGAACCCGCTGCCGATGTTTCACACCGCCGCCTGCGTGATCAGCACGCTGGGTCCGATGTGGATCGGCGGTACCGAGGTGCTGATCGGCCGGTTCGAGCCCACCGCGGTGCTGGAGACCCTGCGTCGCACACAGGCGTCGGTGCTGTTCTTCGTACCCACGATTCTGTCCAGTCTCGTCGCAGCGCAGCGCACCTCCACCAATCCTCCACCCCGCCTTTCCATCTGCCTCGGCGGGGCGTCCGCCGTATCGGCGGAGCTCATCGAGGCGACCGAACGCACTTTCGGCGCGGCGGTGGTGACCGTCTTTGGTCAGACCGAGCTGGCGTCGGTTCTCACTGCAACGCGGCCCGACGACGCCCGTGCCGATCAGCTCCATACCGTGGGTCGCGCACTGCCGCAGGTTGATTGCAAGGTCGTCGACCCGGCCACAGGTGTGGTATTACCGGTCGGGCAGCCAGGCGAGATCTGCGCGCGCGGCTACCAGCAGATGATCGGATACCTGCACGATCCTGAGGCCACAGCTGCGACGGTTGATACGGACGGCTTTGTGCACACCGGCGATATCGGTGCCATGGACGAGCGTGGCTACCTGACCATCACCGGCCGGCTCAAAGAGCTGATCATCCGCGGTGGCGAGAACATCGCCCCAGCAGAAATCGAGGCATGTCTGTCCACGCATGACGCGAACGCTCGGGTGTGCGTCTTCGGTCTTCCCGATGACCGCTTGGGCGAAGTTGTGGGCGCGGTGATCGAGACCCACGATCCGTTGCCGACAGATCTCGTTGATCGGTTGCATGCGCATGCGCGCAAACACTTGACACCGCATAAGGTTCCGCAACGTTGGTTCTTCACTGAAGACCTTCCCAGAACGTCCACCGGCAAGGTGCGCAAGTTCGCCTTACCCGACCTCATCGCAAACGGTAGCGTGCGCGAGATCTCCCGAGAGGAGCCCCAAGAATGACTTCGTTGATCGAGTCAGCCTCCGCGACCGGCAGTCGCTACGACCAGTTGATCAAACGCGACAAGGTGCATGGATCGCTCTATACCGACCCCACCATCTTTGCCGAGGAGCTACGCAAGGTTTGGTATCGGTCCTGGGTTTTCGTCGGTCACGAGAGCGAAGTATCCCAGGCGGGCGACTATGTGCGTAAGCGCCTCGGATTGCAAGACGTCATCATGACCCGCGACCGCGACGGGCAGCTGCACCTACTGCTCAATCGTTGCGCGCACCGAGGCAATCAGGTCTGCGACGACGCAAAGGGCAACTCGTCGACCTTCCGTTGTCCGTATCACGGATGGACCTACCGCAACGACGGTGAACTCGTAGGGTTCCCGTTCTTCAAGGGCTACGGCGAACGCACGCTGGACTTGCCAATGGGCAGGGTGCCGCGAATGGATACCTACCGCGGGTTCGTGTTCGGCAGCTTCGCCGCCGACGGCCCCAGCCTTAGCGAGCACCTCGGCGCAGCCGCCGGTGAGATAGACCGGCTAGTCAGGCTCTCGCCGGAGGGTGAAGTCCAGCTCACCGCCGGCTGGTTGCAGCATCAGACCCGTGCCAACTGGAAATTGTTGGCGGAGAACGAAACCGACGGTTACCACCCCCAGTTCGTGCACGGCTCGATCTTCGGCGTCACCGGTAGCCCGATCGGTGCTCTGTACAGCGAATCGTCGACCGCGGTGACCCGAGACCTGGGAAACGGTCATAGCGAAAACGACTTGCGGCCGGAGTTCCGCAAGTTCGCCCAGCCATTGCGGTGGTTCGGCACCAGCGAGGACCGGGTGCCCAACTATGTCGCGGCGATCCGCAAGCGATACGGCGATGAGGCAGATGAAATCCTCATCGAAGGTGGGCCGCACGTGATGATCTTCCCCAACCTGTTCATCGCGGAGATCCAGGTATTCAACATCCAACCGGTGTCGGTGGGTGAGTGCATCCAGTACTCCACGGCTGTGCAACTGGCCGGCGCGCCGGAGATGAACAAGCGCATGGTGTCGCAGTGCATGGGTTCGGTGGGGCCAGCCGGAATGCTGCTGGCCGACGACACCGAGATGTATGAGCGTAACCAACTGGGCCTCGAGAACCTGACGCCAGAATGGCTCGACGTTCGTCGTGGACTCAGTCGCGAAAGCGTCGACGAGAACGGCTTCACTATCGGCGGAGCCACCGATGAGACTGGGATGCGCGGTTTCTGGTCGCATTACAAGATGCTGATGGAGACTGAATCGTGACGAGCACACGCGATGACGCCGCCACCGTAGGGCGACTGCCTGAGGGCTTCGACCGCTGGGAGGTCGAGCAATTCCTGTACCGGGAAGCGCGCTATGCAGACGAGTCCGACTACGACGCCTGGGAGGCGTTGTGGACCGATGACGCGCTCTACTGGGTTCCGGTCGCCTCGACCGACGATCCGCTGCGCGCGATGTCGGTGATCTACGACAACCGCAGTCGCATCGCGACTCGCCTCAAGCAGGTTCGCACCGGCAAGCGTTACGCCCAGGCGCCGCCGTCGAATCTTCGTCGTCTGCTGTCCAACATCGAAATCCTCGGTACTCAACCAAATCCCAGCGGCGGAGTCGACTTGGAGGTGGGCGCTAACTTCATGGTGCTGGAATCGCGGGCTCGCGGCAATCACCTGTGGGGCGGCCGCGTCACGTACCGGGTGCGTCGCCTGGACGGGGAGTTACGACTGGTGTACAAGAAGGTGGATCTGGTGGATAAAGACCGGCCGATTCCTACCCTCGGATTTCTGATCTGAGTCCTTGATGACGATTGAATTCGGCGACGGCGGTGCCGTGAGCGCGGCCGGTGTGGGTCCGGTTATCGGCAGTGAGTTCGCCCAAGTGTCAGTAAATTTCGATACCAGAGGTAATTCTCCGCGGCTGAGGTTGGAGGACCTTCGATCTGGTCGCGTGCGTTACCTTGATGCGTTGGAATTGGAGACCATCGTCTGGCTGCCTGAGGATCGATTGACCGCCCTGATGAATCCCTCGTCCGATCGTTGGCGGGGCGACGCGTGAGGCGCGCGGCGATAGTCAGCCCGCTGCGCACGGCCGTCGGCGGCTTCGGCGGCACTCTACGGCCGTTGCGCGCCGAGGACCTCGCTGCGCGAGTGATCGACGCGGTCGTCGAGCACAGCGCCGTCGATCCGGCCGCCATCGAGGACGTCATATTCGCGCAGTCCTACGCGAATTCCGAGGCGCCGTGCATCGGACGGTGGGCCGCACTGCATGCCGATCTTCCGATCAGTGTCCCCGGTCTGCAGATCGACCGGCGCTGCGGTGGGGGACTGCAGGCGGTTGTCACCGCGGCGATGACAGTGCAGACCGGCGCCGCCGACGTCGTGCTGGCCGGCGGCGTCGAGTCGATGAGCAACATCGAGCACTACACCACGACGGCGAGGTGGGGATCCCGTTCGGGCAACCAGACTCTCTACGACCGCCTCGACCGCGGACGCGAATTATCGCAGCCCCCCGCGCGATTCGGCTCGATCAGCGGCATGATCGAGACGGCCGAGAACCTGGCCACCGATTACGGCATCGACCGCGAAGCCGCCGACAGCTACGCCGCGCGCAGCCATCAACGCGCCGCGGCGGCCCAGCGGTCAGGCCTGTTCGACGAGGAGATCGTCGCGGTGCACGTGCCGCAGCGTAAAGGCGAGGCGCTGATTTTCGACCGTGACGAGGGCGTCCGTCCAGACACCACATTGGACACGCTGAGCCGCCTGCGCACAGTAATGCCCGACGGCACCGTTACCGCGGGCAACTCGAGCCAGCAGAACGATGCCGCGGCAGCCTGCCTGGTGGTGGCCGAAGATCGGCTAGACGATCTCGGCCTGGAACCGCTCGGTTATTTCGAGGGCTGGGCCGCCGTCGGTTGTGAGCCGTCACGGATGGGCATCGGCCCGGTCGGTGCAGTGGAAAAGCTTTTCAGTCGAACAGGATTGAACTTCGATGACCTGGATCTGATCGAGCTGAACGAAGCGTTCGCAGTGCAGGTTTTGGCGGTGCTGGCCGGATGGGGCGTCAAGCTCGACGACGTCGAAGACCGGCTGAACGTCAATGGCTCGGGCATTTCGCTGGGACACCCCATCGGCGCCACCGGGGTCCGCATACTCACCACGATGTTGCACGAGTTGCGCAGGCGCGGGGGCGGTTTGGCATTGGAGACCATGTGTATCGGTGGCGGGCAGGGTATTGCCGCGATATTCCGTGGAGCGTCGTCATGACCGGCGACCAGGGTGCGCGACGAGTCGAGGCGAAGGTTGTGTGCCGATGAAGGATCTGGTCGGCTACGCGGCATACCTGCCCCGCTACCGATTGGCCGGCAACGACATCGGGTTACGTCGGGGAGACCGGGTAGTCGGTGGGTTCGACGAGGACAGCACGACGATGGCGGTGGCGGCCGCAGCGGCGATACCCGGCGTACAGAACACCACTGCGCTGTATTTCGCGACGAGCACACCGGCTTACGCCGACAAGACCAACGCCACCGCGATCCACGCCGCGCTCGGTCTGGCGGAGGACAGCCTGGCCGTCGACTTCTGCGGGACGGGCCGAAGCGGGTTCGCGGCAGTCTTGGCCGCCGCGGGCACCGGCGGCCTCGCGGTGAGCGCCGACATACGGGTGGGGCGGCCCGGGTCGGCGGACGAGAAGCTTGGCGGCGACGGGGCGGCAGCATTGCTTTTCGGAGACAGCGATGAGGCTCTCGCCGAGGTCGTCGCTAGCACATCGCTGACAGCGGAATTCCTGGATCGTTGGCGCGCGGTTACTTCGGTGACTGGCGAGCAATGGGAGGAGCGGTTCGGTGCCGAGCGTTACGCGGCGCTCATCCGCGCCGCGGTCGAACGCGTTGTGAAAGTTGCCGGTGTAGCCGACGTTGACCACGTGGTGCTCGCTTGCCCGAATAGCGCGATCGTCAAGCGAGCGGCGACCTTGGTCAAAGGGGAGAAGTCGGTGGTCACCTCGCCCATAGGCTTCTCGGGTGCCTGTGATGCCGCACTGGCACTGTGCAGCGTGCTCGATACCGCCGATGCGGGGGACACCATCCTTGTGTTGTGGGCAGTCGATGGCTGTGACGCGATGTTGTTGCGGGCGACGACCGCGCTGCCGGGCGCCCGTCAACCACAGCCGGTCACCCAGCAACGGGCCGACGGCCTGCCCGTCGCGCACTTGACGTACCTGTCGTGGCGCGGGTTGGTCGAGATGGAACCCCCGCGCCGTCCGGAGCCGGACCGGCCCTCGGGCCCGGCGGCGCAGCGGTCTGCACCGTGGAAGTTTGGCCTCAGCGGATCGTGCTGCGAGGCTTGCGGATTTGTTCATCTCCCACCGGGCCGTGTCTGTAAGAGTTGCGGTGCGACCGACCAGATGGGCGTGATACCCGTTGCGGCCATGCGAGGGACCGTCGTTACCTACACCGTTGACCACCTGGCGTACTCACCGTCGCCGCCCGTCGTGCAGGCCGTGGTAGACGTGTCCGGTGGCGGCCGACTCGCCTGCCAAGTTGCCGATGCCGAGCCGGAACGCATCCAGGTCGGCTCAACGGTGGGATTCACCTTCCGGCGCCTGTTCACCGCAGGCGACGTGCACAACTATTTCTGGAAAGCCCGATTGGACGGGAGCGGCGATGGCTAGCAGGGGAATAGCGGGCAAGGTCGCAGTCGTGGCGATGGGCTGCTCGCGATTCGGCGAACGGTGGGCGGACTCTGCCGACGACTTGCTACTCGAGGCCTACAGCGAGTGCATGACGTCGGTTCCGGGCTTGAGGGCAAATGATATCGACGCCTACTGGCTGGGCACCTTGAGCTCGGGGATGTCGGGCCTGACGCTGAGCCGACCACTGGGAACCGGCGACAAACCGGTGACTCGGGTGGAGAACATGTGCGCCAGCGGATCGGAGGCTTTCCGCAACGCCTGTTACGCGGTCGCCAGTGGTGCCTACGACGTGGCCATGGCTGTCGGGGTGGAGAAGCTCAAGGATTCCGGCTTCTCCGGGTTGTTACGTCAAGATCCGCCCAGCGACGGCACCGCGCCCGAACTGTCGATGACGGCACCTGCGGCTTTCTCGCTGCTGGATCCGGCCTACTGCGCGAAGTACGGTACCCACGCCGACGAGATGCGTGCGGCGATGACTCACGTTGCCTGGAAGAACCACACCAACGGAGCCCGTAACCCCAAGGCGCAGTTCCGTTCTGCCGTCGCCAGGGAAACCATCGACAGGGCGCCGAAGGTGGCCGGACGGCTCGGCGTTTTCGACTGCTCTGGGGTGTCCGACGGTGCCGCCTGCGCAGTAATCGTGCCGGCCGAACGCGCTCATGAATACACCGAAACGCCGATGTATGTTCTCGGACTCTCACTGGTGGCCGGCTCGGGCCGCGGCGCGATGGATCCCGGCTACGACTACACCAGTTTCCCCGAGGTTGTGCGCTCGGCCCAGGACGCCTACCGGCAGGCGGGCATAGTGGATCCGCGGACCGCATTCTCTCTGGCCGAGGTCCACGACTGCTTCACTCCCACGGAGATCGTGTTGATGGAAGATCTCGGATTCGCCGACGCCGGTCAGGCGTGCAAGGACGTGCTGGCGGGTGACTTCGACGCTGACGGCCGGTTGCCGATCAACCCCGACGGTGGCCTGAAGTCATTCGGGCATCCCGTTGGCGCCAGCGGGCTGCGGATGCTCTACGAGGCGTGGCTGCAGTTCCGCGGAGAGGCAGGCCAGCGACAACTGCGCGATCCGCACACCGCGCTTACCCACAACCTGGGCGGGCGTCCTGGCAGTTGTGTCTCTTTTGTTTCGGTGGTAGGCGCGACTCAAGGGATCTAGAGCGCGACGCTGTGTTGGGCGTGTCTTTCGGCTCCGCGAGGACAGGCTGAATCAGAGCAGCTCTTCGGCAGCCGTGCGAACGATGGTTTCGGCTTCGGTGGCCGGCACTCCGAGCGCCGCGAGGACGTGCTGGGCAAATGCCCGGTCAGCGTCTGGACCGTGCCGTCCGTCGAGGACCTCGCGAATGAGAGCGAAGGCGCCGCCGATCACGGCAGTCAGTACCACCTCGATGTCGGCGACGACGAAGCGGTCGCTCGCGATACCGCGTTCGACAGCGACCCGAGCATGGGGGTGGACCGCTTCGCCGAACAGGGCCTCCGAATGGCCGATGTTCACGATCAGCCGGGCGAAGTCAGGTTCGTCGTAGGCCAGTCGGATCACCCTGAGGTTGGCCAGCGCGACCACGATCGCCGGATCGGTGTCCGCGTTGATGTCGCTGATCGTTGCCAACGCGAGTTTGGACAGGCTCTCGGTGATCACCGCCTCCAGCAGCTCTTCTTTGGAGGAAAAGTAGTTGTAGAAACCGCCCAAGGCGATATCTGCTTCCTCGGTGATGTCCTGAATACGCACGCGAGCAACGCCTTTCGCTGCGATCAGCGAGCGAGCGGCATCCATCAGCGACTGCCGCGTGCGGAGTCGCTGACGCTCGACGCGGGTCAGCGTCTTGCTTTTGGGAGCAGAAGCCACGCCCGAATTCATACGCGCTGAATACGTATTCATGCTTGAAATCTTATTCACGTTCATGTTAGCTTCGTTAGGTGGCGCCGTGAACTGGCTCACATGAGTAGGAAGATTCCGATGGTTTCTCCGCTGTAGGCGATCCCGAAGCCGCCGATCTTTCGGGCGATGCCCAGGGCCGGCAAGGCAATCGTGAACACCTTGGTGTCCGGCGTGGCGGCGTCGGGAGCACGGTCGCGCGTGCCTCGGGCTGGTTACGGCTGGCCCACCCGTCGGCTGCTGTCTGCCGTCACACCCGTTGATGCATAGGAGCTTTCATGCCGCTACACACTCATCCCGCCGAAACCGACCTGCTGTTACCGCTGCCTGCAGCAGGGGAGCAGTGGGATCCACACCTCATCCATACGCATTACTTCGGCTTCTCGGTTCCCGAGGCGGCAATCGGCGTATTCCTCTACGTCCGCTACCAGCCGGCGTTCCCGTTGTCACAAGGCGGCGTCTGCATCTTTCAGGGCACCGACAACATCGAATACACCGACATGGCTTTCCTGGACTACGAGATAACGATGCCGTGGCCCACAGTGTCGGGAAACACGATCACCACTGACAACGGGCTGACGATCGACTTCATCGAGCCCGGAAAGACCGCGCGGCTTACCTACGACAGCGGTGATGGAGCCGCCGCGATCGATGTCATCGCCGAGGCGGTGACTCCGCTTCTGGCGCGAGGGCATGTGATGCCGGGGGAAGACGATCACCACGAAGCATCCCGGATGCCCGGCGGCACTGAGCAATTCATGCATGTCACCGGCGAACTACGACTGCGCGGCGACGTTCACGCGGTCAACTGCTACGCACCGAGAGATCGATCGTGGTGCCAGATCCGGGTGGAACGCCGCGGCGCAGTCCCGGTTCCGCCGGTCGGTTGGTCACCGATGTACTTCGGTCCGGATTTGATCTTCAACCAGATCAGCTTTGAACCGCTGGACACCGATCCCGCGTGGGCCGGGCTCTACGAGGTCGGCGACCGCGCCTCACATCACTTCGCCTGGATTCAGCGCGGCGACGAAAGCCGGTCGATCAAGTGGGTACGCCGCAACGTCCTCGAATACCACCAGCGAACCTACCTGCCGATGCGTCAAGAGATCACTACCGAGGACGAGCTTGGCGAGGTGTACCGGTTTCAGGGCGAGGCGATCGCCTGCGCGTCGCTGCCGGCGTGGCCTAACACGTCTTTCCACGACAGCGTCTATCGCTGGACCGACGAACAGGGCCGAATCGCCTACGCGACGTACCAAGAACTGTGGTTCGACGAGTACCAGCAACTGATGAAGCGCCGTGCGCTGGCCGCATGGCAGTCGTGATGGGAGGGCAGGAAGTGTTTCATTCGAAGAGCAATGACTACGACGTCGTAGTGATCGGCGCCGGCCACAACGGTCTGACGGCCGCGGCCTACCTCGCCCGGGCGGGACTTCGGGTGGTCGTGCTGGAGGCCTCGCCCACGTCTGGTGGCATGCTGGGCACGAACGCCATCTTCGACAAGGCGCCAGAGCATCTGATCAACGAAGGCGGTATTCAGGCTTCGCTGTTCCGCTCGAGCACCGTCGAGGCCGATCTGGACCTGCAACGCCACGGTCTGCGGCAGGTCATCGCCGATCCGTTCCACGTGCACCTCGATCCTGACGGACCATCGCTGGCTTTCTGGAAAGACCCGGCGCGTACGGCTGACGAACTGAACTACTTCTCGCGCAAAGACGCTCGCGCCTATCTCGAGTTCGCCCAACAGCTGGACGCGGCAATGGATCTCGCGCTGCCATTTATGAACGGCCACCCGACCCACCCATCAGGTAAAGCGATCCTCAATGCGATACCCGTGGCGCTGCGTCGGCGCAAGGATCTGCTGCCTCTGATCAGCTTCCTGACCCGTTCGCATGCCGAGATCATCACCGAGCGTTTCGACACCCCGTTATTGCGCGCCGCACTGGCGTCGATGCCGCCGTTTTGCTGGATGACTCAGGATGGCACCGGCTGGGCGTTGATCTATATCGCAATGTGCATGCGTACCAACTCGTCTCGCATGGTCGGAGGTTCGGGCGCGTTGCCGGGGGCCATTCAGCGTTCGTTCGAGGCGCATGGTGGCAAGGTACGTCTGTCCGCACGCGTGGAAGAGTTGTTGCTCGACCGCGGTCAGATCAGCGGTGTTCGACTCGAAGGGGGCGAGGTAGTGCGCGCGCCTTATGTGTTGGCGTCGTGCAGCCCGAAACTCACGCTGTGTGAGCTTTTGCCGCGCGGGGTTCTCGACGACACCATGCAACGACGCGCGGACGCCATCCCGGTCGATGTGGTCGAGGCTGCGACGCTCAAGATCGATGTCGCACTCGACGGTCAGTTGTCCCTGCCGCGCCACCAGGCTTGGCGAGATGACGGCTTGGATCTGCGCGAACCGATCTGCGCCTGGCAGACATTCGAAGAGCATATCCGGGCGTGGGAGGACACCATTGCCGGTCGCTGGCCGGATCCGATCTGCGGCATCGGGATCATTCCGACAGCCCTGGACCCCAGCCAGGCACCGGCCGGCAAGGACACCTTCTGGTACTGGTCCGGCATCACGCCGGCACATCCGGACGAGCCGTGGGAGGACGTCCGGGACAAGATAGGAGACCGCGCATTGAGCGCAGCAGCCGACTTCTACAAAGGACTGGACTCGATGGTCATCGAGCGACGGGTGTTCAACATTCCGGACCTGGCGACGCGCTTCAATGTGCCCGGCGGCAACGTGTATCACGTCGACCCAGCCGGGATGCGGTTCGGACCATTACGGCCCGCAACGGGTTTCGGCAGTTACGACACGCCAGTTCCGGGGTTGTTCCTCAGCGGCGCCGGGACGCATCCCACGGGCGGTATCAGCGCCATTCCCGGTCAGCAATCGGCCAAATGGCTACTGAAAAAGATGAAGCGGTCTAACGGCTTGGTCGGTCGCGCCAGGCAGCGAATCTCGAACTCTCGTTGAGGAGATCTCATGGCACTGAAGAACGTAATCGACACCGATGTCGCAGCCGCCAAGCTGGCTTACTGGTTATCCTCGAAAATGCCCGAGGCCCAGCAGATCACGATCACCGACTTGCACGTGCCCGGTGCAGGCGGGTTGTCGAACGAAACGGTGCTGTTCACCGTGCATTGGCAGCAGGATGGTGCGGCGGTAACGAGAGGCATGGTCGCCCGGGTGCAGCCCAACGGCCCCGGAGTGTTCCGGGATTACGACCTGCGCAAGGAGTGGGCCGTCATCAAGGCATTGGGCAAACACACGAAGGTACCGGTCCCCGAGGCCTACTTCTACGAAGAAGATCCGTCCATTCTCGGTTCGCCGTTCCTGGTGATGGAGCGCATCGACGGACGCATCCCGGCTGACGACCCACCGTTTACGGCGGCCGGGTGGGTGCTCGACCTGACGCCTGAGCAGCGACGTCGGATGTGGCATAACGGCATCGACACGATGGCCGCCATTCACGGTGTCGACTGGCGCGGGGCCGGGTTGGGGTTCCTGGATGCACCCGAGAACCACAGCGGTCTCGACGCCGGCCTGGCTTATTGGCGGAAGATATTCGACTGGGCGGCCGAGGGCGAGCCGAACCCGACGATCGAAGCCGCCCTTGCATGGCTCGACGAGAACCGGCCTGAGTCCGATACAGAGAAGGTGCTCAATTGGGGCGATGCACGGGTCGGCAACATCATCTTCTCCGACAGCCTGGCGGCCGCGGCGGTGCTCGACTGGGAGATGGTCGTCCTGGCCAGCCGTGAGCAAGAAATTGGCTGGTGGCTGTTCCTCCAGCGCCATCACACCGAGGGTGTGGGCCTGCCGCTGCCTGAGGGCATTCCCGATCACGCCGAAACGGTCGAGTACTACGAGCAAATCACAGGTCACCGGCTGCAAAACCTGGATTATTACGAGGTCTTGGCCGGAACCCGGTTGGCGATCTTGATGGTTCGGGCAGCGCACCTGATGATCGGTGCCGGACTTCTGCCGCCGGATGCCACGATGGCGCTGAGCAATCCGGCTACCCAACTGGTCGCGAAGCTGCTCGGTTTGACCGCTCCAGACGCGGTCAGCATCAGCTTCATCGGCAATCGTGGCCAGTGAGGCGACGCGATCGCGGGCGTCATGCACCAGCCCGAAGTTTTTCTATTTAAGATAAAAATCCTGCTGTCACGTCGACGCAGCGAAGCTATGCTGGCCCCGGCGGACACGCTTGAGCGGTTTGCTCGCGCGCCGAGCGAACCGGCGATGAGCAAGTGTCGAAACGGGAGGGGTTGGCGTGGGTATCGGTATTTCGGTTACGGGGCTGACGAAGTCGTTCGGCGCTCAGCGAATTTGGGAAGACGTGACGATGGACATTCCGGAGGGCGAGGTCAGCGTGCTGCTGGGCCCGTCGGGTACCGGTAAGTCGGTGTTCTTGAAGTCGTTGATTGGTCTGCTGCGCCCGGAGCACGGCTCGATCGTGGTCGACGGCACCGACATCACCGAGTGTTCGCCCAAGGAGCTCTACGACATCCGCACTATGTTCGGCGTGCTGTTCCAGGACGGCGCTTTGTTCGGGTCGATGAACCTGTATGACAACACCGCGTTCCCATTGCGCGAGCACACCAAGAAGAACGAAGGCGAGATCCGTGACGTGGTCATGGAGAAGCTGGAACTCGTCGGTCTGGGCGGGGATGAGAAGAAGTTCCCCGGTGAGATCTCCGGTGGTATGCGTAAGCGCGCCGGCCTGGCCCGCTCGCTGGTGTTGGACCCGCAGATCATTCTGTGTGACGAGCCCGACTCGGGTCTGGATCCGGTCCGTACCGCTTACCTGTCGCAGTTGCTGATCGACATCAACGCCCAGATCGACGCGACCATCTTGATCGTGACGCACAACATCAACATCGCGCGCACGGTGCCCGACAATATGGGCATGCTGTTCCGTCGCAAGCTGGTCATGTTCGGGCCCCGCGAAGTGCTGCTGACCAGCGACGAGCCCGTGGTACGGCAGTTCCTCAACGGTCGTCGTATCGGGCCGATCGGCATGTCCGAGGAAAAGGACGAGGCCACCATGGCCGAGGAGCAGGCCCAAATGGAGGCCGGTCACCACGACGGTGGTGTCGAGGAGATAGAGGGCGTGCCCCCACAGATCACCTGCACTCCGGGCATGCCCGAGCGCAAAGCTGTGTCCCGTCGTCAGGCCCGGGTTCGGGAGAACCTGCACCTGCTGCCCAAGGATGCCCAGGAGGCCATCCTCGAATCGTTCGCGAAAGCCGGCAAGCACGCCGCAGCTGAAAACTACGACAGTTACGCCGACCAGCACGACGAGGTCGATACCGCATCGATGCCGATCCTGCGAGGGTCCTGATTCCGGCCGCAAGGGTGGATGTCGGGTTGGTGACGAGGAGCAGCGCCTTACCATAAGTCGACTTATGGTAAGGTCCCTGTGACGGGGGTCATAGACCGTGCTGAGCATACTTCGTGGCACGAAACCTGACTCGGCGACAATTTGAATCTTAATTAAAATAAACTGAGATTAAGGAGACGCGAAACAATGGGGTTCAAGGACTCGGCGGAGGTCACAAAATACATCGGCGGGATTTTCGAGACGGCCTTCCAGGATGAAGAAATCGGGCCGAAGCTGGTTGCCACCGGACTCGTGGTGGCGTTCGACTTCACCGATCCCGAGGCGCTTGTGGTCATCGACATGGCGAACAAATCCGTGCGCGAAGGACTCGAGGGCGGGGCGCCGCCGAACGCCACGATGTCCATGACGGCTGAGACCGGCAACGGGTACTGGCAGGGCAAGGTCAACCTGCCACTGGCAATGGCCAAGAAGAAGATCAAAGTCGACGGCAACGTCGCGAGCCTGCTCAAGCTGGCCCCGCTCGGAAAGAAGCTGTATCCGAGCTACATCGAGCGGCTCAAGAACGACGGTCGCGACGACCTGCTCGTCTAGGCCGATGTTCCCCGGTACACACGCGCAGTCTGCCCCGGACCGACCGGCTGTGATCATGGCTGAGTCGGGCCGGACACTGACGTACGGCGTACTCGACGACCATTCGGCCCGACTCGCGTCGGCGTTGCACGGAATGGGCCTACGCAGAGGCGACGTCATTGCGCTGGTCTCGGACAACGCGGCCGAGGCGTTCGAGATCTATTGGGCCGCATTACGTTCTGGCCTGTACATCACCGCTGTCAATTGGCACTTGGCTCCAGAGGAAGCGGCGTACATCCTGCATGACAGCGGCGCGAGCGTCGTGTTCGCCTCGGCCGGGGTCCAGGAATTGGCCAATCACCTGCGTGATCGGGGTTCAGGGGTACGACATTGGTACTCCTTCGGCGATGCGATCGCCGGCTATCTGCCCTACGACGACCTACTGGCCAGCGCCAACCCGACGATCACGGACCAGCCGCGCGGTTCGGAGATGTTGTATTCATCGGGAACCACCGGACGGCCCAAAGGCATTAGGCCGCATCTTCTTCCGATCCAGGTCGACGAGCCCGGGGATCCGCTGGTGGGGCTGCTGGCCCAGGCCTTCAAGATCACCAGCGATGACGTATACCTTTCGCCCGCACCGATTTACCACACCGCCCCGCTGAAGTGGTGTGGCGGCGTTCAGGCATTGGGCGGCACCGTAATTCTGATGGAGCGGTTCAACGCCGAACAGGCACTGGCCGCGATCGAGAAGTATCGAGTGACAGTCAGTCAGATGGTCCCGACGATGTTCGTCCGCATGCTGCAGTTGCCAGAGGAAGTTCGTAACCGCTACGACCTCTCGTCACTGAGGCTGGCCGTGCACGCGGCAGCGCCCTGTCCGCCAGACGTCAAAGACGCCATGATCGACTGGTGGGGCCCTGTGCTGGTCGAATACTATGGCGCGACAGAGCAACACGGCACCACCGTGATCACCGCCGCGGAGTGGAAAGACAAGCGTGGATCGGTGGGCAAATCCGCGCTGGGTGTCCTGCACATCTGCGACGAGGAGGGCCGTGAGTTGCCCCCGGGTGAGGTCGGGGCCGTCTACTTCGAGCGCGACGTGGCGCCCTTCGAGTATCACAACGATCCGGAAAAGACCGCTTCGTCGAGGCATCCGGCCCACGAGAACTGGACCACTGTCGGCGACATCGGTTACGTCGACGACGACGGCTACCTGTTTCTGACCGATCGGAAGGCATTCGTGATCATCTCCGGCGGAGTGAACATCTATCCGCAGGAGATCGAGAACGTCTTGACGCTGCACCCGAAGGTCTTCGATGTCGCGGTCATCGGCGTGCCCGATGCGGAGATGGGGGAACAGGTCAAAGCCGTCGTCCAATTACGCACTGAGGCAACGCCATCTCCTGAATTGGCAGACGAGATCATCGCCTACGTCCGGGAGCGTATCGCGCATTTCAAAGCACCCCGCTCCGTCGACTTCGTCGACGAGCTGCCCAGGACAGCCACCGGAAAGCTCGCCAAGAGAAGTCTCAAAGACCGCTATATGGAGGCACCCGCATGACTACTGAGACACCAGCCAAAACCGACCGCCCGCCCTTCGACCCGGTAGACATCTCGTCACAAGCATTCTGGGCGCAAAGCTTCGACGAGCGCGAGAAGGCATTCAAGATCCTTCGCGACGAACGCCCGGTGAGCTGGCACCGGCCGATCGAAGGTTCCATGATGGAGCCAGAAATCGACGGTGTCTGGGTCGTGACCCGCCACGAGGACGTCAGCTACGTCAGCAAAAACCCTGAGATCTTCTGCTCCGGGCAGGGCATTACGTTCGAGGCCGTTCCCGAAGAGATGCTCGATGCAACGCAGTCCTTCCTGGGTATGGACGGGGCGAAGCATTCGAGCTTGCGACGGCTGGTGAGTTCAGTCTTCACGCCCCGCCAGGTCGCCAAGATCAAACAACAGATCGAGCACCAGGCGGAATCGATTGTCAGCGATCTGATCAAGGCGAAGGAAGGCGACTTCGTACAACAGGTGGCCAAACGCCTTCCGATGTGGACCATCTACGAGATGCTCGGACTGCCCGAGGACGAGCGCGACGAGGCGGCGCACCTGGCAGAGGGCATGGTGGCATGGGCCGATCCCGACGTCGCGGCCGGTCGTGAACCCGGCGAAGTGCTGACCGACTCCCTTGTCGGGCTGCTCAATATCGGGATCGGTCTCGCCGAGAAGCGCCGGGCGCATCCGCAGAATGACTTGATGACCTCCCTGGTCCAAGCGGAGGTCGATGGACGGCAGCTCACCGACGACGAACTAGGGCCTTACTTCGTCCTGCTCTCGGTGGCAGGCAACGACACCACGCGCACCACCACCACCTTCACCACAATTGCGTTGCAGGAATTTCCCGACCAGAAAGCCTTGCTGGAACAGGATTTCGACGGGCGGATCAAAGTCGCGATGGACGAGTTCGTCCGCTGGACCACCCCCGTCATGACGTTCCGGCGCACTGCCACTCAGGACACCGAGCTGCACGGCCAGCACATCCGCGAGGGCGACTGGGTGACGATGGTCTACTCCTCGGCCAACCGTGACGAGCGAGTATTCAACAACCCCAACGTATTCGACATCACCCGCTCACCCAATCCGCATGTCGCATTCGGCGGAGGCGGCCCGCACTTCTGCATGGGCGCGTTCATGGCCAAGATGCAGCTGGAGTCGATCTTCCGCGAGCTGATCTTCCGGGCGCCGGGCCTGCGCGTTGGCGAGCCCGAGTATTTGACCGGAAACTTCATCACCGCAGTCAAATCCCTGCCCTACACGATCGACTAGGAGAGCTATGGCCGACTTTTCCGGGAAACGCTACGTCGTCACCGGCGCCGCATCCGGCATCGGACACGCGGTGGCAGAACGTTTGCTGTCTGCAGGAGCGGAGGTGCACTGCCTGGACCGCAACCAACCGACTGCGCCGGTGACCCGACACATCGAAGTCGACTTGGCCAACCCCCACAGCATCGACACGGCGGTGGAGCAACTCGACGGAGAATTCGACGGCTTGATGAACATCGCCGGTATACCGGGCACCGCGCCGGCCGACCTGGTGCTGGCCGTCAACAGCCTTGCAGTTCGTCACTTGACGGAGTCGTTCTTCGAACGACTGAAGCCGGGCGCCGCGATCACCATCGTGTCGTCGACGGCAGGGTTCGGCTGGCCAGAACGGCTCGACCTGATCCGGGATCTGTTGGCGACCGACACCTTTGAGGAGGGTGCGGCCTGGTTCAAGGCCAACCCGCAGCAGGGCAACGCCTACAATTTCTCGAAGGAAGTTTCCACCGTCTACACCATGTCGATGGGTTTGGCGGTGGCCGAGATGGGTTTTCGGATCAATGCGGTGCTGCCCGGACCGGTCGAAACGCCGATCTTGGTCGACTTCGAAGAATCGATGGGCAAAGACACGCTCGACGGATTGAAGAATCTGCTCGGGCGTCACGCCGATCCGGGCGACGTTGCCGACGTGGTGCTTTTTCTGGCCGGCGACGACGCTCGCTGGGTCAACGGTCAGGCTATCGCGGTCGATGGCGGAATCAGCGGAGCGGTCGCGAGTGGCGTAGTGCCCGCGCCCGAAATCTGATCCGCCCAAAGAAGAACCTATACCGCTCAGGAGAATCTGTGACTATCTCGGCACCGAAGATCACCGCTGGCGCCAATGTGCTCGCCGATCTTCGGAAAGTTTTTGACAGCGGTCGAACGCTGGGCTTGCAGTGGCGACTGGAACAGCTACGCGGCATCGAGCGGTTCGTCGAGGAGCGCGAGCCCGCGATCGCTGCGGCCTTGGCCGATGACCTCGGTCGCAGTCCTGAGGAGGCCTGGCTGGGCGATATCGCCTCAACCAAGGGCGAGGCCGCCTATGCGCGCAAGCACCTGAAGAAGTGGATGCGCCGGCGACGGGAATCGTTGCCGATGGCGCAGTTGCCTGGTCGGGCATGGGTGCAATACGACCCCTTGGGCGCTGTGCTGATCATCGGTCCGTGGAACTATCCGCTGTATCTGAGTCTGGCGCCGCTGGTCGCCGCGGTGGCGGCCGGCAACTGCGCCGTGATCAAGCCGTCCGAACTCGCGCCTGCCACATCGGCGTTGTTGGCGCGACAGCTCAGCCAGTACGTCGACCCCGAGGCTGTACGTGTCGTGGAAGGTGACGCCGCGGTCACCCAAGACTTGCTGGCGGCGGGCTTCGACCACGCTCTTTTCACCGGCGGAACCGAAGTCGGCAAGAAGATCATGGCCGCGGCGGCACCAACCCTCACCCCGGTCACGCTGGAGCTCGGCGGCAAGAGCCCGGTGATCGTCACGGCCGATGCCGATATCGATGTCGCCGCCCGTCGCATCGCGTGGGTCAAGCTGCTGAACTCTGGCCAGACGTGCATCGCGCCGGATTACGTGCTCGCCGATCACAGCATCGCCAAGGAATTCGTCGGCAAGATCGTCGGCAACCTTCGCGACTTTCGTTCGGACGAAGGTGGTCTGGGGGTACCGATAGTCAACCAGCGCCAATTCGACCGGCTGGTCTCGCTGATCGGCAGCACCGAAGGCGAAGTGGCCGCCGGCGGCCATTGGGACAGCAGCACGCTGCGCATCGAACCGACCGTCATCGTTGATCCGTCACCCAGCGACCCGGTCATGGCCGACGAGATCTTCGGTCCGCTTTTGCCGATCATCACCTACAGGTCAGTCGACCAAGCAGTCGATTTCGTCAACGGCCGACCGAAACCATTGGCGCTGTACGTTTTTGGCTCCGGACGCGCTAGCCGCGACCTTGTTGATCGCATCCCATCCGGCGGCGCGGTGATCAATCACGTTGCCATGCATTGTCTGGTGCCGTCGCTGCCGTTTGGCGGTGTGGGCGCCAGCGGCATGGGCGCCTACCACGGTAGATGGGGCTTCGAAACGCTCAGCCACCGCCGCGCGGTGCTGTCCAAAACGGCGAAACCCGATCCGCGTCTGGTCTACCCGCCCTACAGCCGACTCGCCCTCAACATCATGCGGAGATTGTTCTGATGAAAGTCAAGGTTGACACCACCAAGTGTTCAGGAATCGGGTTGTGTGAGGTCACCGCACCGTCGGTGTTCGAGATCGGCGACGACGGCCAGGCGCACGCCATCAAATCCGAACCAGCGCAGGACGAAAGGGCAGAAGTCGAAGAGGCGGTGAACAACTGTCCGACCGGCGCGCTGTCTATCGATGAATAGGGAGCATCCGCAATGACTTACGTCATCACCCAGAGTTGCTGCAAGGACGCCAGTTGCGTGCCGGTGTGCCCGGTGGACTGCATCAGGCCGGTGGGAGCGACGGGTGAAATCACCGGTACCGAGATGCTTTACATCGACCCGGTCACGTGCATCGACTGCGGCGCGTGCGTCGACGCGTGTCCCGTCGACGCGATCTACTACGAGGAGGAGCTGCCGCCTGAGCTGGAGCGGTTCAAAGGCATCAACTCGAGCTACTTCGAACACCATCCCTTGGCGATGAATTCGCAGCGAGCCGGTACTGATCACCCCGCCGTGGAGCAGGGCTCATTACGGGTGGCGATCGTCGGCGCAGGACCGGCAGCCTGTTACGCCGCAGCGGAGCTGACCCGCGTCGCCGGCGTGGAAGTGAATATGTTCGATCGGCTTGCGACGCCGTTCGGTCTCGTGCGCACGGGAGTGGCGCCGGATCATCAGCACACCAAGGCGGTGGTCAAGCTCTTCGATCCCGCGTTCGCGAGCCCGCGCTTCGAGTGCCACTTCAACGTCGAGGTCGGCAAGACGATCACGCACGAAGATCTACTGGCGCACCATCACGCCGTGATCTACGCGGTGGGGGCACCGAAGGGCCGCGACCTCGGTATCCCGGGCGAGAAGCTGCCCGGAAGTTATGCCGCCGCGGACTTCGTCGGCTGGTACAACGGGCACCCCGACCACGCTGACACCACGTTCGACCTGTCTGCAGAGCGGGCGGTGATTATCGGCAACGGCAATGTCGCACTGGACGTGGCCCGGATCTTGCTGATGGCCCCGGAGGATCTCGCGAAGACCGACATTGCGCAGCATGCGTTGGATAAGTTGTCGGACAGCGCAATTGAAGAAGTGGTCATCTTGGCGCGCCGAGGGCTCAGGGAGGCCGCCTTCTCGGTCGGCGAGTTCCTGGCGCTGAGCCATCTGCCGGGGGTCGATGTCATCGTTGACAGCGACGAACTGGATGCGCACGACGACGACGACGTCGAGACACGCATGAAGCTGGAGATCGCGCGGGAGTTCACTCAACGGCCGACGCAGCCGCAGAACAAGCGAATCATGTTCCGTTTCATGGTCTCACCCGTGGAAGTGGGTGGCGAAGAGCATGCCGAGAGTCTTCGCGTGGTGCATGCAGGCGGGGATACCGAAGTGATCGAGAGCCGCCTGATCCTGCGCTCGATCGGACAGCGGGGTGTGCCGATCGACGGTGTGCCCTTCGACGACGCCAACGGCGTGGTATCCAACGAACATGGCAGAGTACTTCGCGAGGACGGCCAGCACGTCCCCGGCGTATATGTCACAGGATGGATCAAGCGTGGTCCGCGCGGCGTGATCGGGACCAATCGGAGCTGTGCCGAGCAGACGGTCCAAAAGCTTTGGGAGGACTACGATTCGGGCTTGCTGGACCGTGAGGTCGCAGACCGGGACGCCATGGCCGATCTGCTCGCGGAACGAGGGGCCGAGCCCGTCGACTGGCAGGGTTGGCGTGCCATCGACGCCGCCGAACGCGAACGGGGACGCGAAACTTCGCGGCCACGCGTGAAATTTGTTGACATTGCCGAACTGCTCAGCGCCGCCAACTCCAGCGACGCGGCCTGTTAATTTGGCTTGCAGATCACCGCCTCGACAGAAGTAGCGAAAGTTCATGAGCCATAGTGCATTATTGATTGACCCGCGATGGGAGCCGCACACCGTCAGCGAGGACGTGGTCGTGGACGCTGGTCGTGTGGCGGCCCTGTCGGCCCTCTTCGACGACAGCAACCCGGCCCCGTTACCGGGTGACGACTTGCCGCCGCTCTGGCACTGGGTCGCGCTACCGCAGTGGTGTTCATCCTCTGCGCTGTCGTCCGACGGCCATCCTCGACGCGGTAGGTTCCTGCCGCCGATCGACTTGCCACGGCGGATGTTCGCCGGTGGTGAGATCGAATTGCACGCTGCGCTCACCGTCGGTCGCGTCATACGACGCGAGTCGTGGGTGGATGGCGTTGAGGAGAAGACCGGCCGGTCCGGCAGTCTGGTCATCGTGCGGGTGACGACGCACTTGTACAACGACCATTCCGACCTGGCCGTCGTTGAGCGTCAGAACCTGATCTTCCGGGAGGCGGCGTCGCAGACCTCCGGTGGTTCCGATCCCGCTGACGCCGCGATCAGCCCTCCGACACCGTCGCCACTGCGGCGCACCGGCGAGTGGGAGTGGGAGTTCGAAACGGATCCGTCGTTGCTGATGCGATTCAGCGCCGCAACCGCCAATGCCCATCGCATTCACTACGACTGGCCGTACGCGACCCGTGTCGAGGGATATCCGGGGCTGGTGGTGCACGGGCCGCTCGTGACGTTAGCGCTTGCCGAAATCGTGCGGTTGGAAACGCCGGACGCCGGTGTGCACCGCGTGCGCCACCGGAATGTCGCGCCGCTGTTCTGCGGGCAATCCGCGCAGCTGAAGCGGTTGGCGTCGGACAGCACGTCTGTCGCCCTGTCGGCGACTGGCGACGACGGCCGCGACCGCGCCACCGTTGACATTGAATTGCGCTGAAGTTGCTCGGCATTCTGCGTTCCGACGCTCTCGACGTTGCGCGCGACATATGTCATGCTGGCCATCAGCCACCAAACAGCGTTAGGTATTCTTCGGAGCCGGTGATGGTGCTGCGCGCGACGGTTTCGCGAGGAAAGGACAGTCCACGATGACGGCAACCGCACGACAGGTCGGGGATCCGGACACGGCAGCGGCCCGGATCGTGGTGCGCTGTCCGGCGGATGGACGAATCGTCGGCAGCGTTCCCGAGATGTCGGCAGCCGAGGTGCACGAGGTGGCCGCCCGGCTGCGCGCCGCCCAGCCGGCGTGGGAGGAGCTCGGGCCGCACGGCCGCAAGAAGCATCTGCTCCGATTCCTCGACTGGATATTGGACAACGAAGACCGGCTGGTCGGCATCATGCAGGAGGAAACCGGCAAGTCGTGGGGCGATGCGGCGATGGAGATCGCGGTGGCCATCGACACGATCAACTACTTCACCAAGCACGCGGCCGACTTCCTCGCGGATCGGGCGGTGAAGCGTGACGGCCCGGTGTCGTTGACGAAGAACCTTCGGGTGTTCATCCGGCCGCACCCACTCGTTGGCATCATCACTCCGTGGAATGGTCCGCTGGCGACTCCGATCGTCGACGGCATCCCGGCACTGATGGCCGGGGCCGCGGTGCTCTTCAAGCCGTCCGAGGTGACACCGTTGACCTGGTCAGAGGTCACTCGCGGCTGGATCGAGGAACTCGGCGCTCCCCCTGTGATCGCGTGTGTCACCGGTGGTGGAGCCGCCGGAACCGCGGTGCTCGACGAAGTCGACATGATCCAGTTCACCGGATCGATCGCGACCGGGCGAAAGATCGCCGCTCGTGCCGGCGAACGCCTCATCCCGCACAGCGTGGAGTTGGGCGGCAAAGACGCCATGATCGTCTTGGACGACGCTGACATCGACCGCGCGACCAGCGGCGCAGTCTGGGGCGGCCTGTGGAATTCGGGCCAGATCTGCGTGTCCGTCGAGCGAATCTACGTCCAGGAGCGGGTTTACGACGAGTTCGTCAACAAGCTGGTGGCCAAGGTCCGAGCCCTGCGGCAAGGCATGGATCCCGACGGCAGCTACACCACCGAGATCGGTGCGATGGCCAACGAACGCCAGGTGCAGATCGTCGAGCGCCACGTCGGCGACGCCGTCGAACGCGGGGCGGTCGCGGTTACCGGCGGCCGGCGTAAAGACCAGGGTCTGTTCTTCGAACCGACCGTGCTGACCGGGGTCGATCACTCGATGCTGTGCATGCGCGAGGAGACGTTCGGTCCGACGCTGCCGGTCATGAAGGTCAAGGACGATGAGGAGGCGATCCGCCTCGCCAATGACTCGCCGTACGGGCTGGCGGCCAGTGTCTGGACTGCCGACGAGCAACGCGCTGACTGGGTGGCGCGCCGACTCGAGACCGGCGCGGTCAACATCAACAGCGCGCTGACGGCCACCATGCTGATCCCGTTGCCGATGGTCGGCTGGAAGTCCTCTGGCGTCGGTGGTCGCAACGGGGGAGCCGCGGGAATGCTGAAATTCTGCCGGCAACAGGCGATTGTCTCCGAGCGGTTCCGGCTCAAGTCCGAGCCGCACTGGTATCCCTACGTGCCTCGGATGAGTCGCCTGCAGAAGCGGCTGATCCGGCTCACCGGAGCGCACGACTGGCGTCGTCGGCTTGGGCTGCGCGGACCGAAATGATTTCTGAGGAGCGGAGATAGGTGTGTCACGAATAACGATCGATAGCGGCAAATGTCAGGGTCATGGTCGCTGCGTGCTGATCGCCCCGACCCATTTCGACATGGACGACGACGGCTTCGGCAAGGTATTGGACGACGAGGCCGGGTCATCGCCCGACGTCGACGAAGCGGTCTTCAGCTGCCCTGAGAATGCGATCCGGCTGTCGGACTGAGTGTTGGTCTTCAAGCCGTCGTGGTGATGGTGCCGTCCGCCTGCAGCTCGCGGATCTCGTCTGCGGTGAAGCCGGCCTCGCCGAGCACCGCTGACGTGTCGGCGCCCCGGCTGGCCGGTGCCGGTCGCAGGCGTGCCGGGGTGCGGGATAGCCGCGGCGCCGGTGCCACGGTGACTGTCCCGTCGTCGCTTGCCAGGATCGTGTTGCGGGCCCGCAAGTGGGGGTCGTCGGCCAACTCGTCCAGTTCCAGCACCGGCGCGCCGCAGCCATCGATGTCAGCGAACACCGCCGACCAGTGCGAGCGGGCTTTGGACCGGAACGCCTCGGCGATCCGCTCCCGTAGCTGCGCCCAGCCGGTCGGATCCAGTTGAGCGGCTAAGGCGATGTCCTCGATGCCCAGCGCGGATAAGAATTGCGCGTAGAACTTGGGTTCGATCGCGCCAACGGCGAAAAATCGGCCGTCTTCGCATTCGTAAACGCCGTAGAACGGCGCCCCGCCGGACAACAGGTGCTTGCCGCGACCGGACCACAGCCCGCTATTCAGTTCAGCGAGGTGGATCGCGGCAAGCAGGGCTGCGCCGTCGACGATGGCGCCGTCGATCACCTGCCCTTTGCCGGTGCGGGTCCGTTCGAAGAGCGCCATCATGATTCCGAGGGCGGTGACCAGCGACCCGCCTGCCAGGTCACCTACGTAGGCCAGGGGGGTGACAGGCTTTTCGGAGCCGATGGTGCCGAGGTTGCCGGCTACCGCCGTGTAGTTGATGTCGTGCCCGGCCCGGTCGCTGTATGGCCCATCCTGGCCCCATCCGGTCAACCTCGCATAGATCAGCCGGGGGTTTCGCCCGCACAGTACGTCCGGGCCCAGCCCGCGCCGCTCCATGGTGCCGGGACGGTTGCTCTCCAGCAGCACGTCGGCGTGGTCGGCAAGTCGGGCGATCACCTCGGCACCGCGGGGCGCGCGCAGGTCGATGGCCGCTGAGCGCTTGCCCCGGGACAGATTCGCGGCCGGATCGAAGGGGAGCGGGACGCCCGGTCGTTCGACGGTGACGACATCAGCGCCGAAGTCCGCGAGCAGCATGGAACAGAACGGGCCCGGCCCGAGCGCGCTGAGGTCGAGGACCCGCACTCCGCTCAGCGGGGGAGCTTCGGTCGAAATCGGGGAATCGCCTGTCACGCCATCAAAGTATCAAACAAAGTTTGGTTGTGTGGTCGGACGACGGCGCGTAGGTTCGCGCCGATGAGACCTGGGACGAAGTCGGACGATCCCCGGGGCAGCCGAGCGCAGTCCCACGCGAGCAACCCGACGAGCGTCGAGGCGTATCGAGCGCTGCTCACGCAGCGATTGCGTGCGGAAGGCGCGGTCGGTGCCGACGCTTCCGAGCACGCGGAGTTGGTGTTCAACCTCTCTCGGCTGCACACCCGAATCTCGCAGGACTTCGAGGTCTTGCACCGGCGGCGTGGGTGGACGTGGGCGGGCTTTCGGATCATGAACGTGCTGTGGGTGTTCGGCACTGTTGAGCAACGCGACGTGGCCCGGCTGTCGGGCGGATCGCGCGCAGCGATCTCGAGTGCGCTGAACCCTTTGGAGCGCGACGGCCTGGTGAACCGCGCCAGAGACACCCACGATCGGCGGCTGGTCCGGCTGAAGTTGACCGAGCGAGGACGGACGGAGCTACGCGATGCGATCCGCGAACAGGCCGACCGCGAGCGGCAGTGGCTCTCGGTCCTGGATGCGTCCGAACAGCGCTTGCTCAGCCGCCTTTTGGCCACCGTCGCGGATCGGCGGACCCCCTAACCAAATGTCGATTGTTAAAACCTTGACATATTCGTATGCTGCAGGGCATGAACATGCGAACCCTGATCCAGCACAGCAAGGGCAAGACAAGCCGGCAGGCTCATCGCGACCTGCCGGACTCGAGTTCAAACGGGACGTTGCTCAAAGACGACGAACTGACCCGGCATGGCTTCGACGGACGTGAAGCGGTTCTGTATCGCTCCAACGACCCGACGGTCTTTCGCACCGAAGGCCGCTTCAAGTCCACCTCGGCGGTATTGACCGATATCAAGACCGACGACCTCACCGACGCCCGGGGCGCAGCGCAGCGGCTGTACTACAACGCCGACGCGACGATCTGGCTATCCCGGCGGTCCGAACCGATGCCTTTCTACCGGCGCAACGTCGACGGCGACGAATGCTGGTTCGTGCACCGCGGCGCGGGGACAGTCGAGACCGAATTCGGGCCGATCAGCTACGAGCAGGGCGACTACGTCGTGCTCCCGAAGGCCGTCACCCATCGTTGGGTGGTCGATCCCGGTGAGACCACGCTGTTCGGCATCGAAACAGTCGGCGAGTTGCGGGCGCCGACGTACGTCGGCCTGGGCCGGCACGCTCCATTCGACCCAGATGTCGTGCGCGTACCCGAACCGGTGCCGGTGACATCCGACCAGCATGAGTACGAGATCGGGGTCAAGTACGACGGCGAATATTCATCGATCTACGCCGCCTCTCACCCGTGCGATGTAGAGGGGTGGAAGGGCGACTACTTCCCATTCGCATTCAACATTCGCGACTGGAACGTGATCATGTCCGACAGCCTGCACCTCCCGCCGTCGATGCATTGCTTCCTTGTGGCAGAGGGCATCAACATCATCAATCTGCTGCCACGACCGTTCGAGTCGGTCCAGGGTGTCGAACGCATCCCGTGGTTCCACCGCAACGCCGATTATGACGAGATCGCGCTTATTCACGGCGGCAAGTCTCTCGGTCGACCGTTGAAGGCCGGCCTGGTCAGTCACGATCCGCAGGGCATCCACCACGGCTTCCCTGATCGGGCCCGGATCAAGTCCCGGCGGGAGTGGGAGCAGCACCCGCGCATCGAGTGGGAAATCATCATGGTCGAGGCCTCGCGCCCACTGAAGCTCGACCCCGTGCTGCAGGGCTGACCTCTCGCCGTCTTGACGAGCCACGTCACACCCCTGGCCTAGACGTGACGCAAGACATATGGCATCGTGGCCAATTAATACCGAACAGTGTTTGACCACGGTGACGGTAGTGACGAAGCTGTCGACCTTTGGGGAGCTATGCGATGACCTCTGCACGTACTGACCGCGACCTCGCCGCGCTGCTGGAGTCTTACGATCCGTTCGATCGCGACCACGTCGAGTGGAAGTACGACGCGTTCGCCTACGCGCGGCAGCACTGTCCGGTGGTGCGAACCGAGACCGAGCTCACCGGGCCGATGTGGATGATCACGCGCTACGAAGATGTCCGGCGAGTGCTCGAGGATCCAGAGACGTTCTCCTCGGTGGGCGGATCGCCGGCACCCGCGCCGGTGCGGTTGGGTCCGCTGGATTCCGACCCGCCCGAGCACACCGGCTTCCGCGCGCTGCTCAGCCCATACCTGACCCGCAAGTTCGCGCTGACATACGCCGACGAGATGCGCAAAACCGCCAATGAGCTGATTGACGGATTCATCGAAAACGGCAAGGTCGAGTTGCTCAGCGAGTTTGCGAGCCCGTTCGTCTCCCGCATCTTGGCGCGGATGGTGTTCAACGAGAACGACATGTCCAAGATGGAACGCGCAAAAGAGATCGTGTACCGGGTCACCGAGGACGGCACCGAGGAGTCGTTCATGAACCTCGGGATGCTTTCGGCGGAGTACTTGTTTGCGGCGATCGAGAATCCGCCGGAAGAAGACGGCATCCTGCGGGCGCTGGCGACCGGGACTATCAATGGCGAGCGGTTGACCAACGAGCAGGCACTCGGTGCGATCTCGGTGTTGTTCCTCGGTGGGCTGGACACCACCCGGTCTGCGATCGGCGCCATCGCGATGTACATGGCGCTCAATCCCGAACTCGAGCAACGGGTCCGAGACCCCCGTTGGGTGCGCAACGACATGGACGAGTTCATCCGCCTGACGTCGCCGGTGGGGACGTTCGGCCGCACCGTCATGAAGGACACCGAGATCGCCGGGTGCCCGGTCAAAAAGGGCGAGCGCCTGCTCATCCGGTTCGATTCGGCCAACCGTGACGACGCCAAGTTCCCCAATGCCGACCAGTTGCAGTTCGATCCGCCCCGCGGTGGCAACGCCGGTTTCGGCCTCGGAATCCACCGTTGCATCGGCATGCACCTGGCCCGGGTGGAAATCGCCATCGCGTTCGAGGAATTGCTCGCCCGCGTCACCAACTTCCGGCTGGACGCAGACTCGGCCGACCTGAAGTGGGTGCCCGGAATCGCCAACTACCCGGACCGTGTTCCGCTGATTTTCGACAAGGTCTAGACACTCGCTGTCGATCCCTTTTTCCCACAACATCTTTCAACGAGGAGAACCCTATGACCGGACGCGTCGAGGGCAAGGTCGCACTGATCACCGGCGCCGCTCGCGGGCAGGGGCGCAGCCACGCCCTGCGGTTGGCCGACGAGGGCGCCGACATCATCGCGCTCGACATCGCCGCCCAGGTTGAGTCTGCGCCCTACCCGTTGGCCACTCCTGCCGATCTGGACGAGACCGCGCGCGAAATCAAAGCTCGAGGCCGACGCGTGGTCGCTCGCCAGGTCGACGTTCGCGACGGCGAGGCATTGACAGCGGCAGTCAGCGAGGGGGTGAGCGAACTCGGCCGTCTGGACATCGTGTCCGCCAACGCCGGCATCCTCTCTATCGGTCCATCATTTGAACTGACGGAGCAGACCTGGACAGAGATGATCGACATCAATCTCAGCGGATCGTGGCGGACCACCAAGGCGGCCATTCCACACATGATCGCTGCCGGAAACGGTGGATCCATCGTGCTGACCAGTAGCATCGCCGGCCTGATCGCCCAACCCGGACTAGCGCACTATGTCTCGGCCAAGCACGGCGTCGTTGGGCTGATGAAGACACTGGCACTTGAGTTGGCGCCGTTCAACATTCGGGTCAACAGCGTCCACCCGACCAATGTCGACACTGACATGATCCAGAATGAGCCGACATACCGCGTGTTCCTCCCCGATGACCCGAATCCCACCCGGGAGAAGTTCGCGGTACCGGCTACCGAGATGAACGCACTGGCCATTCCGTGGATCGAAAGTATCGACGTCACCAATGCGGTGCTGTTCTTGGCCAGCGATGAAGCTCGCTACATCACGGGGGTGTCGCTGCCGATCGACGCCGGTGCCTCCATCAAGTGAGTGCCACGACGATCCGCTCGAGCGCCTCCAGTGTTCGACGGGTCCGGTGTTGGTCAGAGTAAAAACCGGCGTCGACGGCAAGTCCCCACAGCAGGTCGACCAGGACCTGCGTGGTGGCTTCGGTGTCGATGTCGGCGTCGACTTCGCCGTCGCGTTGCGCCGCTGCCAGTGCCGCAGCAAAGTGCTCGCGTACCGCGACCAGAGGCTGCATGGCCTGGTCCCGCAGGTCCGGGTGATGGATCGCGTCGGCCGTCGACGTGACGAAGAAGCGCACGAAGGTCTGGTCAATCCGGATGGTCGCCACCGCACGGTCGAAGACCGCCACGATCCGGCGGTCGATCGAACCGGTCTGGCAGAGCGCCGGGCCGAGGATCTCCGAGATCACCACCTCATGCACGGATGCCAAAGCGGCCCGGTACAACTCGATCTTGCTCGGGTAATAGTTGGCGATTGCGTTGCGGGTGAAGCCGGCTTCCTCGGCGATCTGTCGAAGGCTGGCACGGTCGAATCCTATGGTGCTGAACACATCTCGGGCACTGTGCAGAATCTTGAGCCGGGTTTCGGCTCCGTCGGCGCCCAACGGACGGCCGGGTCCGCGGCGAGCGCCAGGTTGAGTCATCCCAGCAACTTTACGACGTGCGGGAGGCAGTGATGACCAATCACGCAGAGAGCCTGGCGACCTACGACGCGATAGTGATCGGCGCCGGGGCCGGCGGAATGGCCGCCGCGGCCCGGCTGAACGCCAGCGGCTTCACGACCCTGCTGGTGGAAAGATACGACCGTGTCGGCGGGCGGGCTTCCACCATTGATGTCGACGGATTCCGGGTCAACACCGGTGCCTTGATCATCGAGCTCGGTGGTGAAAACGCCAAGCTGTTCAAGGATCTCGGCCTCACCATCAACGCGCGGACGCCCAAACGGCCCCTGGTGCTGCGGCTGGGCCGCTGGAATGTGCCGATGATGAGCGGGCTGACGGGCCTGATTTTTCGCGCGCTGCTCGCGCTGGTCGGCGCCGTCGCTCGCCGCGCGCCACGGATGCGTCCGCAACGCGGTATCAGCACCGCGCAGTGGCTGTCCCGCATGCGGGCCGGGGCGTTCGTCCATGGGTTGGTTCGCAACCTCACCAGCGCGATGTTCGCCGCCGAACCCAGCGATGTCGAGGCAGCCGTATTCTTCGACTACCTCACCAAGCCCAAGGCGCTCGACACTTATGCCATGCATCCGGAGGGCAGCATCGGACCGTGGCGGCAGCTGGCAGATCACTTCGAGCACAGCGGCGGCACGCTCTGGCTTAACAGCCAGGCCGTCGCGTTGACATTCGACGATTCGGGTCGGGTCGACGGTGCCACGATCCGCCGGCCCGACGGGACGGTCCACGTCAGCGCCCGCGTGGTGGTCAGCAACGCCGGACCGGTTGCGACGGTACGCATGTGCGGCGACGCCAACCTGCCCGGTGGTTACGGCGAACATGTTCGGGCACAGTCGAATCCGAGCACCCTGATCACCGTGAATTTCGCCAGCGAGCAGCCGTTGGGCTCGGTCACCGGCCTGGTGTTCTTCGGCCCTACCCGCCGGCTGGCCTACGCCGCCAATCTCACCGCGACATGTCCGGAGATGGCGCCCGCAGGATGGAACCTGTACGCGGCGGCCTCCACGCCGCACCCCGCGACCGGCGATTTCGACGTCGACCACGAGGTCGCGTTGCTGAAAGCGGATCTGCACGAACACTTCCCGGGCTTCGGCTCCGCCCGCATCTTGTCGGTCGAGATTTGCGCAGGGGAGGACTGGCCCGCACAGCGAGCCATCGCCGGCCGCGATCTGCCGCAAACGACCCCGATTGCAAACCTTTTCAACGTCGGGGACGGCGTGCGTGAGTGGGCCACGGCAGGCCAGAGCGGCTGCGTGCAATCCGCACGCTTGGTGACCGAGCGAATCCGGGCCGCGATGTCGCCCTCGGCGCAAAGCGTCACCCGCGCCTGACTCCGGCACCCAGTGGCCGGTCGTGTCACCGTGACGACAGCGCCGGAATGTGTCCGGTCATCCCGCCGTCGACAACAAGAACCTGACCCGTGATCATCGCGGAGGCGTCGGAGGCAAGGAAGACCGCGACGCGGGCGATATCCGCCGGTTCGGCGAGCCGACCCACTACCTGGCCCTCGATGATCAGCCGGCGCAGTTCGTCAGAGACGTTCGCGCGCGCAGCCGGCGTATCGACCACGCCCGGCGCGATCGCATTGCAACGCACACCTGACGGACCGTATGTCGTCGCGATGATGCGCGTCAGTGACTCAATGGCGCCCTTCGCCGACGAGTACGCGACCTGGCGGGTGGAGCCCGAGCGCCCTTTGACCGACGAGGTGTAGATGATGCTGCCCCGGCCGGCTTCGATCATGTCCGGCAGGGTGTGTTTGGCACTGAGCATCGATCCGCGGGCCGCAACGGCGAATGCGCGGTCCCACGTCGCGACCTCCAACGTGAGTAAGTCGTTGTCGCGGTCGAAGATCGAGACATCGGCGGCGTTGCTGTGCAAGACCGTGACGGGCCCCAACCGGGCGCGCACGACCGGCATCGCGGCGGCCCAGTGTTCTTCGTCGGCCACATCGAGCCGCAGCGCGAGGGCCCGCCCACCCGTTCGCTCGATCGCTGCGGCAACGGCTTCGGCGGAGTCGATGTTGATGTCGGTGACCGCGATTGCCGCTCCCGCCTCGGCCAGCGCCTGCGCGCTGGCCGCGCCGATCCCGGACGCGGCGCCGGTGACAAGCGCGACCCGGCCGTCGAGCTCGCCGCTCATGCTTGGTGGACGCTCAAATCGCGGCCTTTGAGGTGTTGGCGCAGATCTTCGATGAATTGCGAGTAGATCGCCCGGAAGGTCGCGGTCATCGTCTCGAGAGCAGCTGGCTCGCAGTCGAACTCGCCGTACCACTCGAGAAATGTGGTGTTCGAGTCGGTCACTGGCAGCACGCGGATGGTGCCGCGGTAGGTAGACACCGGAAAAGGTATCTCTTCGGCGAAGTCGTAGGAATAGCTGCGGGCGGGTGCGTCATAGCGCACCAGCCGTTCGCGGGCGGTGCCGCCGCCGGGCTCCAGCGTGAGGTTGCGCACCGAACCCACCGCGCCCGGTCCGGCACCGTTCTCGGGCGTGCTGGACCGAACCATCGTGACCCAGGCGGGCAACCCGTGGAAGTCGCCGATCACCGACCACACGGTGTCGACGTCGCTTTCGATGATGGTGCTGACGTAGGCAAGGCTCATGCAACCCTCCGCTCAAACCAAACATTGGTTGATTTAAAATTCAATCATAGCTGCGGTCGACCGGGCTACGCCTAATGCCGACGCTATAGCAGCGCCGAGCCGCCAGATGGCCCGACCGCACCCTCATCAGGGCAGGCGGTGGCCAAGGCGGCCGGGCATGTGGTTGTATAGAGAACCAATTGCCGTTTGGTTCGGTAGATAGGCGGATGGAGTATGAAAGCGCTCGTCATCGGCGGGAGCGGCGCAACCGGCGTCCCGGTGCTGCAGGGACTTCTGCAACGGGGTCACGACGTGACCATGCTGCACCGCGGCGTGCACGAGCCGGCCGACCTGCCGGACGTTCCGCACATCCACGCCGACCCACACTTCGCCGAATCGATCACCGAGGCGGTGGGCGACCAGTCCTTCGACATCGTGCTGGCGATGTACGGGCGAGTCGCTGCGATCGCGGAGGTGTTCGCCGGACGGTGCGGGCAGCTGATCAGCATCGGCGGGGTGCCGGCCTACCGCGGTTGTCTGCAGCCCGAAACCGTCACGCCCTACGGCATGGCGCTCAACGCGCGTGAGGATGGCCCGCTGGCCGACGGCACCGAACCGGTGCCGCGTTTCGCCAAGCTGATCCGGTCGGCCGAGCGCGCCGTCCTGGATCGGGCGGCGTCCGGCGCGTTCCGCGGCACGGTGATCCGGTACCCCGCGATCTACGGCCCACGCAACCTGGTGCCCTGGGAATGGTCGGTGATGCGCCGTATCCGTGACGGCAGGACCCGAATGATCCTGCCCGACAACGGTTTATGGATCATCTCCCGGGCCGCTGGGCGTAACGCCGCCGAGGTCGTGCTCGGCGCCGTCGACAACCCCGACGTCGCCAACGGCCAGGCCTACAACGCCGGCGACGACGACCAATACACCGTGCGTCAGTGGGCCGAGGCGATCGCTCAGATCATGGCCGGTGAGCTTGAATTCGTCGGCATTCCCGGCGAACTCGCGGGTTCGGCGCTGATCGAGCTGTTGCCGCCGACCGGGCGGCCGCACATCCTGCTGGACACCAATAAGGCGAAGCGCGAGCTGGGCTACCGCGAGGTCATATCCGCTCGCGACGCGATGGTGGAGGCCGTAGAGTGGCTCGAGGCGCACCCGGTCACCAGCGAGGACTACCCGCTGTATCCGGCGAGGTTCGATTACCCGGCCGAGGACCGACTGATCGAGGCCTACATGCAGGCCGTCAGTTGGGTGCGAGACCAGGCCCCGGACGAGGCGCCGGACGTGCGTCACCCGATGCCCCATCCGAAGACCGTTGCCGTTGGCCGTGACCAGGACGGCCGCTGATTTCTTGCAGGAGGAACCCATGACGACCATGTGGCGTCGTTTTCAGGACATGGTCGGGATCGAGTACCCGATCATGCAGGACGGCATGGGCCCGTCGCCGACCACTTTGCTGGCCGCCGCGGTGTCAGCGGCCGGCGGGCTGGGCACCGTCAGCTGTCCTTCCATCGTGAACAGCTCAGAGCAGTTCCTCCGCGAGGGATTCCGCGCGGCGATCGAGCACGTGGCGTCCAGCACGGACCGTCCGTTTGCCGTCAACGTCCCGGTCGGCCGGACGGCCAGCGGCGAGCTCCTGCTGGTCAGCCGCATCTGCATCGACGAGGCCATCGCGGTCAAACGCGACGGCGGACGGACCGGCGACCAGCTGAGGGCCATCGTCACCTCGGCCGGCTTCGCCGGTGAGTTCGGCGCAGCCATCCGGGAATCCGGCCTGGTGCACATGGCCAAGGTCGGGTCGGTCCGGCACGCGCTCAAGGCCGCCGAGAGTGGTGCCAACGTCATCATCGCTTCGGGCTACGAAATGGGCGGGCACACGCACGCCAAAGGGGTGCACACCATGGTGCTGGCCCCGCAGGTGATCGACGCGCTTGACATCCCCGTCGTGGTATCCGGCGGGATCTGCGACGGCCGCGGGCTGGCCGCCGTGCTGGCGATGGGTGGCGCCGCCGCCGCAATGGGCACCCGGTTCATCGCCACCCAGGAGCACCAGTGGCACGCGGCGTACAAACAGCGCATCGTCGACGCGAAGGAGTGGGAGGATGTCGTTTACGGCGGCATCTACGCCCCGATCCGTGGCCTGCGCAACAAGGGTTTGGAGCTCATGGAGGACGTGCGAAAGACCATGTCTCCCGAGGACTTTCAGGTGTGGGAGGAAGAGCAGATCCGCAAGGCCCAGCGCGAGGGCGACGTGGTCGACGGCCTGATGGTGGCCGGTCAGGTGTCCGCGGCCATACACGACATCCCGACGGTCGCCGACCTGGTCGGGCGGATCGTGACCCAGGCGCGCGGACTGTTGGGCGAGGCAGGGGTGGCGCTGGGAGAACCTGCATGCCGGTAACCGAGACCGTCCACGACAGCGGTCGACTGGCGGGTGTCGCGGAACTGGTCGTTGAAAGCCCGCCCGTCAACGCCTATTCGATCGGCGACCTGGCCCAGCTGACCGAACTGTTGCGCAGCTACGAGCGTCGCGAAGAAGTCCGGGCCGTGGTGTTGCGAGCGCAGGGCAAGGGGTTTTGCGGCGGCGGTGACGTCAAAGAGGTGCAGAGCCTACCGGGATTCGACGGCATCCTCGGTCAGGCTCGAGGGTCCCAGGACACCAGCGTGGCCATTGCCGAGTGCGCGGTTCCGGTCATCGGCTGCATACACGGCTACTGCGTCGGCCTGGGGGTGCTGCTGGCCGGCACCTGCGATGTGCTGATCGGTTCCCGGGGAACACGATTCGTGCTCGCCGAGGCGGACAACGGCGCTACGACCGGCGCGGTGCAGGCGCTGGGCCTGCTGCCGGAACGCCGGCTGCGTTCGGCGATGTTCACCTGCGAGCCGTTCGACATCGCCGAGTTGCACAGTTATGGCAGCGTGTACCACGTGGAAGCGACGGTCGAGGCCGCGCTGGCCAGAACCTACGAGGTCGCGGCGACGATCGCGGCCAAAGCGCCCCGGGTGATCAGGGCCCTCAAGTTGACGCTCAACAACACCGCGGGCCGTGACTTGCGCCGGCTGTATCGGCAAGAACTGAGCTACACCTTCGAGCTGAATATGCTCGGTGACAGCAGCAAAGCCCGCCAGACCTTTCTGGACGGCACCCGCGACAGCTATATGAGCGACACCTCCGCGTCGTCCTCGTGATCGCGCTGGCGGTCGGAGTCAGTTCCCGTCGCCCATCATGCGGCCGACCAACGGCAACCACATTCGCCGCGGGGCGTGGCTACCCACCCAGGCGAAGGCGCGAACGCTTCGGCGCGGGATGACGACGCGTTTGCTCTGTGCGAGCGCCCGTAACCCGGCCTCGGCGATCTCGGCAGGCTCGGCCATCAACGCGCTCGGGGTGCGGCTCTCGGTGCCGAGCATCCCCGCCACCTCGGAGAACTCGGTTCGCACGCCGCCGGGACACAACCCGGTGACCGTCACCCCGTGGCGCCCGAGCTCCCAGTGCAGCGCTTCGGCCAGCGAGGTCACCGCCGCCTTTGTCGCGGCGTACGCCCCGAAGTTCGGCATCGGCTGGTTGCCCGCCATCGATGAGACCAGCAGAATCGCCCCTTCACCCCGCGCCACCATCGCGGGAGCGAGCGCCCGGGTGAGCAGGAAGGTTCCCTCGACGTTGGTGCGGATCAGCTCCTGGATCCGCCCGGGGTCGGCGTCGATGAACGGTCCGCCCATCCCGAACCCGGCGCATGCCAGCAGCACGTCGATCTCCAAACCGGACTGCGCCAGGTCCGCGAGCAGTCCGGCGCGGCCGTCGGGATCGCTGACATCGGCGGCGATCACCTCGATGCGCCGCCGGCCGCCGGCGGACAGCTCGCGGGCATACGCCGTCAGCCGATCACGCCGCCGCGCCACCAAGATGGCGTCATGGCCGCGCGCAATCAGGCCGCGCGCCAGTTCCGCGCCGATGCCTGAGGACGCGCCGGTGATCAGCGCCGCCGCGCCGCTTCGGGGAGATGGGATCGCCATCGTCTCGCTCAGCTCAGTAGCAGCGCGTCCGCGCCGGTGTCCGCGACGATCGATGCCGAATTGGTGAACATCTGCGCCCACATCTGATCACCCCGCTCGGTCTGCTGCAGCGTCATCGACACCGCGATCGTCAGTAGGAACGGATACAGCGAGCTCACCCGGTAGCTGTCTTGGCACTGGGCGAAGGAAAAGTCGTCGACACCGGCCGCCCGCAGTCCGTCGTGATACAGGTGCAGCAGGCGGTCCTGGTGCGCGCGGCGCTCGTCGACGCCCAGGCACGACCCCAGGTAGATCGCCACGTCAAGCAGAGGTGGCCCGAGCCGGGCGCCCTGCCAATCGATCACTAAGACCGGTGGCGCTCCGCCGAGTCGGGCGAACATCATGTTGTCCAGCCGGTAGTCGCCGTGGGCTATCACGAACGGCGGACCCCACAGCCGCCGTGCACTGCCGGCCGCGGCGGGAGCCAGCCGCTTGGCCAACTCCAGATGAGTGGGGTCGACCCGGTTGTGGAATCGAGCGACGAACGCCTCGATCAAGGGTTCGACGGCGGCGAACAACAATTCGGTGCGCGCGAGGCCGGCCCACGGCAGCTCGGCCAGGCCCGGGTCATTCCAGATCGGTGCCTGCAGCCCGGGCAGCGCTCCGATTGCCAGTTCGGCCTGTGTCAGGGTTCCGCCGCCGACCATGTCGCCGACGTCCGAGGTCGCCTGCAGATCTTCGAGCACCAGCGTGAACCGCCCGCTGTCCGGCTCGACGTCGCCCCAGTAGATGGCAGGTATCGCGGCACTGAGTCTGGGCGCAACCTGCTGATAGAAGCGAACCTCGGATTCGTAGATGCCCATCGCCGCACCCATCTGCCGCGAACTGGCATCTGCCGAGGGCAGTTTCACGATCAGCGAGGCCGGACCGGCGGCGCCACCGGCGTACCCCAACTGTGCGCGAGCAACGAACCCAGCCTGCCCCGTACCGATCACCCGGGCATCGACCGAGCCCACCGCGTCCTGCGCTCCGAGGGCGCCGCTGGTGCGCAACACCTGTGTGAACCATTGCGGCGTCAGCTCGTCGGTCGTGTCGACGATATGTGTCATCGGACTTCCTTACTGTCGGCGCCGGCCCACAGGGGTCGAACGACGTCGGGTTCGCACCGCTCGTCGACGATCCACTTCACCATTCGACGCATCGGCTCGATTCCGTCTTGTGGCAGCGACACGCTCGGGTCGGCCGCGTACCCCAGCGACACCAGGCGCTGAGCTCCGTGCAACGGAAGTTGCTCCCGCAGCTGAGCTTTGAGCGACTCGGGATAGATGCCAACGGTCTGGGTGTACGCGTTGATCCCGCGGATCGCGTCTGCCGGATCGTCGATGGGCACGATGTTGGCGACCCGGCCCGACAGCCGTCCCGAAAAATCGACCGGCTCGTCGAGCTGCGACACGATGACGGCCCCCTTGCCGCCCCGGCCGCCGATGACCCGGTACCAGTCGGGGCTGGACCGCAGCGCGTCGATCTCGGCGACGAGTTCTGGATCCGACCATTTCGCAGGCGTGCTGAGGTGCTCCGGCAACCGCTGCAGTTGTGCATAGATCGCCTCACCGAGCCGGTTGGCAAGCTCGAGCCCGTCGGGATCGGTGCCACTGGCCACGTAGACAACGCGCGCGTTGACGCACCCGAGCTGGTTGAGGGCACCGATGTCGGTGGCCGTACGCAACGCGACATCGACGAACGCCTCCTCGGACGCGAAAGCCTGCGGCCCGATGATCGTCGCGCTGCGTTTCGGATCGAGCGAGATCAGCTCGAGCCCCGGCTGGACATAGCGGAGCACATGGGTGATCGAGGCGAGCCCGCCCCAGGCGATGATCTTCTCAACGCCGGCGGGCTGGAAGAGCCGCTCCTCGAACCCGGTATCCCCACCCTTCCAGTACGCGACGGACAAATGACGGGTGATCGGGTGCGCCGGGTCGAGCTCGCGCATCGTGCGGGCGATCGCAAGCGCGGTCAGCGGATCGTTGGACGGGGTTTTGATGATCGCGTCCGAGCGCCCGACCGCGTTGCGGATGATGCTCAGCGCCGCGATCAGTGGGCTGTTGCCGGCGATGATGTGTACGGTGCGGGCGCCGAACGCCCGCACCGACGCCGTCCGGCCGTCGGCCATCACCCGAGGGACCCAGCCCTCGAGGTAGGGGATCCCGACTGTGGTCTCGGCAAGTTCGCTCACCGCGGCGGCGCTGAACAGAGCCGGCAGCTGTTCGAACGATGAGCGGACCAGCGGAGGGGTCATGTCGGAGAACTGCGCGGAGAGCTCCAGCGCCTCTTGCATGTGGGCATTACGGGGCAGCGTCAGCGCGTCACCGAGGGCCGCCAGGTAGGCGACGATCTCGCTGAACGGCAGGTCCTGAACCTCGCGCAGTCGGCTGGGGTCCGACAGCTCCAAAGAACCCAGCAGGCGATGCGGGTCCGGTGCGCGAAAGGTGGCGGTGCCGCTGCGGCCGCCGAACGTTACGAGGTCGTCGTCGATCAACTGCCCGCGGATGATCGCGGGTGCGGCGAATCCGGTCATGGTGTTGTTCATGGTGTTGTTCATGGGTGGACGGTCACGAGTTCGCCGGTGAGAAATTCCAGCGCCGCGCGGTGCGCGTCCTCAGCGGCCACGCAGGTGATTTTGTCGTCTCCGTTGTGTTTGTCGCTGTAGCGCTCGATGGTCGGCGCGGCGTGGGCGGTGGTCCGCCCACATCCGCATGGCTCGAAGCTGAGGGTGAACTCGTCGCCACTGACGAAACCGCCCCAGTAGGTGGCGGCGAGCAGATCGAATACCGCCATCCGCCCGGTGTGCTCGCCGGTCCGCGGGAACGGCGCTCCGTCGACAGGATCGAGGACAAACGGGATGATCCACGGTTCGAAGTGGTAGCGGCCGCGTTCGCACATCTTGTTGAGCGCGGTGATCTCCGACATCACGTAGCTGTGCTGGATGTGTTCCACGCCGGAGAACCGCCGGACCGTCTCCTCCCAGTCATCTGGGACGACCTGGCCCTTGGCGCCACCGCCCGTGGTGATGAGCGAATCGGAGGCGAACACGTTCTCCAGGCCGGCGTCGAGTCCGGCCTTGGAGATGTTGTACAGCACGTTCCAGGTGGCCAGCATCCAGATCCGGCGTCCGCGCATATCCCGGCTGATCTCGTTGATGAATTTCGGCAGCGATTCCGCCATCTCGCGCTGCTCGCGTTCGAACTCCTCCCGCCGCGCCCGCAACGCGGGGCTGATCTCGAGCTTGGCGAGCTCGCCGCGGGCCGCGGCGGCGCGTACCCGTCCGGCGAGATAGGCCGCGTCCGAGCTCATCCGCCCCGGGCGCAGCGCATGCAGTCGGTCCTCCGAACCGAGCAGGTGGGGAAGGGCCATGCCGGGAAAGCGGGTGATCGCGCTGCGGCCCGAGCGCCACAGCGGCCAGATCAGCTCGAACCATTCGCCGTCGTGGCGGCCCCCCACGCCGAGCGGGTCACTGTATTGGAACAGTCCGCACCGCGACGCCCGGCCCATCTGATCCCACTCGTGTGTCGAGCGCGGCAGAAACGACATCGTCCCCGTGGTGCCCGAGGAGTGCACGGCCCGCAGGGGCGTGGCCGCCTCCAGTGTGTCGAGCCAGGCATCAATCGTCTCGCACTCGGAGACGTCGACGCTGGCGAGGTCGATCGTGGTCAGCCGATCAAGCCAGCGGGTGAGTTCGGTGAACCGACTCCGCACCAGCAGCGCGGCCGGGTAGGACTTGTACACCGTATGCTGGAACAGCAGCGGGACAACGTCATTGAGCTGACCGACCGCGTCGACCTCGGCTTCGTCGGCGAGCCGGGTGAGCGTCGCAACGGTGTGACGGAGCTGGCCGAAGCGCAGCTGCAGTGCCTCCAGCTGCAGAGCAGCGAGCTCGTCGACCGGCACATGCTGCATCGCGTGCCATGAATGGCCGAAGAACTCGGCCGGGGCGTTGGCGAACTGCCGGGCGTCCGCCGCGACGGTCACGACGCGTCAGCCCGAGAGCTTGCCGCGACCGATGTCGTCGCTTGTGGTCGCTCCCGCCATGCCGCGAGCAGCGCCGCGTTCTGCCGGGGAGTGGACCCGTATGTGGTGACCTCGTCGGCGCCGGCGTCGATGAAACGCTGCAGCGACGTTACGCACTCGGAGACGGTGCCGACCGCGCTGCAGTCGGTGATCCAGCTCCACGGCAGCACCGATGCCGGCCCCAGCATCTCGTGCCGGTGGAACGTCAGGTCCGCGGCGCGGTTGAGGTTGTGGAACTGCTCGTGGTTGCGCATGCGGTTGACGGTCTCCAGATCCCAGTGGTTCGCGGTGGCCAGGACGTCGCCGTACAGCGGGTATTGGAGATAGGTCACCAGTCGCCCGGCCGATATGGACTTGGTCTCGATCTCGTCCATGTCTGGGGCGGTCACGACCGGGGCCACGATGCGGATTTCTGCGGGGTCGCGACCAATCCGCTCGCAAGCCGTCCGGATGCGCTGGACCGCGTCGGCGACGGCGTCGGGGGTCAGCATGGGCGGCAGGATCACCCCGTCGAACGCCTCGGCCGCCGCCGCCGCACCGCGTTCGTGGCAGAAGCCCGCGATCCAGATCGGCGGTTGCGGTCCCTGATAGGTCTCGGCGAAAGCCAACGCGGTGAACGAACCGAGTTGACCGGTGTAGGACACCGACTCGCCGGCCCACAGCCGGCGGGTGATCTTCGCGCTTTCCACCATTGCCTTGGTCGTGGTCACCGGGATACCCATGCCGCGGAACGCACCGGCCTCACCGCGGCCGAGCCCGAGCACGAAACGCGGACCGAAACACGAGTGCATCGTGGCGCCGAGTGCGGCCGGCATCCAGGGATGTCGCGTGGTCGGCACGATGATCCCGGTGACCAGCTCGAGGCGGGTCGTCAGCGCACCGATGCCCGCGAGGATGACGTCGGCTTCCTTCAGATCCCATCGTTCGGAGATGAAGACGCGTCGAAAGCCGATCTGCTCGGCGTCGACCCCATCCTGGATGCCCTGAGCCGGGGTCCGGCCTTCGGTCTCGCGCTCGAACTTGCTTCCATCCGAACTCACCGCGCCGGCGATGATGAAGGCGCTGAAATCGTCTGTCACAGGCGGGAGTTCGACGCTGCCGAGCTGTCCCTTATCTGCGGTAACGGTCATCGGTCCGGACTCCTCGCTGAGTATTGAACGTATTTCCGTACCTCGTACGGAGTTTCTGTCTCGGACCGTACTGTGTACGGTGTGGGAGTGTCAAGAGAGTCGACGACCCTGCCCGCGAAGCGAGGGCCACGTCCCCGGCTCACCCGCGACGAGGTCCTGTCGGCGGCGCTGCGGGTCATCGACTCGGTCCCGCCTAGCGCCTTCACGATGCGTCGGGTCGCCGATGATCTCGGCGTCGGGGTCATGACCTTGTACGGATACGTACGCAGCAAAGAAGAAATTCTGGAAGGCCTTGTCGCGCAGCTCATGTCAGACCCCCTTCCCACCGCGGGGACGGCGCCGATCTGGGATGAGTGCCTGCGGGCCGAGGCGCGCCATCTGCACGGTGTCGGCCGCCGCCACCCGAACCTGGTGATCCTCGTGCTGGGTCAGCACTCGGCGACCCCCGGCTTGTTTCGTCTGCGTGAGCGGATGCTGACCGCCCTGCTGGACGCCGGCTTTACCGAGGTGACCGCGCTGCACGCCCTTGGCGTGCTGTGTAACTACGCGCTCGGCTTCGCGGGAGCGCAGGCGGCGGCGGCGCCGATCGACTTGCCGGAACGCATCCGAGAGCTGCCCGAGACCGAGTTTCCCAGCCTGTCCGGCCTGGCAACGGACTACGCCATCCACCTGGACGACGAGGCCTTCACCTTCGGTCTTGAACTGCTGATGGCCGGTTTGCAGGCGGAACTCGCCAAGGACGGATGACGCTGAGCGGCGGTCGACGGCGCTGAGGCGCGGCCACTGCCGTCCGCGCGGCGCGCGGAGCGAGTTCGACCGGAGTGCCATCGCCGACCCGACGCTAGATCCGGAATCGCGCGCGCCGTCGGGGCATCGACGATCAGCCTCGGCCCACGACCTCGGGTTCCAGCCGAATCGGCAGCGCCTCGGCGTAGCCGCTCAGCACCCGTGGTCCCGGCGTGAATGTTGCCGGCATCGCGAGGTAGCCGTTGACCAGCGGAATCGTCGGATAGTGCCGGACCCGGTCCCGATCGATGCGGTAGTCCGGCAACCGGCGCAACACCTCCTCGAGGAGGATGGCGATCTCCACAGGAGCCAAAAACGCACCGAGGCAGCGGTGCATGCCGAACCCGAATGCCAGGTGTGTGCTGCCACGGTCGCGGTCGAAATTGATCCGCTCGGGATCGGTGAAGGTGGCGGGATCGGCATTCGCCGAACCAAGTGCGAGCCATACCCGGTCGCCCGGTTCGAGGTGCTGGTCGTTGATGTCGACCGGGCGGGCGACCGTGCGGGCGACTCCGGGGCCGGGCGTGAAATAGCGCAGCATCTCGTCGATCGCGGCGGGAATCAGCCCGGGGTCCGCTTGTAACCTAGCCCGCTGGTCGGGGTGCTCGTCCAAGTAGAGGAACATGCTGGCGATCAGCGCAGTGGAGGTGTCAACGCCCCCGTTGAGCAACATGAACACCATCTCGGTGACCGTTTCGTCGTCGATGGGCACGCCCTCGACCTCGGCATTGAGCAGCGCCTCGGTGAGATTGGTCGGCGGGGTGTGCGCCGTCGCGCGTCGCGCCTTGACGGTGGCGCGCAGGTCGTCCAGCAGCCCGGCGAGGTCGCGCGCAGAGCCCGGCTCACGGTAGACGGCCTTGTGCAGGATCGTCGCGTAGTCACTCCATTTCTCCAGCGACAAGCCGAAGTAGTCGAGCGAGACCATCGCGGGCAGCGGGTTGGCGATGTCGTCGACGAAATCGAGCTCACCGGCCTCGACCACGCGGTCGACGATCCAGGACACGATCTCCTGCATGCGGGGCCGGTAGTGCTCCACGGCCTTGCGTGACAGCCACGGTGCCAGCACTTGCCGATAGGCCTGTGACTGCGGAGGATCCATCTCCATCATGCCCATCCGCACCGGGTTGGTCGGCACGGTCACCCCGCCCTTGACGACGGTGTCACCAAATGTCAGGTCGCGCCCGCAGACGAAAGTGTCGGACTCCCGCAACACCCGCTTGGCATCGTCGTAGCGGGTGAGGACATAAAAGCCCCCGTGCTGGTCGCTGTGCGCCACCGGGCATTCGTTGCGCATGCTGGCGTAAATCTCTCGCCAGTTCTGCGCAAAATCCTCGGAATGGTGGTCGAACTGCGTCATGGTGATCTCCGGTTATCGACAGGGCCTCTTCGTCCGGCGCCATTGGGATGGACGATACCGATCAGCGTTTGGTAAAACAACATTGCCCTGCCTGCCGAGCGGCTTCGGAGTGAGCATGGGCGCCTTTTACTACCATTCATACGTCGTTTGGTAACTCCGTCGCGATTGGAGCGAAATTGGCCTTCTTCGCCACCGACTGGGTGGATTACCATGCGCAGCACCGCCCGGATGCGCTCGCGCTCGGCTGCGCCGAAGACGGAATCCGAACGACGTGGGCTGAACTCGAGCAACGGGTGGCAGGTCTTGCCGCCACGCTGCGCGGACTCGGCGCCGGTCACGGTGACCGGGTTGCGCTGATCGCCGAGAATCATCCCCGGGTGTTCGAGGTGCAATTCGCGTGCATGCGCCTCGGGGCGCTGTTCGTCCCACTCAACTGGCGCCTGCATACCGCTGAGATCCAAGAGATATGTCTGGACGCTCAGCCACGCATCATTGTTTACGACGGTGTCTGGGCAGAGGTCGCTCTCGAGGTCGCCACCAAGGCAGGGATCCCGCGTCAGCTCTCCTGGGATTGCCCGCAAGGCCCGATCGACTATGAAGATGCGATCTGGACAGCCAGGCCGTTGCGGGCGACGGGTGAGATCACGATGGATGACCCGACCCACATCCTCTATACGTCGGGCACCACGGGAAAGCCGAAGGGTGCCATCTCGACCAACTCGACTTTGGTGTGGCAGGCCCTCAGCGCCGCGCACACCACCGGCTTCTCACAACCCGGCTGCCACCATCTCAACCCGATGCCGTTGTTCCACGCCGGGGGACTGAACGTGATGGCCAATTCGATTCTTTACTTCGGCGGGGCAGTGACGACGATGGCGCGCTTCGACCCCGAGCAGGTGCTGCAGCAGATGCTGAGCCGGCAGCCGCCGATCACGCATTTCGCCGCGATTCCACTGATGTACCAGCGCATCGCCGACCTGCCCGGCTTCTCGAGTGCGAACCTGTCGCACCTTCGGCACGGGGTGATCGCCGGGGCGGTCGCCGGACCGGAGTTGCTACAGCGGTGGGCCGACCACGGTTTTCCGCTTCAGCCTCAGTACGGCGGCACCGAGATGGGGCCGATGGCAACGGTTTTGGACAACGAAAGGGCGAACATCGGCGTCGCCAAGAAGGGGTCGACGGGCCGCGCGGCACCACACACCCAGATCAGGTTGGTCGATTCCGCCGGCCGTGACGTCGAAACCGGGGTGACGGGTGAAATCTGGTTGCGCGGTCCGAGCATCACCGTCGGCTACTGGGGGCAGGACAAGGCCGCATACTTCACCGAGGACGGCTGGTTCAAGACGGGCGACGCCGCCTACCGCGACGTCGACGGCTTCTACTACCCGTCGGGACGCACCAAGGAGATGTTCAAATCAGGCGGCGAGAACGTCTACCCGGCCGAGGTCGAGCAGGTGCTCGCTCTGCATCCGCACGTCGGTGACGTCGCCGTTGTCGGCGTCACCGACGCGACGTGGGGCGAAGTCGGGCTGGCGGTCGTGGTACCGGCCCCGGGCACGGCAGTGACCCTCGACGAGCTCAACGCCTTTGCCGCGCAGCGGTTGGCGCGCTACAAGCTGCCCAAGCGACTGTCGGTGGTGGATCAGTTGCCACGCAACGTGACCGGCAAGGTGTCCAGGGCGCAGCTCAAGTTGGACTACGGCAGCAATTAAGAGTCGCCCGGCCGCTCCGGCGGTCGTGCCGACGGCCGACATCAGGTCGCGTGCTGTGCCAGTCGTGCGTTGTCCGACGTGCGTGTTCTCCCTTTGCGCAGGTCGCGCAGCAGGGTGCGGGCAGCTTGCTGACCGGGCAGGCCGGATACCGAGGGCCCCGGGTGGGTGCCGCCGCCGCTGAGATATAGGCCCGGCACCGGTGTCCGGTAGCCCCCGAAACCCCACGCCGGCCGGAATGGGCCGAGGTGCATCATCGTCATGTCGACGTGGTAGACGTTGCCGGTGGGCACGCTGGTTCGCGCCATCATCTCCGGTGGTGACTCGACCCAGCGAGCGACCTCCAAAGACTCGAAGCCGTCCAGGTAACTCATTGCGTGTTCGACCAGAGCCTTCTCCGTGGCGGCCTTCATGTCGTCCCACCCTTCGGCGGGTTCCAACGGCACCCATCCCGACCACAGGCTCAGACAGTCTTGGCCGGCGGGCGCCAGGGTTGAGTCCATCGCGGTGTTGATCATGCTCGCGTAAGGCAGTGGGTCGGGCAGTCGGCCGCTACCCGCGTCGGTGATCGCCCGGCAGATATCGTCGATGCTTCCCACGACGTGGGTGGGCGTCCGTAGATCGAGTCCGTCGGTGCGCGCGGCGTTGTGCCGCTTCAACTGCAGCTTGCCGCGAAAAGCGACCTGAATCTTGAAGTGTGCGCAGTTGCCGCTACGCGTCGGTATGTGTGAAGCGCGCGCGGCCATGCGTTCTGACAATGCACCGTCCGGTAGCCATTTGTTCAACACCTGCGTCGGCTCGGTCGCCGTCAGCACGGTGCGGGCGCGCAGCTCCGCACCCGTGGTCAGCCGCACGCCGGCGATGTGACCGCCGTCGAGCAGCAGTTCTTGGACGCGGGCAGACGTCTGGACCCGGCCGCCGGCCGCGACCAGTGAGCGTTCCAGCGCTCGTGGCAGCATGCCCATCCCGCCCCGCGGACGTGCCATGCCGACACGCATGATCAGCGGGACGATCAGCAAGTTGATCCCGGTGTGCTCCATGGTGATCGGCGAACCGAAGTTAGCGAGCTGAGCCAGGCCGCTTTGCACTAGCGGATGTTCGAACCGCTCCTGAATCGCCTGGGCGGCCGAAACGGTGGCCAACGAGGCGAGGGTGGGGATACCGCGTGGGCGGCGCAGCTTGCTCGCGGCGCGCAGCACGCTGCCCAGATCGGGTCGCGTCGGATTGGTCGCCATCAGTTCGATCGCGGCATCCGATATCGGCATCAGCTGCTCGATGAGCTGTTCGAAAGTCCGGGCGTCGCGCCGGGAGAAATGTGCTACCTCTGCCACGGTGCGGTCGACGTCGCGCCAGAACGCGAGCGACCCGCCGTCGGGGGCGAGCGCTACGTACGGGGGATCGACGTCGATCTCGTGGTAGCCGTACCGGGCGAGCTCGAGATCCCTGGGAACCGTCGAGGCTCGAAGCGATATGACGTCGTCTGCGCAGGGGCTGAACCAGTGCTCGGGCGCTTCGGGGATCAGGATCTCCGTGGTCGTACAGCCCCCGAGCACATCGCGGCTTTCCAGCACCAGGACGTCCAGCCCGGCTCGAGCGAGATAGCACGCGGCTACCAGCCCATTGTGGCCGCCGCCGACAACGAGGACATCCGCGACGCGCTCTGTGGACAAGGGTCCGCTCACTGACTGTCTCCTCACCACGATGTGTTCGAGCAGCGTGTTGGGAGCTGAGGTTATCAAACAACGTTAGGCTGCTCAATGCCGTTTGGTGGAGGAAGTGTTACGGACGCCGGCCGATACTTTCGGAGTAAACCAATCAGTGTTAGCTTTACACGCTGTGAGTGCGGTCACCTGGCGCTACCAGCCGGGCCGCATCGACTGCCTGCTACCTCACTCGAGAAAGAGAAGGCGAGAACTATGGTCGCGATGACGATCAACGGGAACAAAGTCCACGCGCAGGCAACCTTTGACGTGATCAATCCCGCGACGGGCGACGTGGTGGGTCAAGCGCCGGAGTGCTCCGTCGAGCAACTCAATGACACGCTGGAAAGTGCGCAAGCCGCCGGGCGGTCGTGGCGGCTGGAAGAAGCCGAGCGACGCAAAGCGCTACTGCGGCTGGCGGACGCGATCGCCGCTGCCCACAGCGAACTCGCGACCACGCTGACAGCGGAGACGGGCAAGCCCGCCCCGCTGTCCGCCAGTGAGGTGCAGATCTGCGTCGCGTGGTTGCAGGTTTTCGCCCAGATGGAAATCCCGCGGCGGATCCTGCAGGACGACAGCAGCGCGCTCATCGAAGTCGCGCAGCGGCCCATCGGTGTTGTCGGCGCGATCACGCCGTGGAATTTCCCGCTGGGGCTAGCGATGTGGAAGATCGCGCCGGCGCTGTTGGCCGGCAACACCGTCGTCGTCAAGCCCTCGCCCTTCACCCCGATGGCAACCCTGCTGCTGGGCGAGATCATGGGCGAGGTATTGCCGCCCGGCGTGCTGAACGTGATCTCGGGTGGAGACGATTTGGGACGGGCGCTGGTAGCGCATCCGATTCCCCGCAAAATCACCTTCACCGGTTCGATCGCCGGCGGCAAGAATGTCGCCGTGGCGGCCGGCGCCGACCTCAAGCGGCTGACATTGGAACTCGGCGGCAACGACGCTGCAATCCTGTTGCCTGGCGCCGATCTGGCTTCGGTGATCCCGGCGCTGCTCGGCGTGGCTTTCTTCAATACCGGCCAGGCGTGCGCCCTGCCCAAGCGGATCTACGTGCCGGACGGGGTGTACGCCGAGGCGATCGAGGCCTTCGGAGCCGCAGCATCGGCGATCGCGGTCGGTGACCCGACCGATCCGGCCACGCAAATGGGTCCGCTGTCCACCCGACCGCAGTTCGAACGCGTCAAAGGCCTGGTGCAGGACGCCGTGGCCAACGGTGCCCGGGTCGTCGCCGGTGGTGACGCGATCGACGGGCCGGGCTACTACTTCAAGCCCACCATCCTCGCCGATGTCGCCGAGGGTGTCGCGGTCGTCGATGAGGAGCAGTTCGGTCCGGTGCTGCCGATCCTGCGCTATTCGCGGGTGGACGAAGCGGTCGAGCGGGCCAACGCGACGATGTACGGCCTGTGCGGTTCGGTGTGGGGCTCCGATGAAGTGGCTGCCCGTGAGGTGGCCGAACGCCTCGAGTGCGGTACAGCCTTCGTCAACACCCACGCGGCGCTGCTGCCGACGGTGCCGTTCGGTGGCGCCAAATGGAGCGGCATCGGTGTGGAGAACGGGGTCGACGGGCTGCTGGCGTTCACCGAGCCTCAAGTGGTGCATACCGCACGAGCCTGACGTCACGTCGGACGTGTCACGAAACCTGTTGAGCAACCGCATGGAAGGACATGCTCGATGACCCGAAGTTCCTCGCCGCCCTCACGTGGCGACGTTCAGGTTGACTCGCTCGCTGATGCCCGCGCGTTCACACTCAGCGACGAGGAGGTCGCGCAACTGCTGGCAGAGCAATTCGAGTGCACCTTCTGCTGGACGAACCGCGCTGGCGACCCGGTCGCGCTGACTGAGGCTTTCATTCACGCTGAAGGCGCAATCTGGTTGTGCGCCGAGGAATCCCGGGTTCGCGTCAAAGCGATCATGCGCGATCCCCGCTCGTGCGTGGTCATCTCTTCGATGGGCACCTCGATGGGTCATTCAAAGTCGGTTTCCTTCAAGGGAATTAGCGAGGTCGTCCGGGAACGCCAACGCATTCTGTGGTTCCTGGCCGAGATCGCCCGCCGCTACGACCCGCACGACGAGCAGGCGCAGCAGGCCCATGCTCGCGCAGCCGATCACCCGGGGCGCGTCGTGATCAAGTTCGTGCCCACCGTGCGGACGAATGCCTTCGATGGCCATCGGGCACGTAGGAGAAGGGCGGGCTGACGAAACATGCATTGTTCGTACATCGTTGCCACGACGCCGGCTTCAGACGGTCGTGCCCCCTGGTGACAATGCCGTCGAGGACTTTCCAATTTCCGGTATCGGATTGGGTCGCGCACCACGCTTCGGTTCGGCCGCACGCCATCGCGCTGGCCAGCGCCGACACTGGCGAGCAGGTGAGTTGGGCCCAGCTGGAGCAGCGAGTGGGCTTGGCCGCTGCCGCGCTGCTGGCACATGGACTGCGGCCGGGAGACCGGATCGCCGTCGTCGCCGACAACGCGCCACGGGCGTTCGTGCTGCAGTTCGCCGCGATGCGGGCGGGTGTGGTCATGGTGCCGCTGAACTGGCGGCTGGTCACCGCGGAGATGCGGCACCAGTGCATCGACGCCGCCGTGTCCGCACTGACCCACGACGCAACCTGGGTCGAACCCGCGCGCGACGTGGCCGACGGCGCGGGCGTGCAGACCATTCTCGAGCTGGAGACATTGACCAGCGCCGAGCCCGGCAATGGACTCGTTCCGCTGCCGCCGCAACCCCACGACCCTGACGCCATCACGCACATCCTCTACACGTCCGGCACCACCGGTACGCCGAAGGGAGCGTTGGTCTCGCACGCATCGATGATGTGGAACGCCTTCAACATCCTCACCGCGGCTCAGGTCGCGGCCCCGGCTGTGAACATGCTCAACCCAATGCCGTTGTTCCATGCCGGCGGGTTGAACGTGCTGGCCAACCCGATACTGATGCATGGCGGGCAGGTCACCACGATGGCGCGCTGGAACCCGGCGGCAATCCTGGCTTACATCGGCGAGCAGACCAACGGGGTGACCCATCTGACCACCGCGCCGTCGCTGCTTCAGACCCTCATCGACGATCCGACGTTCGGCACCACCGACTTCGGCACGATGCGCAAGATCGTCCTGGGCGGCGGTACCACCACTCCGCAGCTGCTGCGGGCCTTCGCTGCCAAGGGTGTCGCGCTGCACCCGCAGTACGGCGGCACCGAGACTGGCCCGGCCGCGCTGGTGCTCGAGGAGGGACTGGAGCGGGCGCTGTCGGGGACGTGCGGCAAGCCGGTGCTGCATACCGCGGTGCGGTTGGTCGATCCCGACACGTTGACCGATGTCGCCGACGACGTGGTCGGCGAGGTGTGGCTGAAGGGGCCGGCGGTCACCCCTGGCTACTGGAACCTGCCCAACGAACAGTATTTCGTGGACGGCTGGTTCCGCACCGGCGATGCGGCCCGCCGCGATGCCGACGGCTATTTTTATTTCGCCGGTCGCTACAAGGACATGTACAAGTCCGGTGGCGAGAACGTCTATGCGGCCGAAGTCGAAAACGTTCTCATCGACCTGCCCGAAGTCGCCGAGGTGGCGATCATCGGCGTCCCCGACGCGAAGTGGGGCGAGGTAGGCCTGGCGGTCGTGGTGGCGAGCCCGGGCGCCGACGTGACCCTCGACGCTCTGCAATCTGCGTGCGCGGGCCGCATCGCCCGCTACAAGTACCCCAAACACCTTGACGTCGTCGCGGCGCTGCCCCGCAATGCCACCGGAAAGGTGGCCAAGGCGGCGCTGCGTGAGCACTACCACTCGGCTACGGCAACGCCCGCGCCAACCGACCACGAATCCCTGGTCACTCACCAGAAGGAGAGTCACGATGTCAGTCGCCGCTAATCGAGACATGCTGACCCGCTATTGGAATGCGTTCGCCGCCAAGGATGTTCCAGCGGCGCTGGCCTGCTTCACCGACGACATCAGCTACGAGGACCTCGCTGTCCAGCAGATCCACCGGGGAAAAGATTCGGTGCAGGCTTTCTGGGACCTCTACTTCGAGGCGGCGGGCGACTCCTTCAATGCGGTGCAGGAGAGCCTCGTGGTCGACGAGGACAGCTACAGCTTCGAGTGGACCGTGTCCGGTGTGATCGACGGCAGCTTCGGCATTTTCACCGGACAGGGCCAGCAGTTCACCATCCGTGGGATTTCGACCGGTGTCATCCGCGGTGAGTTGATCGCGCAGAACCGCGACTACTGGAATCTGGCCGATGTGCTGCGCCAGATCGGCGTCTCGGAGGTTCCCGCGCTCGTCTAGTGCGGCCGCGTTATTCCACCGATCGGCTTACGAGAACGAAGGAGGCGGACACATGCTTGACGAAGAACGCCACACGCGGGACATGATCGCGCTGTGGGAATCAGGGGTGGACGGCATCATCGACGCGTTCAAACGCTATTGCGCCCCCGACGTGAAGTGGATCAATACCGGCATTCCCAGCGTCGAAGGCCTTGAAGCGTGCATCGAACTGCTGACTGCGCAAGCCCAGGCATGGAAGTTCAGCAGCACCAGGGTGGACGTTCGCTCCCTATTGGCCACGCCGGGCCTGGTGATGGTCGAGCGGATAGACCGGGTGTTCGACGCCGACGGAGAGGAGATCTTCGCCGCTCCCGTGGTCGGTGTCCTCGAATGGGCCGATGGCAAGATCACCCAGTGGCGCGACTACTTCGATCCGGGCCCGCTGCTGGCCGTCGGCCAGCTCGATTGAGGCGGCCGATGATGACCAACGAGGAACGGATCGTGCAACACATCCTCGAGATGTGGGGACCGGGTGTCGAAGGAGTCAAGGAATCGTTCCGCCGGTACGGCACGGACGACTTGGTCTGGTGGAACAGCGGCCGTGGTGCCCTGACAGGTCTCGAAGAGTGCCTGAAGGGTCTCGACGAGATGTTCGACGCCTTGCAGATCGCGACGGTCGAGTGCCCGATCCGGACCTTGCTCGCAACCTCGCGCCGAGTGGTCGTGGAAAGGTCGGACAACCTGTACCGCGCCGACGGCACCGTGATCGCGGAAATCCCGGTTACGGGAGTTCTCGAATTCGACGCAAACAAGGTCACCACTTGGCGCGATTACTGCGATGACTGGATTTCAAAGCTCGAGCTCGGCCAACCCGTCGTGTCAGCACCCACTGCGGCCGAAATGAGGCACGGGGTTTCCGAATGAGGGAGTCGGGGACATCACCGGGCACTAGGCCGGCGTCCACCGGATTCGACCACGGCGATCCGGAATTGCCACCGCGGATGCACCAGACTCTCGCGGATCTCCGGAGTCGCTGCCCGGTCGGCTGGAGCGACAACTATGGCGGGTTCTGGACGCTGACCCGTTACGACGACGTTGTCGATGCCGCACGCGATCACTCGGTATTCACGACAACGCAGGGGATCATGATTCCGCCGACCGGGGCATCGATGCGCCTGGTGCCGGCCGAGTTCGATCCGCCCGAGCATTCCGCGTACCGCAAGATGGTCATGCCGTTCTTCACGAACAAGGCCGTCGCGCTGAACCACGATGCTATCCGGGAGCTGGTGCGGGAGTGCTTCGACAAGTTCGTCGCGGACGGCCACGCGGACCTGGTGTCAGCTGTCTCCGACCCGGTACCGCCCGCGGTACTGGCGCACTATCTCGGCTTGGACCGCGATCGAGCCGACGAGATGCGCCGGCTGATGATGGAGTACCTCTCGTCGGCCAAGGTGAGTCTCGACGAAAAGATGGCCAGCGCCAAACGGTTCGAGGCCTTCGTCCAGCGCGAGATCGACGAGAGAATCGACGAGCCCGGCGACGACACTCTGAGCAAGATCATCGGTGTGGCGTTGTCCGGCGAGAACGGCGACCCGCTCGAGCCCGCCGCGATCCTGGGAATGGTTCGCCTGATCATCTCTGCCGGCCACGAGACGACGGTGCACGGTATCAGCAGCCTCTGTTACCGGATCCTGGCCGAGCCGGGTTTGCGGGACCGGCTGCTGGCTGACCCGTCTCTCCGTCACGTGGCTATCGCCGAGGCCCTGCGACTCGATGCGCCCGTGATGCACATGGCCAGGACGGTGGTGGCCGACCATGAGAAGCGCGGGCAACACCTGCACAGCGGCGACAAGGTGATGCTCTGTTTCGGCGCAGCCAACCGTGACGACGAGGTGTTTCCGGAGCCCGACACGTTCAGCTTGGATCGGCCGCGCTCGCCGTCGGACGTGACGTTCGGCACCGGCCGGCATCGCTGTCTGGGCGAACACCTCGCGGTGGCCGAACTTTCCGCGGTGGTCAACGAGATGTTGAGCAGGTTGCCCGATGCCCGGATCGCTCCGGGCGCCGAGATTCGCTGGACGGGAGGCGGCAACACCCGGGGCGTCGAGTCACTGCCGATCGTGTTCACACCGGAGAAGACCGGTCCGTGACTGGTTTTCCTACGCTGCTGTCCCCGCTTCAGGTCGGGACGGTGGAGTTGCGCAACCGCGTCGTCATGACTGCCACGAGCATCAGCGAACCCTGGCGGAACCCGTTGCTGCCTGCCGACTCGTACATCGAGTTCGCCCGGCAACGAGCTGCGGGCGGCCTAGGGCTGCTGATTGCGCACCCGTTTTACGTCAACCCATTCGGCGAATACCCGGCCGAGATCCTGGACCGGCACGCGCGCCTGGCCGAGGCGGTGCACCGGGAGGGCACGCCGCTGATCGTGCAGCTGGTGCACTTCGGCGCCACGTTCCGCACCGACAACGATGTCGCCCGGCCGGCGTTGTGGGGGTTCGACCACACCCAGACGCCCGAGGGCGAGCCGGTGCACAAGATGACCGGCGCAGAGATCGAGCAGGTCCTCGACGCCTATCGACGCGCTGCGCGGCTTGTCGCACAGGCGGGGTGCGACGGGGTGGAACTCCACGGCGGGCACGGGTATTTGATTCAGCAGTCCCTGACACCGTGGAACAACTCGCGCGAGGACGAATGGGGGCCGTCCGGCAGCGGCGATCGGACACGTTTCGCCCGCTGCCTCATCGATCAGGTCCGCGCCGAAATCGGTGCAAACCGCATACTCGGCTATCGGACCCCGACCGACGACCTACGGGCAGCCGACGACGGGGGACAAGGCCCTCGAGCTATCGCAGAAGGTCTGCAACGCCTACTCGACACCGGCGAGATCGATGTGCTCAACACCACTGTCGGCTATGGCGGGCCGAGCTACGACCGTGCGATCCCGAACTACCGGCAGCCCGAGGGCGCCAACATCCGCTATCTGCGGCGGCTGCGCGAATCTCTGAACACAACCGTCCCGATGATCGGGACCGGGCGGATCGCTTCTGCCGGTACCGCCGAGGCGCTGCTGACTCAGGGCCAGTGCGAGTTGGTAGCCATGACCCGCGCACACATCGCCGAGCCCGCGCTGATACGCAAGCTCGAGTCCGGGCAGGCGCATCGGATCCGTCCCTGTGTCGCGGCGAACGTCTGCGTCGACCGCAAGCTCGCCGGTTCGCCGACCGCAAGCTGCTTTCACAATCCGGCGGTGCTGCGCGAGGAGGAGCTCCGCATCCGGCCCGCTACCCACCGCAAGCAGGTCTTGGTCATCGGCGCCGGGCCGGCGGGTCTCAAATCCGCCGAGATCGCCGCGCAGCGCGGGCATCAAGTTCGCATCCTCGACGCCGGAACGCGCACCGGCGGTCGGCTGCGCGCCGTCGAACTCACCGCGGCAGCCGACCTGGCCAGCTCACTGGACCATCTGGTAAACGAACTCGCCGAAGCACAGGTGAAAGTCGAGCTCGACGTCGAGGTCACCGCAGCCATGCTCGCCGACCTCGCGCCGGATCACGTCGTTCTGGCGACGGGGGCGACGTTCGCGCCGGACCTGGTCGGCGCCGAACACATGATCAGCACCGCCGCGGCGCTCTCCGGCAGCGTGCACGACGACGTCCTCGTCTACGACGCGCTCGGTACCAACGAAGCGGCGCTGGTCGCCGAGGCGCTGGCCGCCGACGGCAGGTCCGTCACCTTTGTCACCTGCTATGAGACGGTGATGCCCTTCGGCGGAATTCTGCACCGCTTCGAAGCCCCCCGTACCTGGCACCGGCGGCTGAAACGCATCATCACCCAGGGCATATTCGGCGACCTGGAGGACGGCGTGGCCACCATCGTCCGGCCGGACGGCGAGACGATCGATGAGCTGGCCGTCGGATCGGTGGTCGCCGCAGTGCCGATGCGGCCGGCGCTCAGTCTGCTTCCAGTCGTACAGGCGCTCAGCATTCCCCACTCGGTGGTCGGAGACGCCGTAGCACCGCGAACCGCCTTCGACAGCTTCAAGGAAGCCCATCAGGCCGCGCTGGCGATATGAGCGCGTCGCTCAGCTGCGCGGCACCGAAGAAAATCGGTCGGCGTCCAAGGCGTCGAGCAACTGGCTGACAATCCACTCGAGCGCGGCGGGGTCGGGAGGCAAGGTGGCCTGCTCGTAGCCCACCAGCAGGTAGACCGCCCAATCGGCGAACAATTGCGCCTGCCGATCGTTACGCAGAATCTCGAATGCGCACTCTCGAAGAATCTGGTGGCGCTCTTTGTCGACGGCGGCTTGTACCGCATACACGTGGGCATCCACGCTGCTCCACGCGCGGATAGCCGCCTCAGCGCCGTGGGGCAAATTCAGGCCGATGTCGATGATGCGGTCGATGCGTCGGCGCGGATCGGGTTCGGTCCGAATCCACTCCACCAACCGAACAGTGTTTACCTGGTGCCAGTGCTCAACCAGTTCGCGGGTGTAGGCGGGCCAGTTTTCGAAGTAGTGATAGAAGGAACCGGTGCTGATCCCGAGCCGCTGACACACCTCGGCCAACTTCAGCCCGCCGTAACCGAGGTCGGAGAGGACGTCGAGACCCGTGTCGAAGTAGGCCCCTCGGGAGACGCCGTTCGCCATCATTGGCACTTTAGTCGGCCGCAGCGTCGCGGGTGCGTGGGCGTGCGCAAGGCATTCGAAACCGCCAGATCTTCGCGACTCTGCCCAACGCCGGTTGACTCGAGTGAAAATTTGAATCTAAATTAAACCAAGCTGTCCGCGTCTGAAACCGACTGGAGGATCATAAGTGCCCGGATTGCAGGACAAGGTTGTCATCGTCACCGGCGCCGGCGGGGGCCTCGGTCGGTCCTATGCGCACTTCCTGGCCGGCAACGGAGCGCTCGTCGTCGTCAATGACCTCGGCGGGGCAAGGGACGGCTCCGGATGGGGAACCAGCATGGCGGACAAGGTCGTAGACGAGATTGTCGGTGCCGGTGGCCGTGCGGTCGCCGACTATTCCAGTGTGGCCACCCGGGAAGGGGCCGAGGCGATCGTTGCGACCGCGATCGATAACTTCGGGGCTGTGCACGGAGTGGTGAGCAACGCGGGAATCCTGCGCGACGGCGCGTTTCACAAGATGACCGATGAGAACTGGGACGCGGTCATTCAAGTGCACCTCTACGGCGGCTATTACGTCACCCGTGCGGCGTGGCCGCACATGCGCGAGCAGAAGTTCGGTCGCGTCGTCATGGCGACGTCGACAAGCGGGCTCTACGGCAATTTCGGTCAGGCCAACTATGGCGCCGCCAAGCTCGGACTGGTCGGCTTGCTCAACACCCTGGCGATCGAAGGCGCCAAGTACGGAATCACCGCGAACGGGGTCGCGCCGATGGCTGCCACTCGGATGACCGCCGATATCGCACCCCAGGAGGTGCTCGACAAGCTGAACCCCGACCACGTCGCGCCGGCCGTTGGTTACCTGGTTTCAGAAGAGAACCAGGAATCCGGTTCGGTTTTCGTTGTCGGCGGCGGCCTGGTGCAGCGCGTCGCGCAGTTCCAAAACGACGGCGTCACATTCGGCACACCGCCGACTCTGGACGAAATAACCAAGCGCTGGGCCGAAATCAGCGACATGTCTCATGCAAAACTCGGCACCAACCCGGTGGGGTAGGGAAGCGGCCGACATGGCGTGGCTAAGTCGTTGACCGCGAGCATCGCTGCGCGACGGGAGCTGCTTCGCGCGCGATTCCCCGTGTGGCGATCTCACACCCTATCCGAGTGGCTTGATTGGTGCGCTGCGCAGTACGGCGAGCGGCCCTTGGTGCTCACCGACGATGCAGAACTCAGTTACGTTGCGGTCGCGGCAGAGTCACGCCGGCTGGCCGACGGCCTCGCGGCACTCGGTGTCCGCGCGGGCGATCGGGTCGGCATGGTGATGGCCAATTACCCAGAGTTTGTGACGGTCAAGTTCGCTATCGCCCGGGTCGGAGCCATCGCCGTTCCGGTCAACTTCTTCTACCGGCAGGACGAATTGCGCTTTGTCCTCAATGACGCCGGGTGCCGCGTGTTAGTCACCATGACCGGCTTCCGTGGCCTCGACTATCAGTCGATGCTGGACGACATCATGCCCGGCTGGGATTCACCGCGGTCCGGTTTCGCGCTCGATGTAGTGCTGCTCGACAACGACGGCCGGGCACGCCGCGGCTGCCTGACGCTGCCCGGACTCGGTAAGCTCGGCGACGATAACCGCGGCGCTGCCGACGATTTGGCGGCCCACCCCGCCGACCCCGGCGACATGCTGTACACCTCGGGTACGACGGGCTCACCCAAAGGCGTACTGGTCACCCACGACGCGGTGTTGCGTACCGCCTATGCGTCGGCATTGACACGAGCCTATGAGGACGGGCGGCGCATCCTGTTCTCGTTGCCTTGCTATCACATGTTCGGTTACATCGAAGGCTTGCTCTCGGCGATGTTCGCCGGCGGTGCGGTCGTTCTGCAGCCCACGTTCAGTCCCGAAGGGTACTTCGCCGGTGTCGACCGGCACCGCGCCAGTGACATCCTGTGCGTGCCGACCATGGCGGTCGCGTTGGTCGAGAGTGCCGCACGCCGCGATTACGACCTCACCTCCCTGCGGGCGATGCTCTGCGGGTCGGCCCCTGCGCCGATCTGGTTGTGGCGCAACGTCGAAGACCGTCTCGGTGTCAGCGAGATCGTCACCGGCTACGGGATGACCGAGTGCGGCGGGGCGATGACGTTGACACGACCCGAAGACCCGTTGGAATTCACCGCCGAAACCGCCGGGAAGGCGAAAATGGCCGGTGCCGCGTCTATTCCAGGCACCGACGCTCTGGTGCATTACGCGACAGTGCATCCCGAGACGCATAAGGATCTGCCGCCCGGCGAGGAAGGCGAGTTGGTGTCGTCCGGGCCGACGGTGATGCTCGGGTATTGGAACCGTCCACAGGAGACCGCCGCGACGCTGCGGCAGGGGCGGTTGTTCTCCGGAGACCTTGGACGGGTGCGGGCCGACGGCTACCTGCAGGTGACCGGTCGGAGCCGCGAGTTGTACAAGAGCGGCGGCGAACTGGTGATGCCCAAGGAGATCGAGGATCTGCTGGCATCCCACGACGAGATCAGCCAGGCTTTCGCTGTTGGCATGGTCGACGACCGCTGGGGTGAGGCCGGTTGGGTGGTCGTCGTTCCGGCGCCGGACGCGACAATTACCGAAAACGACGTCCTCGACCTCTGCCGGGACAATCTGGCGCGGTTCAAGGTGCCCAAGCGGGTGGTGTTCTACCGCGCCGAGGACCTGCCGCTCACACCGACCGGAAAAGTCCGCAAACACAAGCTGATCGAACAGCTCAGTTCCGCGATCAATCGTTGAGGCAGTGACGATTTGGATTGCCCGGTCGTGTCGGCTACCCGACCCGACGCCGTGGGCCCGGCGCCTGACGCCGCAGGGCGTCGATGATGCATCCGAGTCCGACGCGAAAGTTTTCTGGAGTGTCGAGACCCTCCCCCGCGGAGACCGACAATAGAGCCGAAAAGCGTTCCGGCTCCTCGGCGAGGCGACCGAAACGGCGTGCGCGGACATCCGGGGCCCGGCGATGCGCGGCACGCCGGTGCGCGTAGCCGGTGGCGAAGGCACTCAGCGTCGCCAGTCCACTTCTGACCGCGCCGTCGTCGAATCCCGCAGACCTCAAGGCTCGGGCGATGCGTTCCATCGCGTCCAACACCGCGGCGGCGTCGATCGGTTGAACTGCGAGAATTTCCGCTAGCTGTGGGTGCGCGTCGAATGCTGCCGCGACGGTCAGCACGACCCGTTCGATCGCTTCATCCCAGGGCAGGTCGTCCGTAGACGGCAGTTCGACGTCGGCGAGATAGGCATCCACGACTGCGTGCAACAGCTCCTCTTTCGTGGCGACGTGCCGGTACAGCGACATCGGCGCCGCTCCGCAGGCACGGGCAAGCTTGCGCATGGTCAACGTGTCCACGCCGTCGGATTCGATGAGCGCGATGGCGGTCGCGATCACGGTTCGACGGGTGAGTTGGCCTCCACCTTTCAGCGATGCCGGCATCTGCAAATTGTCGCACCGCCGCGTTGCGTACAAGTACTCTTACTGTTATTGATTGAAAGATGCCGGTGGTCAATGGGATTGATCACGGCTGCACGCGGCGACGTCACCGAGGAGCACAGCAATGGAAACCGTGGATCACGACCCGAGCGGCCAACTCGCGCCGGTCGTCGACGACCTCAGCATTTACCTCATCTGCGGGCGGGTGACCACCAAGCAGGAGCGCGGCTTCACCCACATCAGCACCGCGCTGACTGATGCGCAGGCCGCCGAGCGCCTCGGCTTTCGCCGTGGCTGGCTCAGTGAACGCTTCGACCTCAAGGACTCCGGCGCCATTCTCGGCGGCATCGCCGCGCGCACAACACGTTTCGGCGTCGGCACTGGGGTGTGGTCGGCGTCCTCGCGCCACCCCATGGTGGCCGCGAGCTTCGGCGCGACCATGAACGCCCTTTATGGGCCGCGGTTCGTGCTCGGGCTTGGGCGCGGCGTGCCGCTACCGGACATGCCGGAACTGTCCTACGACCACTTCGTTCATTACGCCGAGACCGTCAAAGCACTCTGGCAAGGCGGCGTGGTCGACTACAACGGCACCCAACTGCGGACCATCGATGCGCTGGGCGATGTTCCCAAGCCCGAGGTCTGGGCGTGCGGGTACGGCCGACCGAAGTTCGCCAAGGCCGTCGCCCACGACGCGTTCGACGCCGTGATGCTCTATCCCTTCCTCACCGTCGATGCGGTGCACACGGTGGTGGAGCGGCTGCGCAACGCCTGCGCCGACCGCAATCGCGACCCGGCCTCGCTGCGTATCTGCCACCCGATCGTGGTGGCCGCCGAGCTGGACGAGTTCAGCACGCGTGCCTACGCGCACGCACGTGCGGTCACCTACCTCGAGTGGCCCGGGCACGGCGAGGCGCTGACCAACTCCAACGGCTGGGACCAGTCGGTGCTGGGCAAGTTGCGGACGCACAAACAGCTGATGGGTAAGAACGCCGATCAGGATTTCCACCGTGCCGAGTTGATGGAGCCGGCACGGCTCGTGCCCGACGAGTGGATGGCCGAGTCGTGTGCGATCGGTTCCGTCGAGCACTGTGCCGACCGGCTCGCCGAGTACCGGGCGGCGGGGGTCGACGAGATCGCGATCTACGGCAGCACGCCGGACGAGAATGCCGAGCTCATCCGGTGTTGGCGTGAACGCGCGGCCCGACCGGCCTCGGTCGGGGTCTGACGACTGCTGCCGAGCGCGGACGGCGGTTCCCGTGTCGTGACGGTTGAAGCAAGGCGCGCCGACGGCCGAGACTTGCTCGCAGTAGCCAATCATCGTTAGATTAATGGCGGCTGTGATCTGGACAACTCCGAAACTTGGAGAGCCGGATCGCTCCAGGCGGTCGGCATGCTCATCGGTTGGCCGCGCAACGCTGCACTAGCAGCCCGGCGAGAGGGGCCCGTTTCCATGACCGACACGGCGAATAGCGATGCCGAACTCGCCTCAATGCTGACCGAAACTGAGATCGCGGCCCTACTACCGAACTTCGACTTTTTCCTGAAGGAACACGCAGAGCGAGCGGAGGAGGTACTGGGCTACGCACGTCGGCACTGTCCCGTGCCGCACACTTCGGCCACACGTGGCTATCACATCGTGACCCGGTACGACGACGTCCGGCGCGTGCTGACCGACCCAGAGACTTTCTCTTCCACGGAGTACACCAACATCGCCGGCAACGCCGGGGTGCCGTTGCCTCCGTTGGACACCGATCCGCCGCTGCAGCACGGCTTCCGGCAACTCCTGAACCCGTTCTTCCATCCGAAGCGGCTTGCCGCCAGCGATGAGCGGGTCCGCGAGATCGCTCGCTCAGCAATGGAAACCTGGATCGGGTCAGGCCGCTGCGAAGTCATGCGGGACTTCGCCGGCCCGTTCGTCACTAACGTGCTGGCATCGGTAATCTTCGAGGACGACGACGGGGAACTCTTCCGTGAGGCTGCCGAATGCAACGAGCGCTTCATCACCGGTGACCCCCAAGGGGTTGTGGACTTTTACCAGCTCATGGTGCAGTTCGTCGAGAAACGCACTGCCAGTTCCGACCCGGGAGCCATCGTCGAGGCAGTCACTACTGGCACGGTCGCTGGCCGTCCCTTGACCGATGCGGAACGCGTGGGCGTGGTTCAAGTTCTGTTCATCGGCGGCCTCGACACCACGAAGGTCGCCATCGGCGACATGATGCTACAGCTGGCTACCGACCGCTCCTTCGAGGAGTTGCTGCGCAAGCCGGGCTGGGAACGCACGATTTTAGACGAGTTTCTCCGCCACAGTTCGCCGGTGGGCGCCATGGGGCGCATCGTGACACGCGATGTGGATCTCAATGGCGCCCAGCTCCACGCGGGTGATCGGGTACTGGTGCACTTCGCCAGTGCCAACCGCGACGACGAAATCTTCGATGGCGCTGACGAACTCAATTTCAACCGAGAACGTAACCCGCATGTCGCATTCGGAATGGGTGTGCACCGCTGCATCGGCATGCACCTGGCGCGCCAGCAGATTCGCATCGCCATCGACACGCTCCTGGAACGGATCACCAACCTGCGGCTTGCTCCGGGGGCCGAGATCGCGCGACGGCCGGGGATGAGCCGCGTCCTGTACGCCTTGCCGATCGAATTCGACATCCGGTAGCTCCGCGACTTCTGCGCGCTCCCTTACTTTTCAGTCACGAAGGAGAACCAGTGAAGACAACGGCGGCGGTCTTGTGGGAAGTCGGGCAGAAGTGGAGTGTTGAGGACGTCGAACTCGACGACCCGCTGCCCGGCGAAGTGCGGGTCAGGCTCGCCGCCAGCGGCCTCTGTCACTCCGACGACCATGGTGTCAAGGGAGACATGCCAATTGGTCTTCCGATCGTGGGTGGACACGAAGGCGCCGGTGTCGTGGAAGAGGTCGGCGCCGGGGTGACGCGGCTCAAGCCGGGTGACCACGTTGTGATGGCCTTCATGCCGGCATGCGGGCACTGCCGGTGGTGCGCGAGCGGTGATTCGGTGTTGTGCGACTACGGTGCCGTCATCATGGCCGGAATGCCGATCGTGGACGGCAAACCGCGCACCCATGCTCGCGGACAAGGTTTGGCCCGGATGTCGTTGTTGGGCACTTTCAGCCCGTACGCCGTCGTTCACCAAGACTCGTGCGTGAAGATCGACGACGACATCCCGCTGGAGCTGGCTTCGCTCGTGGGATGCGGCGTGGCAACGGGATTCGGGGCGGCGGTCAATCGTGCACAGGTCGGTCCGGGGGACACCGTCGTCGTGGTTGGGTGCGGCGGCGTCGGGTCGAGTGCCATTCAGGGGTCGCGGATCGCCGGCGCCGAGGTCATCGTTGCGGTCGATCCGGTGCCGTTCCGCCGGCAGCAGGCCGAGTTGCTCGGTGCCACCCACTCGGTCGCGTCGATGGAGGAGGCGATGCCTCTAGTCACCGAGCTGACCCGAGGTGTCATGGCCGACAAAACCATCATGACGGCAAGCCTGATGAGCGGCGACATGCTGATGCCCCTCATGCTGCTGACCCGCAAGGGCGGTCGCGCCTGCCTGACATCCGTCGCGCCTCCTAGCGTGACCAACGTCGACGTCGTGCTGGTCGACGTGATCCTCAGCCAAAAAGAGATCGTCGGCAACGTGTTCGGAGGGTGCAACCCGCACGCCGACCTGCCCCGTCTGCTCTCGTTGTACAAACGGGGCGAACTCAAGCTCAAGGAGCTCATCACCAAGACCTACCGCCTCGAGCAGGTCAACGACGGCTACGACGATTTGCTCAGCGGAACCATCATGCGCGGCATGATCACGTTCTGACCGACGGAAGCTATTTCGCCATGGTGGCCCTAACCAAACGGTGATGGTTTAATCTGATTTACGCTCCCGCGCGAACTGCGCGGATGACTACGTTGGCGATGAAGGGCGTGGTGGTGGATGGTGTCCAAACCGGGGATCGATTACAAAGAATTGCTTCCGCACTTTGACATGTGGGATCCCGCGCACGAGAAGATCAAGTGGGATGTACTCGCGTATGCCCGCGAAAAATGTCCTGTCGCGCACACTGATGCCGACGGCGGTGGCCAGTACATGGTCTTCCGGTACGAGGATGTGCGACGAATTCTGGAAGATCCATACACCTTCTCGTCGAAGGGTGTGGCGCCTCGGCCGTCTCCGGTGGGACTGAACCCACTGGACGCCGATCCGCCGTATCAGCCTGATCTGCGCAAGATTCTCAACCCCCTTTTCACCCGCACCTTCCTGACGAAGTTCGAGCCTGAACTGCGCAAGAACGCAGCCGAGTTGATCGATGGATTCATTGGTAACGGCCGGTTCGATTTCGTCCGGGAATTCGCCGGGCCGTTCGTCGGAAATGCCTTGTCGCGCGCTGTTTTCAACGAAGACGACCCCGTGCGAATGGCGCACGCCCAAGACGTGGTGGTCCGCGTCGCGGTCGAAGGAACCGACGAGGCCTATGGCGAACTCGTCGCGCTGTCCGTGCAGTACCTCGCCGAACAGACAGAAAACCCCAATCCAGCCAACGAAGTGATGAACGCCATCTCCACCGGCACCGTCGAAGGCGGTAGACACCTCACCGAGATGGAGCGACTCGGCGTCGTGGCCGTGCTGTTCCTCGGAGGCCTGGATACCACGCGGGGTGCGCTTGGCGGTATCGCCCATCAGTTGGCAATTCATCCCGAGTTGGAAACGCGGCTCCGCGACCCTGCCTGGATCCGCCAGGACATGGATGAGCTCATCCGGCTGACCTCGCCCGTCGGCTGTCTCGGGCGAACGGCCACCAAGGACGTCGAAGTCGGCGGATTGCAGATCAAAGCGGGCGAGCAGATCCTGGTGCGGTTCGACTCGGCGAACCGCGACGAGACGCACTTCGAGGATGCCTCGCACCTGAGGTTCGATCTGCGTCGCGGCGGCCATGTGGGGTTCGGGCTCGGGTTGCACCGTTGCCTGGGAGCCCATTTCGCCAGAATCCAGATCGCGATCGCCTTCGACGAGCTCTTCAAACGGATCACGAACTTGCGCCTCGCCAGCCCCGAGGCCGAGGTCCATTGGGCGGCGGGAATCGCGAACGGCCCGGAGAGTTTGCCCTTGGTTTTCGACGTGGTCCAGTGACGCGGAGGTAGACGTGTGAACTTCCTTCCGGGGGAGGATGCCGAGGAGCTGCGCGCGGTGGTGCGCGACTTCCTCGACAAGCATTCGGATGAAACGTCGGTGCGCCGGTGCATGGAGACCGAGATCGGCTTCGACCCGGCGGTCTGGCGTCGCGCGGCCGACCAGCTGGGGCTACAGGGCCTGGCAATTCCCGAGCGATTCGATGGCAGCGGTGCGACAGCGGTCGAGCTCGGCGTGGTGTTCGAAGAAATGGGCGCCGCGTTGTTCGGTGGGCCGTTCCTGTCCAGCGTGGGCATGGCCGCGAGCGCCCTGCTCGCGCTGGATGACGACGCTGCCGCGGCTCGATGGTTGCCGGGAATCGCCGGCGGCACGACCATCGCGACCCTGGCGTGGTCGGGCCCAGGCCCTGCGGACAGTGCGTTGGCCGCGGCAAAGCACGCCGGTCAGTGGGAGGTATCCGGTACCGCCGCGATAGTGGTCGACGGGCTCGCGGCCGATGTGTTGTTCGTCGCCGCCCGCAGTGCAGCGGGCCCGTGCCTGCTGGCCGTCGGTGGTGATGCCGACGGGGTCCGGCGCAAGACGCTGAGCACCATGGACACCACCCGCAAGCTGGCTGAAGTCACCTTCGACCACGCGCGGGCTGACTTGCTGGGCGTCGATGGTGGCGCCGCAGACGCTCTGCAGCGCAGCGCGGACCTGGCGGCCCTCTATCTGGCCGCCGAACAACTCGGGGGTGCGACACGGGCCCTCGACCTCGCGGTGCGGCACGCCGCCACCCGGGTGCAGTTCGGCCGGGCGATCGGCTCGTTCCAGGCCATCAAGCACCGCTGCGCTGACATGCTTGTCGATGTCGAATCGGCGAGGTCGGTGGTTCACCACGGCTTGTGGACGGCCGTGCACGATGTGGCCAACCTGTCCGTCGCAGCCAGCCTGGCCCGCAGCGTGTGTTCGGACGCGTATACGCGAGTGGCGGCGCACAATATCCAGATCCACGGCGGTATCGGGTTCACCTGGGAGCACCCGGCGCATCTATATCTCAAGCGCGCCAAGAGCTCTCAGCTGTTATTCGGATCCCCGTCCAGCCACCGCGCCCGGCTTGCCGAATTGCTCGACATGGCTGGCGAGTCCGAACTGCCGGCCGCTGAAGGCATCTTCAACGAGACGGAGCCCGGTGACCCGTCGCCTGAAGTCGACGCGGTCGAAGAAGCTGTTGCTGATTTTCTGCGGCGACACCCGGTCAGCGATCCGGCTGACGGCGAATCGGATCGCGCGCTCCGTGAAGCTCGCTTCGATGACGGACTCGCGGTCGTGAGCTTTGCCCCCGGGTATGGTGGGCGCGGCCTCGACAGCTCGCTGCAGTCGGTCGTCGATCGCAGGTTCGCTGCTGCGGGCTGTCCGGATCACCAGGCGCGCAATGTAATCGGGCTGGGGATGGCTTTGCCGACCATTCACGCACACGGCACCGAAGAGCAGAAGCGCCGCTATTTACGCCCCTGTTTCTCCGGCGAGGAGATCTGGTGCCAGCTGTTCTCCGAGCCGGGCGCCGGCTCGGATCTGGCCGGGTTGGCAACCCGTGCGGTGTCCGCCGGCGACGAGTTCGTCGTCAACGGCCAGAAGATCTGGACGTCGCTGGGCCACGTCGCTCGGTTCGGGCTGTTGCTCGCGCGTACCGACCCTGACGTTCCCAAACACAAAGGGCTCACGTACTTCATCCTCGACATGCACACGCCGGGGGTTGAGGTGAGGGCACTGCGTCAGCTCACCGGTGAGGCCGAATTCAACGAGGTGTTCCTGACGGACGTCCGCATCCCGGCAGCCAATGTGCTCGGTGAGGTCGGCGGGGGCTGGCGAGTCGCAATTACCACTTTGGCCAGTGAGCGGATCGCCATCGGCGCGCGCACCACGCCCCGCGGACACGGGACGATCGCCCGAGCCGTCGCGACTTACCGTGCGGCGGCCACGGCCGGACGGGTGACGGCAGTCGCCACCGAGCGGCTCATGCTGCTGTGGACGCAGGCAGAAGCCGCTCGCCTGACGAATGTCAGGGCCGCGCAGGCCGGCCGGGAAGCCGGGCCCGAGGGCTCGATCGCGAAACTGCAGATGGCCGAGCTTAATAAGGCGATTTTTGAGTTCGGCGTTGACATTTCGGGCACGGCCGGACTGCTGATCGACGGTTACGCAGAGACCGCGCCGACCGCATCGTCGGCGTACGGCGGCGACGATGTCCGCAAGGCTTATCTGCGCTCGTTGGCCAACTCCATCGAGGGTGGAACCTCGGAGATCCTGCGCAACATCCTCGGAGAGCGCGTTCTCGGCCTGCCTGGTGAGCCCCGGGTCGACACTGGCATCCCGTGGCGTGCGACGCGACGTTCCTGACCCGCGACTTCACAAACCAAACGATGTATGGTTACGATGCTGTGGTCGCCATGACCAGGAAATGAGGGACGCGATGCGCAACATGCGGAAAGTGCGCTACTTATGACCGCCGAACCGGTCTCGGTTGAGCGGTCCAAGTACCGGCGGACGCCCTATCTGGTGGTGTCGACCGAACGGGCGGCGCGCAAGGACGTGTATGGGACTATCGGCGATAACGTCGTGCGTCAGGCCCAGCTACTGCGTGGGGACCGTGACTCCGACACCGTGATCGTGGCGTCGCACCCGATCGGCTCGCCGGCCTACCTGCCGCTCTTTCCCGAGTTGGCGCGGACCGGCCTGCATGTCATCGGCTGCGCGAATCGCTACACGTTGGGTGACTCGGCGCTGCAGATGGAAAACCATCTCCTCGATGTCGGCGCCTGCGTGCGCGACGCCAAAGAACGGCTGGGATACCGCAAGGTTGTGCTGGCCGGGTGGAGCGGCGGCGGCTCACCGATGATGGGCTACCAGGCCGAAGCGGAAAAACCTAGTATCACCCAGACCGCGGCGGGGGAGCCGACGCCGCTGGCCGAAACCACGCTGATGGCCGCCGACGGCGTGATGTTGCTGGCCGCCCCCCGCAGTCGCCACCGACTGCTCACCGAATTCCTCGATGCCTCGGTTACCGACGAATTGGTGCCCGAGCGAAATCGCGACGCCGAGTTCGATCTCTACGATCCGGCCAACCCGAATCAACCGCCATACTCAGCGGATTTTCTGGCCGCATACCGGGACCGGCAACGTGAGCGCAACCGTCGGATCACCGCGTTCGCTCAGGAGAAGTTGGACGAATTTCGTCGGAACGGCCGCCCACACGCCGAGCACGCGTTCGTCGTACACGGCACCATGGCCGATCCTCGCTGGCTGGACCCGGCCATCGAACCCAACGGACGCCGGCCCCGCTGGAGCTACCTCGGCGACCCGGAGATCGCCAATACCAGCCCGGGCGCGCTGATGCGCTTCACCACCGCGCGCAGTTGGCTGTCCCAGTGGGGCCTGGACACCGCACAGGTCGACGCAGGCGACGCCGCACCAAGGGTGTCGGTCCCGATCCTCATGATGTGCAACGGCACCGACGACGCCGTGCCCACCAGCCATCAAGAGCAGGTGTTCGACGCCATCGGCCACCAGGACAAGGAACGCATCGATCTGGTCGACGCAAACCACTACTTCACCGGCAACGACCAGCGCTCCCACTTGTCAAAAGCCGCCGATCACGTCCACGACTGGATGCAGCGGCACGGCTTCGCCACTTCCTGACCGCCCTTTCTACTCCTATAGGAGGCCAACATGAATTTGAGCTTGATGTCGCTGGGGGATGTGGTCACCGATCCTGTCACCGGTGCAACCGAGACCGCGGCCGAACGGCATCGCGGCATCGTCGAAGCTGCCGTGGCAGCTGACGGCGTCGGTTTCCACGGCGTTCATATCGGTGAGCACCACGGACTGGAGTACACGACGTCGGCACCGCCGGTGATCCTGTCGGCGATCGGAGAGCGCACCAAGGACCTGCGACTATCGACCGCGGTCACGTTGGCCGCGAACCTCGACCCGATACGGGTGGCCGAGGACTATGCGACCGTGGACGCGTTGTCAGGAGGGCGCTGCGAGGTGGTCGCGGGGCGCGGCAATTTCTTCGTCTCCACCTACACGCTGTTCGGCAACCGATTGGAAGACTCCCACGAGCTCTTCGCCGAGAACATCGAACTGCTCACCCAGTTGTGGGCGGGCAAGAAGATCGACTGGCCCGGATCGCGCCACCGTGGGCCGATCGACGACTTCGTGCTTCAACCCGCGCCGGTCGGCGCCGTACCGTTGTGGATCGGCGGTGGCGCCTCGGAATCGTCGCTCGAACTGGCCGCCCGACTCGGTCTCGATCTGATGCTGCCCTCGGCGTTCGGCAATCCGGAGATGTTCAAGCCGGTGGTCGAAAGCTACCTGGAGAAGTTCGCCTCGTACGGCCACTCGCGTCAACCCCGGGTCGGCGCCTGCTGGCATGTCAATGTCGCCGAAACCAGCCAGGCGGCCAGGCAGCGGTGGGAACCGCGCTACCACAACTACTTCGAGCTGATGAAGACCATCATCTGCAGGGTCAACCCGGACCCGCCGCCATTCATCAAAAAGCCGTTCGACTTCGAATTCCTCACCACGCGTGGCCCTGCGATCGTAGGTAGTCCGGCAGAGGTCGCCGACCGGCTCAACACCTGGGCACAGCTGTTGTCCAGCACCACCAACCTCATCTACATCGACATGGGTGGACAGCCCGCGGGCGAATTCCGTGAGATGGTCGAACTCATCGGTAGCGCGGTCATTCCGCAGCTTGACTGACGACGCAGCAGGACGGAGATTATGAGCGTTCACCCTCTGGCTTCTGACCCGGTCAGCTATCACAGCCGCAGCAGGCCGCACGCACCCGCGCTCGAGGACGTCACGACCGGAGAGGTCATGACGTGGCGCGCGCTCGACGAGGTGGTTGGAGGTCTGGCCGGCGCGCTCGCCGACGACCTGGGGGTCGCTCAGGGCGATCGGGTGGCCGTGCTGGCGAACAACGACCCTTGGGTGCTAGTGGTGCAGTTCGCCTGTATGCGACTCGGCGCGATCTTCGTCCCGCTGAACTTCCGGCTGGCTCGCCCGGAACTGGAATTCCTGTGCACTGATTCGGATCCGATCGTGTTGATCCACGACGCCGGCATGCGTGAGGTGGCTGTCGACATCGCGGCGGCGGCCGGGATCCCGCGGCTGGCATCCTTCCCCGGCGTGGCCGGAGCCGACGAGTCTGGCGTTCCAGCCGATTGCGCGAACGACATCGTCGCCGGCGCTGCGGCCGCCGCACCGAGAGCCGCCCGCCCGATAAGCCGCATCACCGATCCGGTGCAACTCCTCTACACCTCAGGAACGACCGGTCGGCCCAAAGCGGCGATCTGCACCCATCAGACGTTGCATTACCAGCTGCTGAACTCGGTGCAGCCCTACGGGCTGTCGTCGTCCAGTCGTTATCTGGCGGTGTTGCCGTTCTTTCACGCGGCCGGTCTCAACAGCATGACGAACCCGGTGCTGGCACTGGGCGGAACGGTGGCGGTAGTACCCAGATTCGATCCGGTCCGAGTAGTCGAGTTGCTGGCCGACCGGGACAGAGGTTTCACGCATTTCTCCGGGGCGCCGGTCATGTATCAGATGATGAGTGCTGTTCCCGCGTTCGCCGACGCTGACTTCAACCACATGGTGCACGGTCAGATTGGCGGCGGCTTCCTGAACTGGGAGGTCACCACAGCCTTCCACGATCGTGGGTTGCCGCTGAGTGTCGGTTACGGTTCCACCGAGATGGGTCCGATCGTCAGCATCGTTCCGCCCACGGCCACGCTGACGAAGTTCGGCTCATGTGGACTTCCCGTGCAGTACACCGCTATCCGGATCGTCGGGCCCGACGGCGAGGACGTCGCGCCCGGCCAGACCGGTGAGGTGTGGGCGCACGGCCCGGCCGTCACGCCGGGTTACTGGCGCCGCGACCGCGACGACACCTCAGCATTCGCGGGTGAATGGTTCCGCACCGGAGATGCCCTCGTCCAAGACGAGGACGGATATTTGACGATGGTCGACCGCTATAAGGACATGTACAAGTCCGGAGGCGAGAACGTGTATCCGGCCGAGGTCGAGCGCGTCATTGCGGAGCATCCCGACGTGGCCGACGCCGCGGTCATCTCGATCGCTGACGAGCGCTGGGGCGAGGTCGGTCGCGCGCTGATCGTGCCGCGGCCCGGTGCGCAACTCGATACGACGGCCATCGCCGAACACTGTCGGACCCGACTAGCCAAATACAAGGTGCCCGCCGACTTCCTGGTCGTGGAGCCGTTCGAACGCAACGTCACCGGCAAGATCCCGAAGGCCGAGCTGAAGCAGAAGTACGGCTCTGGACGTTCGACCGTGGCGTCGGCACAGCGGTGACGACCGCGTCCGACGAATCACCGCGACAACCCGGACCGCTCCTTAGCGCGAGAGCCATCGTGATGACACCGCCGTTGCGGTGCTCAGCAGCGGGTACGGCGTTTGGTTAAGCTGTCAGCAACATCGTGGGAGGAGCGCGCATGGCTCGACCGAAGGTGGCGCTGATCTCGCGGCGGAAAGTCTTGGAGACGGCCCTGGCCATCATCGACGAAGATGGGCTCGAAGGGCTCAGCATCCGTAGGTTAGCCGACGCCCTCGGAGTCAACGGAGCTTCCCTGTATCACCACTTCGACAACAAGGATGAAATCCTCATCGGCGCAGCGGAATTCGCGCTGTCTGATGTTCGCGCTCCGGAGGAATCTGACGACCACTGGCGGCATTGGCTGCCCGAAAATGCCCGAAAGTTGCGTGCCGCGCTACTCAAGCACCCCGCGTTGGTCCCGCTGATCGTTGGCAAACGCTCGCTCGGAATGGGGGCCCGCATGCTTGATACTTCGGCGCAGCGGTTGGTTGAGGAGGGCGTTCCGGGCGCGGCGGTGATGCCCTTGCTCGATGCTCTCGAGCTCTTCGCCATCGGCAGCGCCTTGCACGAAACGCAGGGATACACGCCCGAGAGTCGGCACGACATCGACGCCGATCAATATCCGGCGTTGGCCAAAGCATTGTCGGAACGTGGACTGTCCTTCGACGAGATCTACGACCTGGTCACCAACAGCATTCTGGACGCGATCGACACGGCGGTGAAGGAACGTCAGGCACGGTGGTTGCCTGCCGCCGAGCTCGGTAAGCGCGCCTAGCGTCACCGACCAACGAATGCGGGTTTGGCGCCCGGCCCTTGCGACAGCATGGTCTCTAGCCCGATCGCCGCGTCCTCGCTGATGAGAACCGGTCCGGCCAGGTCCGGGGTGATGTCGTCGGCGGCGGCCACGCCGCGATCGCGGGCCACGGCGATGATCTGTTTCGCAATCGCTGTCGCGACGGTGGGGCCCGCGGCCAATTCATCGGCGAAGGCGCGGGCCTGGGTGAGGAGCTGGTCGGATGGCAGGACCTTGTCGACGACACCCCACTCGCGCAATCGCGACGCGTCGTAGGTCCGTCCGGTGTAGACCATCTCGGTGGCTCGTGCCACGCCGGCGCGCGCGACCAGGCGTTGGGTGCCGCCCGCCGCCGGCGTGATGCCAACGGTGGCCTCGACCAGGCCCATCCCGACGTTCTCGGCCGACCAGATGAAGTCACATGCCAACGCCAGTTCCAGACCGATCGTGAGGTTGAGCGCGTGGACGACCGCCACCGTCGGTATGGGCAGTTGCTCGATCCGGCGGACCAACGTGAGTAGGCGCCTGCTGAAATCCGTGCCGGCCCGGTCGTCCATGACGGTGAATTCCTGGACCCGAACCCCCGCGCAGAAAACCTTGCCCTCGGCGCGCAGCAACAGAGCCCGGATGTCGCTGGGCAGCTGGCCGAGGATCGCCTCGAACGCCTCGGCCACGTGTGGGGTGAACAAGTTCAGCTTGGGCGCTGCCCAGATGATCTCTGCGACGTTGCCGTGGCGCTCGAGTCGAAGGTCCCCGTGCCGGACTGTCATCCGTGCAGCTTATCGACGTACGCTCACCCTAATCAAGCAACGATTGGTATTGGCCGCGGACCGTCAATATCCAACGGTGAATCGTCGGCGCGGATATTGGGACTTCTCCACCTCGTCCACCACGGCGACGGCGAGGTCGGCGGCGGAGATGCGCGAGGCGCCGGCCTCGTCGACGATGAGATCGTCGTAGGCGGTTCGGTAGCTGGCCGTGCGTGGCCCGTCGAACTCGATAGCGAGGGGCGGCGAGACCATGGTCCACACGAGGTCCTCGGGGGCGTCGTCGATCAGATCATGCAGCGCGGCACGGAATCCCAGTGACTCTCGCTTGGCCACTTCGGGAAAGCTTGGCGTGTCTACCACGTCGACACCTGAGGCCGTTCGGAGGCTGCCCGCACCGCCGAGCGCAATGAGGCGGGCGCCGGCGCGGCCGGCGGCGTGGGCGGCGCGACGTATCAGCGTCACGGGTGTCCGGTCACGCTGGGCCTCGTCACGCAGCGCCACCGAGCAGAGCACGACTTCGGTGCCCTGCGCAGCGTCGTCGAGGAATGCGCCGTCGAAGGCGTCTCCGATCCGGTGATGTAGGGACGCGTCGGCCGGGGGCAGTCGCGACCCGTCGCGCACCACCGCGGTCACCTCGTGGCCGCGCTCCCGCAATTCATCGCGGATCGGCGCGCCGACCTTGCCGGTTGCCCCTAACAGCAGCACATGCATCAGACGCTCCATTCTGTCCAGGGATTGCTTGCGATCCTCACCTAACGACGTTAGATTAGCGGTAGCTCGAATCGCAATGCCCTGCGCGGCCGCACATCCGCGAGGGCGCAGCGCGGCGAATGTGGCATCTGCCTCGGTCGGCTTCCGCGCTCCCCCCTGGAACGACTCGCGGTGAGGAGTCCTCGATGACCACCGATGCCCCGGGGAGCGTTCGCTGCCCAGCGATCGACTACGACTTCGCCGACCCAACCGTGCAGTCCCACTTGCATGAAACCCTCGCGGCGATTCGGCAGCACTGCCCGGTCGGGTGGAGTGATCAATATGGCGGCTTCTGGCTGCTCGCCACGTATGACGATGTGCTCGAGGTGGCGCGCGACCACGAGCGCTACACCACTACGGCAGGCATCATGATCCCGCCAACGGGTGCATCGATGCCGGTCGTCCCGGCGGAACTCGACCCGCCGGAGCACACCCCCTACCGCAAACTGGTCATGCCGTTTTTCACCGCCCCCGCCGTCGCGGCTATGGAGCCGCAGTTACGCGAGATAGTTCGGGACTGCATCGCGGCGTTCTCGGCGGATGGGCACACCGATCTCGTGCAATCTGTGGCTGAGATCGTGCCGTCGCTGGCGATCGGCCTCGCGCTGGGCCTCCCGCGCGAGGACTGGTCGGTGGCGCGCCGCCTGACCGGAAATTTCCTGTCGACGGCGAAGGTGGGCATCGAGGCGAAACGAGCGGCGGCCAAGGAGCTGGAAGATTGGCTCGAAGAACTGATCCGCAGCAGGCGTGCCAACCCGACCGACGACACGCTCAGCAAACTTGTGAACGCCCGCATCGACGGTGCGGAGATCCCGCCGCAGATCGCCCTGGGCATGGTGCAACTGACGGTATTGGCCGGACACGAGACGACCGTCCACGGCATCGGAAGCATGTTATACCGGGTTGCCGCCGAGCCCGGTCTCAAGGACCGCCTGCTTAGCGACGCCGCCCTGATGAAAGCGACGGTGCACGAGTCGCTGCGCATCGACCCGCCGATCATCCACATGGCCCGCACCGTCGTCGACGACCACGATCGAGCGGGCGCATGGCTACACCGCGGTGACAAAGTGATGCTCAATTTCGGTGCGGCCAACCGCGACCCGGCAAAATTCAGCGAACCGTTCTCCTTCAACATCGATCGGACGCCGAACCCGCACCTCACGTTCGGGTCCGGGCGTCACAGGTGTCTCGGCGAGCACCTCGCGGTGACGGAGATGTTGATCGTTCTCGAGGAGATCCTCGCGACCATTCCCGACTACCGGCTGTCCGACGAGGGCGGCCCGGCCGATATTGAATGGCGGGGAGGCGGCAATACCCGTGGGCCCGCGCAGCTAGAGGTGGTCTTTACTCCGGTCCCGCGATGAGCGGCTACGAGCATGTGCTGAGCTCGACACACATCGGTCCCGTATTGCTGCGCAATCGGGTGGTCCGCACCTCCCAGGGCAGCGGGCTGGCGGTCAACCAGTTGGTGAGCGACGACATGATCGCGTTCTTGCTGGCTCGGGCCCGCGGTGGGGTAGCGCTCGCATTCGCCGATGTCGCGCAGGTCCACTGGAGTTCGCCGGCCATGCTCGATTTGACCAGCGACCGCGTCCTGCCGGGTCTGACAAAGCTCACCACCGCCGTGCATGCCGAGGGCATGAAGCTGTTTCAGCAGATCTGGCATGGCGGTCCGACCCAGCTGACCCGGGACAGCTCAGCGCCGTGGGCCGCGTCGCACGTTCCCGATCCAGGCCTCGGGATGCTGCCTGTGCCGATGACCCGCATGATGATGGACGAGTTGACCGAAGCCTTCGTCGCATCCGCGCTGCGCGCGCGCGAAGGGGGGATTGACGGCATCGAACTACACGCCGGACATGGCTACCTCTTCTCGAGCTTTCTCTCCCCGGCGACCAATCTGCGCGATGACGACTATGGCGGGTCGTTGGAAAATCGGTGCCGATATCTGGTGGAGGTTCTCCGCGCGGTCCGTACCGCGGTCGGACGGGACTATCCCGTCGGACTGCGGATATCTCCCGACGGTCCGGAGGACCAAACGACGCCGTCGCACCTCAGCACGCTCATCTCGATGCTGGAGCGTGAGTCTTTGGTCGATTTCTGGGACGTGTCGCTGGGATCGCATTACGCGCGCGACCTGCTGATCGGCGGCGGGCATCAACCACCCGGATACATGCTGCCGGTCAGCGAACAAATGACCCGCGTGACAACGCTGCCGACGATCGTCGCCGGTCGCATCGCCACTTTGCAACAGGCCGATCAGATAGTGGCTTCCGGCGTCGGAGATCTCGTCGCCATGGTTCGCGCCACCCTCGCCGAACCCGAGCTCATAACCAAGACGGTAAGCGGTCGCGGCGCCGAGATACGCCCGTGTATCGCGTGCTTGCAGAGCTGTGCGGGCGGGCTGAACACCCGCGGTCGCGCCATGTGCACGGTCAACCCCGCTGCCGGTCGAGAGCTGACCCACGATGACGACACCATCGTCCGGCACGCGCCAGGCCTGAAGGTAGTTGTGATCGGCGGTGGCCCGGCCGGCATGGAAGCGGCCCGCAGCGCCGCTATCGCCGGTCACCGCGTGACTCTGTTGGAGACGGACGACGCACTGGGGGGACAGCTCCGGCTGGTGCCGCCCACCCGGCCGGAGATCGCAAGGTTGCTCGATTTCTACGAGCACCAGATGCGCTTGCATGCCATCGATGTGCGGCTGCGGACTCCCGCTGACGTCCAGACGGTGCGGCGAATGGCACCGGACGCCGTGATCGTCGCTACCGGCGTCAAGCCCCGCCGGGACGGATTCCAGACTTTGCAGCCGCGCCTGCCGCTTCCCGGGATCAGCACGGTCAGCGTCCACACCGGTTGGGACGTGCTGCGCGGAGCCAGTCTCGGGCACACGGTGTTGATGCTCGACGAGATCGGCCATTACGAGAGCACTGACGTCGCACAACAGCTCGTCGACAGCGGCCGTCGCGTCCTCATGGTCAGCCGTTATTCGCTGGTAGCGGCGAACCTGGAAATGCGGTGGGAAATGGTTGGTAGCCCACTTCTAGCGAAGCTTCTGAAGGGCGACTTCACGTTCTTCCCGCGAACGGTCATCCACCGACTGTCACCCGGTTCTGCGGAGGTGGCCTGTTTCGAGGCCCCGCACCGGGTGCAACGACTTGCTTTCGACGATGTGGTCTTGATGAGCGGAGGGACACCCGATCGGGCCTTGCAGCAGGAACTGGCCGGAATTTGCCCCATAGTGCGGGTGATCGGGGACGCAAGCTCCCCGCGCCGGCTGGAGGTGGCGGTGGTCGAGGGGCGGCAGGCCGTCGACTCCCTTCACCCGGACTGGATTAGGCCGGTCGCGCGATACGGCTGGGGTGGAAGTGCCACGTGAGCGGTCTCGCCGGGCAGCGTCACTCAGATGGCCGACGGGCGCGGGAGCGAGCGCGTGCGCCGGTCGGTCGTGCCGATGTCGCCGCACGCTTGGCAGCGCGTTGCGTTGCCGGTGCGGATGCCTTGGTCGCCGAGGTGAGACCACTTCGGACCAAAAGTTGCGCGTTGGCCACAATGGCGTCGACGGATCCGCGGCGAGGGTCCCACCATTCCGCAGTCCAGTTCATAGCTCCCATCACCAAGAATCGGGCCAGCTGCGGATCCAACTCGGGGTTGACTTCACCCTCTGCGACGGCGTCGGCGAACAGCCCCTGCCAGATCCGGCCGTAGGCGGCCTCCTCCTTCTTCTGCCGCTTGCTCAGCCGGCTGGGGATCTGTCCTGAGTTCCGGATCGACGCGGTGGTGTAGTCGGAGAGTTCGAGCGCGTGCCGCAGGTGAGCTTCGACCGCGACCATGATCCGATCCATGGGCGCCATGCCGGCCGGCAGTGCGTCCAGCGTCTTCTGTAGGTGCGTGCGCATATCGTGGATCCCGCAGTACATCACCTCCTCGATCAGGTCCTCCCTGGAGGGGAAGTAGTAATAGATCGCCGGTGCCTGTATCTCGGCGTCATCCGCTACATCTGTCAGCCGCGTCCCGGCGAAACCTTTGACGCTGAGCACACGGGCGGCTGCGTCGAGAATTCGCGCCCGCGTGCGTTGCGACTTCGTGTTCGTGCTGTCAGCGTCGGCCTTCGTAGAAGACGGGTTTCTAGGCACGGTTCAATAGTATTTAACACAAGTTGTAGGTTTCGCCGCCTTTTCCGACCACCAAGCACCGAGCATCGGCAAGAACCCTGCGGCAATGCCGCCCTCTTTTTGCTGACAGCAGCAACGAGCGGAGCGCCGGATTCGATGGCCCGAAGAGGCTCGGCGAGGACATGCAGCGTGGCTTGAACCCCCGCGAGACCCGACGGATGTCTCGTTGATGTCGACATGGACCGGCGAGACCGGAGCAGTACGCGGTCACTCGCGAGGGCGCAGCGCATCATGATTCATGATGCTGGTCGAACGGTTTTGGTCGTCACCGAGATTTGCCGATATCAGGGCGATCAGCCCGGCTCCCGTGGCCGAGTCATGCACTGTGGCCTGAACTTCGCTAGAAATCTAATCTTGTGTCAAAATCTTCGACACTCATCTAGAATCTAATCTCATGTCAAAAATAGGTGAGGGAGCGAGTCCCTCGGTCGTCGCTCTGGACGGCCGGGCCGGCCTTGGCCGTGAGGTGCTTGGAAACAAGGGGTACGGCATCGATTCGATGCGACGGCAGGGGTTGCCGGTGCCGCCGGCATTTTGCATCACGACCAGCGTTTGCGCGGAGTTTTTCGCCGATCGCACTCAGTGCGTCGACCGGCTGTGGGCCGAGGTATGCGAGCACGTACGTGGGCTCGAGAATCAGACATCCCGCACTTTTGGTCGCGGCCCACGGCCGATGTTGGTCAGCGTGCGCAGCGGAGCCGCTCTATCGATGCCCGGGATGATGGACACTGTGCTCGACCTCGGGATCAATGATGAAGTCGAGAAGGCACTCGCACTCGCCGCTTCCGCTGAATTCGCCCGCGACACTCGCCAGCGCTTCAACGAGATGTACCGGCGCATCGTGCTGGGAGGAAACCCAGAGCTCGAGGTACCGGCGGATCCGTGGATGCAACTCCGGGGAGCGGTCGAAGCCGTCTTCGCCTCATGGAACAGCCCGCGGGCCGTCGCGTACCGAAGACACCGTGGCTTGGATGCCGACGCAGGAACGGCAGTTGTCGTGCAAGCCATGGTGTTTGGCAATCTCGCGCGCGATTCAGGTACCGGGGTGCTGTTCTCGCGCAATCCTGTCACCGGAGCCGACGAACCATTCGGTGAGTGGCTTGCCAACGGCCAAGGTGAGGACGTGGTCTCAGGGAACGTCGATGTCGAACCTATCGCGGCGTTGCGGGATGAGCAGCCCGCCGTCTACGACCAACTCATGAGCGCGGCGCAGACCCTGGAGCAGCTCGCCGCAGACGTCCAGGACATCGAATTCACCGTGGAGGAGGGCAAACTGTGGCTGCTGCAGACTCGGGCGGCCAAGCGGTCCGCTCAGGCTGCGGTACGGCTGGCGCTGCGGTTGCGCCACGAAGAGCTGATCGACGATGCGGAGGCACTGCGCCGTGTGACACCGGGCCAGATCGAGACGCTGCTCTCACCGGCGCTTCTCCCTGAAACCCGGTTAGCCGCACCACTATTAGCACGCGGACTGCCGGCGTGCCCAGGCGTGGTATCGGGCAAAGCCTATTCCGACGTCGACGAGGCACTCGATGCCGCCGAGGAGGGGGAAGATGTGATCCTGGTGCGCGCAGCCACCAGCCCCGACGACGTCCAGGGCATGCTGGCTGCGCGGGGAATCGTCACGGAGACGGGTGGCGCAACATCGCACGCCGCGGTGGTGAGCCGCGAGATAGGCAGACCGGCCGTCGTCGGATGCGGAGACGGGGTCGTCGCGGAGCTCGAGGGCAAGCTGATAACGGTTGATGGGGCCGAGGGTGAGGTGCGCGAGGGGATCCTGGAACTCACCGCGTGGTCCGAGACTGATTCCCCGGACCTTGCTGAGCTAGCCGAGATCGCGCGCCGTGTCAGCCCGATTCGCGGCCATGCAGTGGGCGATTACCCGGCGCTTACCGATACGTCTCCATCAGCGGTGGCCAACGCGCTTGCTGCAGGCCTCACCGACGTCGTTTCCCCGCACCCGCTCATCACCATGTTGGTCGCGCACCAACTCGACAACAACACAAAGGTACTGACCGATGTCTGATTTAACTGTCCTGCAAGCGATCCGCCTCAAGGGTCGGGTGCGTGAGCCGGATTTGATCGCCACCGTCGGTGAAGACCCTGCAGCGGTCGCATCGACTCTGGAGCAACTGATTTCAGGGGGTCTCGTCGTCGAGGGAAAGACTGTCCGGCTCAGTCCTGCGGGACGCGAGCGGCTTAACGCTCTTCTGGCTGAGGAGCGGTCGGGCGTCGACCAAGATGTACTGGCCGGCATCTACGACAGCTTTCGTGACGCCAACGACGAGTTCAAAGCTCTCATAACGGACTGGCAGATCAAGGACGGCCAACCGAACTCCCACGACGACCTCGACTACGACGCAGCTGTGATTGCTCGTCTCGATGACGTCCATCGAATGGTGCGGCCGGTCATCGATTCTGCTGCAACACATCTGAACCGGCTGAAGGCGTACGCCGACAAACTCGAGTCGGCCTTGACGAAGGTCAAAGCCGGCGATACCAGTTGGTTGGCCAGGCCGACCGCCGACTCCTACCACACCGTATGGTTCGAACTGCATCAGGAATTCATCGAGGCCTCGGGTCTCACCCGTGAGGATGAGGCACGCGCCGGGCACGCCAGCTAAACGCGTCGGGTAGTCGGCTCGGCCATCGATCACTGTTTGGCCCACGTCATCTCCGGCCGACCGAAAGAAGGGTGGGCATGCGCCAAGTGCTCGCACCCGCGTTTAATCTAGAATAAAATCTGGCCCGAGAGGTGATGGCGTGAACACTGTATTGACCGATGAAGAGACCCTGCTCGTCGAGACCGTGCGCGGGTTCATCGATCGGGAGGTCAAGCCGACAGTTCGCGAGGTCGAGCACGACAACGAGTACCCCGAGAAGTGGATCGAACAGATGAAACAGATCGGGATATACGGACTGGCGATCCCCGAAGAATACGGCGGCTCTCCGGTGTCGATGGCATGTTATGTGCTGGTGACGCAGGAATTGGCGCGCGGTTGGATGAGCCTGGCCGGGGCCATGGGTGGGCACACCGTGGTGGCCAAATTGCTGACACTGTTCGGGACCGAGGAGCAGAGGCGAGCCTATCTCCCGGCGATGGCATCCGGCGATATGCGTGCGACCATGGCGCTCACCGAGCCCGGCGGCGGATCAGATCTGCAGAGCATGACGACCACCGCGGTCCGTGACGGTGACGACTTGGTGGTCACCGGTGCTAAGACGTGGATCTCCAACGCTCGCCGATCGGGTCTGATTGCTCTGCTGTGCAAGACCGATCCGAAGGCGACGCCGCGACACACCGGCATCTCTATCCTGCTGGTTGAACCCGGCCCGGGACTCACGATCTCGCGCGATCTGCCCAAGCTGGGCTACAAGGGCGTGGAGAGTTGCGAGCTGTCCTTCGACGGCTACCGCGTGGCCGAATCGGCGATCCTCGGTGGGGTGCCCGGCAAGGGTTTCACGCAGATGATGAAGGGCTTGGAGACCGGGCGGATCCAAGTCGCGTCCCGGGCGCTCGGTGTGGCCACCGCCGCCCTTGAGGACGCGCTCGCCTACTCCCAGCAGCGGGAGAGCTTCGGTCAGCCGATCTGGAAGCATCAGGCCATCGGCCATTATCTGGCCGACATGGCGACAAAGCTCACCGCCGCTCGGCAGCTCACTCTCTATGCGGCCGACCGCTATGACAGCGGCGAGCGCACCGACATGGAGGCCGGCATGGCCAAGCTCTTCGCATCGGAGACGGCAATGGAGATCGCGCTGAATGCCGTCCGGATTCATGGCGGTTACGGGTACTCGACCGAGTTCGACGTCGAGCGGTACTTCCGCGATGCGCCGCTGATGATTGTCGGCGAGGGAACCAACGAAATTCAGCGTAATGTCATTGCAAGTCAGCTTGTTTCGCGCGGCGGTATTTGACACTCGACCGGGTTTGGCGGTCGGCGTTCAGCTGGGTGAGGCCCCATTGCCTTCCTGCGTAGGGCCCCGAGCAGGATGAGGACGCGAGCAGTGCGCGGGCGACGTCACGGGAATGGAAGAGCTTCCCGCGTCAATCAACGGTTTCGCGCTATGCCTCCGCAGGGCGAGCGCATATGGTATTTTTAATATGGATAAAAAATGCTGATACTCCACTAACGGGGGAGGCTCGCGTGGCGGAAGCGGCCGGCGTTGTGGCGGCGTCTGCGCTACATGCCGTTTCGCCTCCAGATGCGTCGTGGAGTTCGGTCAACCTGGCTGAGGCCGTCCCGGGTGTGATGACGCCGCTGTGCGCCAGCGTGTGGGTTCCGGCCAGCGAACTCGGACTGCGTGCCCCGTTCGTGGCCATGGGTGTGCTACCGGCCAATCAGGCGGCTATCCCGGAGCGTGACGAGCACCGGATCACTGGTGCCTTCTATGGCCGGATGGCCGTGCGGGTGGATTTCCTCTGCGCGATGGGTGATCTGATCCCTGGGCAGTCAGGCGAAGCGCTCTCCCGGGACTTCTTCGGCTTTGTTCCCGATGACTTCGTCAGCAGGCCGTCTATCCGGCGACTCCCGTGGATCGCCGTACGCTACCCCCGGACGCTGCTGTACATCGCGCGGCGAATCGAGCGGCTACGCACCGAAACTGACGCTTGGTGGCGCAGCGCGATCGGCATGATCGATTCGCTGTCCGGCGAGCAGGTCCGATCGTTGATGGCAGAGGCGTTTTTCCGCTTCCAGCAAACACTCGCCGTGCAGGCCGTGGTCAGCGCCTGCGCTATTCAGCCGTTGCACGAGCAACTGACCAACCTGGCCGCCATGGCCGGCGTGGATGCCACTGAACTGTTGCGCGGCCACGGCTCCCACGAGGAGGCTCGAGTTTTGGCCGACCTGTGGCGCGTCTCGCGCGGCAGCCTCGAACTCTCGGACTTTCTGCACTGGCACGGCTACCACTGTCCCGGGGAGGGCGAGCTGTCCAGCGTGACATGGCGGGAGAACCCTGAACCCGTGCGCAAGCTGATCGCGCAATACCGGGCGATGGACGATACGGCGGCGCCCGACTGCGATCCCGCTGCCCAGCGCCGCGCGGGCAAGCCAGCCGAGAGCCGCTTCTACGCGTCGTTCGGGGGTGCGCAACGACTCAAGTCTCGGCTGGTCCTGCGACTCGCCCGCCGATTTCTGCCGCTGCGCGGTGTCGGGAAAGTCGCATACCTGCAAAGCCTCGACGTGGTGCGTGCCTGTGCCCGTCATCTCGGTGACCAGTTGGTCGCTGAAGGTGTCCTCGGCGATCGCGACGATGCATTTTATCTCACCGCAGAAGAACTGGCCGCCAACCTGCCGCCCGACGCCAAAACCACTGTGGCTCAGCGCCGAAAGCTTCGAGACGAGTACCGTCAGGTCGAGGTCCCATCGTCGTGGAGGGGTCAGCCGCAACCGGTCGTGCGGACCAGCGGACAGGCCGAGGATGGGACCACCCTGGCTGGTGTCGGCGCATCCGGAGGCGTCGTCGAAGGTCGCGCCGTGGTGGTCGACGAACCCGCGGATGCCGAGATCAACGACGGTGACATCTTGATCGCGCGCACCACCGATCCGTCCTGGGTGTCGCTGATGTTTCTCGCCAGTGGGCTCGTCGTCGATATCGGCGGCATGATGAGCCACGCCGCTGTGGTCGCGCGTGAACTCGGCGTCCCATGCGTCATGAACACCGCCCGCGGCACGTCCACTCTGCAGACCGGCGACCTGATCCGCATTGACGGTGCCGCCGGAACCGTTGAAATCCTGCAACGAATAGGAGTTACCACCTGATGACCGCTGCCGAAATCACCCATGCATGGGGGCCATTGGCCGAACCCATCCACGCCGATGCAGCCGGACCCACCGACCCCGTCTGGAAAGACAACGCCTATCTGTCCTTCTGGGACACCCATAACCAGGTGTTCGGCACATTCCATGTCTCCACATCGCCCAACGGAACGGGCGCCCGGCGGGCCCGGTGCAGCGTGTCCGTACAAGGTCAGGTTCTGGAGATCATCGAAGATCTGCCCCCGGGCAGCTTCGAGAGCGCGTCGATCAAATTCGGGCTCGACGGCCGGATCGCAGTGCGCCATGGGCGGTTACAGGCCGACCTGGTCAATGTTCCGCTGTTCGTCGCGGCCGACTATGCGGTGAGTGGGGTTGTCCCCGAGTTGGTGCCCGGCAAACCGCTGCAGCACTTCCAGCAGGCCTGCGAGATCAACGGCACCCTGGTGCTCGACGGCGTCGAGTCACCGGTGCGAGCGCAGGGAATGCGCGACCGCACATGGGGTTTCCGTGACGAGTCCGCGCAGTGGATCGAGTATGCGGGTCTGGTGGCCGTAATCGGCGACACGTTCATCACCGTCATGAAATTTCTGGGAGCAGACGGCTCACTACGGTCGGATGGTTTTCTTATCGACGCGAACCGATCGGTTACGATCGTCGACGTCACATTCGGGCGCGATGCTGCCGGGCAATTCCGGTTGGCCCGTTTGCGAGACGCGGAGGGCGGCAGCCGGCTGGTGACGGTCACCTCGAGGCTGGCCGGATTCTTTGTGCCGATGGGCGCAGACTCCGAGGGCCCGTCTTTTGGAACCTATGACGACTTCATGTCGCTCGACAGCGAAAATAGTTCCGGTGCAGGCTTTTTCGAGCAGGGCATCCTACACCGAGTGTTCTGATCGAGTGTCCCACGAGTAGCCATCGAGCAGCGCAGCGACCACGACCGGCAACGTCGCCCGAGGACGGGTCAGCGGTGCCCGGTGATCCACCCGACCGCGCCGGTCGGTGCGGGCAGATCGAGCAGGGAGGCCAAGACCTGCGAGGCCGGATTGTTGAACGGCATTGGCGCATCCGGGGGCAGCAGGCCCAGCTCGATCATCTGCTTGCCGACGCGCAGCAGCAGGATCGCGCCCCGCAGCGCAGCCCACGCTTCGAACCAGTCGAGGTCGTGCATTGTGCGGCCGGTGAGCTGCTCGAAACGTGTGATCGCGGCACTACGGTCCGGGAAGCCCTCCAGGCGCGGCAGCCCGATCCCGGCTGAATAGACGCGGTCGAAGAACAAGAAGTAGCCCAGGTCGACTTCGGGGCGGCCGAGGGTGGCCATTTCCCAGTCGAAGACACCGGTGACCTTCTGGTCGGGGCCGAACATGAGGTTTCCGAATCGGGCGTCGCCCCAGGAGACGACCAGCGGGGTGTCCTGTGTCGGTCGGGAGGCCGCCAACAGCTCGAAGGCCTTATCGATGGTCGGGCTGAGGGTGTCGCCGGCGGCCCAGCTGTAGAAGCGTTGCCAGTACTGCAGTTCTTGCTCGATGACCGTGTCGCCCAGGTCGGCGTGCAGTAGCTCGGTCAGGCCCAGTGCCACCGGATCCGCCCGCTGGATGTCCGCGATAACCTTCAGAGCCTCGTCGAACATGGTCGCCCGCTGTTCGCCGGTCAGGTCGACCACCCAGCCCGCCGTCACAAACGGCGGATCATCGCCAGGCACTTCGCCATACGCCCGCTCCAGCAATGCGAATGGTGAACCGAGAACGTCGCCGGTGGTCTCGTGGGCCAGGACCCGGGGAATCGGGGCATCGGTGTGCGCCGACAGCAGCGACATCACCCTGAGCTCACGGCCCAGATCATAGGTCTCGAACAAGCCGCCGTCCTCAGGCGGAATCCGAACGACTAAACCCTCTTCCACCAGCTCACCGTGCTGTTGCCAGCGGGCCTCGAATAGGACCGTCTCACTGGACATTCCACTCGCCGAGGGAATCATCACGTTCGACACCTTGACCGGGCCGGAGGCGTCCAACACGTTCGGCAGCCAGGCGGCAAGGTGTTCCCCGACGGCATCCGCGTCCAGTTTGTTCTTCAGCGCCACGATCATCCTCGATCTGATGTTGATCCAAAAAAAATTTAACTGGAATTAGAATATACCTCGATAGTCAACCAAAGGGCTGAGTCGCGGGCGGCATTCAGGCCGCGTACAGGGTGCCTCGCCACATGGCCACCAGAACGTCGACCGCGCTCTCCTCGTCGCGAAGGCTCGACTCGACACCGAGCCCAGCGATGTGCAGCACTCTTTCGGTGCCCCAGAACAGGGTTGCCGCAAGCATTCTGCTCGGTATCGGCGAGGTGATCATCCCGGCGGCGCGTTCGCGTTCGATCTCGGCCGCCCCGGCGGCGATGAATCGTTCGGCTATCGCCAGCCACAGATCGCGCAGTTCGGGCTCGGCATGCCAGTGATGGTTGGTCGCCTGGAACACCGGTCGGTGTCGATGCCAGGCGTGTGTCACGGCCCGAATGCTGCGTTCCAGGGCATCCGTTGGCGAGTCCTCGGGGGATCGAGCAAGAAACGGCTGCACTGTCTGGAAGATGTCTTCCATCGCGCGCTCGAGCAGGCCGCTGACGACGGAGAACTTGGAGGCGAAGTAAAAGTAGAAGGTCGCCCTCGATACTTTTGCTTCAGTGAGGATCTGCGCGACGCTGATGTCCGTCAACGATTGGCGTGCGAGTAGGCGCGTGGTGGCGGCCAGGATGTTCTCGGCTGCTGAGGCGCTGTCGGTGTCTGCGACTCTCCGTCGACCGAGCGTTCGCCTCGTCGTTTCGGTCATCGCCGCCACCTTACTCCCGATTTGCCCACCTCAGCGGTGTCGGACAGCGATTTTAAGCTAATTTCAAATTAGGTATACACGCTGTATGGACATTGTGTTAGTGTGAGCCGGTCCACACCTGCGGGGAGCTGTCAGCGCCGTCACTGGCGCCCAGGGGTGTCTCTCGCTGTTGCACAGAATGCCGATGGATAGGCGGAAAGGTCAGATTCGGATGAGTTCGATGATCAGCGTCAGCTCGTGGCCGCTGGTAGGTCACGAGGGATGGCCACCCAATATCGTGCCGAGCCCGGGTGACTTCGAATGCAGCGCACCGGCGCAACTCGCCTTCTTCTTCATCGCCGGGGCCGCGGTGGTCATCTTCGCGCTCCCATGGGCCATCCGCGCGGCGATGCGAAATCGGAATTACACCCCACTGCTGGTGATCGGTAGCGGCCTGTTGTGCAGCCTGTGTGAGCCCATGCTCGACATGCTGGGCCATCTGCACTGGGCGAAGAACTTGGTGCCGGCGTTCACGAACTTCGGTATCACGGTGCCGGCCCTGATTCCGCTCTGCTACGTCGCGTTCCTCGGCCTCGAGTCCTACTTTTGCTACTTCGTGATCCGCAATGGCGCACACGCCCGGCACTTTGTCATGATGCTCGGATTGGGCATCTTCACCGATGCGTTGATGGAGACGATCGGCATCAACCTGGGCGTCTACACCTACTACGGCGTGCAGCCGTACAAGTTTCTGAACTTCCCTTATTGGTGGGGATTCATCAACGGTGCGTCGTTTGTCACCGTTGGCGCGATCTTGGCGTATGCGGTACCCCGATTGAAGGGCGCTCAGAAATTCTGGCTGCTGCTGGCGGCGCCGAGCGGCATGATGTTCAACTACTTCGGTGTCGGGTGGGTGCACATTCTGGCCAGCAACTCGACACTGCCTGTCGCAGTCCGCTGGGTGGCGACGACCATCATGATGGCGATGATGGTCGGCTGGATGTTCGTGCTTCATCATCTCGTCGGTCGGCCGAACGACCTGCCGGCGCCACACTGGACGCTGTGGCGGATCTTCGCCTACGGCAAGGTCACGCCCAGCCGTGCGATGCGCCAAGCCATGTGGCAGAAGATGTGCGAAGAAGGCGGTGTGCGAGCCGGCGACGGGATTGCCACCGACCCGGAAGATCCAACTCAGGCGCTGCTCGTCGGACCGACCTTGGTGTTCGCGAACGGCGCAAGCCGGGATCCCCGGCGCGACAGAACCGCCGTCTGATCATCGTCGTGGGTCGCCCAGGTCAATCCTGGGCGACCCACGACTGATCCGTGGGCACGCCTGACGCAACCCGGCTTCCTCAGCCGGTGATCGAAGGGAATGCTGCGATGACGCAGGGTGTGCAGCGAAACGATGGCCGCCTGCGGTGCGGTGTTCGTGCTCCTACTGTTTCCGGCGATCATTATGGTCGGTCTGCTGCCGCCGATTCTCCGATGCAGACCGCTGTCGAGGTGGCGCACTTCTGGTCCACAAACACCGGCCTGAAGCGGTTCGGTCGCATGTGATCACACGAATCTCAGCAGTTTTCGGTGCCGTCAACACCTTGCTTTCAGGGGCGAGTTCACGACTCGTGGTGGTCGGCGTCCAGAAGGTACTCGGTGGACGTGTCGGCGCGTGGCAGTCGATTAAGGTGGCGCCTTGTTGCGGTGCGGGTTCCGTCGCTTTCGGCGCCGATCTCATGGCGTGCGCTCTGCGCCAACGGATTTTGGCGGACCCTTAAAGGGTCCTCCTGGTTGTCCTATCGGTTTCGGTAGCTTTTCGACGTTGTCGTCAAGGCCAAGACCGCCGAAGCCGGCAAGGTGTTGCGTATATTTAATCCAGATTATAATCTGCGTCTGTGTCTCATCCCGTAACCGCTGAAAGCCGGTTACTCACTGGCAGTAACCCCTTCAATGTCGAACCCGAAATGGACCTGTTGCATACAGCGCCGGCTGATGCACCGGGCTGGAGCGAGACCATGTTCTTCCACGCATGGTCTCCCCGGGAGAAGGTCGGTGTATTCGTGCACACCGGCAGGTGGCCGAACGACCTCGATCTGTGGTGGGCTCAGGTAATCGCGTTGCTGCCCAATGGTGAGTTGCTGGTCGATCGGTCGTGGGGGCGAGCAACAGACGATCGGGGTCCGGCGACGGGAAACCTCAAAGTCACGTGCACTACTCCGTTGCGCAGCTGGCGCTTGGCCTTTGACGGGGCTGGGGCGATCTGTGACCTCAGCGCAATGGCGGCAGGCCCGGTGGGCGCCGGACCGGCGCGTCGGTTGTCTTTCGACCTGGAACTAGAAGCCGCCGCCCCGGTGTGGGACCTGCACGGCGCGCTGGGTATCGACCGCCTGAGCTGGGCCTCCTTCCACCACAACCAGGGGTTCCGAACGAAGGGCTCGCTGACCGCGGGCTCGCAGCGTTGGGACATCGACGGCGTCGCCATTCGGGACCATTCCAGCGGGCCACGGGACGTCGGGCAGTTGGGTGGGCTGCACTTCCTGTTGTTGGTGTTTCCCGAGAGTGGTCGCGTGGTCAACGGCCTGGTGAACTGGCGTCAGGACGGCAGGGTCGACCATCGCACCTTCTGCACTCAGCAGGCCGGTGTCTGTGAGGTGGGGACCGATGTCCGAGTCACCGGTTTGCATTCGGTCGCGACTCACGAACCACGTTCGATGGACATCACCCTGCAGCGGGCGGACCATTCCTCCGAGGTTTTGAAAGCCACATGGCTGCACGGCTATTCGTTGACGTATCTACAGCCCAACGAGAACATCAATGGAGTCGACGTCGTTACCCAGCCCGACCCTCTCATCGTCACGCAGAGCACGGTTCGTGTAGTGGCGCCTGACGGCGAAGTCGGTTACGGCGTCATCGAGCGTGACTACCGACCGTCTGCTCTTCCGTCAACTGAGGAGCGGTGAGGGTGTCGCTGAATCGGTCGGAATCCGCCCTAGACCTGTCCGAGGAAGAACTGGCCGCAAGTCCGGTTCATCATCCGGGCGCCAAGCGGCGATGGACCACCGCCAACGTCGATGAAGGGCTGCCCGGAACCATCACCCCGCTGACTTGGTCCATGTACTTCCCGCCCACCGAGTCCACCATGCGCGGTTGCTGGGTGGATCTCGGTGTGCTGCCGGAATCGCAGCGCCCGATCCCAGACGACGTCGACGGTCGCTTCCTCTCCGTGGCCTACGGCCATGCCATCGCCAACGTGGATCTCTTAGGCCAGATGGCGGCGCGTGTGCCGGGAGGCTCTGCGGCAACCATGGAAGCTCAGTTGTTCGGATCGGTCGAGCGCGATGGCGAACCGGAGCCCAGTGGATTACGCAAGATGCGCCGCTATCCGTTCGTCGCGGCGAAGTTTCCCCGCGCATTGCGTCGCGCGATGCGCGAGCTTGAACCGTGCGCGCAGAATACAGCCCGCTGGTGGCGGGCCACTGTCTTCGAACCCGAGGCGCTGGTGGGCAATTCGGCTGTGCTGGCACTGGCCGAGGCGCGCCGGCGGTTCGAGGAAATCCTGGTCACGCACATGGTGCTCTCCATGGCGTGTCAGGGCCTGATGGGCCGCGTCGAGGCATTGGCCGTCAAGGCCGGGCTGGACGGCGTGCAGCATGAACTCATCAAGAGCGATGAGGGGACTGCCGAGTTCGACTTGGTCCGCGATCTGTGGAGCCTGTCGGCCGACACGATCACGCTCCGGGATTTCCTGCATCGGCACGGCTTCCACGGCCCCCGCGAGGGGCTGGTGGAATCGACGGTATGGCGGGAGAACACCCAACCCGTCGCGGATCTGGCCGCCGCCTACCGCTCCCGTCGCGGCGGTGAAGACATTGACGCCCTGGTGTTGCGACGGCGGAGCGAGCATGTGGCCGCAGTCCGCCGTCTGGAGCAGGCGCTCGGCCCGATCCGATCGATCCCGGCACGCGCGCTCATCCGATTCGCGGCGCACGCGCCGACCTGGCGCGAAACCGGACGAGCCAGCATGTTGCAAGCCGTCGACGTCGCCCGCGCGGCATCACGCGTCGTCGGTCGGGATCTTGCCGAGGCGAGTGTGCTCGACGATCCCACGCACGTGATGTTCCTGACGATCGACGAGATCGTGCGTGGTGATCGTGGCAACTGGCCTGATCTCGTCCGTCAACGTCGATCCGACCATGCCACGTTCGACCGGATCGTTCTTCCGCACGTATGGCGTGGCGTGCCCGAGATTGCCGCCGCCGCTGCCGCGGCCACCGGGCCGGCATCCGAGCACCAGCCCGACGTCGTGGAAGGTCTAGGGGTGAGCGCCGGTACCGCCGAAGGAATCGTGCGCGTCGTTCGTGATCTCGATGACGCCGACATCGACGAGGGCTCCATCCTGGTGTGCCGCGCGACCGATCCCAGCTGGGCATCGCTGTTCGCGCTCGCCGAAGCGGTGGTCACCGATGTCGGCAGCGCGATGAGCCACGCCGCCATCGTCTGCCGGGAATTGGGGCTGCCCTGCGTCGCCGGCACCCGCACCGGCACCACAACGCTGCGCGACGGGATGCGGGTCCGGGTTGACGGCACGACTGGTCGCGTGGAAATCCTGCACGACGCATCGCGTGTCGACGCAGCCGACTAGCTAGAGCGCCGTCTTTCGCTGAATTCGGCCTTGCGCGGACACAAATCTGCGCGTATCCCAGAATCTGGGGTTCGGCTGCACTTGGACGGCGCCGTCCCGTCAGCGATCGGGACGGCGCCTCACATCAACGCGCTACCGGGAAGGGGTCGTTCTGACCGCTCGAATAGGGGTCGGCGTCTGCTGACTTCCTTGAGCTCATCAACTCTTTCAACACGCCCGCGATGCGCTCACCTTTCTTCTGAAGGTGGAAATCCTTGAGCATGGTTCGCGCAGCGTTCTGGCCGGGCATGCCGCTGATACCGGCGACCGGGTGGGTGCCGGATCCGGTCAGGTAGAGACCGTCGATCGGTGTCTTATACCCGGCGAATCCGGCGACCGGCTTGTTGGGGCCGAAGCGACTGATGGTCGGGTCCACGTGGTAGACCGAGCCGTCGATCGCCCAGAACCGCTCTTCGATGTCGGGCAACACCAAGGGACGCACGGCCACCTGCAGGTCTTCGACGCCTTTGTAGTACTCGTCGGCATCTTTGATGATGCTGTCGGTGATCTTCTTGCGGGCCACGTCCCAGCCGTCCTCTGGATAAGACGGGGTGAGGCCGGTCCAGAACCACCAGAGGTCCTTACCGGGAGGCGACATCGACGGATCGAAAGAGTTCGTCACCTGGGCCAGGCCCGGGATGGCCTCCGGCACCTTGCCCCGCACGCAGGCGCGGGCGGCCTCGACGGCTTGTTCGTACGTGTGGTAGCAGTTGCACGCCTGCCGCATATCGATACCGTCGCCGCGCCACTTTTCATGCTTGGACATGTCGATGCGTCCGGACAGCGCGACGTTGACTTTTGCGTCGGCGATACCGCGTTTGCGGGTCGGGATGTGGTCGGCGGCGTTCTGCTTCTTCGGTTCCAGAACGCCACGCGGGAGCAACCGCGTAAGCGTCGTCTTCGGACTGCATGCGGTGAGAACGGCACGCCGAGCGCGGATTTCAACCCCGCCCTTGACACGTACCCCGGTGCAGCGGTTGTTGGTGATGATCAGCTCTTCCACGGGGGAGCTGGTGATCACGTCACCATGATTGTCCTTGATAACGCTGATCAGCGCTTTCGGCAGCGATCCGGTGCCGCCGTGGAACATGGCCACGCCGTACTTGCTCAGCACCCCCAGGTAGATCAGCGACCAGCCAGACATATCAGCGTCGAAAGGCATGAACGGGAGACTGGCCAGCATCGGTGCACGGATCATGTCGTGCTCAAAGCTCTCCTCGACCGCCTCCATTTGAGAGCTCGACATCCACCGACCGAGCGCTGCGAGCTGTTTCCGGTTCTTCAGCACCGCGCGTGCCGATTTCAAGATGTTCTTGATCTCCGGCTCACGGACGTTGGTCTGCATCATGGGCAGCCCGATCTCGACGGCCGCGTCGATTACCTCGTAGAGCTCGAGTAGCGCGCGGGCGTCCTTCTTCGAGAAGTACTCGAGTTCTGCGGCGGTCTTGCGGGGGTCGCGCCACAATCCCAGCGATGCGCCGTCAGCCGAGAGTTGAAAGTGTGCGGGGTCGATAACCGTCTGCCGCAGACCGTAATAACGGGACAGCCCAAGATCGCGGTCGATCGTTGTGGTACGGAACAACGACGCCTGAATCGACGCCTCGTTGATCATGTACTCAGGCGCTTCTGGGGCGAAGGAATTCGTCGACGTCATACCACCGGCGGTCGGGGACGCTTCGACGACGAGAACATCCAGCCCGGCCTTCGCGAGATACGCCGCGGCGACCAACCCGTTGTGTCCCGATCCCACAACCACAATGTCGGCTTCGCGCGGCGGGAGAGCGTCCTTCATCACCAGTCCTTCGATCGTCCGAGAGCGAGACTCGCTCAGCACTCCAAAATCTAACCATTATTAAATACTGCTACCGCGGGCACGGTTGCGGCCGAAGTGGGTTGGCGCCCTACCGAATCCCGCTCAAGTGCGTGCCTGCCCGAACATCCGAACAAGGGTCATCGGCACCGGGGCCATCGCCACGGTTCTGTTGCACCATACACACTGTATGCTCAATGCGATCCAGAGCACAACCCACTGTCGAAGCCCACTTGGGGGCGCGGTGGCCGCAGCGTCGAGACGCGACCGCGAATGGCGTGCGCCATCGGCCCCCGGCGCGGCCGGCCCCGGGGCCACTGTGGCATCGTTCGACCCGAACCGCAAAGCATGAGAACGGGAAATTCGCCCGAATCTTGCGCAAGACTTTTTACTCGAATATAGATTCAATAAGCGAGATCAACTCACGTCGTCGAAGCCGGGAGCGCTGCCACCATGGTCAACCCAACGTCTACCGTCGATGCGCAACGCCGACGGACGGCCATCATTGATTCCCTCGATCAGGCAACGCCGGCCTGGCTCACCGGCACCCTGCAGGCTGCCGGCGTGCTGCACCAGGGCGAGGTCACGGAAGTGACCAGCGAACTCATGAATGTCGGTCAACTGGGACTGGTCGCGCGTTTGAATCTCGCCTACGACAGCATGGAATCGGATGCACCTTCCTCCGTCATGTTGAAGCTGCCATCAACCAATGCCGGGAGTCGAGGCCTCGGCGTGACCCTTGGCTTCTACGAAGCCGAAGTGGGGTTCTACCAACAGATAGCGCCCACCGTCCGCGTCCGGGTTCCGCTGGTTTACCAGGCTGACATCGAGCCCGAGACCGGGCGCTTCACGCTGCTGCTGGAAGATCTCAGCTCGATCGCTGCACCCGGAGACATGATCGCCGGTGGCACCGTGGAGCAAGCCGCGCAGGCGCTGGACGGACTGACGACGCTGCACGCGCCCAGGTGGTCTGACCCCAGGCTGGCCGCACTGACGTGGTTGGCCGAGCCGCAACGCCTGCAGAACTTCTTCGCCGGCGTCGAGCCGATGCTGCCGAGCTTTCTCGAGCGCTTCGGCGACCGGCTCGACTCTCGCGACGTGGCTCTCGCCGAGCAGGTGGCACCCCACGCCAACTCATGGGCGGAGCGAACGAATCAGGGGCGCAAGACGGTTCTTCACGGTGACTACCGCATGGACAATGTGTTCTTCCCGACGGTGCCCGACCAGCCGGTCGCTGTGATCGATTGGCAGGCCGCCCAGCTCGGTCCGCCGCTGATAGATGTGGCCGTCTACCTGGGCGGTTGTCTTTCGCTGGAGGATCGGCGAGGGCACGAGCGTGATCTGCTACAGCGATACCAGGACGGGCTGGTGTCTGGCGGTGTCAAGGACTTCTCCTTCGACGACGCGTGGGCGAGCTATCGCTGGTGTGCCTTCTACGGCTTCATGCTCTCGATACCAATGGCCGTCCAACTCGAGCGATCCGACCGGGGCGACGCGCTGTTCGCCGGCATGTTCGCCGCATACGCCCACCAAGTTCGCGACCTCGACTCGATGGAGCTGCTGAAATGAGCCGCCGACCTGTGACCACGGCGCTGGCATTCTCGTGTGATCGCTACACGCCCCCTGCGGTTTTCGGGCAGGCGGCCGGGACCGCTTTGGACAGCGGCGCCATCGACGAACTGCTCGTCTGGGATCAGATGACCAATTTCTGGCCGCGACAGCTGTGGTGCCCCGGCAATACCCCCATGGCGTCGGTCATGCCCGACCTGGACTCGTACTGCGACGCGTTCGCGATGAGCGCCTACCTCGCGGCGAAGGCTCCCGGCCTCGGCGTGACAATCAGCACCGACGCCATCCGGCGCGGGCCTGCGGAGCTGACCCAAACCATGATGACTCTGGCCAACCTCACTGACGGTCGCGCGAAGATCATGATCGGAGCGGGCGAGGCTAAACAAATAACGCCTTTTGGGTGGCGGAGGTCAGAGGGTCTAGAACGTCTCGAAGATCAGTTCAAGGCCTTCGACGCGTTCTGGAATACCGACGGACCCGTCAACTTGGCAGGCAATCACTGGACTTTCAAAAACGCCTGGCTGGGTGAAGCGCGTGGTCACCGACCTACCGTCTGGGCGTTGGGGGGAGGCCCAAAGCTTCTCGACCTCGCCACCACGTACGCCGACGGATTTTCTGCCATCGTGCCCTGCGTCGCCCCGAACGTGGATTCGTGGGCTCAAACGGTTACAACGCTCAAGACCGACTTGGAGCGGAAAGGACGTGACCCGGAAGCCTTCGAATTCGGCATCTGGTTCATGTCGTTGATCCATGAAGATGAGCAACTCCTCGAAGAGGCTTTAGACAATCCGCTGATGCGCTGGATGGCAGGAGTCTTCGGTCGTGTCGACCAAAGCGCATGGGACGCAGAGGGAATGGAACCGCCGCTGCCGAGAGACTGGCATTACGCCATCAAACTGCTCCCGGTTCAATGGACCGACTCCGAGATCGACGGTGTGCTCAGTCGCACAACACATGAGATGGCTCAGAAATCATTCGTATACGGCACCCCGGCCTCCGTCGCCGATCAGGTGGCGCAATATGTTGAGGCTGGGGCCACCTGGGTCAGCGTCTGCGACATCCTGCCCCTCATCCTCGACCCCGCGGACGCACAACTCGGACAGCACAGGAACCTCGAAGTCTGTGCCCGTTTGAAGAAACACGGATGACGCGGAGGATGAGCAAGCAGTATTCCTACGACGACGAGGGCAGCCACGAGCCGGCCAGCGACGATCCCGACTGGCAGGAAAGTGTGTTCGTGCACTGGTATGACCGCGCCGCCGGGATCGGCGGAGTCAGCCGGATCGGCCACGAACCGAACCGACCGGGCGGTGGCCGGTCGGCGCTGCACTGTTTCGTGGCGACCACCGACGGCATCCGCTTTCGTCGCAACGATTTTCAACTTCCCTTCGAGCCGGCCGCATCACCACGTGGATTTCGCTCCGGCGGCTCGGAGTGGCATGTCGACGCGGGAGCACCCAGGCTGGTAATCAATGAACCCGGCGTGCACGTCGACTTGCGCATGGACAACTTCTATCCGCTGACCGACTTCTTCCCACCCAAGGGGAGCATGACTGAGGATTTCGCCAAGGACCACTACGAGACGTCGGGACGTATCCGCGGTAGCGCCCGCATCGATGGCCGGAGTTTCGACGTCGACGGGATGTACCATCGCGACCACTCGTGGGGTTTACGCAAGACGATGACCCTGAAGAGCCACCGGTGGATCTCTGGAACCTTTGGCCCGGACCTGTCTTTCGGTTCAATCATCTGGCATGCCGCCGACGAGTCGATGGTCAGGGTCGGCTATCTCGTCCGCGACGGAGAGGTCAACTACGCGGCTGACGTTGACGCCGTGACGTTTCTCGAGCCCGATGGATTGACGCACCGAGGCGGCGAAGTCCGCTGGTGGATGCCCGACGGAGATGTCTTCGAGCTTCGGGCCGAACCCGTCGACGCCGTCGTGGCCCATCTGCACAACGCCTACTACGTCGACTCCATCTGCGACGTCCGATTACCCGGCGCCGACCGTTGGGGGATCTGCGATTTCGAAATCAGCAACAACGCTCGATTAGGAACCGCGCCCGTCGGCACTTCAATCAACGCTGCGCTCGCCAGCGGCCTGACGAAAAGGCAATGACCATGAGCGTCTTCGATCGAAAATCGCCGCGGTTGCCCGCCCGAACCGAGGCGACGACTAGCACGGACGCGAACGCTACGACTGAGGTGATGCCCTCTGCTGCAGCAGGTTCGTCACCGAGAAATATATGTTGACGTTGCGAAATATTCAGCAGCACGCTGCGCGGGGGATTGTCAGGTGACGCGGGTAAGCGACATGCTTGAGACGCTGGACACGGTTGATCCGCGACCGGGGGTGCGGTGGACTACCGGGAACATCGCCGAGGCTTTTCCTGGCGTGTTCACCCTGTTCGGCATGACGTTCGCGTTTGAGCCGATGGAGATGTCATTCCGGCGTCTTTTCGTCGACCTGGGGGTCTTCGCCCGTAACGAGCTGCGGGTGCCCGAGGATGTTGAGGACTGCTTCCTCACGGTGTTCTCCGGTTGGGGCGCAGGCAATATCGACAAATTCCGCGAAATCGCCAATGTCATGCCGGGGACTACCGCAAAAGCCGTCGAGCAGCAGCTTTTCGGGTATGCGCGGCCTGAGACCGTCGACGAGAACACCCGGAAGCGCTACCCGGCGATCATCGTGAAAGCCCCGCGCTGGATGCTGCGCACCCCCAAGCGGCATAACGCGATGTTCGCCGAGCTCCGAAGATGGCGGCTCGATCAGCTGTCGAGAATCCCCAATCTCGACGAGAACGGTTGCCTGGCAGTGCTTGCCGACTCGCGGCGCCGCTTCGAGGACATGATGAAGATTCACATGGGCGTTGCGATGATCAGTTCCTCGATCGCCGAGAAAGTCGCTGCTGCTGCTGCCGCCGCCGGTAAGCCGGGACTGGAAGCCCAACTGCTCTCCGGCGTCGGTTCCGATGAAAACGAGGTCGCATACGATCTGTGGGCATTGGCGCACAACCAGACAACGGTCGGCGAATTCACGGACCGGCACGGCTACCACGGCCCCAACGAGGGTCAGTTGATCGGCGTCACGTGGCGCGAGAACCCCGCTCCCGTCCTGGCGCGCCTTGACGACTATCGGGCGATTGACGCCGCAAGCCCGCGTGCACCACGCAACCGCAGCGCCGCGCAAGCGGCCGCCCGCCAGCGGGCGCTCGCCGAACTGTTGGCCGCGACTCCTAGATTCAAGCGTCGGCTTACTGCGATGATCGTGAAACTGGCGGCCCGTTTCCTGGCTCTGCGGGAACAGGGTAAAGCCGGTTACCTGCTCACCTACGACGTGGCTCGTGCGACGGCTCGTAGGCTCGGTGCGTTACTCGTCGAACGCGGCATCATCGCCGACTCCGACGATGTTTTTCACCTTTCGTATCAAGACCTGGTAGCTGGAATATCCGGCGATCAGCGGGCCGCGGTCGCCGATCGGATGGCGCAGTACGCCGAACGTCAAACTATTCGGCTGCCCAAGGCATGGTCGGGCAGCCCGGAGATCACCAAGCTCGCAACGGCTACCGGCAAACTGCTCGACGTCGGAGGGATAGTGGCCGGCGTGGCCGCCAGCGGCGGCATCGCCGAGGGGCGGGCGCGGGTGGTGCGTGACCCCGGCGACGTGGACATCGACGACGGTGACATTCTCGTGTGCGAAACCACCGACCCGTCCTGGGTGTCACTGTTCCTGGTGGCAGGGGCGGTGGTGACCGACCACGGCGGCATGCTGAGCCACGGCCCGATCGTCGCCCGCGAGATCGGCATACCATGCGTGTGCGGTACCGAAACCGGCACCAACCGCATCCCCGACGGTGCGCAGTTACGGGTCAACGGCGATGTCGGCACTGTCGAAGTGATTGGGTGATACGCCCAATAAGAGCGTTCCTGCTCGTGATGCGTGACTTCGCCCAGTCTTGCCGTGTATGCGGTTGAAGGGCGGCCGCGACGTAAGACGCTTCGACTCGAGCTGTGGCGGGGTTAAACCGCCGGACCGCCACCGCGCGCCACTGGTCGACTTCTCCGGCGAGAAGTCCAAAGTGTCTTAACGCTGTTCGTCGCTCGTTTCGGTTTTCACATGAGATCTGCGCTCAAGATCCACCCGAAACACGCTGAGGAACCACCCCATCCGCCGACTTGAATGGACTGAGGCAGGACCGGTTCACCATTTTTTGAGTCTATGTTAAATTACAGAAGTGACTGAAGCCTTTATCGTTGACGCAGCTCGTACACCTGTGGGTAAGCGCGGTGGTGGATTCGCTGACGAGCACCCGGCCGACATGGCCGCCCACGTGATTCGTACTGTCGTCGATCGACACGACATCGACGCCGAGTCGATTGATGACGTCATCCTGGGCTGCCTGGACAACATCGGTTCCCAGGCCGGCGACATCGCGCGGACAGCGGCCCTTGCGGCTGGCCTGCCCGAGTCGGTTCCCGGCGTCACGATCGACCGCCAGTGCGGATCCGCTCAGCAGGCCGTGCATTTCGCCGCGCAGGCCGTGATGAGCGGAACTTCTGATCTGATCGTCGCGGGCGGCGTGCAGAAAATGAGCCAGTATCCGATCTTGTGCGCTTTCGGGGCAGGTGAGCCCTTCGGCGCGAGCGATCCATGGACTGGATGCCGGGGATGGGAAGCTCGGTTCGGCACCCAGGAGATCTCACAGTTCCGCGGTGCGGAGATGATCGCCAGTCAGTGGAAGCTGAGCCGCGAGGACAACGAGAAATTTGCGTTAACCAGCCACCAGCGCGCCGTGGCAGCTATCGCCGACGGCCGATTCACAAGGGAGGTAACGCCATACGCGCGCGTCACGGTGGACGAGGGGCCGCGCGCCAACACCTCACTGGAGAAGATGGCGGCCCTGCCGACCCTGGTTGAGGGCGGAGTGCTAACCGCGGGGGTGGCCAGCCAGATTTCCGACGGGGCGGCGGCACTGCTGATCGCGTCGGAAAGCGCTGTCAAGCGGTTCGGACTGACACCGCGGGCCCGAATTCACCACATGTCCGTGCGTGGCGCCGACCCGGTGATGATGCTTACGGCCCCGATCCCGGCCACCCGACACGCACTCAAGCGAACGGGACTCTCGATCGACGACATAGATCTCGTCGAGATCAACGAGGCGTTTGCTCCGGTGGTGCTCGCCTGGCTGGCAGAACTTGAGGCCGACCCGGATCGCGTGAATGTGAACGGTGGAGCGATCGCGTTGGGTCACCCCATCGGCTGCACCGGCGCCCGCTTGATGACCTCGCTGTTGCACGAGCTCGAGCGAACCGGCGGCCGCTACGGACTGCAGACCATGTGCGAGGGCGGCGGTCAAGCCAACGTCACGATCATCGAGAGGCTCTAGGCGGTGCGCCGAACGCTCTACGGCCCTGACCATGAGGCCTACCGCGAAACGGTCAAGGAATTCTTAGCCCGAGAAGTGGTCCCGCACCAGCACGATTGGGACCGAGATCACCGGATCGACCGCGACGTGTTCGCCCATGCAGCCAAAGCGGGCATCTACGCATTGGAGGTGGACGGACGATACGGGGGTGCCGGTGAACACGACTACCGCTACCGAATGGTGGTCTGCGAGGAGATCGCCCGAATCAACGCTTTGTCGTTCGGCTTGACCATCAGCCTCCAAGACGACCTCGTGTTGCACTACCTCCTCGATCTCACGTCTGAGGAACAGAAACAACGTTGGTTGCCGGGCTTCGCCTCCGGTGAATTGATCGGCGCCCTCGCTATGACGGAACCGGGTACCGGCAGCGATCTCCGAGGGATCCGCACCAGTGCTCGCCGCGACGGCGACCACTGGGTTCTCAACGGGCAGAAAACGTTCATTTCCAGTGGGATCATGGCCGACCTCATCGTGGTAGCCGCTTGCACCGATCAAGAGGCGGGCTCGCGAGGCTTCAGCTTGTTCGTTGTCGAGCGCGACACCCCAGGATTCAGACACGGACGCCAGCTGGACAAGATCGGGCTACCGGCCCAAGACACTGCCGAGTTATTCTTCGACGACGCTCGCGTACCAGTCGAAAATCTGCTCGGCAAGGAAGGCAGCGGCCTCCAATACTTGATGAGCCATTTGCCGCGCGAGCGATTAGGTGTTACGGCACAGGCTATCGCGACTACACGCGCAATATTCGACCTCACGGTCGAGTATTGCCGACAGCGCAAGGCATTCGGTCAGCCGCTGACCGCAAAGCAACATATCCGCTTCGAACTGGCAGAGATGTCAACGGAACTCGATATCGCGGAAGCCTACGTCGACAAATCGGTAGAAGCGTTCAACGCGGGTGAACTTTCACCAGTCGATGCGGCAAAAGGCAAGTGGTACGTCAGCGAGCTTCAACACCGCCTCATCGACCGGTGTCTGCAACTCCACGGCGGATACGGCTACATGCTTGAATACCCTGTTGCCCGAGCGTATGTCGACACCCGAGCGCAGACTATCTATGGCGGCACGACGGAGATCATGAAGGAGCTCATCGGCCGCGAGGTCGCCGGCTCGGAACCGACTTCCAAACGGAGATGAAGTGACGCCGTTTTCATCTCGGTGTCCGCGCCTGCTACCGCTGCCACTGGCGAGGGGCTCGGCCGGCATGCTGGAACTTTGCCGTGGCGGGGTGACGTTGCCCCCCGCTACGGCAATGCATATGTTGATCAACGGCATTGAAGCCCGTGGTACACCGCAGACGGACGCAAAGCCAAACGGCGAAGCGATACGCCGCAGGTCCGGCTCCCGAGGAGAAGAGCTCATGAGTGACCTCGCCTGAAGCTGCAATGGCAGCCGCCGACAATCAAAGTATCAGCGAACCGACCAAAGTCGTTTTCGCTCAAGAGGTTATACTGCGGACGTGACTCGGCAGAAGATCCTTATCACCGGTGCGAGTTCCGGCCTGGGTGCCGGTATGGCTCACGCGTTTGCGGCCAAAGGGCGCGACCTGGCACTGTGCGCTCGGCGTACCGACCGGCTCGCTGATCTCAAAGCTGAGCTCGTGCAACAACATTCTGATGTAAATGTTGCCATCGCAGCGTTGGACGTCAATGATCACGAGCAGGTGCCGAAGGTGTTCGAGGAGCTGTCGGATGCACTCGGCGGCATCGACCGGGTGATCGTCAACGCCGGCATCGGCAAGGGTGCGCGCCTGGGGTCGGGCAAACTGTGGGCCAATAAGGCGACTCTCGAGACCAACTTGGTGGCGGCGCTGGTGCAGATCGAGACCGCGCTGCAGATTTTTCATGAGCAGGGATCGGGGCACCTGGTGTTGATTTCCTCGGTGCTCGGCGTCAGGGGAGTGCCGGGCGTGAAAGCGTCTTACGCGGCCAGCAAGGCTGGGTTGAGTTCGCTGGGCGAAGCGTTGCGCGCCGAGTATGCGCGTGGGCCGATCAAGGTTTCGGTGATAGAGCCCGGTTATATCGAGTCGGAGATGACCGCCAAGTCACAGACCACAATGTTCATGGTGGACAACGAGATTGGGGTCAAGTCGTTGGTTTCGGCGATCGAGCGCGAGCCGGGACGGGCGGCTGTGCCCTGGTGGCCATGGGGGCCGATGGTGCAACTCATGCGGGTACTGCCGCTGCCGCTGATCAAGCGCTTTGCCTAACGCTTGGCGACCCCACACTGGGCGATCGCACGCAGATACCAGGCTGAACAGCAGATTTCGGCATACTCACCACATATGGCCTAACCTCGCCATGGGCGACTAGCGTGGTTCGTCGGTGTACCGCTCCTGTAAGAGTTCACCGGAGCTGACGCCCTTATTGCACTTACGGCATGTCGTGGTGCCGGTTGCCGCATGACGGCGGCGCGTTTCCCAGATAGACGAAGTTGCCTAGTTTCGGCACCACCGTCTGGTTCTCGGATCCGCCATGAAGATGAGAAAAACGGCTCCGCCATTTTGTTGAGAACTCTTCAAACTTGCCGGTAGAGGCACCGCCGCGCGCCACGGAGTTTGAGAACCTACAATTCTCATTTCCGATGTCCAAATCTCATATGAAATGTCCACCCGATGTCCAATTGGACATCCTGAATGAGACGACCCCAGAGCTGCTGCTGCCGCAGCAGCCGCGCCAATTGTGTGACAACACGTCTGGCGGCCTTATCTATCTTGTGCGGGATGTGGCATCACGGCCTTCCGCCACGCCCAGGGCGCCAGATTCCGAAAGGGGTCGGTTGCGCGAATCGCAAGCAGAGCGGCAAGATTGGATTCTAGATCCGTCTTCGCGGTCTCTCTGACTTTTGTCAGCCACTCGTCGTGAGGGGTGCCCTTCGGCCTTGTCGTGTCGATGGGACGCGAGAAGCGCGCATAGAGGCGTTGAGGGCGGGGCAGCAGCGTCGGGCCTATACCGCGTGACAGGGGCAGCAGCAGATCAGCGTCACTGCCCAGCCATCTGCTGACTTTCTTGTTGAGCTGCGCCCACGTGCCATCGCTGGTGGTGAGAATCTTGTACATGTCGTCGCCACCGACAACGGCAGCCGTGACGATCGGGTAGTTGTGCTCGATGGCGAGGCGTGCGAACCCTGCCCGGTCACCCCACTGCAGTGTGTTGAGTTGGTCTTTTCCCTTACCGATTTCTCGTGCACCACCGGGAAATACCAGGATGGGCTCGTTAGCGCGCATGAGTTCGGCGGTGCCTTCGCGGGTGCCGACGATGCCTCCACCGGCGGCCAGCACATCGGCCGCCAAGCCTGCGAACCGGCCGAACCGACGATCCATCAACGCACGTACTCGCCGGCCCAGGTGCCGCTGAACCTCATAAAGCAGCAGCAGGATTTCACTCGATGGTGTATAGCTGTGATTGGCCACCAACAGGAATCTGCCGTCTGAAGGCAGGTTCTCCAACCCGTCAACATAGGGCTTGTAGACGGGGCGTACCCGATCCCATTGGTGTGCCAATCCGAAGAGGGCACGTTCGATCGCGGCTTGTCGGCGCGCGCGCTGGTCATCAGCCGTTGCCGAGAGTAGTTGTCTTGCTGGTGAATTCATCTCTTCGTCCCTAAATACGGGGGCTTATCGTTGCGTCCTTTGTGAAAACCGTTGGTGGAGAGGGCGATCGAGGCGTCTGTCCACATCAGCTGGCCCGCGGTCGAGTGAACACTATGCCGACGTGTCCCGGTCGCAGCCGACAAGCGGACAACGGCAGGAATTCGACGCCCATGCGCGGATCGGCGGCTTTGCCGAGGGCGATGAACGCCGAGCGGCTGTAGGCGCGCAGCGCGCTGATGTACGCGTCGTGCATGACGTGTTTCAACGACGGCCGCACCAGCGCGAGTGCGGCCGCGAACGGCGCCAAGATCAGCGGTGTGAGCAAGAGCTGCACCGACCGCGGCCGGGGCAGGTCGATCACCAGGAAGCGCTTGCCGACGCGGGTGGCTTCGGCGATCGCGCGCACCGCAGTCGCTGGCGGCAAATGGTGGAATGCCTGAGCGAATACCACCAAGTCGTAGCTGTCGTCGGGCGCGTCGATGGCGGTGGCGTCGACGACCTGGGTTCGCGCCCGGGGATCAGCACCCAGGGGACCGGCAGCAATGTTGGCGACCGAGGTCGGGTCCAGGTCGCTGACGGTGACCGTCGCGGTGGGATGGGACGTGAGGATCTCGGCGGAGAGCTTGCCGTGCCCGGCGCCCAGCTCCAGAATGCGCGGGTTGGCGATGTCGGCAACGATGTCCAGGGCCGTGCGGGCATTCCTTTCGTGATACCCCGCACGGGTGCCCATCCGATCCAGCGCTGCGACCACGGTCTGCTTGACCTCGTCGGGGATGTCGTAACGGTCGGTGTACTCCAACTTCTCGGTCTGCAACCGCCGATCGAGCCAGGAAGCATCCGGACCACCCCTGGGCATCGACGCGATCGCCGGATCCACTGTTAGTGCCTCGCTCATCGCACCCTCTCCATATTTAGCCGAGGTAAGCTGACAGCCACGACAGTAGCAGACGAACTAGTTCGTTTGGTACGTTGTTTATGTGAGAACCGCCACCGAGCTGCGCGGCGAGATCTTGCAGGCTGCCGGGGCAGAGTTCGCCCAGTACGGATTGGCCGGCGCGCGCATCGACCGCATTGCGCGCGTCGCCCAGGCCAGCAAGGAACGCCTCTACGCCCACTTCCGCGACAAGGAAACTCTGTTCCGCGAGGTGGTGGCCGCCGGCAACCGCGAGTTCTTCAGCGCGGTCACGTTGCGCCCCGACGCTGTTCCCGACTTCGTCGGCGGCATCTATGATCTGGCGCGCGAGCACCCGGAACACCACCGCATGATCAGCTGGGCCCAGCTGGAGGGCATCGCACTCGACGAACCCCACGCCGAGGGCCAACCTGCCTTCGCTCAGCATGTCGCGGCCATCGAAGCCGCCCAGGCCGACGGCCACGTCGACGGCGCTTGGCAGCCCGACGACCTGCTGATTGTGCTCTTCGGCATCGCACTGGCATGGGCCAACTCACCGCACCCCGACGCCGCGACCAATGACCCCGACGCCAATGCGCGCCGCCGCGCCGCCGCCGTCGAAGCTGCGCGCCGTATCATCGCCCCATCGAAGTAGCCGGTTGTGGCGTCTGGAACCCATTGCCACCCAGCGCTTCTCGGCTTCAGCTCGCAGGCAGAGAACACGACTCAATCGGGGCCGCGGCGTCGACGCGCGACGGCCAGCAGTGTAGTACACGATCGCGCACCTTGTCGGACGACCAAGCGCGATCTGAATTGGGCTGGCGCGCAACATTTTAGAGAATCTTCAGTACTTAGTCGCAGATAAGTCCTGAAACCGGCGCCACTGTGACGCTCGAGTATGGGCCGCGGTCACGTCCCGTGGAGTGGTGTAAGAGCGGTCGCGTGTCCGCGTGTGGCTCTGTGGTAGCCACTATGCCGTGAGAG
>NZ_LQPJ01000125.1 GCF_002101785.1 Mycobacterium palustre
CGACACGCCACACCCCACCCGGGGGTTCTCCTCACATCAAGCCGACACGCCTGCTACCAACGTCCTGGCCGAGTACACCTAGCGGAGGCCTAGCGCGGCGCCGCGACGGCGCGGTCGAACTGCAGCGTGACCCGGGTGCCGCCGGACGTCCGCACGGTGTCGACCCGGTCGGCCAGCCCACCGATGAGGCTCAGCCCGCGGCCGCGCCGACGGTCGCGCAGGCTGGCCGAGGAATCCTTGACCCATCGGCCCGTGTCGCTGACCGGCGGCCCAGCGCGGCCGGCCGCGAGGTCAGCCGGCAGCCGGTTCATTGCCGTTGGCTGCGCTGCAGCGCGTCGAAGACGGTCGGGTAGATCTCGAGGACGCGGTCCAGCTCGGTCACCCGGATCGGCCTGAGCACCTGGTCGTGATCGGCGACCAGCCGGACCGAAGTCCCGGCTTGCTGTCCCTCCTCATGGCAGCCGAGCATGGCGTGCAGCGCGGCGCTGCCGAAGAACGTCACCGGTTGCAGGTCGACGACGACGAGCCGCGCCGGGTGCGCCGCCGCCACCTGCAGCGCCGCCGACAGGTGCGGGGTCAGCCGGTCCACGGTGCTGGAGTCGACGTCGCCCTTCACGCGAACGAGCACGGCCTCGTCCCACGCTTCGTGGTGGACCGCCAACAACTCCATGCCTTTCACCGCCTTGCACGCGCTCGCATTTCGGACCCCCGGGCGAAGATGCCGTGAGCCGACACACAGCATGCCCACAAAAGTTGATGAGGAAGCCTATCCCTGGCTGTCGGCCTCGGACGGGATGCGCTCGTGCACCGTCGACCTTCAGGTGTTTGGCGATGGGCTCAGCCGCCGCGCCCCTCTCGAGGGCTGTGGCACGCTTCGCATCCTCTCACTGGGTCACGCCCGCATGCCGGACCGCCGCGGGTGGGGGTAACGTCGCGTGCGGACCCATCCATCAGACGCGGGAGCGCACCGCCAGTGCGCTGAGAGGACGGCTCGGGGCCGTCGACCGTACGAACCTGACCGGGTAATGCCGGCGTAGGGAGATGACTATGACCGTCACCATCGAACCGTCTGTGACCACCGGACCGATCGCGGGCAGCAGCAAGGTGTATCGCGAGCTGGACGGGGGCGCGCGCGTGCCGTTCCGGCGGGTGCACCTGTCCACCGGGGACCACTTCGACCTTTACGACACCTCCGGGCCCTACACCGATCCGGGCGCCGTCATCGACCTGACGGCCGGGCTGCCGCCGCGGCCCGGGGTGGTCCGCGACCGCGGCACCCAGCTGCAGCGCGCCCGCGCCGGCGAGATCACCGCAGAGATGGCGTTCATCGCCGCCCGCGAGGGCATGCCCGCCGAGCTGGTGCGCGACGAGGTCGCCCGCGGCCGCGCGGTGATCCCCGCCAACCACAACCATCCCGAAAGCGAGCCGATGATCATCGGCAAGGCCTTCGCGGTGAAGGTCAACGCGAACATCGGCAACTCGGCGGTGACGTCGTCGATCGCCGAGGAGGTCGACAAGATGGTGTGGGCCACCCGCTGGGGCGCCGACACCATCATGGATTTGTCCACCGGCAAGAACATCCACGAGACCCGCGAGTGGATCCTGCGCAATTCGCCGGTTCCGGTCGGCACCGTGCCGATCTACCAGGCGCTGGAAAAGGTCAAGGGCGACCCGACGGAACTGACCTGGGACGTCTACCGCGACACCGTGATCGAGCAGTGCGAGCAGGGCGTGGACTACATGACCGTGCACGCCGGGGTGCTGCTCCGCTACGTGCCGCTGACCGCCAAGCGTGTCACCGGGATCGTGTCGCGCGGCGGGTCGATCATGGCGGCCTGGTGCCTGGCCCATCACCGGGAGTCGTTCCTCTACACCAACTTCGAGGAACTCTGCGACATCTTCGCGCGTTATGACGTGACGTTCTCGCTCGGTGACGGGCTGCGGCCCGGCTCGATCGCCGACGCCAACGACGCCGCGCAGTTCGCCGAGCTGCGCACCCTGGGCGAGCTGACCAAGATCGCGAAAGCCCATGGCGCGCAGGTGATGATCGAGGGGCCGGGGCACATCCCGATGCACAAGATCGTCGAGAACGTGCGGCTGGAGGAGGAACTGTGCGAGGAGGCCCCGTTCTACACGCTGGGCCCCCTGGCGACCGACATCGCGCCGGCCTACGACCACATCACCTCGGCGATCGGCGCGGCGATCATCGCCCAGGCCGGCACCGCGATGCTGTGCTACGTGACGCCCAAGGAGCACCTGGGCCTGCCCGACCGCAAGGACGTCAAGGACGGGGTGATCGCCTACAAGATCGCCGCGCACTCGGCCGATCTGGCCAAGGGGCATCCCCGCGCGCAGGAGCGCGACGACGCCCTGTCGACCGCGCGCTTCGAGTTCCGCTGGAACGACCAGTTCGCGTTGTCGCTGGACCCCGACACCGCGCGGGAATTCCACGACGAGACGCTGCCGGCCGAACCCGCCAAGACCGCGCACTTCTGCTCGATGTGTGGGCCCAAGTTCTGCTCGATGCGCATCACCCAGGACGTCCGCGACTACGCCGCGGCGCACGGCCTCGACAGCGAGGAAGCGATCGAGGCCGCCATGAGCGAGAAGTCGCGCGAGTTCGCCGAGCACGGCAACCGGGTGTACCTGCCGATTACCCAGTGAGCAACCCGCCTCCGGCGCTGCCCCTGCCGCCGCCGGGCGCCACGCCGATGCGCGTGCTCACCATCGCCGGGTCGGACTCGGGCGGCGGCGCCGGCATCCAGGCCGACATGCGCACGATGGCGCTGCTGGGCGTGCACGCCTGCGTCGCCGTGACCGCGGTGACCGTGCAGAACACCTTGGGGGTCAAGGACTTTCACGAGGTTCCGGGCGACGTCGTCGCCGCGCAGATCGAGGCCGTCGTCAACGACATCGGCATCCAGGCCGCCAAGACGGGAATGCTGGCGTCGTCGGACATCATCACCGCGGTGGCCGAGATTTGGCGCCGGCTGGCCTTGGGCGTTCCCCTCGTCGTCGACCCGGTGTGCGCGTCCATGCACGGCGACCCGCTGCTGGCGTCGTCGGCGCTGGATTCGCTGAGGGACCAGCTGTTTCCGCTTGCCACGCTGGTGACGCCGAATCTCGACGAGGTGCGGCTGCTGGTGGGCATCGACGTGACCGACGCGGCGTCGCAGCGGGCGGCGGCCGAGGCGCTGCACGCGCTGGGACCGCGGTGGGTGCTGGTCAAGGGCGGACACCTGAGATCCTCCGATCGCAGCTGCGACCTGCTTTACGACGGCGCCTCCTGGTACGAATTCGACTCGGAGCGGTTGGCCACCGGCAACGACCACGGCGGCGGCGACACGCTCGCGGCCGCGACCGCCTGCGCGCTGGCGCACGGCTTCACGGTGCCCGACGCGGTCGGTTTCGGCAAGCGTTGGGTCACCGAATGCCTGCGCGCCGCTTACCCTTTGGGCCACGGCCACGGCCCCGTCTCCCCACTGTTTCGCTTGTCATGAACCTCGAGCCGATCGCGGGCGTCGCACATGAACCTGACGGGCCACCGGTAGGCGTCGTGGTGCTGACCCACGGGGCCGGCGGCGACCGGGACTCGCCGCTGCTGCAACAGGTTTGCGACGAGTGGGCGCGACGCGGCTGGCTCGCGGTGCGCTACAACCTGCCCTACCGCCGGCGCCGGCCCACCGGCCCGCCGTCCGGATCGGCGGCGGCCGACCGCGCCGGCATCGTCGAGGCGATCACGGTGTGCCGCGGGCTGGCCGGGGGCCCGCTGGTCGCCGGCGGGCATTCCTACGGCGGACGGCAGACGTCGATGGTGGTTGCCGAAGGCGGGGCGGCGATCGACGTGTTGACGCTATTCTCCTATCCGGTCCACCCGCCGGGCAAGCCGGAGCGCGCCCGCACCGAGCACCTGCCGGGCATCGCGGTGCCCACGGTGTTCACCCACGGCACGTCGGATCCGTTCGGCACCATGGGCGAGCTGCGGGCCGCCGCCGCACTGATCGCCGCGCCGACCGAGGTCGTCGAAATCACCGGCGCCCGGCACGATCTGCGCTCGAAGGCTTTTGACGTGCCGGCGCTCGCGGTCGACGCAGCCCTGCGGCTGCTGCGCGAATTAGACAGTCCAGGCTGATCAGTTTAGACTGACTTTGTGGACGACATCACCGAGTCGGCGGCGGCGGCGGCCCGCGACCTGCGGGTGATGTTCAGCCGGCTGCGGCGTCGGTTGCGGGAACTCGTCAGCGACGACGACCTGACTCCCTCGCAGATCGCGGTGCTGAACCGGCTCTGGAAGGAGGGGGCCTCGTCGGCGAGCATGCTGGCCGGGGCCGAACGGGTGCGTCCACAATCCATGGCGACCATCGTGGCCGCCCTCGAGCGACGCGGACTGATCGAAAGGACTCCCGACCCGAAAGACCGTCGCCGACAAATGGTTTCGCTGACCACATCGGGCCGGCGCCGGGCCGAGAGCCACCGACAGGTGCGCGAGGAGTGGCTGGCGCGCGCCATCCAGGAGCGCTACTCCGAACGGGAGCGCCGCGTGATCCTCGACGCGCTGTCGCTGCTCGAGCGCCTGAGCGAGCAATGAAAGGGCAACGACTGCAATGGAATTGGGTGTGCACTTTATCGACTTTCTGCCGGGGGACCCAGCGCGACTGGGCCCGACGCTGGCCGACGCGGCCAAGGCCGCCGAGCAGGGCGGCGCCACGATGTTCACGCTGGCCGACCATTTCTTCCAGATGGAAAGCGTTGGGCGGGCCGAGGATCCGTTCCTCGAGGGCTACACGTCGTTGGGGTTCTTGGCCGCGCAGACCGCGACGATCGACCTGACCTTGCTGGTCACCGGCGTCACCTACCGCTACCCCGGCGTGCTGGCCAAGACGGTCACCACGCTGGACGTGCTGTCACAGGGCCGGTCGATGCTGGGGCTCGGCGCCGCGTGGTACGAGCGCGAACACGCCGCCCTGGGCGTTCCGTATCCGGCGCTGCGCACGCGCTTCGAGATGCTCGAGGAGACGCTGCAGATCTGCCTGCAGATGTGGAGCGACGATGACGGACCTTACGACGGCAAGCATTACCGGCTGGCCGAGACGCTCTGCGTGCCGCAACCCATCCGGCGGCCACCGATACTGATCGGAGGCGACGGGGAGAAGAAGACGCTGCGGCTGGTCGCGCGGTACGCCGACGTCTGGAACAGCACCACCAGCGATCCCGACTGGCTCTCGCGCAAGGTCGACGTGCTGCACCGGCACTGCGAGGCGGTGGGCCGCGATCCGGGCCAAATCCGCAAGACCGTGGGGGTCTTGGCGGACCCGTTCGAGGACCCCGACGGGTACCTGAGGAACGTGGAGCGCTACGCCGAGCTGGGGGTCGACATGATCAACGTCGGCCCGCTGCCGGCAAACCCCGACCCCGTCGGCTTCATCCGCCGCCTCGGCGACGAGCTGGTTCCCCGGATCGCCCAAATCGCCTGAGGCGCGGCGCTATCCGGGGTAGCGGGAGTAGCAGGCGTCCATGTTGCCGGTGACGCCGCCCCGGAAGGCGGCGATGCGGGTGAAGCCGGCCGGGACGCTGACGCCGTCGGCGTCGCTGGCGACCAGGTGGTTGGTGAGCAGGCCGGAAACGGCTTCGTCGAGGTCACCGGCGGTCAGCACGAGCTGCTTCTGCGACGGCGTGTCGATCGGTTCGGCCATCTTGCGGTGCACCACACCGGTCAGGCAGGCCGTGCGCAGCGCGGTCCACGGGCTCTGCATGGCCAGGCCCCGCTCGTGCTGCACCGCGAGCGCGTAGCGGGACATCACCATCGACAGCGCGGTGTCGTCGCCCTGCGGCAGGGTGTGTTCGTTCTCGGCGGCGACCCGGCCCGCCTTCGCCAGTCCGGGCAAATCCACGGCGATGGTGTTGGTGGCCGGGCAGTAGGACGCCGGCGGGCTGGGCTTGGCGTCGGGGCACCCGGACGCCTGGTAGGTCAGCGTGGGCGGATTCTTCGGGGAGAAGATCTTTCCCAGCACCTCCATCAGCGTCGACAACGTGTCCTGGTTGATCGGGACCTCGCCGGTCTCGGGGTCGCCGGTGGAATCGCGCTGCAGCTTGGTGGGTAGGTCGCCGCGCCGCTGCGAGATTTCCTTGGTGTTGATCCCGGCACATGCGGAGGCGCCGCTGACGAAGCCCATCTGGAAGGCGCTGATCCGGTCCAGGGCCGACCCGTGCTCGTCGTCGTTGGTGGTGTCGGCGTCCATGACCGGGTCACGGGTGGTGATGACGCCGGCCAGCACGTGGTCCAGCCCGTCGGCGGTGCTCAGCGTGAAGCGCGGCGATTTGCCATCGGCCACCCAGAACAGGTAGACGCCCGCGAAGCAGTCGGCCTGCTGCTCGCGCACGATGGTCGGGTCTCTCCTCGTCACCAGCTTCGCCATCTGCTGCAGGGCATGGCCGAATTCGTGGGCCAGCACGCCGTTGACGGACATGTCGCCGAAATAGCGTTGCGCGACGGGCATGAATACCCCGCGGTCCCAGGCGATCAAATTGCAGCGGCCGGTGAAAAACGCGTTGACGAGCTTGTAGGTGTCGTTGTGGCAGACGATCGGACTGCTCGGGGAGTTGGAGTCGTAGGACACCAGCTTGCCGACGGGGACGAAGGTGCCCTTCAGCGACTGGCTGTACACCGACTTCCAGTACTCCTCGATGTCGTTGATCGACAGCAACGACAACTTGTCGATCGCCCCGTTGTCGGTGTTGACCACGGTGCCCGTCGGGCTGGGCGCGTTGGAGCGGATGCCGCTGGGGCCGTTGGTGGCGGGCAGGCCGCCCACCCGGAACGGGTCGTTGAGCATCGACAGCGCCCGGCCCTCGACGAATGTGCTGCATCCCGCCACCACGAGCACCGCTCCGGCACAGGCGATTGCCGCCTTGAGACGCCGACCAAGCCCGCGCTTGTCCATACCGAACCTCATCCCGACCAGGCTGCAGCGCAGCACCAAAGGGTTTTCATTCTAAGGCCCCCAGCTAACCCCGACGGCCGGAATCTTCACCCGGGCGAGCGGGTTACCCACCGCGAAACATCAACGGGCGGGCAGGAAAACGGACCACGCCTAGAAGGGTGGTGGTTCTTCGTCGTCGCGTGGTGGGGCGGGTCCGGTGAGTTGTGCCTGGCGCTGCAGGCGTTCGCGGCGGTTGTGGTTGCGTTCGGTGGCGC
>NZ_LQPJ01000126.1 GCF_002101785.1 Mycobacterium palustre
CCTGCCTCACCAGCACCGGCTGATCATCCCGCACTCCTGGCCCGAACCATCAACCGACAGTCCGAAAGGTAGGGCGACATGAGCGATCCGGTGCGTGTGGAGCGCAACGGCGCGGTGACCACGGTGATCTTGAACCGCCCGCAGGCGCGCAACGCCGTCGACGGCCCGACGGCCGCGGCGCTGTACGCGGCGTTCGAGGAGTTCGACCGCGACGACACCGCCTCGGTGGCCGTCCTCTGGGGCGACGGCGGAACCTTCTGCGCCGGAGCCGATTTGAAGGCCTTCGGCACGCCGGAGGCGAACGCCGTGCACCGGACGGGCCCGGGGCCGATGGGCCCGTCGCGGATGGTGCTCTCCAAACCGGTGATCGCCGCGGTCAGCGGTTACGCCGTCGCCGGGGGACTCGAGCTGGCCCTGTGGTGCGACCTGCGGGTGGCCGAACAGGACGCCGTGTTCGGGGTGTTCTGCCGCCGCTGGGGGGTCCCACTGATCGACGGCGGCACGGTGCGCCTGCCCCGGCTGATCGGGCAGAGCCGCGCGTTGGACATGATCCTCACCGGGCGCGGCGTCAAGGCCGACGAGGCGCTGGCGATCGGGCTGGCGAACCGCGTCGTGCCCAACGGCCAGGCGCGGCAGGCCGCCGAGGAGCTGGCGGCCCAGCTGGCGGCGCTGCCGCAGCAGTGCCTGCGTTCGGATCGGCTGTCGGCGCTGAACCAGTGGGGGCTGCCCGAATCGGAGGCGATGGACTTCGAATTCGCCAGCATCGCCCGGGTCGCCGCCGAGGCGAACGAGGGCGCCGGGCGGTTCGCGGCGGGCGCCGGGCGGCACGGCGCGCCCGCGAACTAGGCCCCGAACGGGGCGGTGAACCGGGCCGCGCGTCAGCCCTTGTTGATCGAGTTGCCCGACCCGAGATTGTCGACCTTGGGTTCGCCGTCCTTATAGGTGATGGTGTTGCTGAACCCGACCACGGTGATGCGGGTGTCGACCTTGTCGAGGGTGATCTTGTTGTTGGCCCCGCCGATCGTCACGGTCGAACAGTCGCCGGTGACCGTCAGCGTGTTGTTCGAGCCGCCCACGTTCAGCGACTTGCCGGTGGCGCAATCCAGCGACGCCGTCGTGCCCATCGACCCGTAGTTCAGCGTGTTGCCGATCTCGACGGACGCGGTGGTGCTCGCGCCGCTCGTGCCGGTCGTGGCGGCGGCGCCGCTCGTCGTGGTCGTGGTGCTATTCGTCGTCGTCGTGCTGCCCGCGGGCGGGCCGGCCGTCGAGCTGCAGGCCGCCAGCGCCACGGCGACGGCGGCGGGCGCCGCCGCTAACCCGGCCAGCCTCAAGGAGCGGTCAGTGGACAACTCGCGCATCGATCCTCGATTCTCACTCGGTTAGCCGGGCACCTGCTGGAGCCGGTTGGTCATGCCCAGTTCGCGGCCGCGGTCCCACAGGATCGGGTTGCCGCCGTGGTAAAACACGGTCTCATCGAAGCCGTAGACGGTGATGTCGTGCGTGACCGAGTCGGCGACGACGGTGTTGCCGGAGCCCATCACCGTCACCGCGTAGCAGTTGCCCAGCGCGGTGACGTTGTTGCCCGTGCCGTTGACCATCAGCGTGGCGTCGTTGCAGTCCAGCGTCCGCTCGACGCCCTGCCCGACGATGTGGGTGTCGCCGTTCTTGGCGTGCGCGGACGGCGCGGGAGCGGCCGAGGTGGCGGCGACGGCGATGGCACAGCTGGCCAGCGATCCGGCGGCGGTTGCCCAGTTCATGCGCGCCCCCTAACGGCGGGTGAAACCTGGGATGAGACTACGTGCATTTGCCCGCTCGACGGCAGGGGTATTCCATTCGGCGAACCGACGCCCGCGATGGCGCACCCGTTTCCGCGCCGCGGTCAACTAGAGTCATTAGTTGACCCACCCCCCGTCAGCGAAGGGCGAACGACCATGGCAGCTCCGGTACCGCCGCCGGCGGGTGGGCGCCAGCGCACGGGCAGGTCGGCGTCCCGCCCGGCCAAGCTGAGCCGGGAGGGCATCGTCGAGGGCGCGCTGACCTTCTTGGACCGGGAGGGCTGGGACTCGCTGACCATCAACGCGCTGGCCACGCAGCTGGGCACCAAGGGGCCGTCGCTGTACAACCACGTCGACAGCCTCGAGGATTTGCGCCGCGCGGTGCGGATCCGGGTGATCGACGACATCATCACGATGCTGAACCGGGTCGGCGAGGGCAGGGCGCGCGACGACGCGGTGCTCGTCATGGCCGGCGCCTACCGCAGCTACGCTCATCACCACCCCGGCCGGTACTCGGCGTTCACGCGGATGCCGCTGGGCGGTGACGACCCCGAGTACGCCGAAGCGACCCGGAGCGCGGCCGCGCCGGTGATCTCGGTGTTGGCCTCCTACGGTTTGGACGGCGAGGCGGCCTTCCACGCCGCGCTGGAATTCTGGTCCGCCCTGCACGGCTTCGTGCTGCTGGAGATGACCGGCGTGATGGACGACATCGACACCGACGCGCTGTTCTCCGACATGGTGCTGCGGCTGGCCCGGGGCCTGGAGGCCCTCGACCGGCGCACGCTTTGACCTGCGAGACCGGCGCCGGGTATTGTGGGACCTCGTGCCTGGCGGCTTACGGCGCCTGACGTAAGGAAGCGAATGCCGGGCTAATTCGCATGTCCACGACGCATCGGATCGACAGTCCACGCTGAGCGCATGCGACACTCCCGGCCGCGGGGTAGGCGAGCTCTTCCGAGCCGGGGCCAAAACTGCAGTACACAAGACGTAAACAGCTGAGCCGGAACTACACAGAAAGCCTCTAGATGCCAACCATTCAGCAGCTGGTCCGCAAGGGTCGCCGGGACAAGATCGGCAAGGTCAAGACCGCGGCTCTCAAGGGCAGCCCGCAGCGCCGTGGCGTATGCACCCGCGTGTACACCACCACCCCGAAGAAGCCGAACTCGGCGCTTCGGAAGGTCGCGCGCGTCAAGCTGACTAGTCAGGTCGAGGTCACGGCGTACATCCCCGGCGAGGGCCACAACCTGCAGGAGCACTCGATGGTGCTGGTGCGCGGGGGCCGAGTCAAGGACCTGCCGGGTGTGCGATACAAGATCATCCGCGGTTCGCTCGACACCCAGGGCGTGAAAAACCGCAAGCAGGCCCGCAGCCGTTACGGCGCCAAGAAGGAGAAGAGCTGATGCCGCGCAAGGGGCCCGCGCCCAAGCGTCCGCTGGTCAACGACCCCGTCTACGGGTCGCAGCTGGTCACCCAGCTGGTGAACAAGGTTTTGCTCAAGGGGAAGAAATCGCTCGCCGAGCGCATTGTTTATGGTGCGCTTGAGCAGGCCCGGGAGAAGACCGGAACCGACCCCGTCATCACGCTCAAGCGCGCTCTCGACAACGTCAAGCCCGCCCTGGAGGTGCGCAGCCGCCGCGTCGGCGGTGCGACCTACCAGGTGCCCGTGGAGGTGCGTCCGGACCGCTCCACCACGCTGGCGCTGCGCTGGCTTGTCGGCTTCTCGCGGCAGCGCCGGGAAAAGACGATGATCGAGCGGCTGGCAAACGAGATCCTGGATGCCAGCAACGGCCTGGGGGCCTCCGTCAAGCGGCGTGAGGACACCCACAAGATGGCCGAGGCCAACCGCGCATTCGCGCACTACCGCTGGTAGGCGCCGGCCCGGCGCCAACAGGCAGAGTCGCCGAGGCGGAGCAACAGCTGATCAAGAAAGAGTGGGAAGACTTCTGTGGCACAGAAGGACGTGCTGACCGACCTGAGCAAGGTCCGAAACTTCGGCATCATGGCGCACATCGATGCCGGCAAAACCACGACTACCGAACGCATCCTGTACTACACCGGCATCAACTACAAGATCGGTGAGGTCCACGACGGCGCCGCCACCATGGACTGGATGGAGCAGGAGCAGGAGCGCGGGATCACCATCACCTCCGCGGCCACCACGACGTTCTGGAAAGACAACCAGCTCAACATCATCGACACCCCCGGACACGTCGACTTCACCGTCGAGGTGGAGCGCAACTTGCGCGTGCTTGACGGGGCCGTCGCCGTGTTCGACGGCAAGGAGGGCGTCGAGCCGCAGTCCGAGCAGGTGTGGCGCCAGGCCGACAAGTACGACGTCCCGCGCATCTGCTTCGTCAACAAGATGGACAAGATCGGCGCCGACTTCTACTTCTCGGTGCGCACCATGGAGGAGCGCCTGGGCGCCAACGCGGTGCCGATCCAGCTGCCCATCGGAGCGGAGTCCGAGTTCGAGGGCGTCGTCGACCTGGTCGAGATGAACGCCAAGGTGTGGAGCGCCGAGACCAAGCTCGGGGAGAAGTACGACATCGTCGACATCCCCGCCGACCTGCGGGAGCGGGCCGAGGAGTACCGCACCAAGCTGATCGAGACCGTCGCCGAGAGCGACGAGGAACTGCTCGAGAAGTACCTGGGCGGCGAAGAGCTCGCCATCGACGAGATCAAGGGCGCGATCCGCAAGCTGACGATCGCCTCCGAGATCTACCCGGTGCTGTGCGGCAGCGCGTTCAAGAACAAGGGCGTGCAGCCCATGCTCGACGCGGTCGTCGACTACCTGCCGTCGCCGCTGGACGTGCCGCCGGCCGTCGGGCACGCGCCGGGCAAGGAGGACGAGGAGGTCGTGCGCCACGCGTCGACCGACGAGCCCTTCTCGGCGCTGGCCTTCAAGATCGCCACGCACCCCTTCTTCGGCAAGCTGACCTACATCCGGGTCTACTCGGGCACCGTCGAGTCGGGCAGCCAGGTCATCAACGCCACCAAGGGCAAGAAGGAGCGCCTGGGCAAGCTGTTCCAGATGCACTCCAACAAGGAGAACCCCGTCGAGCGGGCCAGCGCGGGTCACATCTACGCGGTGATCGGCCTCAAGGACACCACCACCGGTGACACCCTGAGCGACCCCAACCAGCAGATCGTGCTGGAGTCGATGACGTTCCCCGACCCGGTGATCGAGGTGGCGATCGAGCCGAAGACCAAGAGCGACCAGGAGAAGCTGAGCCTGTCGATCCAGAAGCTCGCCGAGGAGGACCCCACCTTCAAGGTGCACCTGGACTCCGAGACGGGTCAGACCGTGATAGGCGGCATGGGCGAGCTGCACCTGGACATCCTGGTGGACCGGATGCGCCGCGAGTTCAAGGTCGAGGCCAACGTCGGCAAGCCGCAGGTGGCGTACAAGGAGACGATCCGCCGCAAGGTCGAGAACGTCGAGTACACCCACAAGAAGCAGACCGGTGGTTCGGGCCAGTTCGCCAAGGTGATCATCAACCTCGAGCCGTTCACCGGCGAGGACGGCGCGACCTACGAGTTCGAGAACAAGGTCACCGGTGGCCGCATCCCGCGCGAGTACATCCCGTCGGTGGACGCCGGCGCCCAGGACGCCATGCAGTACGGGGTGCTGGCCGGCTACCCGCTGGTGAACCTGAAGGTCACCCTGCTCGACGGCGCCTTCCACGAGGTCGACTCGTCGGAGATGGCGTTTAAGATCGCGGGCTCGCAGGCGCTGAAAAAGGCTGCGCAGCAAGCACAGCCGGTCATCCTGGAACCGATCATGGCCGTCGAGGTCACCACGCCCGAGGACTACATGGGCGACGTGATCGGCGACCTGAACTCCCGCCGTGGCCAGATCCAGGCCATGGAGGAGCGGGGCGGTTCGCGCGTCGTCAGGGCGCACGTGCCGCTGTCGGAGATGTTCGGCTACGTCGGCGACCTGCGGTCGAAGACTCAGGGCCGGGCGAACTACTCCATGGTGTTCGACTCGTACGCCGAAGTGCCGGCGAACGTGTCGAAGGAGATCATCGCGAAGGCGACGGGCCAGTGAGCAACAGCTCGGAGTAACCTTGCCGGGTCACTAGATCCCTTGGGCGCGGCACAACCGGAAAAAACAACACTGCTTAACAAAGCACCAACAAGTCGGAGGACACAACAGTGGCGAAGGCGAAGTTCCAGCGGACCAAGCCCCACGTCAACATCGGGACCATCGGTCACGTTGACCACGGCAAGACCACCCTGACCGCGGCGATTACCAAGGTCCTGCACGACAAGTACCCGGACCTCAACGAGTCCAAGGCGTTCGACCAGATCGACAACGCCCCCGAGGAGCGTCAGCGCGGCATCACCATCAACATCGCGCACGTCGAGTACCAGACCGACAAGCGGCACTACGCCCACGTCGACGCGCCCGGTCACGCCGACTACATCAAGAACATGATCACCGGCGCGGCCCAGATGGACGGCGCGATCCTGGTGGTCGCCGCCACCGACGGCCCGATGCCGCAGACCCGCGAGCACGTGCTGCTGGCCCGCCAGGTCGGCGTGCCCTACATCCTGGTCGCGCTGAACAAGGCCGACGCCGTCGACGACGAGGAGCTGCTCGAGCTCGTCGAGATGGAGGTGCGCGAGCTGCTGGCCGCCCAGGAGTTCGACGAGGACGCGCCGGTGGTGCGGGTCTCGGCGCTCAAGGCGCTCGAGGGCGACGCCAAGTGGGTGGCGTCCGTCGAGGAGCTGATGAACGCCGTCGACGAGTCGATCCCCGACCCGGTCCGCGAGACCGACAAGCCGTTCCTGATGCCCGTCGAGGACGTCTTCACCATCACCGGCCGCGGCACCGTGGTCACCGGTCGTGTGGAGCGCGGCGTGATCAACGTGAACGAGGAAGTCGAGATCGTCGGCATCCGCCCGTCGACCACCAAGACGACCGTCACCGGTGTGGAGATGTTCCGCAAGCTGCTCGACCAGGGCCAGGCCGGCGACAACGTCGGGCTGCTGCTGCGCGGGGTCAAGCGTGAGGACGTCGAGCGCGGCCAGGTGGTGACCAAGCCGGGCACCACCACCCCGCACACCGAGTTCGAGGGCCAGGTCTACATCTTGAGCAAGGACGAGGGCGGCCGGCACACGCCGTTCTTCAACAACTACCGTCCGCAGTTCTACTTCCGCACCACCGACGTGACCGGTGTGGTGACGCTGCCGGAGGGCACGGAGATGGTGATGCCGGGTGACAACACCAACATCTCGGTGAAGCTGATCCAGCCCGTCGCCATGGACGAGGGTCTGCGCTTCGCGATCCGCGAGGGTGGCCGCACCGTCGGCGCCGGCCGGGTCACCAAGATCATCAAGTAGTCCCGCTCGCCGCGAGCCCGGACCGCGCGTCGGCGGTCCGGGCTTCGTGCAGCCCGGGGGTCCGCGACCGGGATTCCTTCCGGCCTCGCGGTACGCTACGATTATTGAGCCTGTGTCTAATGGCCGGGCCGATTGTTCGCGTCGCTGGGCCCGGTCGGGAGGTTTCCGATGTCGTTCGTTTTCGCGACGCCGGAGTATCTCGCCGCCGCGGCGACCGACCTGTCCAACATCGGTTCGGCGATCAGCTCCGCCAACGCGGCGGCGTTGGCGCCGACGTCCGGCGTGCTGGCCCCCGGCGCCGACGAGGTCTCGGCGTCCATCGCGGCGCTGTTCGGCGCGCACTCCCAGGCCTACCAGGCGCTGAGCGCCCAGGCGGCGCTGTTCCACCAGCAATTCGTCAACCTCATGAGCGGCGGTGCCGCGCAGTATGCGCTGGCCGAGGCCCAAAACGCCGCGCCGCTGCTCGGCGTGGGGCAGACGGTGGCGAGCGCGGCCGGCGCGCCCGCGCAGGCGCTGGCGCAGGGCGCCGCGCCGGTCGGCAACGGCGCCGCCGCGGTGCTGGCGACGGGGACCGCCGGTGCGCCCGGCGCGACGCTCGGCGCCGGCGGTGCCGGCGCCGGCGGCCAGCTGGCCGGCGCGACCACCGCCACGGCCGGTACCGGCGGCCTGGGCCCCGCCGCGTCGTTTGCGGCCGGCGGGGCCGCCGGCAACGGCGGGGCGATCACGCCGGCCGGCGCGGGGCAGGCGGTCGCCAGTGCCGAAGACGCCGGCGTCGCCGAAACCGGTGAGGCGTCGCTGGCGACGGCGCCCGTGTCGCCGATGACGCCGCTCGCGGCGGTGCCGGCGGCGGCCCCGGCCTCCTCCGGGACCGCGGCCCGACCGGCGACGCCGGCCTACTCGCCGGCGCAGTCCGCGGCCGCCGCCGAATCCTCCGAGGAGTGACGGCCGCGCGCGATTTGTGATCGGTAGTGGGCGGACGGGCATTAATCTGGCACGAACCTTCCAGCGGACGAGGAGAAACACGTGTTGGCGCGCTACCTGAAATCTCAGCTGCTCGTCTTGCTGTGCGGCGGCCTGGTCGGGCCGATCTTTTTGATCGTCTACTTCACCCTCAAGCTCGACGTGCTGCAGTGGATGCTCTACGTCGGCCTGCTGATCACCGTGCTCGACGTCGGCATCGCGATCGCGCTGGCCAACTTCGGGGCCAGGTCGGCCGTCAAGACGGCCGAGCTCGAGCAGCACGGGGTGCTGGCGCTCGCCCAGATCACCGGCCTGTCCGAGACGGGCACCCGCATCAACGACCAGCCGCTGGTGAAGCTCGACCTGCACATCTCCGGGCCCGGGATCGTCCCGTTCGACAGCCAGGACCGCGTGCTGGCCAGCGTCACCCGGCTGGGCAACCTGAGCGCCCGCAAGGTGGTCGTCCTGGTCAATCCCACCACGCAGGAATACCGGATCGACTGGGAGCGAAGCGCTTTGGTCAACGGGTTGGTGCCCGCCCAGTTCACCCTGTCCGAGGACAACAAGACCTACGACCTCAGCGGCCAGGCCGGCCCGCTGATGGAGATCCTGCAGATCCTCAAGGCCAACAACGTTCCGCTGAACCGGATGGTCGACATCCGCTCCAATCCGGCGCTGCGCCAGCAGATCCAGGCCGTGGTGCGACGGGCCGTCGAGCAGCAGGCGCCGGCCGCCCAGCCGTCGGCCGCGGCGCCGGCGCCGGGCGCCGCACCGCCGCAGCAGTCGATCGCGCAGCGGCTCCAGGAGCTCGAGACGCTGCGCGCGAGCGGCGCCCTGACCGACGACGAATACCACAGCCGGCGGGCCCAGATCATCGCCGAGATCTGATCGCCCGAGCGGGTTAGAACACGTTCCAGTTTCGCTGCTAGCCTGTCACTGCGCGAAAGGGGTGCCATGGCTGCACAGGCTGGATCATTGCAAGGACGGGTGGCCTTCATCACCGGCGCCGCCCGCGCCCAGGGGCGGTCGCACGCGGTGCGGCTGGCCCGCGAGGGCGCCGACATCATCGCGCTCGACATCTGCGCCCCGGCTTCGGCCACCCTGACCTACCCGCCGGCGACGCCGGAGGACCTCGCCGAGACCGTCCGCCTAATCGAGGCCGAGGGCCGCAAGGTGCTGGCCCGCCAGGCCGACATCCGCGACGACGCCGCGCTGCGCCAGCTCGTCGCCGACGGCGTCGAACAGTTCGGCCGCCTCGACATCCTGGTGGCCAACGCCGGGGTCTTGGGCTGGGGCCGGGTCTGGGAGCTCACCGACGAGCAGTGGGACACCGTGATCGGGGTCAACCTGACCGGGACCTGGCGCACGCTGCGCGCCGCGATCCCGGCGATGATCAAGGCCGGCAACGGCGGCTCCATCGTCGTCGTCAGCTCGTCGGCGGGCCTCAAGGCCACGCCCGGCAACGGCCACTACGCGGCCAGCAAGCAGGGCCTGACCGCGCTGACCAACACGCTGGCGATCGAGCTCGGCGAATACGACATCCGCGTCAACTCGATCCACCCGTACTCGGTCGACACCCCGATGATCGAGCCGGAGGCGATGATGGAGATCTTCGCCAAGCACCCCCGCTACGTGCACAGCTTCCCCCCAATGCCCATGCAGTACAAGGGATTCATGACGCCCGACGAGGTGTCCGACGTGGTCGTCTGGCTCGCCGGCGACGCCTCGGGCACGCTGTCGGGCACGCAGATCCCCGTCGACAAGGGCGCCCTGAAGTATTGACCGCGCGCGTGGTATGAACTCCACGTGACGGAAAAGGGAGTCGTGATCGTCGGCGGCGGATTGGCGGCCGCGCGCACCGCCGAGCAACTGCGCCGGTCGGAGTACACCGGCCGCATCACAATCGTCAGCGACGAGGTCCACCTGCCGTATGATCGCCCGCCGCTGTCCAAGGAGGTGCTGCGCAAAGAGGTCGACGACGTCGCGCTCAAACCGCGGGAGTGGTACGACGAGAAGGACATCACGCTGCGGCTGGGTACGGCCGCGACCGGCCTCGACACCGCGGCGCAGACGGTCACCCTCGACGACGGAACCGTCCTCGGCTACGACGAACTGGTCATCGCGACCGGGCTGGTGCCGCGCCGCATCCCGAACTTCCCGCACCTCGACGGCATCCGGGTGCTGCGTTCGTTCGACGAGAGCTTGGCCCTGCGCGAGCACGCGACGGCCTGCCGGCGCGCGGTCGTGATCGGCGCCGGTTTCATCGGCTGCGAGGTGGCGGCCAGCCTGCGCAGCCTGGGGGTAGAGGTGGTGCTGGTCGAGCCCCAGCCGACCCCGCTGGCGGCGGTGCTCGGCGAGCGAATCGGCGAGCTGGTGGCCCGGCTGCATCGCGACGAGGGCGTCGACGTCCGCCTGGGCATCGCGGTGGCGGAGGTGCGCGGCCAGGGGCACGTCGACACCGTAGTGCTCAGCGACGGCGCCGAGCTGGCCGCCGATCTGGTCGTGATCGGCATCGGTTCGCATCCGGCGACGGGGTGGCTGGCCGGCAGCGGTGTCGAGGTGGACGACGGCATCGTCTGCGACGAGGCCGGACGCACCAGCGCGCCGCACGTGTGGGCGCTCGGCGACGTCGCCTCCTGGCGGGACGCGACGGGACACCAAGCGCGCGTTGAACATTGGAGCAACGTTGCCGACCAGGCACGCGTCGTGGTGCCCGCGATGCTGGGGCAGGACGCACCCGCCGGCGCGGTCGTCCCGTACTTCTGGAGCGACCAGTACGACGTCAAGATCCAGTGCCTGGGCGAGCCGGAGGCCACCGACGTCGTACACCTCGTCGAGGACGACGGGCGCAAGTTTCTGGCCTACTACGAACGCGACGGGGTGCTGGTCGGCGTGGTCGGCGCCGGGATGCCGGGCAAGGTGATGAAGGTCCGCGCCAAGATCGCCGCAGCCACGCCCATTTCCGAGGTGCTCGGCTGAGACCTACCATGCCCAGCGTGGCGATACTCGACGATTACGCCGGGTTGGCGCTCCGCCTCGCCGACTGGTCGGCGGTGCAGAGCCGTTGCCAGGTCACGGTTTTCGATCGGCACCTGTCGGAGGAGCAGGCCGCCGACGCGCTGCGCCCCTTCGACGTCTTGTGCACCATGCGCGAGCGCATGGCGTTGCCCCGCAGCCTCATCGAGCGGCTGCCCAACCTGAAGCTGATCACCATCGTCGGCAAAAGCCTGCCGAACCTGGACATGGCCGCGGCGAGCGAGCGCGGCGTGCTGGTCGCCCGGTCGGATTTCGCGAACCCGCGATTCGCCGCGGTGCGCGACGCCACCCCGGAATTCGCGTGGGGGCTGCTGATCGCGACGGTGCGCAACCTCGCCGAAGAGCACCGGCGGATGCGCGACGGCGGCTGGCAGGCGAGCGCCGGTATGACGCTGTCCGGCAAGACGCTTGGGCTGCTCGGACTCGGCAGGATCGGCAAGCGGATGGCCGGATACGCCAAAGCCTTTGGCATGGAGGTCATTTCGTGGAGCCAGCACCTGACCGAGGAGGCCGCCGCCGCGGTCGGCGCCCGCCGGGTGGACAAGGCGACGCTGTTCGCCGAATCCGACGTGGTCTCCATTCACCTCGTGCTCTCCGAGCGCACCCGGGGCCTGGTCGGGCAGGCCGAGCTGGCGCTGATGAAACCGCACGCCTACCTGATCAACACCTCCCGGGGCCCGATCGTCGACGAGGCCGCGCTGATCGACGCACTCGAATCCGGGTGGATCGCCGGGGCCGGGCTGGACGTCTACGACACCGAGCCCCTGCCGCCCGGCCATCGGTTGCGCTCCGTCCCGGGCGTCACGCTGTCACCCCACCTGGGATACGTCACCCGCGAGATGCTGGGCGCCTTCTACTCCGACACTGTCGAGGCCGTGGTGGCCTGGCTGGACGGGGCGCCGATCCGGATCGCCAACCCGCCGGCCTAGGTGTACTCGGCCAGGACGTTGGTAGCAGGCGTGTCGGCTTGATGTGAGGAGAACCCCCGGGTGGGGTGTGGCGTGTCG
>NZ_LQPJ01000127.1 GCF_002101785.1 Mycobacterium palustre
CGACACGCCACACCCCACCCGGGGGTTCTCCTCACATCAAGCCGACACGCCTGCTACCAACGTCCTGGCCGAGTACAGCTAAAGCGCGGCGGGGCTCAGCTCCAGGCGTAATCGGCGCGCAGCCGCGCGGCCACCGCCTCGAACACCTCGGGATCCAGGATCGCGCCCTCGTGCCGAATGCCCTCCTCGGGCACGTCGAGCACCCGGTCCAGCCGGACCCAGCTTTGCCGGCCCTCGTAATCCCAGGCGCCCGAACCGATCCCGACCCAGTCCCGGTCGCCCGCGTGGCGCTCCTGGCTGGACACCATCAACCCCAGCAGCACGCGGCGGTCCCGGCCCACCACGAGGACGGGCCGGTCCTTGCCGCGGGTGGGGTCGTCCTCGTAGGCCACCCAGGTCCATACGATCTCGCCGGGATCGGCCCGGCCGTCGAGGTCCGGAGCGTAGACGAGCTTGCGGGCCCGCTGGGCGGTCGGGAAGCTGGTGCTGGTCACCGGCCGGCCCGCGGTGATCTCGGCGGGCGGGGGCGGCGCGACGGCGGCGATGACGTTCGCCGTGATCTTCACGGCCTGCTGCAGGTCGCGCAGCACGCTGTGCGAGTTTTGCACGTGCCGCACCAGCCGCGGGGCCCGATCGAACACCAGGTTTTCCGCGAACCGCTGGAACGTCTTCCACTGAGACTTCCGCGCAGACGCCATATTCGGAGGATAACCGCGCCAATTGTGTCCGGGCCGCCACGCGTAGATACGCTGGACCTACCCTCGAACGGCCCGTCTGGCGGGCGCAGAACCGGTCCATCAGGAGATTCCCATCAGCAGTTTCGCCGACAAGACCTTCACCCCGCCGGCGCAGATCAGGAATTTCTGCATCATTGCCCACATCGACCACGGCAAGTCGACGCTGGCCGACCGGATGCTGCAACTGACCGGGGTGGTCGACGAGCGCTCGATGCGCGCCCAGTACCTGGACCGCATGGACATCGAGCGGGAGCGCGGCATCACGATCAAGGCACAGAACGTGCGGCTGCCCTGGAAGGTATCGGGCGGCACCGACGCCGGAAAAGAATACGTGCTGCACCTCATCGACACCCCGGGGCACGTCGACTTCACCTACGAGGTGTCGCGCGCGCTGGAGGCCTGCGAGGGCGCGATCCTGTTGGTCGACGCCGCCCAGGGCATCGAGGCCCAGACGCTGGCCAACCTGTACCTGGCGCTGGACCGCGACCTGCACATCATCCCGGTGCTCAACAAGATCGACCTGCCGGCCGCCGACCCGGACCGCTACGCCGGGGAGATCGCCCACATCATCGGCTGCGAGCCCGGCGACGTGCTGCGGGTGTCGGGCAAGACCGGCGAGGGCGTGGCCGACCTGCTCGACCACGTGGTGCGCGAGGTGCCGCCCCCGCAGGGCGACGCCGACGCCCCCACCCGCGCGATGATCTTCGACTCGGTCTACGACATCTACCGCGGCGTGGTGACCTACGTCCGGGTGGTGGACGGCAAGATCAGCCCCCGCGAACGCATCGCGATGATGTCGACCGGCGCCACCCACGAGCTGCTCGAGGTCGGCATCGTCTCGCCCGAGCCCAAGCCCAGTGAGGGGCTGGGCGTGGGGGAGGTCGGCTACCTGATCACCGGCGTCAAGGACGTCCGCCAGTCCAAGGTCGGCGACACCGTGACCACGGCGCGGCACGGCGCCACCGAGGCGCTGACGGGCTACCGCGAACCCAAGCCGATGGTGTACTCGGGCCTGTATCCCGTCGACGGCTCGGACTACCCGGACCTGCGCGACGCCCTGGACAAGCTGCGGCTCAACGACGCCGCCCTGACCTACGAGCCGGAAACGTCGGTGGCGCTGGGCTTCGGTTTCCGGTGCGGCTTTCTGGGTTTGCTGCACATGGAGATCACCCGTGAGCGCCTGGAGCGCGAGTTCGACCTGGACCTGATCTCGACGTCGCCGAACGTCGTGTACCGGGTGATCAAAGAGGACGGCGCCGAGATCCGGGTGACCAACCCGTCGGACTGGCCCGAAGGCAAGATCCGCACCGTCTACGAGCCCGTCGTCAAGACCACCATCATCGCGCCCAGCGAATTCATCGGCACCATCATGGAGCTCTGCCAGTCGCGCCGCGGCGAGCTGGGCGGCATGGACTACCTGTCGCCCGAGCGGGTGGAGCTGCGCTACACCATGCCGCTCGGCGAGATCATCTTCGACTTCTTCGACTCGCTGAAGTCGCGCACCCGCGGCTACGCCAGCCTGGACTACGAGGAGGCCGGCGAGCAGGAGGCCCAGCTGGTCAAGGTCGACATCCTGCTGCAGGGCGAGGCCGTCGACGCGTTCAGCGCGATCGTGCACAAGGATTCGGCCTTCGCCTACGGCAACAAAATGACCACCAAGCTCAAGGAGCTGATCCCGCGCCAGCAGTTCGAGGTGCCGGTGCAGGCGGCCATCGGCTCGAAAATCATTGCGCGGGAGAACATTCGGGCGATCCGCAAGGACGTGCTGTCCAAGTGCTACGGCGGTGACATCACCCGCAAGCGCAAGCTTCTGGAAAAGCAGAAGGAAGGCAAGAAGCGGATGAAGACGATCGGGCGCGTCGAGGTCCCCCAGGAGGCGTTCGTCGCCGCGCTGTCCACCGACGCCGCCGGGGACAAGTCGAGCTCGTCAGGCAAGAAGTAGCCATGCCACAAGCAGGACGGGTCGCGGCGCTGGCCCTGGTCGCCGCGCTGGCGGCCGGCTGTGGCGTCGTCGTCGAGGGCACGGCCAAGCCGGCGCCCAACATCAAGCCGCGGCCGCTTGCCGGCGCCACCGTCCGACAGGTGCTGCTCGACGGCGCCGCCCTGTCGCGAATGCTCAACCAGCCGTTCGTATCCCGCAAGCCGGGCGACTTCGGCGGCCCGGAGAAGCTCTACACCTCGCTGCCCCCGGGCGACTGCCTGGGCGTGACGGCGATGCTGCAGCAGAGCGTCTATGCCGGCGCCGGGGTGCGCGACTTCGCGTCGGAATCGTGGTGGAACAACGGCGAACCGGCCCAGGTGATCAGCGTGATCGAGGGCGTCGTCGCACTGCCGTCGGCCGAGCAAGCGCAGGCGCAATTCACGAAATTCGCGCAGCAGTGGCAGCAGTGCAACGGCATGACGACGACCGAACAAAACGGCCCGATCAGCACGACGAACGCGATCAGCGACGTCCGGGTCGCCAATTCGACTGTGGCCGCGACCAATACGGCGACGTCGGTGTTGCCGAACATGCCACCCCTGCGGCCCACCCCGCAAGCGCGCGCCCTCGGGGTGCAGCAGAACTGCCTCGTCGAGGTTCAGGTCGTGTTCTTCGGCGGGCGACGCCCCTCGGACCCGGGATCGGCCGACGTCAACGCCAGCGCCCTCGACGTCGCGCACGCGATGATGGACAAGGTCAACGCGCTGGGCTGACGCGTCCCCTACACGGGCGCGTTGGCCGGCTGGAACGAGCCGGAGCCGTCGGCCTCCTCCTCGGCGCGGATCACATGGACCACCGCGTTGATCAGCGCCAGGTGGGTGAACGCCTGCGGGAAGTTGCCCAGGTGCCGGCCGGTGCGCGGCTCGATCTCCTCGGCGTAGAGGTGCAGCGGGCTGGCGTAGGACAGCAGCCGCTCGCACAGCCGCTTGGCGCGGCCCACCTCGCCGATCTCGACCAGGGCGGACACCAGCCAGAACGAGCAGATCGTGAACGTGCCCTCCTCGCCGGACAGGCCGTCGTCGGTCTGCTCGACCCGGTACCGCAGCACCAGGCCCTCCTCGGTGAGCTCGTTGGCGATCGCCAGCACGGTGTTGCGCACCCGCGGGTCGTCCGGCGGCAGGAACCGGGTCAGCACCACCAGCAGCAGCGAGGCGTCCAGCGCGTCGCTGCCGTAGCGCTGGACGAACACCCCGCGCGAGTCGACGCCGTGCTCCAGGATGTCGGCCTTGATCTCGTCGGCGATGGCGCGCCACTGCTGGGCGTAGCTCTTTTCGCCCTGCCGCTCGGCCAGCTTGGCCCCGCGGTCCAGCGCCACCCAGCACATCACCTTCGATGACGTGAAGTGTTGCGGCTCCCCGCGCACCTCCCAGATTCCGCGGTCCGGCTCGCGCCAGTGCTTGATCGCCTCTTCCACCTGCTTCTTCAGCACCGGCCACAGGGTTTCGGGGATTTGCTCGCGCGACTTGGCGTGCAGGTAGAACGAGTCCAGGATCGAGCCCCAGATGTCGTGCTGGACCTGGTCGTAGGCGCCGTTGCCGATCCGCACCGGGCGGGCGTGGTCGTAGCCGGACAGGTGGTGCAGCTCTTCCTCGACCAGGCTGCGCTCGCCCCCGACGCCGTACATCACCTGCAGCGGGTGGCGCTCGTTGCTGTTGGCGCCGGAGACGTCGGCGATGAACGCGAAGAAGTCGTCGGCCTCGCGGTCCAGCCCCAGCGTGTAGAGCCCCCACAACGCGAACGTCGAGTCGCGCACCCACGCGTAGCGGTAGTCCCAGTTGCGCTCGCCCTGCGGGGTTTCGGGCAGCGACGTGGTGCTGGCGGCCAGCAGCGCGCCGGTGGGGGAGTACGTCAACCCCTTGAGCGTGAGCGCGCTGCGCTGCAGGTAGGCCCGCCACGGGTGATCCGGGAAGTTCCCGATGTTGATCCACTGCCGCCAGCACTCGGTGGTCTGCCACATCTTGTCGGCGGCCTCTTCGTACGTCTGCGGCGCCGGGTGTTTGGTCCAGCTCAGGGCGACGAACACGTCGTCGCCCTCCTTCATCCGGGTCCGCGCGCGGGCCTCCCGACCCTCCAGGCCGATCCGCAGGTTGGTGGTCAGCCGCAGCGTGGGATGGGCGTCCGGCTGGCGGCTGGCGCGGGCGATGGCCTCGCCGTACGCGTTGGCCGAGTACTCCCAGGTGGCCCCGACGCGGTGGTAGTCGAACGCCGGCTCGCAGCTCATCATCAGCTCGACGGTGCCGCTGACGCAGCGCACGGTGCGCAGCAGGATGTGCTCGGCGTCCCAGTCCATCGGGGTGCGGCGATGGGTCCGCGACCGGCGCTCGGTGTCGTGCCACGGGCCCATCACCAGCGCGTCGCGCACGATCAGCCACCCCGTGGGCGTCTGCCAGGTGGTCTCCATGATCAGGCTGCCGGGAAGGTAGCGGCGGGCCGACGGCACCGACACGCCGTAGGGGCCGAGCCGGAAGTGGCCGGCGCTGCGGTCCAGGATCGCGCCGAACACGCTCGGGGAGTCCGGCCGGGGCACGCACAGCCATTCCACCGATCCCGCCGGCGAAATCAGGCAGGTCGTCTCCCAGTCAGACAGGAACGCGTAGTCGGCGATGGGCGGGAACGGGTTTCGCAGCGACTCGGTGGGCGCGAGGGGCCCGGGGGCGTTGAAATCGATCGGCGCCAGGACGGCGTCCGGCACCGATTCGAAGCCTTGCTCGGCGGCGCCGTTGCTGGGCTGATCGGCGGGTTCGGCGTGCAAAACCATGTCGACATCATCGACTGTCGGGCAGGCCCGCGTCCATTTTTCGCGCTAGGTGTCGCGGGTCACCCGCTCCGTTTGGCGAACGCGGGCGCGTGTTCGGGCAGCGGGCCGATCGCCACCAGGTAGCCGATGAAGCGCCGCAACGCGGGCGTCCGGCCCACCAACAGCACGCCGCGCGGCGGTTTCGATTCCCCGCCGCCGACGGCGGCCGCGATGACCTTGGCGTGGATCATCCGTTGCGCCGCCTGCACGACGGCCGTCGGCGCCCACCGGCGCAGCTGCACCCGGGCCAGCTGCCGGTCAGACACCCGCCCCGCGCGCAACGGGCCGGCCAGGATTCGGGCCGCGGCCACCGCGTCCGCCACCGCAAGGTTGATGCCCACGCCGCCGACCGGCGACATCGCGTGCGCCGCGTCGCCGATGCACAGCGCACCGCCGGAATACCAGCGGGGCAGCCGATCGAGTTGCACGTCAAGCAGTTTCACGTCGTCGAACGACGTCAGCCCCTCGACCCGGTCGGCGATCCAGGGCACCATGCCGACCAGCGCCCGGCGCAGCGCCTCGATGCCTTGGGCGCGCAGATCGGCGTCGGTGCCCTTGGGGATGATGTAGGCGATCTGGTAGTAGTCGCCGCGGTCGATCATGATCGTCGCGTGCCCGGCCCGCAGCACGCCGGCCAGCCCGCTCGGATCGTCTTGCCGCCGCGGAAGCCGCAACCACCAGACGTCCATCGGCGCGCCGAAGCTGCGCGGTTTCAGACCCAGCGCCGAGCGCACCGTCGACGAGCGGCCGTCGCAGGCCACCGTCAGTTCGGCGCGCATTTCGTTCGTCCGGCCCGCCGGGTCGCGGTACGTCACACCCACGACCCGGTCGCCCTCGCGAATCACCCCGAGGACTTCGGTGCTGCGCAGCAGCCTGAACGTGGGCTCGGCCTCGGCGGCGGTGGCCACGAGTTCCAGGAAGTCCCACTGCGGCACCAGGGCGATGTGCTGGTGCGGGCCCGGCAGGCGGGTCAGGTCGAGGCTGACCGGTGCGTTCTGGATTTCCATGCGCACGGCGTCGACGAGGCGATGCGGAAGCTGGGCGAACCGCGCCCCCAGGCCGAGCTCGTCCAGCAGCCGCAGGGTGCTCGCGTGCACGGTGTCACCCCGGAAATCGCGCAGGAAGTCGGGATGTTTTTCCATCACCGTGACCGAGACCCCGGCGCGGGCCAACAGCAGGCCCAGGATCATGCCGGCCGGCCCACCGCCGGCGACCAGACAGGTCGTGCGGTCCGATTCGGGGGCCATACGCTGATCTTGACACATTGGTTTTGCGGTGTCGGGGCGAATAGGGTGGGCGCGATGAACGGGTTCCTGAACTGGTGGGACGGCAACGAGCTGTGGCTGTCCGGGCTCGCCTTCGTGCTGCAGGCCATGGTGGTGATGCCCGTCGTTCTCGTGGTGGCCTACCTCGCGGCCGCGGCGCTCGACACCCTGCTGGGCCAGGGGATCCGGTTGATGCGGCGCGTCCGGCGCGCCGACGGGGCGCCCGGGTAGCGCGCATGCCCCGCTCACACGTGACGCTGATTCTGGTCTCGCTCGTCGTGCTGGTGATCGTCGCGTGGCTGCTGGCGCACTGACGGCCCGCCCGACGCCTTGCGGTGGCGGGCCAGCGAATTCCTGTTAGGCTTCGCGGCATGCAGGTGGCGTCGGGCGTCGTGGAATGCTCTGTCGTCGTGCACTGTTGTCGCTGACTCCCAAGCCCCGTGCGCGGTCTGGTATGGAGTCGTGAATTCCTCACGTTTTAGCCGCCTTCCCATCCTGGTCCGAAGCAACGGGAACAGACCGCTCATCCCGCACTGAAAGGCCAGCAATGCTCAACGACATCGGCAGCGCGCCGCGCCGGCGGCGTGCCCTGCGTGTCGGGTCGCTCGCACTGATCGTCGGCGTCGTCGCCGCGTGTCACGGTGGGCCCAGCGACGTGGTCGGCGGCGGTGGGCTTTCCAACGCCCACGCGAGCATCACGCTGGTGGCCTACTCGGTCCCAGAACCGGGGTGGAGCAAGGTGATCCCCGCCTTCAACGCCTCCGACGAGGGCAAGGGCGTGCAGGTGATCACGTCGTACGGCGCCTCGGGTGACCAGTCCCGCGGCGTCGTCGACGGCAAGCCGGCCGATGTCGTGAACTTCTCGGTCGAGCCGGACGTCACGCGGTTGGTCAAGGCCGGCAAGGTCTCCAAGGACTGGAACGCCGACGCCACCAAGGGAATCCCGTTCGGGTCGGTGGTCACGCTGGTGGTGCGCAAGGGTAATCCGAAAAACATCAGGGACTGGGACGACCTGTTGCGGCCCGGCGTCGAGGTGATCACCCCCAGCCCGCTGAGTTCGGGTTCGGCCAAGTGGAATCTGCTCGCCCCGTACGCCGTCAAGAGCGAAGGCGGCACCAACAGCCAGGCCGGGGTCGACTTCATCGGCAAGTTGGTGCGCGAACACGTCAAACTGCGTCCCGGGTCCGGCAGGGAAGCCACCGATGTCTTCGTGCAGGGCAGCGGCGACGTGCTAATCAGCTACGAAAACGAGGCGATCGCCACCGAACGCGCGGGCAAGCCCGTCGAGCACGTCAACCCGCCGCAGACGTTCAAGATCGACAATCCGTTGGCCGTGGTGACGACCAGCCAGCACCTGGACGCCGCCGTGGCTTTCAAGAATTTCCAATACACCGCCGCGGCGCAGACGGTGTGGGCGCAGGCCGGCTTTCGGCCCGTCGACCCCGCGGTCGCCGCCGATTTCCGGCGCACCTATCCGGTGCCGGCCAAGCTGTGGACGATCGCCGACCTCGGCGGGTGGGCGGTGGCCGACCCGCAGCTGTTCGACAAGAACACCGGCAGCATCACCAAGATCTACACGCAGGCCACCGGATGACGACGCTGATTACCCCGGACCCCGAGGCGATCCCGCCCGCGCTCGACGATGACGCCGCAAAGCGGCCATCGGGATGGCGCCGCGGCTCGCGTGGTTCGGGCACCACGTCCCTCCGGGTCGGGGTGGCCACGCTGTGGCTTTCGGTGATCGTGCTGCTGCCGCTGGCGGCCATCGCGTGGCAGGCCGCGGGCGGGGGCTGGCACGCCTTCTGGCTCGCCGTCACGTCGAACGCCGCGCTGGAGTCGTTCCGTGTGACGCTGACGATTTCGGCCGGCGTCACGATCGTCAACCTGGTCTTCGGCCTGCTGATCGCCTGGATGCTGGTGCGCGACGACTTCGTCGGCAAACGGCTCGTCGACGCGATCATCGACCTGCCGTTCGCGTTGCCGACGATCGTGGCGAGCCTGGTGATGCTGGCTTTGTACGGCAACCACAGCCCGGTGGGCCTTCACCTGCAGCACACCGCCTGGGGCGTGGCCGTGGCGCTGGCCTTCGTCACGCTGCCGTTCGTGGTGCGCGCCGTTCAGCCCGTGCTGCTCGAAATCGACCGCGAGACCGAGGAAGCCGCGGCGTCGCTGGGCGCCAGCGGCCCGAAGATCTTCACCTCGGTGGTGTTGCCGTCGCTGACGCCGGCGTTGTTATCCGGTGCGGGGCTGGCATTTTCGCGCGCGATCGGCGAGTTCGGTTCGGTGGTGCTGATCGGGGGTGCGGTGCCGGGCAAGACGGAAGTGTCCTCGCAGTGGATACGCACGCTGATCGAGAACGACGACCGCACCGGCGCGGCGGCGATATCCATTGTGCTGCTGGCAATCTCGTTCCTCGTGCTGTTCGCCCTGCGGATCGTGGGAGGGCGTGCGGCCAAGCGTCAGGAGTTGGCGTCATGACGGCCGCGTCGCCCACTTCCCGGTATCTCATCCGAGTCGTCGCGCTGGCGTACATCTTCGGGCTGCTCATCGTCCCGGTGTCGCTGATCCTGTGGCGCACCTTCCGGCCCGGGTTCGGCCAGTTCTTCGACTGGGTGAGCACGCCGGCGGCGCAGTCGGCGCTGGACCTGACGCTGCTGGTGGTGGCCATCGTGGTGCCGCTCAACGTGATCTTCGGCATCCCGACCGCGCTGGTGCTGGCGCGCAACCGGTTTCGTGGCAAGGGGGTGCTGCAGGCGGTCATCGACCTGCCGTTCGCCGTGTCACCGGTCATCGTGGGCGTGGCGCTGATCCTGCTGTGGGGGGCGGCGGGTGCGTTCGGGTTCGTCGAGAGAGACCTCGGGTTCAAGATCATCTTCGGTCTGCCCGGCATCGTGCTGGCCAGCATCTTCGTCACACTGCCGTTCGTGGTCCGCGAAGTCGAGCCGGTGCTGCACGAGCTGGGAACCGACCAGGAGGAGGCCGCGGCCACCCTGGGCTCGGGTTGGTGGCAGACGTTTTGGCGGATCACGCTGCCGTCCATCCGGTGGGGTTTGACGTACGGCATCGTGCTGACCGTCGCGCGCACCCTGGGCGAATACGGGGCGGTGATCATCGTGTCGTCCAACCTGCCGGGTAAGTCGCAGACGCTGACTTTGCTTGTCTCGGACCGGTACAACCGCGGCGCCGAGTACGGCGCCTACGCGCTGTCGACTTTGCTGATGGGGGTTGCCGTGCTGGTCCTGATCTTCCAGGTGGTTCTCGACGTGCGCCGGGCACGGGCGACCAGGTAAGCCCGACAAAGGAGACTCGTATATGAGCGGTAACGGAACAGAGCGCGAGCCGGCGATCGTGGTGCGCGACGCGTACAAGCGCTACGGCGACTTCGTCGCACTGGACCACGTCGACTTCGCCGTGCCCACCGGATCGCTGACCGCGCTGCTGGGACCCAGCGGTTCGGGCAAGTCCACCCTGTTGCGCGCCATCGCCGGCCTGGACCAGCCCGACAGCGGGACCGTGACGATCAACGGCCGCGACGTCACCCGGGTGCCGCCGCAGCGCCGCGGCATCGGGTTCGTGTTCCAGCACTATGCCGCGTTCAAGCACATGACCGTTCGCGACAACGTGGCCTACGGGCTGAAGATCCGCAAGCGCCCCAAGGCCGAGATCAAGGAGAAGGTCGACAACCTGCTGGAGGTGGTGGGGCTCAGCGGTTTTCAGACCCGGTGCCCCAACCAGCTCTCCGGGGGTCAACGCCAGCGCATGGCGCTGGCGCGGGCGCTGGCCGTCGACCCGCAGGTGCTGCTGCTCGACGAGCCCTTCGGCGCGCTGGACGCCAAGGTTCGCGAGGACCTGCGCGCGTGGTTGCGGCGCCTGCACGACGAGGTCCACGTCACCACGGTGCTGGTCACCCACGACCAGCAAGAGGCGCTCGACGTCGCCGACCGGATCGCGGTGCTCAACAAGGGCCGCATCGAGCAGGTCGGATCCCCGACCGAGGTGTACGACTCGCCCGCGAGCACGTTCGTGATGTCGTTCCTCGGCGCCGTGTCCGAGCTGAACGGCGCGCTGGTCCGCCCCCACGACATCCGGGTCGGCCGCAAGCCCGACATGGCCGTGGCCGGCGGGGACGGCACCGCCGAGTCCATCGGGGTGGTGCGCGCCACCGTGGACCGGGTGGTGGCGCTCGGCTTCGAGGTCCGCGTCGAGCTCACCAGCGCGGCCACCGGCAACCCCTTCACGGCCCAGATCACCCGCGGCGACGCCGAGGCGCTGGCCCTGCGCGACGGCGACACGGTGTACGTGCGCGCCACCCGGGTGCCGCCGCTGCCCGGCCACAACGTGATCGCCCGCGGCGGCGCCGACGAAGATCAGAGCACGCTGACGTCGGCGTGACTCACCTAGTGTCGCCCATGACGGCGCCCTCGCGGCGCGGGTCGGCGCCGCCGGCCCAGTCGGGCGAGCTTCGGGTGATCGCCGAAAGGCCGCTGGACTGGGCGGCCAGGTTGACCTGGTGGCCCAGCGCGCGCAGGCCGGCCACCAGCGGGTCGTGGTCGCCGTCGTCGGAGGTGTCGATCTCGGGATCCTCGCCGCCGACGTTGGTAGCCGGTGAGTTGTCGGCACCGAAGTCGAGCAGGGACACCGCCTGCTGCGGGTCCAGGCCCCAATCCAGCAGGGCAACAAGGGTTTTCACGACGAACTGAATGATGGTGGAGCCGCCCGGTGAACCGGTGACCGCGTACAGCGGGCCGCGGCCGGCCGGCGCGGCATCGAACACCAACGTCGGCGCCATCGAGCTGCGCGGCCGTTTGCCCGGCTGGACGCGGTTGGCCACCGGCGATCCGTCGGCCGCGCGGGGGTCGGTGGCGAAATCGGTGAGCTGATTGTTGAGGACGAACCCGTCGACCATGTGGAACGAACCGAACGCCGACTCGACGGTGGTGGTGAACGCGGCCGCGTTGCCGTAGGAATCGACGACGCTGACGTGGCTGGTGCCGTGCTCCGTCCCGGGCGGGGCCGCGCCGGTCGGCGCGCCGAAGTCTCCCGGCTTGGCGGTGCCCATGCTGCGCCCCGGCGAGATCAGCGGGACGCGCCCGGCCAGATAGCCGGGATCGATCAACGCGGTGAGCGATCCGCCCGGCTGCCCGACGAAATCGGGGTCGCCGACGTACCTGTCACGGTCGGCGTAGGCCAGCCGCTCCGCCTCCGAAACCAGATGGGCTCCCATCACATTGGGTCGACCGCCGTTGCGGTCGACGCGGGTGGGCGGGTAGTCGCGCATCGGGAAGTGCTCGAGGACGCCCAGCGTGGCGGCGACCGCGATGCCGCCCGACAACGGCGGTGGCATGCCGCAGACCTGGCGGCCGCGATACGTCGCGCAGAGCGGGTCGCGTTTCTTGGCGGCGTAACCCGCCAGGTCCGCGTCGGTGATCAGGCTCGGCGTGCGGCCGCCCGAGGTGTCGCGCGCCGCGGCGACGATGTCGCGCGCGATCTCGCCGGTGTAGAAGGCGTTGACACCGCCGGAGGCGATGGCGGACAAGGTCTTTGCATAGGCGGGGTTCGTCAGGTGCGTTCCCGCGGCCTTGGCGCCACCGTCGGGGCTGAGGAAGTAGCCGCGCGCCTGCGGGTCGGCGCGCAGTTGCGCCGCCGAGTCGGCGATCGCGGCGGCGAGGCGTGGGCTGATGTCGAAACCGTTGTCCGCCAACGCCTGCGCGAAACCAAAGAGGTCGCGCCAGGGCTTGCCCCCGTGGTCGTTGTGGACCAGCTCGAGCAGGCGGAGGACCCCGGGAACCCCGATCGATCGTCCCGATGCCCGCGCATTGGGTTTGGGGGCGGCGGGGCCGGCGTCGCCGATCCAGCGCAGGTAGTTCTCGGTCGCCGCGGCCGGGGCGGTTTCGCGGCCGTCGTAGGCCTGCACCGACCCGGCGCGGGCGTCGTAGTAGAGCGCGAAGCCGCCTCCGCCGATGCCCGACGACTGCGGTTCGACGAGACCCAGGACGGCCTGGGCCGCCACCATCGCGTCGGCGGCCGTTCCGCCGTCACGCAAGACCTGGCAGGCCGCCCGCGTGGACAGGGGATTGGCGGTGGCCACCGCGTAGTGCGCCGTCCGCACGACGGCCATGTCGCTGCGGTACCCGGTCGCCATCTCGGGGCTGCCCGCCGAAGGTGCTGCGGCCGAAGGCATTTGGGATGCGGGCACGCCGTTGGGCACGATCTGGCACGGGCCCGCCGCAGGCGCCGCGGGCGGGTGGTTGCCGCTACACGCTGCCAGCCACACCACCAGCGCGCCGAGCAGGGCTGCGGTCCGGGGCGTGTTCAAGCCACGAAGTGTACTGGACCCGACCTCGCGGGCGCGGTTGCACCCGGATGGCCGCCTGCTGGCCGGAAATGCGGCCGGACCGGCCGAGTTTCACGATGCGGCCGCGGGTGAACTGCGCGTCCTGGACACCCTGTTCCTGGCTCGCTGGATTAGCGCCGTCTGCCAAGGCATTTCGATCCAGGCCCGCAGCGGTGCCGTCCGTAAAGAACTGCACGCGATCGCCGGCCCGGCCCTGGCGGGCTGGCCGAAGCCCAAGCACGGCCTCGCCGTCGAGGCCGCCGGCGGCCCAGCTGGCCGCCTATGCCGCGGCCCGTCCCAGCGTGCTTCGCGCCTGATCGAAGCGGCTTAGCACCGTCTCGGCGACCAGTCGGTGCGCACCCAACGGTTCGGCCAGCGCGAGGCCGGCGCCGTCGGCGAAACGCCGTACCCGGTCCGGTAGCAGCCCGGGGGCCAGGAACCACGGGGCGACGACCACCCGGCGCGCGCCTTGTCGGCGCAACCGGCCGGCGGCCTCCGCCAGCGACGGTCCCGGTCGGGTCACGAAGGCCGTCGTCGCGCCCACCCAGTTCGTGCCGGTCAACAGCTGGGGCGCCACCTGCCGGGTGCGGGCGTTGGCCAGCAGGTCGGATGACCCGATCGCCGCGACGAGCACGCCCACCCGGTCGTCGAGCCGGGACACGCCTGCTTCCGTGATCCGCTGCCGCAGTAGCGAGATCAGCCGAGGGTCTTCGCCGAGGACGTCGGCTTGGACGACATCCGCCCCGGTCCGCGCGATCTGCGCGGGTATGTCGATGCGCGCGTGGTAAGCGTTCGCCAGCAGCAACGGGGTCACCACCGCCGCACCGGTCAGGCCGTCGAGCACGTCGACCAGTTTCGGCGCGTTGTGCTCGCAGAACGCCAGCCGCACGTCGAGGCCCGGCTTCAGGTGCGCCACCTGCCCCGCGACGGCCCGCGCATTGGCCGCCGACCGTGGATCCCTGCTCCCGTGAGCGGTCAGCAGCAGCATGATGGCGCCGCTCCTGCTCATCGCTGCGTTCTGCATCGTCGCCGGCGCGTGGTTCACGAAGCGTGCAACCCGCATTCCGTCTTGGCCAGGCCCTGCCAGCGCCCGCTGCGCGGGTCGGCGCCCGCGGCGGGCTTGGCGGTGCAAGGGGCGCAGCCGATCGACGGATAGCCCTCGTACACAAGGGGATTGACCAACACATCGTTCTCGGCGATGTAGTTCTGCATGTCCTCGTCGGTCCACGCCGCCAACGGGTTGACCTTCACCAGCTTGAACGCCTCGTCGAAGCTGATGAGCGGCGCGTTGGCCCGCGTGGGCGCCTCCACCCTGCGCAGCCCGGTGACCCAGGCGGAGTAGCCGCGCAGCGCCTTGCGCAGCGGGGCGACCTTGCGCAGCCGGCAGCATTCGCCGGGGTCACGGGCGAACAGGTCCTTGCCCAGCAGCTCGTCCTGCTGGGCGACGGTGTGCTCGGGAGTGATGTTGAGGACCCGCACGTCGTACACCGACTCCACGGCGTCGCGGGTGCCGATGGTCTCGACGAAGTGATATCCGGTGTCCAAGAACAGAACCGGCACGCCCGGGCGCACCTTGGCGGCCAGGTCCACCAGCACGGCGTCCTGCATGTTCGAGGCCACCACGTAGTTGCACGTCGCCCAGCCGCGCGGTCCGTTGACGCCGCCGAAGTTCTCCTCGGTCCACCGCAGCAGCTCGGTGGCGCTGGCGCCCTCGAGTTCCGCGGCGCCGCGGGCGGCCAGCTCGCGCAGTTCGGCCTCGGTCGGCTTGGTCGTTTCTTGGCTCATCGCAGGTCACCTTCGTCGGCGCGGACGACCCACTGGGCGAATCGTTCCCCGTCGGAGCGGTGTTTGACGAAATTGCGGACCACCCGTTCGACGTAGTCACCCAGCTCGTCGCTGGTGACCTTGTGCTGGCGCAACTTTCGGCCGAAGCCACTGTCCAGGCCGAGGCTGCCGCCCAGATGCACCTGGAAGCCCTCGACGGATCCGCCGTGGCCGTCGTCGACCATCTGCCCCTTGAACCCGATGTCGGCCACCTGAATTCGCGCGCACGAGTTCGGGCAGCCGTTGATGTTGACGGTGATCGGCACGTCCAGGCCCGCGTTGATGTCCTCGAGCCGGCGTTCCAGTTCGGGCACCAATTCCTGTGCGCGGCCACGGGTTTCGGCGAACGACAGCTTGCAAAACTCGATTCCCGTGCATGCCATGAGGTTTCGACGCCACTGCGACGGCCGCGACTGCAGGCCCAGCGCCTCGACTCCGGCGATCAGATCGTCGAGCGCGGCGTCGGGCACGTCGAGGATGACCAGCTTTTGGTAGGGGGTGAACCGGATCCGGTTCGAACCGGCCTGCGCGGCGAGTTCGGCGACCGCCGAGAGGATGGTGCCCGAAACCCGGCCGGCGATCGGGGAAACCCCCAGGGCGTTGAGCCCGTTTTTGAGCCGCTGCACGCCGACGTGGTCGATGGGGTGCTTGACGGGCTCGGGGGCCGGGCCGTCGATCAGGGGGCGCTTGAGGTACTCGGTTTCGAGGACTTCCCTGAATTTTTCCACGCCCCAGTCCTTGACCAGGAACTTCAGCCGCGCCTTGGAGCGCAGCCGGCGGTAGCCGTAGTCGCGGAATATCGACGTCACCCCCGCCCACACCTCGGGCACCTCGTGCAGCGGAACCCAGGCGCCGAGGCGCTGCGCCAGCATCGGGTTGGTGGACAGGCCGCCGCCGACCCACAGGTCCAGGCCGGGCCCGTGCTCGGGGTGGTTGACCCCGATGAACGCGACGTCGTTGATCTCGTGCGCGACGTCCTGCAGGCCCGAGATCGCGGTCTTGTACTTGCGCGGCAGGTCGGCGAAGTCGGGCTTGCCGATGTAGCGCCGCACGATCTCCTCGAGCGCCCAGGTGGGGTCGAGCACCTCGTCGAGCGACTCGCCGGCCAGCGGCGAACCCAGGATGACGCGGGGGCAGTCGCCGCACGCCTCGGCGGTCTGCAGCCCCACCTCGTCCAGACGCCGCCAGATCTCCGGGACGTTCTCGATTTCGATCCAGTGCATCTGCAGGTTTTGTCGGTCGGAGATGTCGGCGGTGTCGCGGGCGAACTCGGTGGACAGCTGGCCCAGCGTGCGCAGCGCGTCGGTGGTCAGGGCGCCGCCGTCGCAGCGCACCCGCATCATGAAGTACCTGGCCTCGAGCAAGTCGGCGTTGTCGTCGCCGGTGAAGGAGCCGTCGTAACCCTGCTCGCGCTGGGTGTAGAGCCCCCACCAGCGGAAGCGCCCACGCAGATCGGATTTCTCGATGCTGTCGAATCCGGCCTTGGCGTAAACGGTTTCGATGCGTTCGCGCACGTCGAGCGGGGCGCCGGCCTGCTTCATCTCTTCGTTGGGGTTGAGCGGCTCACGATCTCCCAGCGCCCACTGACCCTCGCTGCGGGCCTTGCTTTGCGCCCTAGCGGGACGGGCTGTGGTCATTTTTGAAGGTTCTCCTCTTCGCGAACGTTGCAGGCTTGGACGCGCGGCTCACCGGTTTTATTTCGGCGGCGCAGATCCGGCGCCTGGACGTACAGGGGGCGGTCTACGACATCAAGGCAGACAGCAACAGCTGCAGACACGCTTGAGATCGATGTGCCGCCGCGCCACGAGGGCGATGCGCGAGCTGGGCTGGGCGGCGATCACGGGCCCCATTGTGCCATGAATGCCGCCCAACTACGCCACCAGGTCAAATTTGCTCTCACGATGAGCAAAACTAGGCGGCAATCCTGGGTTATCAGGTTGACAAAGCCGGGAATTGCCTGGGAAGGGCGGACCGGCCGGCGTGGGATCATTTGGCATGCCCCTTCGCGAGGCCCCGGTCGACCTGCCCGCCGTACAGCCGGGCCCCGGGCAGCCGTTCGGTTTGTACGTGCACGTCCCGTTCTGCATCACGCGCTGCGGCTACTGCGATTTCAACACCTACACGCCGGCCGAGCTGGGCGGCGTCAACCCCGACGCCTGGCTGAGCGCGCTGGGCTCGGAGCTCGAGCTGGCGGCCGCGCGGCTGGGCGGACCGACCGTGGCCACCGTGTTCGTCGGCGGGGGCACCCCGTCTCTGCTGGGCGGCGAGCGGGTGGCCGGGCTGCTGAGCATGGTGCGCGAGCACTTCACGCTGGCGCCCGGCGCCGAGGTCACCACCGAAGCCAACCCCGAGTCGGCGTGGCCGGACTTCTTCGCGGCGATCCGGGACGCCGGATACACGCGCGTGTCGCTGGGCATGCAGTCGGTGGTCCCGCACGTGCTGGGGGTCCTCGACCGGATCCACACCCCGAACCGGTCGGCCGCCGCGGCCCGCGAGGCGCTGGCCGCGGGATTCGACCACGTCAGCCTGGACTTGATCTACGGAACCCCCGGGGAGTCCGACGACGACCTGCTGCGGTCGGTCGACACGGCGGTCGAGACCGGCGTCGACCACGTCTCCGCCTACGCCCTGGTCGTCGAGGAGGGCACGGCGCTGGCCCGCCGGGTCCGGCGCGGCGAACTGTCCGCTCCCGACGAGGACGTGCTGGCGCGCCGCTACGAATTGGTCGACGAGCGGCTCTCGGCGGCGGGCCTGACGTGGTACGAGGTGTCCAACTGGTCGCGGCCGGGAGGTGAGTGCCGGCACAACCTCGGCTACTGGGACGGCGGGCAGTGGTGGGGTGCGGGCCCGGGCGCGCACGGCTTCGTCGGCGTCACGCGCTGGTGGAACGTCAAGCATCCCAACGCTTATGCCCAGGCGTTGGCCGGCGGTGCGCTGCCGGTGGCCGGTTTCGAGCAGCTCGACGCCGAAGCCCGCCACACCGAGGACGTGCTGTTGAAGATCCGCCTGCGTCGCGGCCTTCCGCTCGAGCTGCTGGGCGAGGCCGAACGCGAACGCGCCGAGGGCGCCGTCGCCGACGGGTTGTTGGTTCCCGACGGCGACCGATTGGTGCTCACCGCACGCGGGCGGCTGCTCGCCGACGGGGTGGTGCGGGCGCTGCTGGACTAGTAGCTCCGGAAACCAGCGCCGACGCAGCCGTAATCTTCGATAAATCCGAAATCAAAAAAGCAGCGGCGGCTTGTGAAATTGTGCGTGAAGTTTTGCCAGAACCCCTGAAGCATCGGCGCCTCGCGGGAATTCGGTCCGGCCGCGGGGAAAGCGACACGAGGAGTTTTCCTGGCTGAATCAACGCATTAACGCATGCTTAACAATATCGTTTCCTCGGCGGGCGAATTGAGAGCGGCGCGGTGCTTTACACCGCGCCGCCGTCGTCGCCAGGGCGAAACGTCCTTAGGTGAACCAGTGCCCGATCAAGCGATTGATCTCGACGTAGAGCGGGATGCCGATGGTGACGTTGTAGGAGAACGTCAGGCCGAGCGATGCCGCCAACGGCAGGGTGGGGCTGGCTTCGGGGATGGCCAGCCGCTGGACCGCCGGGACGGCGATGTAGGACGCCGCGCCGCACAGCACCGCGAACAGGACGTAGGTGCCCGGCTTGAAGTCGGTGTGGGTGAGGTAGGCGTAGCAGTGGGCGACGAGCATCCCCAGCGGGGCGAAGATGTTCGGCGCGAGCAGCCCGAAGAAGATGAAGCCCGGACCGGCCGATCGCAGGTCCCGCAGCTTGCGCGACGCGGTCATTCCCATCTCGAGCAGGAACAGGCACAGCACACCCTGGAAGGCCAGCACGAAGAACTTGTCGTCGTCGGCAACGACCTTCTGGCCCTGCAGCCCGCTGATCAGGCCGATCAGGATGCCGCCGAAGAGCAGGACGAGACCGGGGTTGAGGAAGACCTCCTGCAGCAGCTCCCGAGAAAACAGCGGCATCCGCTTGGCCTTGCCGATCGCCGGGCTCTGGTCGGGCTCCCAGTTGGGATGCTCGAGCTTTTCCATCGAGAGTTCGAGCTCCTGCTCGAGGCCCCGGTCGTTCTCGGCCTCCAGGCTGCCGCCGTGCGGGGGGCGCGCGGCGGTGCCGGGGCCCACCCCCACCCGGACCGGCGGCGTGTAGCCGGCCTCGTCGGGCATGTAGCCCGCCTCGTCGAGGCCGCGGTGGCGCAGCCGCGCCACCAGGTACAGCGCCACCAGGCAGCCCGGGACCTCCATGACGGCCAGCATCACCGGCATGTAGGCGTTGAACGCCATCCCGATGGCGGCCAGCACGGCCACGCAGGTGGCGAACGTCCCCGCCGAGTCCGACCCGTAGTAACCGGCGACGGTCGCCTTGTCGACGCGCCGCATGGAGGTCAACCGGCCCAGCAGGAAGTAGGCCAGGAATCCGAGGGTGATGTTCAACAGGAAGCCCAACACCACGAAGCCGACGATGTTGCCGACCTCGTCGGGTCGGATCGTGGCGAGCTCTTCACCGCCGTGCCAGCCGATGGCCAGCAGCAGGTACATCGTCAGGCCCTGGTAAATCACATAGGGGAATTCAAACCGCACCTTGAGGATCGGGATCAGGAACCCGAAGTAGAAAAAGAGAAGAAGCGGCTTGAACAGGTTGTGCGTGAAGTTGTGCCAAAACTCTTGCAGCATGGGCGCCTCTCTAATTGATGCGGTGATCAAGGGAAGCACCGCCCGTGACCGGGCCTAACCACCAACATCCCCAGACCGTGCAGAAATTTAGCCCCGCGATTACGGCGTCGCCACTCGGAAGCGGCCCACAATCCCCAGGTTTGGGCGTGTGCGGCCCATCGGGCCGGTTTTGCTAAAGCGCGTGGTCACAGCGGTGCAGGTAGGGCCATTGAGCGGGGATTGGCGTGAATCCACTGTGATTATTCTGTGTGTTGACTGGAAAGTGGCGTGTCGCCCGGCGGGCGACCGTGGCCGCCGCCCCAATCGTCGGGCGCCCGCCGGCGGGTCGACGGGACCGGACCTCACACCGAAGACCTGCAACCCGTGAGGGTTTCGCGACGCCTGAGACGAGTCGCCAGCGCCCGGCCGGCGCCCTCGGTGCTGGAAATCCCGGGCAATCCGTAGCCGGGGGCTCCCAGGATTCTCACAAACCCGAAAGCCTGGCGCCGCGAACAGGGTGTCGGGCGTCATCGCGGGTGCACGGCAAATTGTTAGCTGGAGCACGCCGAAAAAGCCGGTCGTAAAAGTTGTGTTAACGCCGCGCCCACCGGGCCGAACGGCCGTTTCGCGGCGCGCGAACCTCCTCTCCGGCGCCGCGGGCAACCGGCGGGGACGCGCCGCGGGCGGGAGGGGTCGCGCGCGGCTTCATAGGTTAGGCTACATTTACTTCGTGACCGAGGTCAGCGTCGAGACGAGTCCCATCGGCACGGCGTCGCCGCCGATCCCCTTGCCTTCCGGCATCCGTCCGGCCGACGTGGCCGCCGAGCTGGCCTGGGCGCTGCCCGAGCGGCTCGGCGAGGAGTACCTGCTCTACGAGCGCGACGGCCGATGGGTGCTGGCCAGCGGGGTCCTCGCGATGGTCGAACTCGACAGCGACGAGCTGCGGTTGATCCGCGACGGCGCGACCGAGCGGCAGCGGTGGTCGGGCCGGCCAGCGCCGGTCCTGGCCGAGGCCGTCGACCGGCTGCTGCTGGAAACCGACCAGCTCTTCGGCTGGGTCGCCTTCGAATTCGGGGTCTACCGCTACGGCCTACAGGAGCGGTTGGCGCCGCGAACCCCGTTGGCGCGGCTGTTTTGGCCGCGCACCCGCGTCGTGGTGTCCGGCGAGGGGGTGCGGATCTTCGGCGCGGCGGCGGGCCACCGGGAGGCGGTCCGCGACCTATTGGACGGCGGCCTGCGCGGGGCGGGCGACCCCCGCGCGGTCGATGTCACCGCCGACCCGTCCGGCTATCGCGAGCGGGTGGCGGTCGCCGTGACCGAGATCGCGTCGGGCCGCTACCACAAGGTGATCTTGTCCCGTTGCGTCGCGGTGCCTTTCGCGCTCGACTTCCCGGCCACCTACCGGCTGGGGCGCCGCCACAACACGCCGGTCCGGTCGTTCTTGTTGCGGCTCGGCGGGATACGCGCCGTGGGCTACAGCCCCGAACTCGTGGCGGCCGTCCGGCACGACGGGGTCGTGGTGACCGAGCCCCTGGCCGGCACCCGCGCGCTCGGCCGGGGCGCCGCGCACGACCGGCGGGCCCGTGAGGACCTGGAGTCCAACTCCAAAGAGATTGTGGAGCATGCCATTTCGGTGCGCAGCTCGCTACAGGAAATGACCGAGATCGCCGAGCCCGGCACCGCGGTCGTCGCCGACTTCATGACAGTGCGGGAGCGGGGGAGCGTGCAACACCTGGGCTCCACCGTCACCGGCAGGCTGGCCGCCGCCCGCGACCGGATGGACGCGCTGGAAGCCCTGTTCCCGGCGGTCACCGCGTCGGGCATCCCGAAGGCGTCCGGCGTCGAGGCGATCCTGCGGCTCGATGAAGGGCCCCGCGGCCTGTATTCCGGTGCGGTCGTCATGGTTTCGGCGGACGGCGGGTTGGACGCGGCGCTGACCCTGCGGGCCGCCTACGAGTACGACGACCGGACGTGGCTGCGCGCGGGCGCCGGGATCATCGAGGCATCCGAACCCGAGCGCGAGTTCGAGGAAACCTGCGAAAAGCTGTCCACGCTCGCCCCGTATCTGGTCCCGCGGCGGTAAGGCGGCGCTCTGCTCGACGACGAAGGAACGCTCAGCGGGGGACAATAGGCGTTTTCACGTCAACGGTCCCCCGAACACGTTTCGGGCCGCCGCCGCCCGGGTACCAAGGTCGCTCCGTGCCGCCCCGGGGTGGCGGCGTCACCGAGTTGGCAAACGATCGCCTTCTTGTCCACCTTGCCGATCGGCGTGGTGGGCAGGGCGGCCATCGCGACCAGCATGTCGGGGCGGGCGTGGGTGGCCACCCCCCGCGCGTCGAGATGGGCGTTCAGCTCCGCGAGGCCGATCGGCTCTCCGGCGAAAACGACTGCCGCGCAAATCTTTTCACCCAGATAGGGATCGGGCAGGGGGACCGCGGCGACCGAGAAGATCGCGGGATGGCTCAACATCTGCTCTTCCAGGTCGGCCGCGGCGATCGTTTCCCCGCCACGGCAGATGACGTCTTTGACCCGGCCGGTGACCACCAGGTAGCCGTCGCCCCTGCGGCGCACGAGGTCGCCGCTGCGGTAGAAGCCGGCGGGATCGAAGGCGCGCTCGTTGTCGCGTTCCGCGCGGAAATAACCGTTGATCGTGTACGGCCCGCGCACCAACAGCTCGCCCTCCTCGCCGGCCGCCACGGGCTCGCCCGCGCCGTCGACGACGCGGACTTCGTCGGCGGCACACAACGGGCGCCCCTGGGTGTTCTCGACGATCTCGGGCGGGTCGTCCAGGCGGGTGTAGCACAGCAGCCCCTCGGCCATCCCGAACACCTGCTGCAGGCCCGGGGTCAGCGCGGCGCGCACCAGCCGGGCGTCCTCCGGCTCCAGCTTGGCCCCGCCAACTTGCAGCAGCCGCAACGACTTCGGCGGCTGCGGCTCCCATTCGCAGGCGCGCGCCCACAGCCTGGCCAGGGTCGGCACCAGGGCGGTGACGGTGACGCCATGGCGCGCGATGGCGGCGAAGGCGGCCTCGGGGCTGGGGTCGGTGCCCAGCACGGTGGTGGCGCCCGCAGTCATCGCGCCGAGCAGGCCCGGGCAGGCCAGCGGGAAGTTATGGCCCGCCGCCAGCACCGCGAGGTAGACGTCGTCGGCGCCGAGCCGGCACAGTTCGGCGCTCGCGGTCGCGTTGTACAGGTAGTCGTCGTGGGTGCGCGGAATCAGCTTGGGCATGCCGGTGGTGCCCCCGGAAACCAGCAGCAGCGCGGGCGACGCCGGGTCGGCCGTCGGCGGCGGTGCCTGCGCGGGGCTTTCGTCGCACAGCCGCGCCCACGGGATGAACGGTCCGGCGTCGCCGTCGACGATCACGTGGCGCAGCGCGGGCTGATCCCGCAGCAGGTCACCCGCCATGGACCGATAGTCGAAACCGCCGGCGGCGTCGGCGATCACCAGCGCGCTCGCCTGGCTCACGGCGGCGAAGTGCGCCAGTTCGGCGGCCCGGTGACCGGGCAGGCACAGCACCGGGATCGCCCCGGCCCGCAACAACCCGAACAGCGCCACCACGAACTGGCAACCGTTGGGCAGCTGCAACAGGACGCGGTCGCCCGGCGCGATGCCCAGTCCGCGCAGCCCGGCGGCCGCACGGTCGGCCCGCTCGTCGAGTTCGGCATAGCTCACGCCGCGAGGGGCGAGGGCGTCGACTACCGCCGTCCGGTCGCGCCAGCGCCGCGCCCCGTCGGTCAGGATCGTGTCCAGGGTCCGACCAGCCCAATAGCCGGCCGCCCGGTAGGCGGCGGCCCGGTCGGCCGGGAACGGCACGAACCCGTCCATGGCTCCGGCCGACGGCTGCGTCGCGTTCGGGGGCACCTGTCTCCTCAACTTTGATCCGGCGGGGGCGGTAGCGGCGGCGTAGGCATCGAGGATAGGGTAACCAACAACTTAGGGCAGCCTTTGCTAATTCAGGAGGATTCGTGGTGCGTGCCCCGGCGTGCTCGGAGGACATCCGCGCGGAGGTCGCCGAACTGCTCGGCGTCGAAGCCGACGCCATTCACCCAGGTGAGAACCTGATCGGGCAGGGCCTGGACTCGATCCGGATGATGACGCTGGCCGGTCGCTGGCGCCGCCGGGGAGTCGCCGTCGATTTCGCGACCCTGAGCGCCGCGCCGACCATCGAGGCCTGGTCCGAGCTGGTCGCGGCCGGCGCCGGGCGGGGCGGCGACGAACCCGCGCCTGCGGCCGAGGCCGATCACGCCCCCGAGGGCGACCCCTTTCCGCTCGCCCCGATGCAGCACGCGATGTGGGTGGGCCGCCAGGACAATCAGCGGTTCGGCGGGGTGGCCGGGCACCTCTACGTCGAATTCGACGGCGGCCCGATCGATCCGGACCGGCTGCGCGCGGCGGCCACCGGGCTGGCGCTGCGCCACCCGATGCTGCGGGTGCGGTTCTTGCCCGACGGCACCCAGCGCGTGGCCCCGCCGCAGGAGTGCGGCGACTTTCCGGTCACCGTGGTCGATCTGCGCGACGACGACGGGGGCGCCGAGGGGCGGCTGGCCGCCATCCGCGAGGCCAAGTCGCACCAGCAGCTCGTCGGCGCCGTCTTCGAGCTCACGCTGACGCTGTTGCCGGGCGAGCGCTCCCGGCTGCACGTCGACCTGGACATGCAGGCCGCCGACGCGATGAGCTACCGCACTTTGATGGCCGACCTGGCCGCCCTCTACGCCGGTCGCGACCTGCCCCCGCTGGGCTACACCTACCGCGAATACCGTCGGGCCGTCGCGCGCCGGGACCGCCAGCCGGACGTGACCCGCGACGCCGACCGCGAGTGGTGGGCCCGGCGCATCCCGCAGCTGCCCGACCCGCCAGCGCCGCCGTCGACCGGCGGCCCCGACTCGCGCACCAGCACGCGGCGCTGGCACTGGCTGGACCCGGCGACCCGCGACGCGCTGTTCGCCCGGGCCCGGGCCCGCGGCGTCACGCCCGCGATGGCGCTGGCCGCGGCGTTCGCCGGCACGCTGGCGCGCTGGTCTGCCACGTCGCGGTTCCTGCTGAACGTCCCGCTGTTCGGGCGGCAGCCCCTGCACCCCGACGTCGACCGGCTGGTCGGCGACTTCACGTCCTCGCTGCTGCTCGACGTTGATTTCAGCGACCTGGCGGGCGCAAAACACACCGCGGCGGCGCGGGCGCACGCCGTGCAGGACGCCATGCGCACCGCCGCCGCGCACGCCGCCTACCCCGGGCTCTCGGTGCTGCGCGACCTGAGCCGCCACCGCGGCACCCAGGTGCTGGCGCCGGTCGTGTTCACCAGCGCGCTGGGCCTCGGCGAGCTGTTCCACGGCGACGTCACAACGCAATTCGGCACACCGGTGTGGCTGATCTCCCAGGGCCCGCAGGTGCTGCTCGACGCGCAGGTCACCGAGTTCGACGGCGGGGTCCTGGTGAACTGGGACGTGCGCGACGGCATGTTCGCGCCCGGCGTCATCGACGCCATGTTCGCCCACCACGTCGACGAACTGCTCCGCCTCGCCTCGACCGACGACGCCTGGGACGCCCCCGGCCCGTCGGCGCTGCCCGACGCGCAGCGCGCCGTGCGCGACGCGGCCAACGGCCGCACCGCCGAGCCCAGCCGGGAAGCGCTGCACGATGGCTTCTTTCGCCGCGCCCGACGGCAGCCCGACGCGCCCGCGATCTTCGCCAGCACGGGTGACCTCAGCTATGCGCAGCTGCGCCACCAGGCGCTGGCCCTCGCCGCGGCGTTGCGCGCCAACGGGATCGGGGCCGGCGACACGGTCGCCGTGATGGGTCCCAAGACCGCCGAACAGCTGCCGGCGCTGCTCGGGATCCTGGCCGCCGGCGGCGTGTACCTGCCGATCGGAATCGACCAGCCCCGCGACCGCGCCGAGCGCATCCTCACCACCGGCGGGGTGCGCCTGGCGCTGGTGTGCGGCGGGCGCCCGTTGTCGTTGCCGGTGCCCGCGTTGGTGATCGCCGACGTGCTGCGCGACGCCCCGGCGGTTGACGAAACCGATCCCGCCACAACCGATCCCGCCGAGCTCGCCTACGTGCTGTTCACGTCCGGCTCGACCGGGGAGCCCAAGGGCGTCGAGATGACGCACGACGGCGCGATGAACACCGTGGAATTCCTCACCCGCCATTTCGGCATCGGCCCCGCCGATAAGTGCCTGGCCCTGTCGACGCTGGAATGCGACCTGTCGGTGCTCGACATTTTCGCCACCCTACGGGCCGGCGGGTCGGTCGTCGTCGTCGACGAGGCGCAGCGCCGCGATCCCGACGCCTGGGCCCGGCTGATCGCCACCCACGGGGTCACCGTGCTGAACTTCCTGCCGGGCTGGCTGGAGATGCTGGTCGAGGTCGGCCACGGACGGCTGCCGTCGCTGCGGGTGGTCGCCACCGGTGGCGACTGGGTCCGCCCGGGGCTGGCCCGCGCGCTCCAGGCGCAGGCACCCGGCCTGCGCTTCGCCGGGCTGGGCGGCGCCACCGAAACCGCGGTGCACGCAACCATTTTCGAGGTCACCGGGGAGCTGCCGGCCGACTGGACCGCGGTGCCCTACGGCCGGCCGTTTCCGAACATCGCCTGCCGGGTCGTCGACGACACCGGCGCCGACTGCCCCGACTGGGTGCCCGGAGAGCTGTGGTTCTCCGGACGCGGCATCGCCCGGGGCTACCGCGGGCGCGCCGACCTGACCGCCGAGCGTTTCGTCGAACACGACGGCCGGACCTGGTACCGCAGCGGGGACCTGGCGCGCTACTGGCCGGACGGCACGCTGGAATTCGTCGGCCGCGCCGACCACCGAATCAAGATCAGCGGCTACCGCGTCGAACTCGGCGAGATCGAGGCCGCGCTGCGGCGGGTGCCCGGCGTGCGCGCGGCCGTGGCCGCGCTGGTGCCCGCGCCCGGCGACACCGACGTGCTGGCCACGGCGGTCCGCCTCGACGACGCCGGGCCGACCGCACAGGGGGTGCGCGAGGCCCTGGCCGACCTCGTTCCCGCGCACATGATCCCGCGGCACGTGTCGGTCCTCGAGCGCATCCCGTTCACCGACGGCGGCAAGATCGACCGCAGGGCGGTCACGGCCCTGCTCACGGCCGCGCTGGCCGGGCAAGGCGACGGCGCGGCGGGACCGCGGGAGGCGCCGCGCACGCAGCTGGAACGCGCGCTGTGCCACATCGTCGCCGAAATCCTGGGCCGCGACCCCGCCGCGGTGGGCGTGCACGACGACTTCTTTTCCCTCGGCGGCGATTCCGTGCACGCGACCCAGGCCGTCGCGGGCATCCGGCAGTGGCTCGATTCCCCGAGCCTGATGGTCGCCGACGTCTTTGCCACCCGAACCGTGGCCGCGCTCGCCGAATTGCTCGCCGGCCGCGAGGCCGGTGGCGACCGGCTCGAGCAGGTGGCCGACGTGTACCTGGAGATCGCGGAGATGTCGAGCACCGACGTGCTGTCCGCGCTCGAGGCTGAGCCAGACCCCGGTTCGAAGGCCGAACCAGCCCGGCGGGAGTTCCAGCCGTGGGTGAAGCGGTTCACCGGCAGCGCCGCGCGCGGCGCGGTGATCGTGTTCCCACACGCGGGCGGCGCCGCCGCGGCCTACCGATCGCTGGCAAAAGCCTTGGCGGGCAACGACGTCGACGCCTACGTCGTGCAATACCCGCAGCGGGCGGACCGGCGCGACCACCCGGCGGCGGAGAGCATCGGCGCGCTGGCCCTGGAGCTGTTCGAGGCGGGTGACTGGCCGTCGGTGGCTCCGCTGACGGTGTTCGGCCACTGCATGGGCGCCGTGGTGGCCTTCGAGTTCGCCCGCATCGCCGAGCGCAACGGCGTGCCGGTGCGCGCGCTGTGGGCTTCGGCGGGGCAGCCTCCGTCGCTGGTAGCGGCCTCCGGTCCCCTTCCGACCGACGAGCGTGGCGTGTTGGCCGACATGGTCGACCTGGGCGGCACCGACCCGGTGCTGCTCGAGGACGAGGAATTCGTCGAGCTGCTGGTGCGGGCCGTGCAGGCCGACTACCGCGCGCTGAACGCCTATTCCTGCCCGCCCCACGTGCGCATCAACGCCGACATCCACGCCGTCGGCGGCCACGGCGACCACCGGATCACCCGGGACATGCTGGCCGCCTGGGAAACCCACACGTCGGGACGATTCTTTCTGTCGGGCTTCGAAGGCGGCCATTTCTACCTCAACGATCACCTCGACGCGGTGGCCCGGATGGTAAGCGCCGATGTCCGATAACGATCCGGTCGTCGTCGTCGGGCTGGCGCTGGAGGCGCCCGGCGGGGTGGAAACCGCCGACGATTTCTGGGCGTTGCTGTGCGAACAGCGCGAGGGCTTGGGCCCCTTTCCCACGGATCGGGGCTGGGCCCTGCGCGAGCTGTTCGACGGCTCCCGGCGCGACGGATTCAAACCCATCCACAATCTCGGCGGATTCCTGTCCACCGCAACCACATTCGACCCGGAGTTCTTTCGAATCTCACCGCGCGAGGCGGTGGCGATGGACCCGCAGCAGCGGGTCGCGTTGCGGGTGGCGTGGCGCAGCCTGGAGAACAGCGGGATCAATCCCGACGACCTGGCCGGCCACGACGTGGGCTGCTATGTCGGGGCCTCGGCCCTGGAGTACGGACCGAAGCTCTCCGAGTTCTCCCACCACAGCGGGCATCTGATCAGCGGGACGTCGCTGGGCGTCATCTCGGGGCGCATCGCCTACACATTGGATTTGGCCGGGCCGGCGCTGACCGTCGACACCTCGTGCTCCTCGGCCCTGACCGCGTTTCACACCGCGGTAGCGGCACTGGGGGCCGGCGACTGCGACCTGGCGCTGGCCGGCGGGGTCTGCGTGATGGGCACCCCGGGCTACTTCGTCGAATTTTCCAAGCAGCACGCGCTGTCCGACGACGGCCACTGCCGACCGTACAGCGCGCACACCAGCGGAACCGTCTGGGCGGAGGGCGCGGCGATGTTCGTGCTGCAGCGCCGGTCCCGGGCGAACGCCGACGGGCGGCGCGTCCTCGCCCAGGTGCGCGCCAGCTGCCTGAACTCCGACGGACGCAGCAACGGGCTGACGGCGCCCAGCGGCGACGCGCAGCTGCGCCTGTTCCGGCGGGCCCTCGCGCAGGCCGAGTTGGACCCCGCCGACGTCGGGCTCGTCGAAGGGCACGGCACCGGCACCCGGCTGGGCGACCGGACCGAACTGCTGTCGCTGGCGGCCAGTTACGGCGCCACGCCGGCCGGGCGCGGACCGCTGCTGGGATCGGTCAAGTCCAACATCGGGCACGCCCAGGCCGCGGCGGGAGCGCTGGGCCTCGCCAAGGTGATCCTGGCCGCCGAGCATGCCACGATCCCGCCGACGCTGCACGTCGACGAGCCCAGCCACGAAATCGATTGGGACAGCCAGGGATTGCGGTTGGCGGACAAGCTGACGCCGTGGCCGGCCGTGAACGGATGGCGCACCGCCGCCGTCTCGGCGTTCGGGATGAGCGGCACCAACGCCCACCTGGTCGTATCGATGCCGGAGAAATGATGGCGCGCAACCGACTGCCCGACGGGCGGATCCCCGTCCTGCTCAGCGCCCACGCCGAGGAACTCGTCCGCGCGGACGCGCAAGCGATCCTCGACTACCTCGACCGCCGCCCGGAAACGACCGTGGCGCAGGTGGCCCGGCAGCTGACCGGGACCCGCCGGGTCCGCCGTTACCGGTCGGTGCTGCGGGCCGCGGACCGGGCCGAGCTCGTCGACGGGTTGCGGGCGCTGGCCGCAAGGCGCGAGCATCCGCTGGTCGCCTCCTCGGCGCTGGGTTCGGCGCCCCGGCAGGCGTTCGTTGTTCCCGGCCAGGGCGGCCACTGGCCCGGCATGGGCACCGTCGCCTACCAAGCGCTGCCGAGCTATCGGGCCGCGGCCGACGCCTGCGCCGCGGCGTTCGAGGACGCCGGCGTCGCGTCGCCGCTGCGCTATCTGACGGCCGCCGCCGAGCCGCAGGCCTTCTCCGAAACCGAGATCCAGGGCGCGCAATTCGTCCACGCCGTCGCGCTGGCCGAGGTTTGGCGCTCGTGCGGTGTGGTTGCCGACCTCACCATCGGCCAGAGCCTCGGCGAGGTCGCCGCGGCGCTCATCGCCGGCGGCATCACGCTGCCGGACGCCGTCGCCGTGGTCGCGGCCCGCGCCGGCGTGGTGGACCGCCTGCCGGGCCGCTACGCCATGGCGACCCTGGGCGTCGCAGCCGCGGCGGCCGAACCGCTGATCGCGGCCTGCGACGGCTGGGTGGAACTGTCCGTCGTCTACTCCGCCGAAACCGTCGCGGTCTCGGGCGATCGCGACGCGGTGCTGGCCATCGTCGACGAGGTCCGCTCCCGCGGTGGGTTCGCCCGCGAGATCACCGCGAACTTTCCGGGACACACCAGCCTGCTCGAACCGCTCCGCGACGACTTCCAGGCGCAACTGCCCGCCACCGCATTCGCCGACACGCCAATCCGATTCATCGGCGGCACCACCGGAGACGTGGTGGCCGCCGGCACGGCCTTCGGTGACTACTGGTACGCGAACCTGCGCAACCCGGTGCGACTGGACCGGGCCTTCGAGTCGGCGATCCGTTGCGGCGTTGGGTCCTTCATCGAACTGTCGGCCCACCCGGCGCTGTTGTTCTCGATCGGCCAGGCCTTCGAGGCGGGCGCGCCCGACGGCCCGGCGGTGCTCGTCGGCTCGACGCGCCGCGACGAGCCGGTGCTCGACGTGCTGTCGGCGAACATCGTCGCCGCGGCGGTCGCCGACCCCGGCTACCCCTGGGCCGACCACCTGGATTGCGCGGTGAAAGGGGTTGTCCTGCAAGGATTCCCCAATGCGCCGATGCGTGCCACGCCGATGTGGGCGCACCCCGAGCCGCTACCCGCGCCGCCGGGGGCGCCCGCGGGCCCCACCGTTACCGTCGAGCACTGGAAGCCTGCGCCGCCCGCCGTGGCCGGGCCGCCGGCCCGGCTGGCGGTGGTCGATCTCGGCGGTGACGCCGCCCTGGCAAAAACGCTGCGGGCGGCGATCGAGTCCCACCCGTCGGCCGCGCCCAGCGCGGCGGGGGAGGCCGACGTCGTGGTGGCGATCGCGCCCGCCCTCGACGCCGCCGACGCCGTTTCGGCCGCCGAGGAACTGACCAGACTGATCGCCTCCGGCCTTTTGGACTATGCCCAGGCGGTCGGGCCCCGCTGCCAAACCGTCTGCCTGGTCACCGTCGGCGCCGAGCGGGTCGGCGATCCCGACCCGCCGCCGTCGGCCGGCCACGCGGCGCTGGCCGCGATGCACCGTAGCCTCGGGTTCGACCGCCCGGAAACCGCTTTCACCCACCTGGACCTGCCGTCGCGGGAGTTGCCGCCCGCCGCCGGTGCTGACGTGGTAGCGGCGCTGTTGTCCGGTCGCGGCGAGACCGCGCTGCGCGCCTCGGCCGGTCGGTACGCGTTGCTCGAGCGTTCGTTCCGCGACGCGCCGGCCGCCTCGCCGTGGCCACTCGACTCGGGGCTGCTCGACGACGTGGTCATCACCGGCGGGGCCGGCGCGATCGGCCTGCACTACGCGCGTTACCTCGCCGAGCGCGGCGCGCGGCGCATCGTCCTGCTGAGCCGCCGGCTGGCGGATCGTCAAGTGCTGAACCGGCTTTCGGCCGAACACGGCACCGATGTGCTGTCACTGGCCTGCGACGTCACCGATGTGGATCAGGTGCGCCGCACCGCGGCCGAACACGGCGGTGCGGGCGCGTCGCTGATCGTGCACGCGGCGGGCAGCGCGACCTTCGGGGCCGCCGGGCTTTCGGCGACCGCCGCCGCGGGGACCTTCGCGGCCAAGGTCGGGGGCCTGGCCAACGTGGCCGAGGCCTGGCCCGCCCGCCCGGACGCCCGAATGCTGTTGTGCTCCTCGGTGTCCGGGGTATGGGGCGGGCGGGGCCACGGCGCCTACTCGGCGGCCAACCGCCTGCTGGACGTGATGGCCGCGCAGTTTCGCGCGCGGGGCCGGCACTGCGTGGCGGTGAAATGGGGCTTGTGGCAGGCCTCGACCGACGGCGAGTGGAGCCGCGGCATCGTCGACGCCGCCGAGGCCGCCAGCATCGAGCGGTCCGGGCTGCGCCCGATGATCCCGCGCGAGGCGATCGAGGCGAGCCTGCGCGACTGGCGCGACGACCCGCTGGTGTTCTCGGCCGACGCCACCCGGTTGCGAATCTTTTTGGGCGACCGGCGCTTCGAACCGACCGGCGGCCCGGCCAGCGGCGCGGCGCAGCGCCCCGCCGAGGCGCCGGTGCCGGTCGTCGACGCGGTGCGCGGCCAATTGGCGGCCGTGCTCGGAATCGACCGGCCCGCCGCGGTCAACCTCGCCGAATCCCTGTTCGACCTTGGCATCGACTCGATGCTGGCGGTGGACCTACGCAAGCGCCTCAAGCGGGTGGTCGGACGCACGGTTTCCCTGGCCACGCTGATGGGCGAAATCACCGGCGACGAACTCGTCGCACAACTCTCAGAAAGTGGACATTCGCGTGACTGATATCGCCGACACGGGCGCGCGGCTCGACGCGGCCCGCCTGGAGCTGCTGCGCCGCAGGCTCGCCGACCGTGGCCTCGCCGCGGACACCGCGGAGCCGGAATCGCCTGCCGCCGACCGGCTCACCGACGGCCAGGCGCGGATGTGGTTCGTGCAGCTGGCCGACCCCAGTGGCGCCCTGCTCAACGTCTGCGTGTCGTACCGGATCACCGGCGACCTCGATGCCGCCCGGTTGCACCGCGCCGTCGACGACGTCGCGCGCCGGCATCGGGTGCTGCGCACCACCTACGCGGTCGGCGAGGACGGCGATCCGCGGCCGACGGTCCACGACGACCTTCGCCCGCGGTGGGAACAACACGACCTGACCGGGTTGCCGGAACGCGCCCGCCGGCTCCGCCTCGAGGTGCTGGCGCAGCGCGAGTTCTCGGCGCCCTTCGACCTCTCCACCGACGCGCCGCTGCGAATCACCTTGGCACGCACCGCAACCGAAGAACACGTGCTGTTGCTGGTGGCCCACCACATCGCCTGGGACGACGGCTCGTGGCGGGTGTTCTTCGCCGACCTGACCAAGGCCTACCAGGGGGCGGGCCTGGGGCCGGAACGCCGCCCGTCGGGCCCGCCCGCGCCGGACACCACCGAGGCCGACCTCGAGTACTGGCGGGCCGTCATGGCCGACCCGCCCGAGCCTTTGGAGCTGCCGGGCCCGGCCGGAACCCACATGCCCTCCAACTGGAAGGCCGGCCGCAGCACGCTGCGGCTGCCCGGCGACACCGCCCAACGCGTCGGCGCGATCGCGCGCGATACCGGATGCACCCCTTACATGGTGCTGCTGGCCGCGTTCGGCGCCCTGATGCATCGCTACACGCACAGCGACGACTTCCTGGTGGCCGCACCGGTGCTCAACCGCGGCGCCGGAACCGAGGACGCCATCGGCTATTTCGGCAACACGGTGGCGATGCGGCTGCGGCCCCGGGCGTCGATGACGTTTCGCGAGTTGCTGAAAGCCACGCGCGACGTCGCCACCGGGGCGTTCGCACACCAACGAGTCAGCCTCGACCGCGCCGTGCGCGAACTCAATCCCGATCGCCGCCACGGCGCCGAGCGGCTGACCCGGGTCAGCTTCGGATTCCGCGAGCCCGACGGCGGCGGATTCCGCCCGCCCGGCGTCGAGTGCGAGCGCTACCACCTGCGTGGCAACCTCACCCAGCTGCCGTTGGGTTTCATGGTCGAGTTCGACACCACCGGCGCGCTGGTCGAAGCCGAGCACCTGCTGGAAATCCTCGAGCCCGCCCTGGTGCGCCAGCTGCTCGATCACTTCGCCGTGCTGCTCGAGGACGCGCTGGCCGAACCCGACAAGCCGCTGGCCGCGCTGGCGTTGATGGGCGACGCCGACGCCGAGTGGCTGCGCGAGGTGTCGCAAGGCGAGCCGTTCGACGCCGCGCCCGGGACGCTCGCGGACCTGGTTTCCGAGCAGGCCGCGCGGACCCCGGACGCGATCGCTGTGGTCTACGAGGGCCGCCGCCTCTCCTATCGCGAAATCAACCAGGCGGCAAACCGGCTGGCGCACTGGCTCATCGAGCGCGGCATCGGGGCCGAGGACCGGGTCGCCGTGCTGCTCGACAAGTCGCCCGAACTGGTCGTCACCGCGTTGGGGATCGCCAAAGCGGGCGCCGTGTACGTCCCGGTGGACCCCACGTACCCGCGGGAGCGTCTGGAATTCATCCTCGACGACTGCGACCCCAAGCTGGTGCTGCGCGAGCCGGTGACCGACCTGGCCGCCCGTCCCGCCGTGGACCCGACCGACGCCGACCGCGTCCGGCCGCTGCGGCCGGAGAACGCCGCGTACCTGATCTACACGTCGGGCACCACCGGGCTGCCCAAGGGCGTCGCGGTGCCGCACCGCCCCGTCGCGGAGTACTTCGCCTGGTTCAAGCGCGAGTACGGCGTCGACCACACCGACCGGCTGCTGCAGGTCGCCTCGCCCAGCTTCGACGTGTCGATCGCCGAGATCTTCGGGACGCTGGCCTGCGGCGCACGGCTGGTGATCCCGCGACCCGGCGGACTCAACGACGTCGGCTACCTCACCGAGCTGCTGCGCGACGAGTCAATCACCGCAATGCATTTCGTGCCGTCCCTGCTCGGCCTGTTTTTGTCGCTGCCGGGCGTCAACCAGTGGCGGACGCTGCGGCGGGTGCCCATCGGCGGCGAGCCGCTGCCCGGGGAGGTGGCCGACAGGTTCCACGCCACGTTCGACGCGCTGCTGCACAACTTCTACGGCCCCACCGAAACCGTGATCAACGCCAGCCGATTCAAGGTCGAGGGCCCGCAGGGCACCCGCATCGTGCCGATCGGCCGGCCGAAGATCAACACCGCGATGTACCTGCTCGACGACGCGCTGCAACCCGTGCCCGTCGGCGTGATCGGCGAAATCTATCTGGGCGGAACCCATCTGGCGCGCGGCTACCACCGGCGCGCCCGGTTGACCGCGGAGCGGTTCGTGGCCGACCCGTACCGGCCCGGCGCCCGGATGTACCGGACCGGAGACCTCGCGCGCCGCAACGCCGACGGCGACGTCGAGTTCGTCGGCCGCGCCGACGAACAGGTCAAGATCCGCGGCTTCCGGATCGAGCTGGGCGACGTCGCGGCGGCCATCTCGGTCGACCCCACCGTCGGGCAGGCCGTCGTGGTGGTCAACGACCTGCCCCGGCTGGGCAAGAGCCTGGTTGGCTACGTCACGCCCGCCGCGGGGGAGCAGGTCGACCTCGACCGCATCCGGGCCCGGGTGGCGGCGGCGCTGCCCGAATACATGGTGCCGGCGGCTTACGTTGTGCTCGACGAGATTCCGATCACCGCGCACGGCAAGATCGACCGCGCCGCGCTGCCGGCCCCCGAGGTCGGGTCCGGCGCCGAATTCCGCGAACCGCAAACGCCCACCGAGCGGCGCGTCGCCGAGCTGTTCGCCGAGCTGTTGGGCCGCGAGCTGGTCGGCGCCGACGACTCGTTCTTCGACCTCGGCGGCCACTCGCTGCTGGCCACCAAACTCGTTGCCGGCGTGCGCAGGACGTGCGGCGCCGAAGTCGGTGTGCGGGAGGTCTTCGAGCTGGCCACCGTGGCCAGGATCGCCGAACACATCGACACCCGGGTCGCGTCGGGAGCCGGCCCGGCGCGGCCGCGGTTGACGCCGGCGCGCCACGCGGGGCCGCCGCGGCTGTCGTCCTCGCAGCTGCGCAGCTGGTTCACCTATCGCTTCGACGGACCCAACGCCGTCAACAACATTCCGTTCGCCGCGGCGCTGCGCGGCCCCTGCGACACCCACGCGCTGGCGGCGGCGATCACCGACGTGGTGGGGCGCCACGAGATCCTGCGCACCACCTACCGCGAGATCGACGGCGTGCCCCGCCAGATCGTCCACCCGCCCGCCGAGGTGCCGGTCCGGCGCGCCGACGGGCCCGACGAGGCCTGGCTGCGCGCCGAGCTGGAAAACGAGCGGGGCCACGTCTTCGACCTGGAGACCGACTGGCCGATCCGCGCGGCCCTGCTGAGCGCCCCCGGCCAGCACGCGCTGTCGCTGGTGGTGCACCACATCGCCGCCGATCACTGGTCGGCCGGGGTGCTCTTCACCGACCTGCTGACCGCCTACCGGGCCCGCTGCAGCGGGCAACCGCCGTCCTGGGAGCCGCTGCCCGTGCAATACGCCGACTACGGCGCGTGGCAGGCCGAGCTGCTCGACGCCGGCGGCGGCATCGTCGCACCGCAACGCGACTATTGGGCCCGCCAACTGGCGGGACTGTCCGGCGACAACGGCCTGCGGCCGGACTTCCCGCGCCCGGCGTCGCTCACCGGCGCCGGCGACGCCGTCGAGTTCGGCTTCGGGGCGGCGACCCGCGCGAAGCTGGCGACGCTGTGCCGCGAACTCGGCGTCACCGAGTTCATGCTGCTGCAGGCCGCCGTCGCGGTGGTGCTGCACAAGGCCGGCGGCAACCCCGACATCGCGCTGGGCACCCCGGTGGCCGGCCGCAACGAACCCGAACTGGATCGGCTGATCGGCTTCTTCGTCAACATCGTGGTGCTGCGAAACGATCTGCGCGGCAACCCGACCCTGCGCGAGGTGCTGCGGCGGACCCGGGAGACGGCGCTGGCGGCCTATGCCCACCAGGACCTGCCGTTCGACCAGGTGGTGGACGCGGTCAACCCGGCGCGGTCGTTGTCGCGCAACCCGCTGTTCGACGTCGTGGTCCACGTCCGCGAACGGTTGCCGCAGGACCGCGTCATCGACCGCGGGCCTGACGGCGACACGACGTTCAGCGCCCTGGAACCCACCTTCGACGTCGCCCACGCCGACATGTCGGTCAACTTCTTCGCATCCGACCCGCGGTCCGGCGGCTACCGCGGTGTGGTCATCTACCGCCCCGAGCTCTACAAGCGCAGCACCGCGCAACGGTTCGCCGCGTGGTTGGTCCGCGTCGTCGAGGCGTTCGCGGAGCGGCCCGACCAACGCCTGTGCGAGCTGCAGATCGCCGATGCCCAAGAGCGGCAACGCATCCTGGAGCGGTCCAGCGCGGGCGACGGCGCGGCCCGCGTGTACCTGCTGGACCCCTCGCTGAACCCCGTTCCCGTCGGCGTCGTGGGCGACGTCTACTACGGCGGCGGGGTGGCCGTCAGCGCCCGGTTGCCAAAACCGTCGCTCACCGCGACCCGTTTCGTCGCCGATCCGTTTGCCGCGCAACCGGGTTCGAGGCTCTACCGCACCGGCGAGCGCGGCGTGTGGGCCGACGACGGCCAACTGGAACTGCTGACGGGCCCTGAAGCCGCGGCGCCGCCGGCCGGGACGGCAAGCACGACCGGCCCGGGCGGGCCGCCGAGCACCGCCACCGAGCGCGCGCTGGCGGCCATCCTCTCCGAGCTGCTCGACGTCGCCGAAGTCGGCCGCAACGACGAATTCTTCAACCTCGGCGGCGACAGCATCCTCGCGGTGCGCGCCGCCGCACGGGCGCGTGATGCCGGGCTGCCGTTGACCCCCCGCATGGTGTTCGAGCACCCCGTGCTGCACGACCTCGCGGCCGCCGTCGACGCTTCACAGGCGGACACCGTGCCCCGGGAAGCCCACGACACCCACCACGCGCCGATGAGCACCTCCGGGCTGTCCGAGGACGAACTGGCGGCCCTGACCGCGTCCTGGGGCAGCCGGCCGTGACCCGCGCCGACGAGCGACCGGCCATCGAGGACGTGATGGCGCTCAGCCCCCTGCAGCAGGGGCTGTTCTCGATGGCGGCGCTGGCCTCCGAGGCCGGGGCAGCGGAAACGGCCGGGCCCGACGAGGTCGACCCCTACGTCATCGCGATGTCAGCCGACGTGGTGGGCCCGCTCGACGTGCCCCTGCTGCGGGGCTGCGCGGCGGCGATGCTGACCCGGCACCCCAACCTGCGGGCCAGCTTCGTGCACGGCAACCTCAGCCGGCCCGTGCAGGTGATACCGAGCACCGTCGAGGTGCCCTGGCGCCACGTGCGTGGGGCCCCCGACGAGGTCGGCAGGCTGGAAGCCGAAGAGCGCCAACGCCGTTTCGACATGGCGCGCGGGCCGCTGCTCCGGTTTCTGCTCGTCGAAATGCCCGACGAGCAGTGGCGTCTGGCCATCGTCGCCCACCACATCGTGATCGACGGCTGGTCGCTGCCGCTCTTCGTCTCCGAACTGCTCGCCCTGTATCGCGCGGGCGGCGACACCGCCGTCCTGCCGCCGGCGCCGCGGCCTTACCGCGACTACATCGGCTGGCTGGCCGCCCGCGACCAGGACGCCAGCCGGGCCGTCTGGGCCCAGCACCTGAAGGGCCTGGACGGCCCGACGCTGTTGTCGCCGGCGCTCGCCGCCACCTCGCCGCCCGCGGGAATTCCGCGTCGCACCACCGTTCGGCTGGACGCCGAGGCCACCGCCGCGCTGGCCGGCGCCGCCCGCGCCCGCGGCGTCACCCTCAACACCCTCGTCCAATTCGCCTGGGCCGCGGTGCTTTCTGCCTTCACCGACCGCAGCGACGTGGCGTTCGGGGTGACGGTGTCCGGGCGCCCCGGCGACCTGTCGGGCGTGGAGGCGATGGTCGGCATGTTCATCAACACCGTGCCGTTGCGGGTGCGGCTAAATCCCCGCGAAACCGTCGGGACGCAATGCCTTGGGCTGCAACGGGACTCCGCCGCCCTGCGCGAGCACAGCTACCTGGGCCACGCCGAGCTGCGTGGCCTCGCCGGCGTCGGGGAGATGTTCGACACCCTGCTGGTGTACGAAAACTTCCCGCCCGGCGGGGTGGTCGGGGCCACCGAGTTCGTCGCGAACGGCGCCACGTTCCGTCCCGTGGCGCTCGAAAGCGTGTCGCACTTCCCCGTCACGATCGCCGCGCATTTGAGCGCGGGCGAGCTCACCGTGTTGGTCGAGGTCCTCGACGGCGCGCTGGGCGACATGGCGCCCGAGGCCCTCGGCGGGCGGCTGCTGGCCGTGACGCAGCGGCTGGCGCCCGCCTGGGAGCGGCCGCTGCGCGACGTCGACATCCTGCTCGACGGCGAGCGCGGCTCGACCGGCTCGCCCGCATCGATCGGGCGGCCGGTCGCGGTGCACACCCGGTTCGCCGAAATCGCGGCGGCACAACCCGATTCGATCGCGGTCAGCTGGGCCGGCGGTCGCCTGACCTACCGCGAGCTGGACGCGCTCGCCGACCGGCTGGCCGCCGCCCTGCGCCGGGCGGGCGCCGGCAGCGAAACCCCCGTCGCCGTCAGGCTGTCCCGCGGCCCGAGCTACGTGGCCACGATGCTGGCGATCCTCAAGGCGGGCGCCATGATCGTGCCGCTGGACCCGGCGATGCCGGGCGAGCGGGTCGACGACATCCTGCGCCAGACGTCGGCCCCGATCGTCATCGACGAACCGGCATACGCCGCGTTGACCGGTTCCGGCGCCGCGCCCGCGGATCAGCGGCCGGCCACGGTGCCGCCGGACCAGGCGGCCTACGCCGTCTTTACCTCGGGAACCACCGGCGCGCCCAAAGGCGTGATCGGAACCCACCGGGCCCTATCGGCCTACGCCGACGACCACATCGACCGCGTCCTCAAGCCGGCCGCCGCTCGGGTCGGGCGGCCGCTGCGGGTCGCGCACGCCTGGTCGTTCACCTTCGACGCGGCCTGGCAGCCGTTGGCGGCGCTGCTCGACGGGCACTGCGTGCACATCGTCGACGACGAGCGCCAGCGTGACGCCGAGGCCCTGGTCGACACGATCGACCGTTTCGGGCTGGACATGATCGACACCACGCCGTCGATGTTCGCCCAGCTGCACAGCGCGGGCCTGCTGCGGCGGGTACCCTTGGCGGTTCTGGCGCTGGGCGGCGAGGCGCTGGGAAGCACGGCGTGGCAAGCGATCCAAGCCGAATGCGCGCGAACCGCCATGACCGCCTTCAACTGCTACGGCCCCACCGAGACCACGGTCGAGGCCGTCGTCGCCGCGATCGACGAGCACCCGCGGCCGACGATCGGGCGTCCCACCCGAAGCACCCGCGCCTACGTCCTGGACTCCTGGCTGCGGCCGGTGCCCGACGGCGCCGCGGGCGAGCTGTACCTGGCGGGCGACCAGCTGACCCGCGGCTATTTGGGACGCGCCGCCGAGACCGCCGCACGGTTCGTCGCCGATCCCACCGGCCGCGGCCGCCGGATGTACCGCACCGGCGATCTGGTGCGCCGCATGCCCGACGGCGGCCTCGAGTTCCTCGGACGCAGCGACGACCAGCTCAAGATCCGCGGCTTTCGCGTCGAGCCGGGCGAGATCGCGGCCGCGCTCACCGGCCACGACGGGGTGCGCGGTGCCTACGTGACGGCCCGCCCCCACACCAGCGGTCCCCGCCTCACGGCGTACGTGGCCGGCGGCGCGAACCCGCCGTCGGCGGCCGCGCTGCGTTCGATGCTGGCCGAACGCCTGCCGCGCTACCTGGTCCCGCACCACATCGTCGTCCTCGACGAGCTGCCGCTGACCCCCCACGGCAAGATCGACGAAAGGGCCTTGGCCGCAATCGACCTCACCGAGGGCGCGACCACCCCGCCCGAGACGCCGACGGAGGCCGCGTTGGCCGAAGCGTTCGCCGACGTTCTGGGCGCCCAGGACATCGAGAAGATCGACGTGGCGGCGGACTTTCACCAGATGGGTTTGGACAGCATCGTGGCGCTGTCGGTCGTGCAGGCCGCCCGCCGCCGCGGCATCGCGCTGCGCGCCCGGCTGATGCTGGAGTGCGACACCATCCGCGAACTGGCCGTGGCGGTCGCCGCCGACACCGCGCGGCACGCGCCTTCGGAGGCGACGGCCCAGGCCGGCGAGCCGATCCCGGTGCTGCCCAACGCCCGCTGGCTCTACGAGCACGGCAACCCGCGCCGCCTCGCCCAGACCGAGGTCATCCGGCTGCCCGACACCGTCACGCGCGAGGGCCTGCGGGCGCTGCTGGGCGCCGTCATCGACGGGCACGAGGTGCTGCGCTGCCGGCTGGACCGCGACGCGATGACGCTTGTGGCACAACCGAAGACGAACGTCCTCACCGAAGCGCAAGTCGGCGGGGAGCTGGTCGTCGAGGTCGCCGCGCACACCCGCCGCGCGGTCGAAGGCCTCGACCCGGGGGCCGGCCGGCTGTTGTCGGCGATGTGGCTGCGCGAGCCCGACGGTCCCGGCGTGCTGGTGCTGACCGCCCACGTGCTGGCGATGGACCCGGCGTCCTGGCGCATCGTGCTGAGCGAGCTCGACGCCGGCCTGCACGCGTTGTCCGCGGGCCGCCAACCCGCGCCGGCCCGCGAGCACACCAGTTACCGGCGGTGGTCGCGAGCGCTGGCGGAGCGCGCCAAAACGTTGACCACCCAAGCCTTTTGGGTCGGCGAACTCCAGGGCGCCGACCCGCCGCTGGGAGCCCGCCGGCTGCGACCGGAAACCGACCGGGTCGGCGACGTGGCGGTCAGCGTCTCGACCTGCGGGGCCGACCTGACGGCCCGCCTGATGGCCCTGGGGCGGCCGATGAACGAACTGCTGGTGACCGCGGCCGCGCGCACGGTGACCGCGTGGCGGCGCCGACGGGGCCAAGAAACCCCGGCCCCGCTGCTGGCGTTGGAGACGCACGGCCGCGCGGACGCCCACATCGACGCGACGATCGACACCAGCGACACGGTCGGGTTGCTCAGCGCGATCTACCCGCTGCGCATCCACTGCGACGGCCTCACCGACCTGGCCCGGATTCCCGGCAGCCCCGTCGATTACGGCCTGCTGCGGTATCTGCGGTCCGACACCGACCTGCGCGACCATCCCGAACCGCAGCTGCTCTTGAACTTTCTCGGCAGCGCCCACGCCGACGTCGGCGGCCTGCGACTAGAGCGCGAACTGCTGGCCGACGTGGACCCGGTGCCTGAACCCGAGCAGGCGGTGCGCCACGAACTGACCGTGGTGGCCGGAATCCTCGGCGCGGGCGACGCGCGGATGCTCGCCACGCAGTGGCGCGCCCTGCCCGACATCCTGGACCCTGCGGATGTCGCCGCGCTGCAAGAACTTTGGAATGACGCACTGTGGGAGATGGTGAGATGACCCCAACGCTGGCGATTTTGGGCGCCGGAGCCAAGGCGGTCGCCGTCGCGGCCAAGGCGTCGGTGTTGCGCGACATGGGCGTCGAGGTCCCCGACGTCGTGGCGGTGGAACGCACCGGCGTCGGGGCCAACTGGCAGGCCAGCGGCGGCTGGACCGACGGCGCCCACCGGCTGGGCACCAGCCCGGAAAAGGACGTCGGGTTTCCCTACCGCTCGGCGCTGGTGCCGCGCCGCAACGCCGAACTCGACGACCGGATGACCCGCTACAGCTGGCAGTCCTACCTGATCGCCACCGCGTCGTTCGCCGAATGGATCGACCGGGGCCGGCCGGCGCCGACCCACCGCCGGTGGAGCCAGTACCTGCGTTGGGTGGCCGACCAGGTCGGCCTCAAGGTGGTGCACGGCGAGGTCGAACGGCTGGCCGTCGCCGGAGACCGCTGGGCGCTGCACACCCACGAAACCACCGTGCACGGCGACGCCTTGATGATCACCGGCCCCGGCCAGGCCGAAAAGTCGTTGCTGCCCGGCAATCCGAGGATGCTGTCGATCGCCCAATTCTGGGACCGCGCCGCGGGCGACGACCGGATCAGCGCCGAGCGGGTGGCCGTCATCGGGGGCGGCGAGACCGCGGCCTCGATGCTCAACGAGCTGTTCCGCCACCGGGTTTCGACGATCACCGTGATCTCTCCGCAGGTCACGCTGTTCACCCGGGGCGAGGGCTACTTCGAGAACTCGCTGTTCTCCGACCCCACCGACTGGACGGCGCTGACGCTCGACGAACGCCGCGACGCGCTGGCCCGCACCGACCGCGGGGTGTTCTCGGCGAACGTGCAGGAAGCGCTGCTCGCCGACGACCGCATTCACCACCTGCGCGGCCGCGTGGCCCACGCGGTGGGCCGCGACGGGCAGATCCGGCTGACCCTGTCCACCAACCGCGGCAGCGAAAACCTGGAGACGGTGCACGGTTTCGACCTCGTCATCGACGGTTCCGGCGCCGACCCGCTCTGGTTCACGTCGCTGTTCAGCCAGGACGCGCTGGACCTGCTCGAGCTCGGGCTGGGTGGCCCGCTGACCGCCGACAGCCTGCAAGAGGCGATCGGCTACGACCTGGCCGTCGCCGACGTCGCGCCGAAGCTGTTCCTGCCCAACCTGTCCGGGCTCACCCAGGGGCCCGGATTTCCCAACCTGAGTTGCCTGGGGCTGCTGTCGGACCGGGTGCTGGGCGGCACCGGGACGCCGGCGGGTTCCGCTGGCTCCGGGCGCTCGGCGAACCACCGAAGGAGAAGCGATGAGCCCCAACCCCTTTGACGACGACGCCGGCACGTTCGTCGTCTTGGTCAACGACGAGGACCAGCACAGCCTGTGGCCGGCGTTCGTCGACGTCCCGGCGGGCTGGCGCGTGGTGTACGGGGAAGCGGGCCGGGAGGCGTGCCTGGATTATGTCGAACAACACTGGACCGACATGCGGCCCCGCAGCCTGCGTGAGGCCATGGCCGCCGACTGACGCCGCGGCCGGCGTTTCTGGGCGGCCACACAGCGAGCGCATAGATTGTTCATGCGCCCTCCACAGAGCTTGCCCGTAACGTGATCGGCCTGAGACACACAACAGCAGTCACAGAGGGCACACTTAGAACACACGGCATCGGCCGGTTACGGCCATGCGGAAACAGGGGAGGAACCTGACCGTGCGAATCACATCACTCGTCACCGGCGTGGCGGTCCTGGGCGCGATCGGCGCGGCGACCTTCGGGGCGTCGTCCGTCGCATCCGTCGCGAACGGCGAGGTCCCGGTGCGGCTGGCCGCGGTCGGCGCGCCCTTGCCGGCGGATCCGGCGCCGGCCCCGGCAGTCAATGTCCCGAGCGCCGACCAACTGACGGGCTTGCTGAACAGCCTCGCCGATCCCAGCGTGCCGTTCGCGAACAAGAGCAACCTGGTCGAGGGCGGCATCAGCGGAATGGAAGCCCACATCGCCGACCGCAAGCTGAGCAAGGCCGCCAAGAACGGCGACCTGCCGCTGGCGTTCAACGTCACCAACATCCAGCCGGGCGGGCCGGGCGCGGCCACGGCCGACGTCGCGGTGTCGGGCCCGAAGATCCTCAGCCCGGTCACACAGAACGTCAAGTTCGTCAACCAGGGCAGCGGGGTGCTGTCGCGGGCCTCGGCGATGGAGTTGTTGCAGGCCGCCGGGCAGTGAGGCCTTAAGGGGGAACCATGAAATCTGTCATCACCGGTGTGGCGGCGCTTGCCGTCATCGGCGGCGGGGCCGCGGGGATCGCCGCCGTCGCGGCGCCCGTGGCCGAGGTGCAACTGGCCGGGGTCGGTGCCCCGTTGCCGCAGGACCCGCCGCCGGCGCCGGGATTGCCGACGCCCGAGCAGTTGTCGACCCTCTGCAACCAGGCCACCGATCCCGGTGTGTCGTACACGACCAAGAACAACCTGGTCGAAAACGGCATCACCCCGGACGAGGGCCACGTGGCCGACCACGACCTGCGAAAGGCCTACCGCAACGGCAACTTCCCGGAGACCTTCACGGTGACGAACATCGCGCCGGCCGGCCCGAACGCCGCCCAGGCCGACGTCGCCATCGCGGGGCCGAAGTTCGCGGGACCGGTCACCAAGCACCTCGCGTTCGTCAACCAGGGCGGCAACTGGGTGCTGCAGCACGATGCGGCCATCGCGCTGATCCAGGCGGCCACGGCCACGGGCTAAGCCCGATCGATGGGCGGCGACCCTCTTCGCCCGGCTCCGCCGCGCCCGCGGTCGCCGCTAAACCGCGCTCAAGTCGATCCGGGCGATGCGCTCGGGGTCGGCGAGCACGTCGATCGCCGCCACCCGCGCGGCGCGCACCACGAATCCCATGATGGCGCTCGCCCGCCCGTCGACGAAGATGACGGCGCCGGCGGCGCCGTTGACCGTGGCGGGGCGCACCTCGCGCCCGGGGCCGGCGTAGCTGCGCGCCAGCCGGGCCACGTTGGCCGCGCCCTCGGCGCGGAACGGGGGCGCGCCCGCGCCGAGGTCGCCGCGCAACACCACGCCGGGGTCCAGCACCGACACCAGCCGGTCGAAGTCGCCGCTGCGCCCCGCCGCGAAAAACGCGTCGACGGCCTCGCGTTGGACGCCGATGTCGCCGTCGGGGGTGGGTTCGGCCTGCTCGATGCGCCGGCGGGCCCGGCTGGCCAGCTTGCGCGTCGCCTCCGGCGTCCGGTCGACGATGGGTGCGATCCGGTCGAACGGCACGGCGAACACGTCGTGCAGCACGAAGGCCAGTCGCTCCGCCGGCGGCAGGGTGTCCAGCACCACGAACAGCGCCAGGCCCACCGCGTCGGCCAGCATCGCCCGGTGCTCGGGGTCGAATTCGCCTTCCGCGTCCACGATCGGATCCGGCAGCTGCGCCACGAGCTCCTCCCGTCCGCGGGCATGCCGGTCGCGCAGCGCGTTCAGGCAGATGCGGGCCACCGCGGTGGTCAGCCAGGCGTCGACGTTGGCGATCTCGGCGTCGGTGCGGCTCAGCCGAATCCACGCCTCCTGCACCGCGTCCTCGGCGTCGTCGACCGAGCCGAGCATGCGGTAGGCGATCGCGCCCAGCCGCGGCCGCGCGGCCTCGAAGCGCGCGGCCAACGACGCACCGGGTGCGCTCACGCGCGGCCGGTCTCGGGCAGGGCGCACACCCGGTCGCCGGAAAAGCCGGACGACCCAATGCCGAGCGCGACGTTGAACCGCGCCCGCAGGTTGCCCAACGTGATGACGTGCGTGAGCCCGACGAGTTGCGGGGTGTCGAAGTGGGCGCGCAACGCGTTGAACAGTTGATCGCTCACCTGCACCGGGGTGCGGCTGATCGCCGTCGCGTAGTCGAGGATCAGCTTGTCGACATCGGAAAAGCATTGGGCGTTGCGGTAATCCGACAGGGCGAGGAGCTCCTCGTCGGTGATTCCCCACTGGCGGGCGATCTGTGAACCCAGGTCGATGCAGTACTCGCAGCGCACCGTCGTCGCCGCCTTCAGCTCGGCCAGGGCGCGTACCCGGGGGCTGAGGATGTCCAGCTTCGATTCGGCCTGCTCCAGCTTTCCGTAGGCGCTGAGCAGCCGCGGGATGTGCGCATACATGCGCAGCGGCTCGAGCATCCCGACGGTCTCTAGGCCGGTCATCTGCGCCAGTTTGCGCCTGGTGAAGAAAAAGGCGATCTTGGCGCCCAGGCCGGCGTCGCGGTCGGAGACTCCTTGAAGGCGTGCCATGGCGGTCCTCCTCGAACGTGGTCTTTGCTACGTCGACACCCGGCGACGCAGAAACGTGACCGCACCCAGGAAAGCTACGTCGGCTGCCGCAGCGGCGTGTCCATGTCGAACACCCGGGCGTGCAGCACGGTGCGGTTCCGCAGCGCGGCCCGCACGGCGCGGTGCAGCCCGTCCTCGAGGTATGTGATGCCCCTCCACCGCACCGCGTGCGGGAAGAGGTCGCCGTAGAAGGTCGAGTCCTCCGAGAGCAGGCGGTCCAGCGCGAGCACCGTCGTCGTCGTGACCAATTCGTCGAGCCGGATCTGCTGCGGCGGTATCTGGGACCAATCCCTGTAGGACAGCCCGTGATCGGGGTACGGCTTGCCCTCGCGCACGCCCTTGAAAATCATGGGCGCAGCCCCCGCGAGGCGTCGCCTGGGCCCGATGGACACATGAGGGACAGATTAGTCGGGAACTTGCCGAAGGTCCCCGCCGGACGCCCGTGAAATGGCAGTTCGCCCCGCGTGAGACCGTAAACTGGACGCGATCAAGGAGGTGGGTGCGATGGGAAGCGCCGACGAGCGCCGTTTCGAGGTGCTGCGAGCCATCGTCGCCGACTTCGTCGCCACCAAGGAACCCATCGGTTCGAAGACCTTGGTGGAGCGTCACAACCTGGGCGTGTCGTCGGCGACCGTGCGCAACGACATGGCGGTGCTGGAGGCTGAGGGCTATATCGCCCAGCCGCACACCAGCTCCGGGCGGGTGCCCACCGAAAAGGGCTACCGCGAATTCGTCGACCGCCTCGAGGACGTCAAGCCGCTGTCGTCGGCCGAGCGGCGCGCTATCCAAAGCTTCCTGGAGTCCGGCGTCGACCTCGACGACGTGCTGCGCCGGGCGGTGCGGCTGCTGGCCCAGCTGACCCGCCAGGTCGCGGTGGTGCAGTACCCGACGCTGTCGACGTCGACGGTTCGCCACCTGGAAGTGATCTCGCTGACGCCGGCCCGGCTGCTGATGGTGGTCATCACCGACACCGGCCGGGTGGACCAGCGCATCGTCGAACTCGGCGACGTCATCGACGACCATCAGCTTGCCCAGCTGCGCGAGATCCTGGGCCAGGCGCTGGTGGGCAAGAAGCTTTCGGCGGCGTCCACCGCGGTCGCGGACCTGGCCGGCGAACTCGACGGCCGCAGCGGGCTGGCCAACAGCCTCAGCGACGCCGTGGGGCGCTCGGCCACGGTGTTGCTGGAGTCGCTGGTCGAGCACACCGAAGAGCGGCTGCTGATGGGCGGCACGGCCAACCTGACCCGCAACGCCGCGGATTTCGGGGGCTCGCTGCGGTCCATCCTGGAGGCCCTCGAGGAGCAGGTGGTGGTCCTGCGGTTGTTGGCGGCGCAGCAGGAGGCCGGCAAGGTGACCGTCCGCATCGGCCACGAGACGGCCGTCGAGCAGATGGCGGGCACCTCGGTGGTGTCCACCTCCTACGGCACCTCGGATACCGTGTACGGCGGCATGGGCGTCCTCGGGCCCACCCGGATGGACTATCCGGGAACTATTGCCAGCGTCGCCGCGGTTGCTCTCTATATCGGCGAAGTGTTGGGTGCTCGATGAACGCGCACCCTGCGGAGGCCTCTGCGGAGGCCTCCGCAAACGGCTCTGAAGAGGCTGAAGAGGCTTAGAAAGGTCAGGCGTGGCACGCGACTACTACGGGCTGCTCGGGGTGAGCAGGAACGCCAGCGATGCGGAGATCAAGCGCGCTTACCGCAGGCTGGCGCGCGAGTTGCATCCCGACGTCAACCCGGACGAGGCCGCGCAGGCGAAGTTCAAGGAGATCAGCGCCGCCTACGAGGTGCTGAGCGATCCGGAGAAACGCAGGATCGTCGACCTGGGCGGGGACCCTTTGGAAAGCGCCGCCGCGTCGGCCGGCGGCTTCGGTGGATTCGGCGGCCTGGGCGACGTGTTCGAGGCGTTTTTCGGCGGCGGCTTCGGCGGCGCGTCCGCCTCCCGCGGCCCGACCGGCCGGGTGCGGCCGGGGTCGGACTCGCTGCTGCGGATGCGGCTGGATCTCGAAGAGTGCGCGACCGGCGTGACCAAGCAGGTCACCGTCGACACCGCGGTGCTGTGCGACCGCTGCCAGGGCAAGGGCACCAACGGGGATTCCGTGCCGGTCCCGTGCGACACCTGCGGGGGTCGCGGCGAGGTCCAGACGGTGCAGCGGTCCCTGCTGGGCCAGATGGTGACGTCGCGGCCCTGCCCCACCTGCCGCGGCGTCGGCGTGGTCATCCCCGACCCGTGTCACCAGTGCATGGGCGACGGCCGGGTGCGGGCCCGCCGGGAGATCAGCGTCAAGATCCCCGCCGGCGTCGGCGACGGCATGCGCGTCCGGCTCGCCGCCCAGGGCGAGGTCGGCCCCGGCGGTGGTCCCGCCGGTGACCTGTACGTCGAGGTCCACGAGCAGCCCCACGACATCTTCGTGCGCGAGGGCGACGACTTGCACTGCACGGTGTCGGTGCCGATGGTCGACGCGGCGCTCGGCGCCACCGTCACCATCGACGCCATCTTGGACGGCAAGAGCGAGATCACCATCCCGCCGGGCACCCAGCCGGGCACGGTCATCACGCTGCGCGGCCACGGCATGCCGCACCTGCGGTCGGGGGTGCGCGGCGACCTGCACGTCCACGTCGAGGTGGTGGTGCCCACCCGGCTGGACCACCACGACGCCGAACTGCTGCGCGAGCTGAAAAACCGCCGCAGCCGAGACGTCGCCGAGGTGCGCTCCACACACTCCGGGGGCGGGCTGTTCAGCAGGCTGCGTGAGACGTTCACCGGCCGCTAGATTTCAGGTGCCGCTGTAGATGGTGGCGACGCTGTTCTATGTCGACGCACTGCCCGACACCGGCGGCTTGGCCGTCGTCGACGGCGACGAGGGCTTTCACGCCGCCACCGTGCGGCGCATCCGTCCCGGGGAGGAACTGGTGCTCGGCGACGGCGGCGGCGGCCTGGCCCGCTGCCGGGTCGAGCACGCCGGGCGCGACGGCCTGCGGGCCCGCGTGCTGAAACGCTGGGGCGTCGCGCCGGGGCGCCCGGCGGTCACGGTCGTGCAGGCACTGCCCAAGTCCGACCGTTCCGAGCTGGCCATCGAATTGGCGACCGAAGCCGGCGCCGACGCGTTCCTGGCCTGGCGGGCGGCCCGGTGCGTCGCCACCTGGGAGGGGCCCCGGGTCGACAAGGGCCTGCGCCGGTGGCGTGCCGTCGCCCGCTCGGCGGCCCGCCAGTCGCGCCGGGCGCACATCCCCGCGGTGGGCGGCGTGCTGTCCACCGTCGAGCTGATCGGGCGCGTCGGCGAGGAGACGGCGGCCGGATCGGCCGTGCTGGTCTTGCACGAGTCGGCCACCGACCGGCTCGCCGATACCCATGTCGCCCAAGCGGATTCGGTGTGGCTCGTGGTCGGCCCCGAAGGCGGCGTCGCGCCGGAGGAGATCGCCGCGCTGACCGACGCGGGCGCGGTCGCGGTGCGCCTCGGTCCCCAGGTGCTGCGGACGTCGACGGCCGCCGCGGTGGCGCTGGGCGCGCTGGGCGTGCTCACCCCGCGCTGGGATGGCGCCGGTCCGGACGGCGGCGACTGACGCGCGCGCGGCTTTCCGGCGCCGTCGAGGCCGGCCGCATCCCGCAGCCGATCGAGGCCACCGCCCTGACCATGCTTGGCGCGGTGCGCGAGGCCACCCGCTACGTCGCGCGGGCGGAAGATCACGGCACGGCACGCCGGGAAGCCGGCGCCGTCACCGACCGGCTGATCCGGGCCCTGACCCGCAAGCGACGGCGGCGAGGAGGCTGACCAACCGGGGCCCCCGGCGTAGACTGAGACGGCTTAGCGAACCCCGACAAGCCCCTGACAAAACGAGGAAGCAGGTATCGGAAACCACGTGACGCCCCGCGAAACCAGCGCTGCCGACGCATCTTCGGGCTCTGCTCAGGTTCGCAGCAGCATCGATGTTCCGCCCGACCTCGTCGTGGGCCTGCTCGGCTCGTCTGACGAAAACCTGCGCGCCCTCGAACGCACCCTCAGCGCCGACCTGCATGTGCGGGGCAACGCCGTCACCCTGTCCGGTGAGCCGGCCGACGTCGCGCTCGCGGAGCGGGCGGTCTCCGAGCTCGTCGCCATCGTGGCCAGCGGGCAGCCGTTGACGCCGGAGGTGGTCCGCCACAGCGTCGCCATGCTGGTCGGCACCGGCAACGAGTCACCCGCCGAGGTGCTCACCCTCGACATCTTGTCGCGGCGCGGCAACACGATCCGGCCCAAGACCCTGAACCAGAAGCGCTACGTCGACGCCATCGACGCCAACACCATCGTCTTCGGCGTCGGCCCCGCCGGCACCGGCAAGACCTATCTGGCCATGGCGAAGGCCGTCCACGCGCTGCAGACCAAGCAGGTCTCGCGCATCATCTTGACCCGGCCGGCGGTGGAAGCCGGTGAGCGCCTTGGCTTTTTGCCGGGCACGTTGAGCGAGAAGATCGACCCGTATCTGCGCCCGCTCTATGACGCGCTGTACGACATGATGGACGCCGAGCTCATCCCCAAGCTGATGTCCGCCGGGGTGATCGAGGTGGCGCCGCTGGCGTACATGCGGGGTAGGGCGCAACCGGTGTTCACCAATGTGTTGACCCCCAACGGGTTCCGGCCGATAGGCGAACTGCGGGTCGGTGATTTCGTGATCGGCGCCGACGGGTGCCCCACCGAGGTCCTGGGCGTCTATCCGCAGGGCTTCAAAGAGATCTACCGGGTCCACACCCAAGACGGAGCCTCCACGCTCGCGTCCGGTGATCACCTGTGGTCGGTGTACACGCGGGGAGATCGGAGGGGCGGCAAGCCGGCACGCGTGCTGCAGACCAAGGAGATGATCGGGAACCTCCGGGCGGCGCACCATTACCGCTACGAATTGCCCATGCTCAGCCGGCCCGCGCGCTTCGCCGCACGTGAGGTGCCGCTCGATCCCTACGCGCTTGGCCTGCTTCTAAGCGATGGATGCCTGACCTGTGCCACGACACCAAGCTTCGCGACGGGGGATCCCGAGCTTGCGGCGTCTCTTGGACGGTTGATCACCGGAATCGAAGTTCGGCGCAAGACAGACGTCGATTACACACTGAACCGCATCCCTCGCCCCGGTGAGGGCCGTGCCGCGCAGAACCCGGTGACCGGCGCGCTTCGTCGACTTGGCCTGGCGGGCTTGCGGCCGGACACCAAGTTCGTCCCCACGGACTACCTACTCAACGCACCTGAGGTGCGGCTGGGGGTTCTGCAGGGTCTCTTGGATTCCGACGGGGGTCCGGTCACGCAACAGGGTCGTAGTTGCCGCATTCGGTTCACGACGGTGTCCGCTCGACTCCGCGACGACGTGGTTTTCCTGGTGCGGTCGCTGGGCGGAGTCGCCTACCCGCGCACCGGGCCGGCCGAAGGGCGCAAACCGGGGCTTGCCCGCGGACGCGACGCGCATCACCGATGTGACGCGCACATCGTCGACATCCGCTTGCCGCAGGGCGTCGTTCCATTCCGGCTCGCCCGCAAAGCCGCGAAATACGATGCGGCCGGCGGCGGCCGGCCGATGCGTTTCATCGACCGAATCGAGCCCGCGGGCACCGAGGAGGCGGTATGCATCCGGGTCGCCGCGGCGGATTCGCTCTACGTCACCGAGGATTTCTTGCTGACGCACAACACGCTCAATGACGCCTTCATCGTGCTCGACGAGGCGCAGAACACCACCGCCGAGCAAATGAAGATGTTTCTCACCCGACTGGGTTTCGGGTCGAAGATCGTCGTCACCGGCGACATGACGCAGATCGACCTTCCCGGCGGCGCGCGCTCGGGCCTGCGGTCGGCGATCGACATCCTCGCGAGCGTCGAGGACATCCACATCGCCGAGCTGACCAGCGTCGACGTGGTGCGCCACCGGCTGGTCTCGGAGATCGTCGACGCCTACGCCCGCTACGAAGAGCCCGGCTCCGGGATGAACCGGGCGGCTCGGCGCGCATCGGCGACGCGTAGTCGCCGATGATGGGCTCATGAGCATCGAAGTCGCCAACGAGTCGGGCATCGACGTCTCGGAAGCCGAACTGGTCAGCGTCGCGCGGTTTGTGATCGCCAGGATGGACGTCAACCCGAGCGCCGAGCTGTCGATGGTGCTGTTGGATAGCGCGGCGATGGCCGACCTGCACATGCGCTGGATGGACCTGCCCGGCCCCACCGACGTGATGAGCTTTCCGATGGACGAGCTGGAGCCGGGCGGTCGGCCCGACGCGCCGGAGCCGGGGCCGTCGATGCTGGGCGACATCGTGCTGTGCCCGGAGTTCGCCGCCGAGCAGGCGGCCGCGGCGGGCCACAGCCTGGGACATGAGTTGGCGCTGTTGACGATTCACGGCGTGCTCCATCTGCTCGGTTACGACCACGGCGAGCCGGACGAGGAAAAAGAGATGTTTGCCCTGCAGGATCGGTTGCTCGAGGAGTGGGTCGCCGAACAGGTCGAGGCCTACCAGCAGGACCGCCAGCAGGAGCGGGACCGCCGATTGCTCGACAAGTCAAGGTATTTCGACAGTTGAGCGGCGTTTCTCAGCTGCTCGGCGCGATCGCGCTGATCGCTCTGGGCGGCCTCTTCGCGGCGATTGACGCGGCCGTCAGCACCGTGTCGCTGGCCCGCGTGCAGGAACTGGTGCGTGACGAGCGGCCCGGCGCGGGGTCGCTGTTCAAGGTGATGAATGACCGCCCGCGCTACATCAACCTCGTCGTGCTGCTGCGCATCGTCTGCGAGATCACCGCGACCGTGTTGCTGGTGGTGTTCCTCTACGACAACTTCGGCATGACATGGGCGTTGTTCGGCGCGGCCACCATCATGGTGGTGACCAGCTTCGTCGTCATCGGCGTGGGCCCGCGCACCCTCGGCCGCCAGCACGCGTATTCCATCGCGCTGTCGACGGCCCTTCCGCTGCGGGCGATTTCATGGTTGTTGATGCCGATCAGCCGGCTGCTGGTGGTGCTGGGCAACGCGCTGACACCGGGCCGCGGCCTGCGCAACGGCCCGTTCGCGTCCGAGATCGAACTGCGCGAAGTCGTCGACCTGGCGCAGCAGCGCGGTGTGGTCGCCGCCGACGAACGCCGGATGATCCAGTCGGTCTTCGAGCTCGGTGACACCCCGGCCCGCGAGGTGATGGTGCCCCGCACCGAGATGATCTGGATCGAAAGCGACAAGTTCGCCAGCCAGGCGACGAACCTGGCGGTGCGCAGCGGGCATTCCCGCATCCCGGTGATCGGCGAGAACGTCGACGACATCGTCGGCGTCGTCTACCTGAAAGACCTTGTGCAGCACACGTTCCTGGCGCCCGACGGCGGGCGGGACACCAAGGTGTCGCAGGTGATGCGCCCGGCGGTGTTCGTTCCCGACTCCAAGCCGCTGGACGCGCTGCTGCGGGAGATGCAGCGCGACCGCAACCACATGGCCCTGCTGGTCGACGAGTACGGCGCCATAGCCGGCCTGGTCAGCATCGAAGACGTGCTGGAAGAGATCGTCGGCGAGATCGCCGACGAGTACGACGAGGCGGAGACGGCGCCGATAGAGGAGTTGGGCGACAACCGTTTTCGGGTTTCGGCGCGGCTGCCGATCGAGGACCTCGGCGAACTGTACGGGGTGGAGTTCGATGACCTCGACGTGGACACGGTGGGCGGCCTGCTGGCCCTGGAACTGGGCCGGGTGCCGTTGCCGGGCGCCGAGGTCGTGTCGCACGGCTTGCGGCTGCGCGCCGAGGGCGGCCCCGATCACCGGGGGCGGGTGCGGATCAACACCGTCCTGCTCAGCCCGCTCGAAACGGACGGTTCGCAGCCCGGAGGGTCCCATGAGTGAGCGGCTGGACGCCGAGGACGCCAAGCTGGTGACGCTGGCGCGCGCGGCGATGGCCCGCGCCGACGCGCGAAGCGGCGCCGCGGTCCGCGACGTCGACGGGCGCACCTATGCCGCTGCGCCGGTGCGCTTGTCGAGCCTCGAGCTGACCGGCCTGCAGGCGGCGGTGGCCGCGGCGGCATCCAGCGGCGCGACCGGGTTGGAGGCCGCCGTCTTGGTGGCGGCGTCCGCGGACGATCCGGGGATCGCCGCGGTGCGCGAACTGTCGCCGACGGCGGTCGTCATCGTCACGGATCGCGCCGGGAACCCGTTGTGACCCCCAGCGCGCGCGGCCACGCCGAATTCCGTTCCGGCTTCGTGTGTCTGGTGGGCCGGCCCAACACCGGCAAGTCGACGCTGACCAACGCCCTGGTCGGCGCCAAGGTGGCCATCACCTCCACGCGGCCGCAGACCACCCGGCACACCATCCGGGGGATCGTGCACCGGGAGGGCTTCCAGATCGTCCTCGTCGACACCCCGGGCCTGCACCGGCCCCGCACCCTGCTGGGCAAGCGCCTCAACGATCTGGTCCGCGACACCTACGCCGAGGTCGACGTGATCGGGCTGTGCATCCCTGCCGACGAGGCGATCGGGCCGGGGGACCGGTGGATCGTCGAGCAGGTTCGCGCGGTCGCGCCCAACACCACGCTGGTCGCCGTCGTCACCAAGATCGACAAGGTGCCCAGGGACCGGGTGGCCGCGCAGCTGGTCGCCGTGAGCGAACTGGTCGGCGGTTCGGCCGAGATCGTTCCGGTGTCGGCGGCCACGGGCGAGCAGGTCGACGTGCTGATCGAGGTTTTCGCCGCCGCGTTGCCGCCCGGTCCGGCCTACTATCCCGACGGTGAGCTCACCGACGAGCCCGAGGAGGTGCTGATGGCCGAGCTCATCCGCGAGGCGGCGCTCGAGGGGGTGCGCGACGAGCTGCCGCACTCCCTGGCGGTGGTGATCGACGAGGTCGCCAGGCGCGACGACCGGGACGATCTGATCGACGTGCACGCGATCCTCTACGTGGAACGCGACAGCCAGAAGGGCATCGTGATCGGCAAGGGAGGCGCCAGGCTGCGCGACGTGGGCACCACCGCGCGCGGGCACATCGAGAAGCTGCTCGGCAGCAAGGTGTACCTCGACCTGCGCGTCAAGGTCGCCAAGAACTGGCAGAGCGATCCCAAACAGCTTGGCCGCCTTGGCTTTTGACCACTTGCGTCCCGGGCGGGCGGCCGCGTCGACCCGACGAAGGTTTGGCCGGGCGGCGGGCGGGTAGCCGTCGCGTATGACGCAACCGCAACTGGCGCTGGTGACCGGCGCATCCAGTGGCATCGGGTTCGAACTGGCCAAGCAGTTCGCCGAGCACGGCTACGACCTCGTCGTGGCCGCCGACGACGATGCCATCCACGACGTACCCGAGAAGCTGTCCGAATACGGCGCGGCCGTGCAGCCGGTTCATGTGGACCTGCGCACGCCCGAAGGGGTCGAGCACCTGTATCAGAGCGCGATCGAAGGCGACCGCGCGCTGGCCGCGGCGGCGCTCAACGCCGGCGTGGGCCGCGGCGAGATGTTTTTGAAAAGCGAGCTCGCCGACGACCTCAGCATCGTCGACCTCAACGTGCGCTCGACCGTGCACCTGGCCAAGCTGGTGCTGCGTGACATGGCGAACCGCGGCGCGGGCAAGGTGCTGTTCACCTCCTCCATCGCCTCGCAGATGCCCGGCTCGTATCAGCCGGTGTACAACGCGTCGAAGTCGTTCGTCCAGTCGTTCGCGGAGGCGCTGCGCGACGAATTGCGCGACACGGCAATCACTGTCACGGCGCTGATGCCCGGACCCACCGACACCAACTTCTTCAGCCGCGCAAAGATGGTCGACTCGCTGATGGGCAAGGGGCCAAAGGACGATCCGGCCCAGGTGGCCCGGCAAGGGTTCGAGGCGCTGATGCGCGGCGATCGGAAGGTCGTCGCCGGCTCGGTCCTCACGAAGGTCATGGGCGCGGCCAACCACGTCCTGCCCGATCAGGTGAAAGCCGTTGGCAACCGGGTCCTTTCGATGCCGCGGAGCTGATCGCGGACGCTAGGCGAGCACCCGGATCGTCTGCAGCGACGGGTCCGCGGCGTCCGGGACGTTCATGCCGGCACGCGCGCCCGAACACAGGTAGTCCAGCACCGCGTCGTTGAGGCGCTCGCCCGGCACGACGGCCGGGATGCCGGGGGGATACGGCGTGATCTGTTCGGCCGCGACGCGGCCCGCGGCCCGCTTTAGGGGCACCGCCTCGACGCGGCCGAAGAACGCCTCCCGCGGCGAGCAGACGTTGTCCAGCTGCAGCTCGGTGGGTGAGGGCAGCTCGATCCGGGGCGACGGATCGAAGCCGTCGGCCGCTTTGCGCCACGCCCGCAGCGCCTCGGTGAGCCGGCTCGCGGTGGACTTGTCGTCCGCAAAGGACAGGGTCGCCAGGATGCGGCGGTGATCGCTCATCCCGACGTCGACGTGGGCGTTGGCGCGCAGCCAGTCGGCGGCCTGATAGCCGGAGGTGCCCGTGCGCGACACGTCCATCATCACCTGCAGCCGGTCCAGGTCGTGGGATGCCTCCACCCCGAGCAATTCGTCGTCGAGCACCTCGACGTCGGGAATCATTTCGATCTCCTGACGCAGTTGCGCCGCCAGATCCAGTGCGGCACCGAGCAACTCGTGGCCGTGCTCGACCATCTGCCGCCGCCACCCGTCCATCGCCGAATAGACCAGGACGTTGGGGCTGGTGGTCATCAGCAGGTCCGCGCACGCCGACAGGCGGTCCTGGTCGATGCGGTCACCTTGCAGGTGAAACACCGAGCCCTGTTCGAAGCCGGCGCCCATCTTGTGCACGCTGACCACGCAGACGTCCGCGCCGGCATCCATCGCCCAGGTGGGCAGGTCCTCGTGGAACGGCAGGTGGGCGCCCCATGCCTCGTCGATGATCAGCGGCTTGTTGCGCGCGTGGCACACGTCGGCGATCCCGGCGATGTCGGCGCAGGTTCCGTACGGGCTGGGGCTCACGACGAGCGCACCGGCGGCGTCGGGATGCTGCTGCCAGGTCTCCTCCACCTCTTGCGGTGAGGGCGGGTGCGAGAAGTGCCGCTCGGCGTCCCAGCGGGGAGTGATCCAGCGCGGCTGCACGCCGGAAAAGATCAGGCCGGCCACCACGGACTTGTGGCTGTCCCGGCCGACCAGCAGGCTGCCACCGGACTCTCCGCCGCCGGCCACCGCCATCATCGCGGCCTTGACCGACAGCGAACTTCCGCAGGTGGAAAACCACGCGACGTCGGCGCCGACGGCCTCGGCCATCAGATCCTCGGCCCGCTTCAGGTACTGGTTGCTGGTCTTGCGGTCGTCCAGGCCGCCGCTGGCCAGCACGTCGTCGAGGAAGGGTTCGCGGCCCAGCACGGCCAGCACCCGGTCGTCGGTGCCGCGGCCCTGCCGGTGGCCGGGCGGCGTGAACCCGTACCGATGCTTGTCGTGGTAGTCGGCCAGCGCGTCTAGCAACGGGGCTTCGGATTGGTCCATTGCCACGGGATACCCGTCTCGTCGCGGGCTACCCGCACGCCGGCTCGGCGATCGGGTCGTCGACCTCGAGCAGTCCGTTTTCGCACAGCGCGGTCATCGACAACGTGCGGTAACCGAATTCCTCGAAAAGCACGGTGATCGATCGCAATTGCCGCACGGCCCCGCCAGCTGTTCGCCGAAGTAGGAAAGCAGGAAAACCCTTCGGCAGGAACGGGTTTCGGAGTATCCGCGCATCATCTCGACGCGGCTGAGATCGACGCGTTCGCGCAGGTCGACAGCCTGCACGGCCGCGGTCACGGCCGCATCGGGGGACATTATCGTGGTCACGAAGCCCTTGCGCGTGGAGCGGACCGCCCCGGCCTCGTCGAGTATGTTGATCGCGTTGGTCAGCGTGCGTGGGCGAACGTCCAGCCGCTCGCGCAGCTCCTTCGGTCGCAGCGGACCGGCCCCGTCCAGGGCCCCGTGGACGGCGCGCAGCAGCGCCTCGTCGGGGTGGCCCGCGGTGAAAAACCGTGCCAGTCCCAGGTCTTCGGGGCGGTAGAACAGCAAGGCCAACGCCAAGTCCCTTGGCGCGCAAGCCTTCCGCGTACGCCTCGGCGTCCTTGCGGGTGGCCACGTACAGCAGTCCCGGCCCGGGCAAGCCGGGCAGCGTATCGAGCACCGCCCGCCGCTTCTCGTCGGTGTCGAGGTGGCGTTCTACCCTCAGGCGCAGGTTCGGCCGGTCGAAACCGGCGACGACGATAGCGGGATCGCGCAGCCCGAGGCGGTCCACGATATCGCGGCGCACCACCACCGACGCGGTCGGGGTCGACGCGACGATCGGGATCGCCTCCCCGCGCCGGCGAAAAACGTCGGCGAGCCGTCGATAGTCCGGCCGGAAATCGTGTCCCCACGCCCAGACGCAGTGCGCCTCGTCCACGACGATCAGCGACAGCTCGGCGCTGCGCAGCCTGTCGACCACCTCGTCGCTGGCCAGCTGTTCGGGCATCCCGCCGGTCAGCGCGGACGGGACCTGGTGGATCGCCGACTTGCCCGACCCGGTGGGCATCACCGCGAGCAGGTCTCGGCCGCGCAGCACCGCCTGCATCGCTTCGCGCTGGTCATCGGTCAGCTGCTGCCAGCCGAATTGGCGGCGCGCGACGGCGTCGAGGCTGTCGCCAGCCGGTGTTTGCATTGCGGTCAACTGCCCGGTGTCGGAGACGCCAAACGACGGCCGCAGGCGGACCGCCGCCTACCGCCCGGGCGGGGGCGCGCCGGCCGGGGGCGCCTCGTTGCCGGCGGTCCACCACACCGGCGGTTGCTTGGTCGACCAGCCGCACACGGCCTCGAGCTCGGCGGCCAGCGAGATGAGCATGCCTTCGCTGTTTGCCGGACCCATCAATTGCACCCCGATCGGCAAACCGTCGGAGGTAAATCCGGCCGGCACGTTGATCGACGGCCAGCCCAGCACGTTCCACGGCCACGTCAGCGGGCACGCGCCGATCATGGCGCGGTCGGTGCCGATCCCGCCCAACCGGTCGAAGGCGCGCGCCAGCGGCGGCGGCTGGGCGGTGGTGGGCGCCAGCACCACATCGACGATGTCGAAGATCGAGCCCACCCGCCGCTGGGCGGCGGCCTCGTGGCGGCGCGCGCTGCGCAAGATCGCCTCGCCCATCACGTGGCCGATGCGCAGGTTGGCCTGGGTGCGGGGGTCCAGGACGACGCCGTCGCCGAGACGCTCCTCCCAGTCCCGGAGGCCCGCGGTGGATCGGGCAAGGAAGTCCCAGGACAGCCGGACGCCGTAGTCGGGGTTGCCGGGCACCACGGTGTGGCCGAGCAGCTCGAGCTGCCGGCCCACCGCCTGGGTCGCGGCGAGGATCTCCGGGTGCAGCTTGGCGCGGAAGCCGGTGTACGGAAACCGCGTGGACAGCGCGATGTTGAGCGGACCGGGCGCGATCCCGACGTAGTCGGACGCCCTGATCGGCGGCGGTTTGTGCCGGTCACCGTCGACGTTGCCGCTTGCGGCGTCGAGCACCAGCGCGGCATCGGCGACCGTGCGGGCCAGCACCCCGTTGACCGTGATGCCGTTGAACGCTTCGGGCAGCGGCCAGGTGGAGATCCGGCCGCGCTGCGGCTTGATGCCCACCAGGTGCGTCCACGCCGCCGGGATCCGAACGCTGCCGGCGCCGTCGGAGCCGATCGCCGCGGTCACCAGGCCCGCGGCCACCGCCGCCGCGCTGCCGCCCGACGATCCGCCCGGGGTGTGCCGGCGCGACCAGGGGTTTCGGGTGTGCCCGAAGCCGGGGCCGCTGGTGAACGGCCACTGGCCCAGTTCGCAGGTGTTCGTCTTGCCGACGATGACCGCCCCGGCGGCCTTCAGGCGGCGCACCACCTCGGAGTCGTGGGTGGCCGGCGGCACATATCCTTCCGTGCCGAATGCCGTCGGCACCCCGGCGATGTCGACGTCGTCCTTGACCGCGATCGGGATGCCCAGCAGCGGGGCGGTGTCGCCGGCCGCCCGCCGGCGATCGGCCTCGGCCGCGTCGGCCACCGCCGACTCGGTCAGCACCACCCGGAAGGCGTTGAGGGTCGGCTGGCTTTCGTGGATGGCGTGCAGCGAGCGACGGACCAGGGTGAGCGACGTCACCGAGCGGTTGGCCAGCTGATAGAGCAGGTCGGTGAGGGTGGGCAGGCGCTGGCTGCCGGAGCCCGAGGTGGACCCGGTAACGGACCCGGTAGCGCCAATCACGGGGTACGAGACTAACGGCGCGGATACCGGCAATGTCGCGGCGGGGTGCAAAACTATTGTGATGCGGCTATATCGAGACCGGGCTGTGGTGTTGCGCCAGCACAAGCTCGGCGAAGCCGACCGGATCGTCACCCTGCTGACCCGCGACCACGGGCTGGTGCGCGCGGTGGCCAAGGGGGTTCGCCGCACACGCAGCAAATTCGGCGCGCGGCTGGAGCCGTTTGCTCACATCGACGCGCAGCTGCATCCCGGCCGCAACCTCGACATCGTCACCCAGGTCGTTTCCATCGACGCGTTCGCCACCGACATCGTCAGCGACTACGGCCGGTACACGTGCGGGTGCGCGATGCTGGAGACCGCCGAACGCCTCGCCGGCGAGGAGCGGGCGCCGGCCCCGGCCCTGCACCGGCTCACGGTGAGCGCGCTGCGGGCGGTGGCCGACGGCCGCCGCCCCCGCGACCTGCTGCTGGACGCCTACCTGTTGCGGGCGATGGGCATCGCCGGATGGGCGCCGGCGCTGACCGAGTGCGCCCGGTGCGCCACCCCCGGTCCGCATCGGGCGTTCCACGTCGCCGCCGGCGGCAGCGTCTGTTCGCGCTGCCGCCCGGCCGGCTCGACGACGCCGCCGCCGGGGGTGCTGGACCTGATGTCGGCGCTGCACGACGGGGATTGGGAGTTCGCCGAGCAGGCACCGCAGTCGCACCGCAACTACGTCAGCGGCCTGGTGGCCGCGCACCTGCAATGGCACACCGAACGGCAGCTCAAGACGTTGCCGCTGGTAGAGCGGGCGTATCAGCCCGACCGCGCGATCGCCGACCGGCGCGCGGCGCTGCTCAGGCAGGATACGGCCTGTGGCTAAAGCGGAGCGCAGGCCGAAGTCGCCCGACTTCCCGCAGCTACCCCCGGCGCCCGACGATTACCCGGTCTTCCCCGACAAGTCGACGTGGCCGGTCGCCTTCCCCGAGCTGCCGCCGTCCGCCGACGGTGGCCCGCGCCGGCCGCCGCAGCACATCTCCAAGGCGGCCGCGCCGCGGATCCCGGCCGACCGATTGCCCGGCCACGTCGCCATCGTGATGGACGGCAACGGCCGTTGGGCCACCCAGCGAGGGCTCAACCGTACCGAAGGACACCGGGCCGGTGAGGCAGTCGTGATCGACGTCGTCTGCGGGGCAATCGAGGTGGGCATCAAGTGGCTGAGCCTGTACGCGTTTTCCACCGAGAACTGGAAGCGGTCGCCCGAGGAGGTCCGGTTCCTGATGGGGTTCAACCGCGACGTGGTGCGCATGCGCCGCGTGAACCTCAACACGATCGGGGTGCGGATCCGCTGGGTGGGATCGCGGCCCCGCCTGTGGCGCAGTGTGATCAACGAATTGGCGATCGCCGAGGCGATGACGCGGGGCAACGACGTCATCACGGTCAATTACTGTGTCAACTACGGCGGTCGCGCCGAGATCGCCGATGCGGCAAGGGAAATCGCCCGGCTCGCCGCGGCCGGCAAACTCAACCCGGACCGGATCACCGAGTCGACGATCGCGCGTCACATGCAGCGGCCCGACATCCCCGACGTCGACCTGTTCCTGCGGACGTCCGGGGAGCAGCGGTCCAGCAATTTCATGCTGTGGCAGTCCGCCTACGCCGAGTACATCTTTCAGAACAAGTTGTGGCCCGACTACGACCGCCGCGACCTGTGGGCGGCCTGCGAGGAATACGCCGCGCGCAATCGAAGGTTCGGGACCGCATAGTGCCGTCACTGCAGGAGCGGTTGACCTCAATACTCCGCGACGTCCTTCCCGTCGAGGAGGAATCCGACGGCGCGCTGACGGTGCGCCATAGCGGGACGCTGGCGTCGCTGCGCGTGGTGACCATCGCCGACGACCTCGACCTGATATCGCTGACCCAGATCTTGGCCTGGGATCTGCCCCTGACCAAGAAGGTCAGCGACCAGCTCGCCAGGCAGGCCCGCGACAGCAACTTCGGCAGCGTGACGACGGTCGAGAAGGTCAGCGACGAGGCCGTGCAACGCAATTCGGGCAAGGGCGCGGCCAAGGTCGCCGACGTGATGCTGCGCTACAACTTTCCGGGCGGCGGCCTCACCGACGACGCGCTGCGCACCATGATCCTGTTGGTGCTCGACACCGGCGTCGAGATCCGCCGCGCGCTGATTGCCTAAGACACCGCCGACACCGTCGCCGCGGCGGCGACGTCCTCGCCGGCCCCGGCCCGCAGCAGCTCGCGCAGAAGCTCCCGGTCGTGGTAGGCGGGGCCGGTGGAGTCGACGAACCGTGCGAGCACCTCGACGAAGCGATCCGGGTGATCGCTGAACGGCATGTGCCCGGAGTCTTCAAAGATCTCCAGGCACGACCCGGGAATCGCCGCGTGGGCGGTCCGGGCGTGTTCGACCGGGATGATCGGGTCGTCTTGGCCCCAGATCACCTGCACCGGAACGTGTTGCATCAGGTGGACCCGGTCCAGCATGGTGACGTATTGGCCGCGCGCGTCCACCACCGACCGCAGGGTGCGCGCAAACGCCGACAGCGCCCGCGGCTCCAGGAAGCCCTCGAGCAGAGCCACAACGTCGGTGGCGTCGCGCCCGAACTTGGTGGAGCCCAACGTCTTTCCGATCGCGCGGCCAAACAGCCGGATCGCGGGCATCACGCCGGGGGTGCGCAGGGCGGCCAGGGCCTCGGCGCCCATCGGCATCGCCGCCAACCGCAGCGCGATGCCCACCTCCTCGTCGACGCCGCCGGCGCTCACCAGCACGATCCGCTCGACCAGTTCGGGGTACTGATAGGCGAACTGCATCGCCACGCCGCCCCCGAAGGAATGGCCGACGACCGTGACGCGGTCGACGCCGAGCACGGCGAGCAGGTCCCGCATGCCGTTGGCGAAGGCCGGCAACGAGTAGTCGGCGCGCGGCTTGTCGGATTCGCCGTGGCCCAGCAGGTCGGGCGCGATCACCGTGAACCGTTGCGCGAGCTTGGCGTGCACCGGCTCCCACGCCGTGGAGTTGTCACCGACGCCGTGGATCAGCAACAGAGCCGGCCCGGAACCGGCGATCCGAAAGGCGCGGCGGTAGCCGTGGATGGTGCGGAACTGCAGTGACGGCGTTTCGACGTCCCGCACCGGCCGCAGGTGTGGCCCCGCAAAAGGTAGGGCGTGGTTCCGCATCGTGTTCTCGCTTCCCTTGAGTCCTGGTTGCCTCGGCCGTGGGCCGCTCATGGGTAGGAGCACGCGGCGTGCGCGTATCGGACGCTTTTTTCAGAACTTTTTTCTCGGGTCACCAAGGAGACGCCGCGGCGGCCGGATCGGTTCAGTCTAGGAGCCGCACCCCGAGCACGTTCCGAAGATCTCGATGGTGTGGCTGACGTCGGAGAACCCGTGGTTGGCGGCCACCTGGGCCGCCCACTCCTCGACCTCGCGGTCACCCACCTCGACGGTGGAACCGCAGCTGCGGCACACCAGATGGTGGTGATGGTGCTCCGAGCACCTGCGGTAGACCGACTCGCCCGTGTCGGTGCGCAGCGTGTCGACCAGTCCCGCCGCCGCCATCGACTGCAGCGTCCGGTAGACGGTGGTCAGGCCGATGTTCTCGCCGCGGCGCCGCAGCTCGTCGTGCATCTCCTGGGCCGAACGGAAGTCGTCGAGCGTCTCCAGCAGCGTCGATATCGCCGCCCGCTGCCGGGTGCTGCGGACACTCGCGCCAGTCATGGGGTGTCCTCGCCGGCGTGCGCCACCGCGTCGACGACGATGTGCGCGAGGTGATGGTCGGCGAGCCGATAAAGCACCTCGCGACCGGACCGTTCGCCGGCGACCACGCCCGCCGCCTTCAGGATCTTCAAATGCTGGCTGACCAGCGGCTGCGGCACCCCGAGCGCGTCGACGAGTTCGTGGACGCAGCGGTGCGACTCGCGCAGCTGTAACACGATGGCGATGCGCACCGGCGCGGCCAGCGCGCGCAGCAGCTCCCCGGCGGCGTCGAGAATCTCCCGCGGCGGTGGCACCGGATAGTCGGGGAACAGGGAGCGCTCAGCGGGCCCGGCCTCGCCATGTTCGTGGGCCAAGACCGTCAGGCCCGCTCCGATGGCGCCGTCGGCGGCGGGTGTCGGGGACGTCGAGGGGGACATCGCCATGGGAGAGTCATCACCTCGAGAAGTGCCGGGATAGGCGGGATAGGGGAGTGCCCGCCAATGAAAGACGATCGCCTTCCACTGTCACATGCATGATGACGCATGTCAAAGACCGCGACGCAGGTCGATACCATGGCGGATGCTTTGCGAGCGGCGGTCCGCCGCCGCACCCGGCTACCCGATCTCGAAAGGGAGTGCACCGCCCCGTGGCGTCCGTCATCGACACCGTAGTGAACCTGGCCAAACGGCGGGGCTTCGTCTACCCCTCGGGCGAGATCTACGGGGGCACCAAATCGGCGTGGGACTACGGCCCGCTGGGCGTGGAGCTCAAGGAGAACATCAAGCGGCAGTGGTGGCGCGCGGTGGTCACCGGGCGCGACGACGTCGTTGGCCTGGACTCGTCGATCATCCTGCCGCGCGAGGTCTGGGTGGCCTCCGGCCACGTCGAGGTGTTCCACGACCCGCTGGTCGAGTGCCTGAACTGTCACCACCGCCACCGCCAGGACCACATGCAGGAGGCGTACGCGGCCAAGCGGGGCATCGCCGATCCCGATTCGGTGCCGATGACCGAGATCGTCTGCCCCGACTGCGGCACGAAGGGGCAGTGGACCGAGCCGCGCGAGTTCAACATGATGCTCAAGACCTACCTCGGACCGATCGAGACCGAGGAGGGGCTGCATTACCTGCGGCCGGAAACCGCGCAGGGCATCTTCGTGAACTTCGCCAACGTGGTGACCACCGCCCGCAAGAAGCCGCCCTTCGGGATCGGCCAGATCGGCAAGAGCTTCCGCAACGAAATCACTCCCGGCAACTTCATCTTCCGCACCCGCGAGTTCGAGCAGATGGAGATGGAGTTTTTCGTCGAGCCCTCCACCGCTAAGGAGTGGCATCAGTATTGGATCGACACCCGGCTGCAGTGGTATGTCGACCTCGGCATCAACCCGGAGAACATGCGGCTCTACGAGCACCCCAAGGACAAGTTGTCGCACTACTCCGACCGCACCGTCGACATCGAGTACAAGTTCGGCTTCGCGGGCAATCCGTGGGGTGAGCTGGAGGGCGTCGCCAACCGGACGGACTTCGACTTGTCAACGCACGCAAAGCATTCCGGCGTCGACCTGTCGTTCTACGACCAGGTCAACGACACCCGGTACACGCCCTACGTGATCGAACCGGCGGCCGGTCTGACCCGGTCGTTCATGGCGTTTCTGATCGACGCCTACGCCGAGGACGAGGCGCCCAACGCCAAGGGCGGCATGGAAAAGCGCACGGTGCTTCGGCTCGACCCGCGCCTGGCGCCCGTCAAGGCCGCGGTGCTGCCGCTGTCGCGGCACGCCGATCTGAGCCCCAAGGCCCGCGACCTGGCCGCCGAATTGCGCAAATGCTGGAACATCGAGTTCGACGACGCCGGCGCCATCGGGCGGCGTTACCGCCGCCAGGACGAGGTGGGCACGCCGTTCTGCGTGACGGTGGATTTCGACTCGCTCGACGACGACGCCGTCACCGTGCGCGAGCGCGACGCCATGACCCAGGACCGCGTGGCCATCGGCGCCGTCGCCGACTATCTGGCCGCCCGGCTGAAGGGCTGTTAGGGCCGAACGAAAAGACGTTCGGGACCGCGCACTTGTTCACGTTTCGGACGGGCGGCTCGGCCCCGCCGCTCACCGGCCGTCTGGGCTACTCGCGGGGCCGGTGGACCGCCGGGAACTTCCACGTTGTCGACAGGATCCGGATTTGGCGAAACCAGGGATTTTTGGAACGGAGTTGACATACGATCCAGCGGTGGCGGTAGGCATTCGCCTGTTCGCCTCAGGTAGACATTGGCTATGTGGTTGACGGAGCCGCTGAGGCGGCTGGACGTGTTGGGGTTGTGATGCTTCCTGCTTTTACGTTCTTCCCGCCCGAGATCAACTCGGCGCTGATGTTTGCCGGTGCCGGTTCGGGGCCGCTGTTCATGGCCGCGTCGGCCTGGGACGGCCTGGCCGCCGACCTGGCGGGCGCGGCGTCGTCGTTCTCCTCGGTGATCACCGGGTTGACCAGCGGGCCGTGGGCCGGCCCGTCGTCCGCCTCGATGGCGGCGGCGGCGACGCCGTACGTGGGATGGTTGAGCGCGGCCGCCGGGCAGGCCGAGACGGCGGCCGCCCAGGCGCGCTCGGCGGCGACGGCGTTCGAGTCCGCGCTGGCGGCGACCGTGCCGACGGCGGCGGTGACCGCGAACCGCGCTCAGCTGATGGCGTTGATCGCCACGAACATCCTCGGCCAGAACACGCCGGCCATCTTCATGACCGAGTTCGAGTACATGGAGATGTGGGCCCAGGACGTGGCCGCGATGCTCGGCTACCACGCCAGCGCGGCATCGGTCGCGGCGGCCCTGCCGGCGTTCAGCGTGCCGCCGGTGAGCCTGGCCGGCCTCTCGCAGCTGGTGGCGCCGCTGGCCGGCGTAGCGACAAGCGTGGCGACGGAAGCAAGCAGCGCGCTTGCCGCTACCCCCTTGAGTGCGGTCGGGACGGCAGTCAGCGCGGCGGTTGGCTCGTCGGCCAGCCAGGTGTCGGCGCTGGCGTCACCCATTTCCACGGTCGCCCAGGTCGGGATGATGCCGGTGAGCATGATGATGTCGCCGATCATGATGGCGGCCCAGGCGGGCATGAGCGCAAACCCCGCCGCCGCGCTGGCCGGTGCGAATGCCGCCGCCGACGTGCCGAAGTTCGTCGGCGACGCCGCCCCGATGAAGGGGCTGGGCGGCGGCGCCGGGCTGGGCGGCCTGGGTGGCGCCTCGGCCGGCCTGGGCAAGGCCCGCCTCGTCGGGGCCATGTCGGTGCCCCCGACGTGGCAGGGGTCCACGCCCGCGCGGATGGTCAGTTCGGCGATGTCGGGCATGGGTGCCGAGATGGCCAACGCCGCGCCGGCGGCGGCCGCCGCGCCGATGGGCGGCATGCCGATGATGCCGATGCCGATGGGTGGCATGGGCGGCGGCGGCATGCCGGGCGGAATGCTTGGACGCGGCGGGGCGAGCCCGAACCATGTGGTGCAATCCCGGCCCAGCGTGGTGCCGCGCACCGGGGTCGGATAGGTCGAAATGATGGCACCACCGGCGCCGTCAGGCGATCTGGTCGGATCTCATAAGCCGCCGAGGGCGCGGGCGACATCGCGGGGGGACAGCGGTGCCGCCCGCGCCCTCGGCGCGTTTACCGGCCGGCGATCCGCTTCGCCCGGCCCCCTCGCTCACAAGCCCGCGTTCGGTGCCCGTCCGTCGGGTCGAGGGTCGCAAATCTTCTCATCAAGCGAAATCGGTCAATCGCGGATATTGTCTTCAGGATTGACTTACGATTCTTCAGTGCTTGGCGGTGAATGACTTCACCACCGGGCTCGACGGTACGAGAAACGGCTGTGGAAGGAGGCAGTGTGTTATTGCCTCTTGGTTCGCCGCTGCCGGATGACGCGGTGTCGGCGAAGCGGGGTGAGTCGGGGATGCTCGGCGGCCTATCGGTCCCGCTCAAATGGGGCGTGGCCGTTCCGCCGGATGACTATGACCACTGGGCACCGGAGCCGGAAGACGGCTCCGACGCCGTTGGAACGGCGGCCGACGGGCTGGGCCCGGAGGCGACCGAGCCCGGCATGGACGAGTGGAACGAATGGGGCGAGTGGAGCGAGTGGCAAGGCGAAGCCGAGCCCCGCTTCGACATGCCGCGCACAACCAGCGTGATACCGAATTCTCCGGCGGCCGGTTGAGAGAGGGCACGCAATAGCTTCTACGCCGCGTAGCAGCCAGCTGCGACGGCTTCGCGTACGGACAACTGAACACAAAATTCATCCAGAAGGAGAAAGGCAACATGGCAACACGCTTTATGACTGACCCGCACGAGATGCGGGCGATGGCGGGCCGTTTTGAGGTCCACGCTCAGACTGTTGAGGACGAGGCCCGCAAGATGTGGGCGTCGTCGATGAACATTGCCGGTGCGGGCTGGAGCGGCCAGGCGCAGGCGACCTCCTACGACACCATGGGTCAGATGAATCAGGCGTTCCGCAACATCGTGAACATGCTGCACGGGGTGCGTGACGGGCTGATCCGCGACGCCAACAACTACGAGCAGCAAGAGCAGGCTTCCCAGCAGATCCTCGGCAGCTAGCCGACGCAACGCTTTCGATTCGAAAGGACATCACGATGACCATCAATTACTCCTTTGGCGATGTGGACGCCCATGGCGCCACGATTCGCGCTCAGGCTGCGGCGCTGGAGGCCGAGCACCAGGCCATCGTTCGCGATGTGCTGGCCGCTGGTGACTTCTGGGGTGGCGCCGGTTCGGTGGCCTGCCAGGAGTTCATCACCCAGTTGGGTCGCAACTTCCAGGTGATCTACGAGCAGGCCAACGCCCACGGCCAGAAGGTGCAGACGGCCGGCAGCAACATGGCCAGCACCGACAGCGCCGTCGGCTCGAGCTGGGCCTGACAAACACCGGTTAGCGGCGGCGCGCCGGCATCCAGCCGGTGCGCCCGCCCCAAACCGACAAGCAGTGAACAACCACCCCCCGGGCGCCGCCCGGGGGGTGGTTGCTTTCGGAGGGCTCCAAAGCGGCTCAGAATCGGCCACCGCCACCCATCAAGCCGCCGCCTGAGGAGCCGCCGGACCAGCCCGACGACCCGAACGACGTCGGGCTCCAGCCGCCGAACCCGCCGCGCATCCCCGCGCCGAGCAGGTCGCCGATGATGATGCCGCCGATCATCGCGCCGGCGTCGCTGCCTCCCCGGCGCGCGTAGCGGCGCTGGGCCTGTTGCACGTCGGCGTTGGCGAGGGCCTGCGCCTGCGCGGCGAGCGTGGACGCCGCGTCGGCGTGGGCGATCGCGTCGGTCAGGTCGGCCGATCGGCCAGCCTGCGCGGCCTCGAGGTGGCGCTCGGCCTCGGCGAGCCGCGTGCGGGCCTCGGCCCCGATGCTGCCCCGGCGGGTGTCGACGTATTCGGAGACGCCGCGCACGCGCGCCTGGGCGGTGAACAGCGCCTGCTCGAACCGGCGGCTCATCCGCTCGGCGTTCGCCTGCTCCTGGGCGACGGCGGCCAGGACCCGGTCGAGGTCGGCGTCGGCCTTGGTCAGCCGGGCGAACGCGCCGAGCGGATCGGCGGAGCCGGCGGCGCTGCGCCAGTGCTCCACAGCGCCCGCCGCGGCGTCGCGCGCGGCGGCCAACTCGGCGGCGTGCGCGGATTTCGGCGCCCGGCGCAGCTGCTCGTCGGCCCGGTTCACCCCTGCCCGGGTGTCGGCGACGAGCGAGGGCAGCGCGGCCACGGCGTGGTTGATGTCGCCGGCCGCGTTGTCGATCCCATCCAGCAGCGTCCTCGCTTGCCCGAGCGCCGACTCGGCGGCGCGGACGGCGTCCACCAGCGGGCCCTGCTGTCCGCGCTCCACGGAGTCCAACTGGCGCGCCGTGCCGATGTTGCGGTCGGCGCACGCGAGCCGCTCCTTGGCGCCGGCGATGTTGCCGGCCACCGACGCCAGCGCCGCGGCGCCGAATTCGTCGTGCAGCTCGACCAGCCGCCGCTCGGCCGGTTCGATGCGGGCCGTGAGTTCGACATACCGCTTGGTCAGCGCGTCCAGACGCGACGGGGCGTTGATGACCAGGTCCCGCAGCTTCTCGAACGCCTCGGCCTGCGACTCGAGTTCGCGGTCTGCGCGCGCCGCCGACACGATCGCCCGGGTCAGCATCTCGCGCCGCTGCGCGGGGGTCTCGGGCACGCTGTCGTCGAGCTGATGACGGACCGTAAACGCTTGCGCCAGCGCCGCTTTGGCGTTGGTGACCGCGTCGGTGAAGGGCCGGGTCCGTTCCTCGCCGAACTCGTCGACCGCCAGCGCGAGCTCGTTGGCGCTGGTGCGCACCGCGTTGTCGACCGCCACCACCTTCTCCCGCGACAGGTCGTCGAGCGCCTCCAAAGGGACGGCGGCCAGCGCGGTCGCGTCGGTGGGGTCGACGTGCCGCGCCGCGGCCAGGGCCGCGGCTCGGCGTCGGTTGCGCCGATAGCGCATCACCGCCAACAGGACGCCCAGGGTGACGGCGACGACGCCCAGCGCGACCAGAAGCGTCACCCGGGCCGAGGAACGGGGCGGCGCGTCGAGGCCGTCGGCCGCCGCGACCGCGGCGCCGCTCCAGTCGCCGTCGTGCAGCGCCGGCTCGATCTCGTCGCGCCGAAGCGCCTCGACCTGCCTGGCGGTGACGCTCTTGATCGCCGACGGCACCAAGAACGCGTATGCGCGGCCGGTGGTGGCCACGGCGAGCAGCGCGTCGTAGTCGCCCAGGTCGCTGGCGCCTCGCGTGGCCTTCGCCCAGTCCAACGCGCCCCGGCCGCCGAAGTCGTCGACGTAGACCACCCACAGCCGGATGTGACGATCGGAGTAGAGCTTGTCGACGGCCGACGTGACGGCGCTGCGCCCGGACCCCGACAGGGCGTTAGCGTTGTCGGTGACCTGATCCGAAAGCCGTAGCGGCGGCTGCGCGGCGGCCGCCGGCGCCAGCAGCAGCGCCGCGATGACGACCGTCAGGAGAACGCCGGTCAGCCGGCCTGTGCGCATAGGTCAATTTAGCCCGGCCCCGTTCCGTCGAACCCTGGCAGACTGTGCGGCGGTGATTAAAAAGTGACCACTACTCAGCACGACGCCTATGACGACTTCGACCGTCAGCGGCTGGTACCCGAAGCGCCGAAGACGGCGGGTCTGCCCGGGACCGAGGGCCAGCACCGCACCGACTTCGCGCGCGACCGGGCCCGGGTGTTGCACAGCGCGGCGCTACGCCGGCTGGCCGACAAGACGCAGGTGGTCGGCCCGCGCCAGGGGGACACCCCGCGCACCCGCTTGACGCACTCGCTGGAGGTCGCCCAGATCGGGCGCGGAATGGCGGTGGGGTTGGGCTGCGACCTCGACCTGGTGGAGCTGGCCGGCCTGGCCCACGACATCGGGCACCCGCCGTACGGCCACAACGGCGAGCGCGCGCTCGACGAGTTCGCGGCGGCGCACGGCGGCTTCGAAGGCAACGCGCAAAACTTTCGCATCCTGACCAGCCTGGAGCCCAAAGTGCTTGACGCACAAGGCAACAGCGCGGGCTTGAACCTGACCCGGGCGTCCCTGGACGCGGTCACCAAATATCCGTGGACCCGTGACGAGGGGCTCGCGGAAGGCAGGGCGAAGTTCGGCTTCTACGAGGAGGATCGCCAGCCGGCGGCCTGGGTGCGCCAGGGGGCGCCGGCGGACCGGACCTGCCTGGAGGCCCAGGTGATGGACTGGGCCGACGACGTGGCGTATTCGGTCCACGACGTCGAGGACGGCGTCGTCTCCCAGCGCATCGACCTGCGCGTGCTGGCCGACGACGACGAGGTGGCCGCGCTGGCCAGGCTGGGCGAAAACGAATTCCCGCGGGTCAGCGCAGGCGACCTGATGGCGGCCGCGCGCCGGCTGTCGGGGCTGCCGGTGGTCGCCGCCGTCGGCAAGTACGACGCCACGCTGGCGGCGTCGGTCGCGCTCAAGCGCCTGACCAGTGAACTGGTCGGCAGGTTCGCCTCGGCCGCCATCGCGACCACGCGGGCGGCCGCCGGTGCCGGGCCCCTGGTGCGCTACCGCGCCGACCTGCAGGTCCCCGACCTGGTGCGCGCCGAGGTCGCCCTGCTGAAAATTCTGGCGTTGCAGTTCATCATGTCGGACCCGCGGCACCTGGAAACCCAAGCGCGGCAACGCGAACGCATCCACCGGGTGGCGCACTGGCTGCACGCCGGGGCCCCCCGCACGCTCGATCCGGTATTTGCTGCGGCGTTCAACGCCGCTGCCGACGACCGCGCCCGGCTGCGGGTCATCGTCGACCAGATCGCGTGCTATACCGAGGGCCGGCTGGAGCGCATCGACGTCCGGCAGGCAAGCGGTTAGCGCTACGCTCCCGTCATGACCAAACTCACCGGCGTTGCCACCCTGTTGCTGTCGCTTCCCGTCGTGGCCGTGAGCGCGTGCAGCTCGCCCCAGCATGCGAGCACCCAGCCGGGCACCACACCCGGGATCCACAGCGATTCCCCCGCCTCGTCGGCGACATCGAGCGCCGCAGCCCCCGGCCCGGGCGCGCTGTCGGCGCAGCTGAAAACGGCCGACGGCCGCGAAGTGGCCACGGCCACCTTCGATTTCGCCAACGGCTACGCGACCATCACCGTCAAGACGACCGCGGCCGGCATCCTGACGCCGGGTCTGCACGCGATGCACATCCACGCCGTCGGCAAATGCGAGCCCAACTCGGTGGCACCCACCGGGGGCCCGCCCGGCAACTTCCTGTCGGCCGGCGGCCACTTCCAGGCGCCCGGACACACCGGGATGCCCGAAAGCGGCGACCTGACGTCGCTCGAGGTGCGTCAGGACGGCTCCGGCTACCTGGTGACGACGTCCGACGCGTTCACCAGGGACCAGCTGCTGGCCGGCGAGAAGACCGCGCTGATGATTCACGGCGCCGAGGACACCCCGGGCGCGGCGGACCGCATCGCGTGTGGGGTGATCGGGACGGGCTAGCCGCCGCGGTCGTCTTACACTGGGCCGATGGCTGGCCGGATCCCCGATCGTGACATCGCGGCGATCCGCGAACGGGTCCGCATCGAGGAAGTCGTCGGCGACTACGTGCAATTGCGGCGCGCCGGGGCCGACTCGCTGAAGGGGCTGTGCCCGTTCCACAACGAGAAGTCGCCGTCGTTCCATGTGCGCCCCAACCACGGCCACTTTCACTGCTTCGGCTGCGGCGAGGGCGGCGACGTCTACGCGTTCGTCCAGAAGATCGAGCATGTCAGCTTCGTCGAGGCGGTGGAGCTGCTCGCCGACCGGATCGGCCACACGATCAGCTACACCGGCCCGGCCACCAGCGTGCAGCGCGACCGCGGCAGCCGCAGCAGGCTCGTCGCGGCCAACGCGGCCGCCGCCGAGTTCTACGCCGCGGCGCTGCAGTCCGACGAGGCGGCACCGGCCCGCCAGTACCTGACCGAGCGCAACTTCGACGCCGAGGCGGCCCGCCGTTTCGGCTGCGGGTTCGCGCCGTCCGGCTGGGACTCGCTGACGAAACATCTGCAGCGCAAGGGCTTCGAATACAAGGAACTCGAGGCCGCGGGGCTGTCGCGGGAGGGACGGCGCGGCCCGATGGACCGCTTCCACCGTCGCCTGCTGTGGCCGATCCGCTCGCCGGCGGGCGAGGTGATCGGGTTCGGCGCCCGGCGGCTGTTCGACGACGACCCGATGGAGGCCAAGTACCTCAACACGCCCGAGACGCTGCTGTACAAGAAGTCGTCGGTGATGTTCGGGATCGACCTGGCCAAGCGCGACATCGCCAAGGGGCACCAGGCCGTCGTCGTCGAGGGCTACACCGACGTGATGGCGATGCACCTGGCCGGGGTCACCACCGCCGTCGCCTCCTGCGGCACCGCGTTCGGCGACGAGCACCTGGCCATGCTGCGCCGCCTCATGATGGACGACAGCTTCTTTCGCGGCGAGCTGATCTACGTGTTCGACGGCGACGCCGCCGGCCGCGCCGCGGCGATCAAGGCCTTCGACGGCGAGCAGAACCTGGCCGGCCAGTCGTTCGTCGCCGTCGCCCCGGACGGCATGGACCCCTGCGACCTGCGGCTGAAGTCGGGCGACGCGGCGCTGCGCGACCTGGTCGCCCGGCGAACCCCGTTGTTCGAGTTCGCCATTCGCACCACGCTCGCCGAGATGGACCTGGAAAGCGCCGAGGGCAGGGTCGCCGCGCTGCGTCGCTGCGTGCCCATGGTGGGCCGGATCAAGGACCCCACGCTGCGCGACGAGTACGCCCGCCAGCTCGCCGGCTGGGTCGGATGGGACGACGTCGCACAGGTCATCGGCCGGGTGCGCTCCGAGGCCAAGAAATCCAAGGCGCCGGTCCGGGTCTCGGGCAACGTCGGCGGGGGCGGGAGGGCTTCGGCCGCGGCGGCGCCGGCCCGGCCCGCCGCCACGCGCCCCGATCCGCGCGACCCGACCCTGTGGCCCCAGCGGGAGGCGCTCAAGTCGGCGCTGCAGTACCCGGCGCTGGCCGGGCCGGTGTTCGACACGCTGACCGTCGAAAGCTTCACCCACCCCGGCTACGGGGCCGTGCGCGCGGCCATCGAGGCGGCCGGGGGAACCTCGAGCGGCCTCACCGGGGCGGAGTGGATCGAGGCGGTGCGCCAGCAGACCACGTCGGCCCTGACCGCGAGCCTGATCAGCGAGCTAGGGGTGGAGGCGGTGGCGGTCGACGACGACAAGCTGCCGCGCTACATCTCCGGCGTGCTGGCTCGCCTGCAGGAAGTGTGGATGGGCCGCCAGATCGCCGAGGTGAAGTCCAAGCTGCAGCGGATGTCGCCGATCGAGCAGGGCGACGAGTATCACGCGCTGTTCGGTGACCTGGTCGCGATGGAGGCGTATCGGCGCAGCCTGCTGGAGCAGGCTAGCGGCGACGATCTGACGGTGTGAGTGCCGCGTCGGCCGGCCGCTCGGCAAGGGTCTGCTCGCCGCGATCCATCACGGCCGTCCCGTCGTCGATAGCGGCCACGGTGACAAAACCGGTGTCCGGGGAGATCGAGTTCGCGATCTTGCGGCGGCCGCGTTCGATCACCGACTTGGCCAGGGGGCTGCTGGTCAGCGCGCGATAGGTGCCGACGAGCTGCTCGTATCGGCGCCGGCCGGCCTTCGCGCCCAGCACGTAACCCAGTCCAAGCACCACGACATATCGGATCAAAGCGTTCCTCCCGACGATCGATGGCTCCATCCTGCCTCACGCGGGCGGGTGCTTGCGCGTCGATCCGGGATGGAGGTGGCCCCTTCCCTCTACTTGGGTTCGGGCGAGCCAGTACGCTAGAGTCGTCCCGCGATCGGGTTAGTCCCCTGTAGCTCAATTGGCAGAGCGTTCGGCTGTTAACCGATAGGTTCCTGGTTCGAGTCCAGGCGGGGGAGCAAAGCTTCGGCCGAGCCATGTCGGTCACAGCAAGTAGGTCAGACCCCACTCCTTTTCCGCGGCAAGGCGCGCCTCGGTGACGCCGATCTCCGTTTCGGCCTCGCCGCTGGCCAGGGCCACCAACGCCGCGGCGAGCCTGAACAGCGGCACGTGCTGCCGCTCGCTGGCGGCCAGCAGCTCCCGAAACGCGGCCTGGGTACTGCACCTGCGCCAGCCGACGAGTATCCCTACCGCCGTATCGAGAGCTCGACTGGTTTGCTGACGGCTCACGTCCAACTGTTGCCGGCTGGCAAGACTTTCCATCATTGCGGACCACCCCTTTTGTGAATTATATTGTGACGCAACGCGATAGCGCATCGGATGCTCATCGCACCCCCGGTGGGAATCGACGCTCGAACGTCGAAAGCCGTCAGCAAGACCGACAACAGCGCCCGGCGCAGCGGCGCGTCGCGGCGAAACGCCCTCGGGCCTGTGGCATGGCACCACTATAGGGCATCGGGGCCGGGTGGCTATCACCAAATTGTTTGGCTCACAAGGGATTTAAACCTTGATCGTCAGATGGAGAAGTCCTCGCCGTGCCACACCCCGGCCTCCGGTGGGCGGATCACGCGGCCGGTCTGCGTGCCGTCGTTCAACGCCTCCAGCCGGGCCACCCTGGTCAGCAGGGACTGCAGGCTCACACCGACCAGGTCGGGCATCATCGAGTCGTCCGGGCTGCCCCGGCCGGCCCGGCTGATCACCTGGCCAGGGACCCCCACCACCACGGAACTGGACGGCACCGGCTTGACCACTACGGCGTTGGCGCCGATCCGGCTGTCGTCGCCGATCTTGATCGCGCCGAGGACCTTGGCCCCGGCGCCGATGGTCACGCGGTCGCCGACGGTGGGGTGGCGCTTTCCAGTGTCCGTGCCGCTGCCGCCGAGGGTGACGCCGTGGTACAGCGTGACGTCCTCGCCGACCTCGGCCGTCTCGCCGATCACCACGCCGGTCGCATGGTCGATGAACAGACCCGGGCCGAGGACGGCGCCCGGATGGATGTCGACCCCGGTCAGGACGCGGGTGAGCTCCGCGAACGCCCGGGCGGCGAGCCGGAATCCGCGGTTCCACAGCCGATGGCTGATCCGGTGGCCCCAGATGGCGTGCACGCCCGGGTACGCGACGATGACCTGCAGCGTGGTCGGCCGGGCGGGGTCCCGCTCCCGGGCCGCCCGGATGTCCCGCCGCATGGCCGCGAGCATGGTCAATCCGCCAGGTCGGCGAAGAGCGGGGTGCTCAGGTACCGCTCGCCGAAGTCGGGCAGCACGACCACGATCAGCTTGCCGGCGTTCTCGGGCCGGCGCGCCACCTGCAGCGCGGCCACCGCCGCCGCGCCCGAGGAGATGCCGACCAGCAGCCCCTCCTCGGCGGCCAGGCGCCGGGCCAGGTTCAGCGAGTCCTCGTTGCCGACCGTGATGACCTCGTCGACCAGGTCGAGGTCGAGGACCGGCGGGACGAACCCCGCGCCGATGCCCTGGATGGGGTGCGGCCCCTTCTGGCCGCCCGACAGCACCGGCGACGCGGCCGGCTCCACGGCGATGAATTGCACCGAGGGCTTGCGTTCCTTGATCACCTGGGCCACCCCGGTGATGGTGCCGCCGGTGCCGACCCCGGAGACGAAGATGTCGACCTTGCCGTCGGTGTCGCGCCACACTTCCTCGGCGGTCGTCGCGCGGTGGATCGCCGGGTTGGCCGGGTTCTCGAACTGCTGGGGCACGAAGTAGCGCTGGTCGCTCTTGGCCAATTCTTCGGCCTTGGCGATGGCGCCCGGCATCCCGTCGGCACCGGGGGTCAGCACCAGTTCCGCCCCGTAGGCGCGCAGCAGCATCCGCCGCTCGATGCTCATCGTCTCGGGCATGGTCAGCACGATGCGGTACCCCCGCGCCGCGCACACCATCGCCAGCGCGATGCCGGTGTTTCCGCTTGTGGGCTCCAGGATGATGGTGTCCGGCTTGATCAGGCCGGCCTGCTCCGCGGCGTCCAACATCGCGACCCCGATGCGGTCCTTGACGCTGTTTGCCGGGTTGAAGAATTCCAGCTTGGCCACGACGTCGGCGGCGGCGCCGTCGGTGACCCGGCGCAGCCGGACCAGCGGCGTGTTCCCAATTAGCTGTGTGACGTCCTCGGCGATGCTCATGAAACTCCCCTCAGGCGATGTTGGTACAAGCGTCGTCGGTTTGCCAGGCGATGTCGAATTCGATCGCGACATCGGTGGGCACGGTCAGGGCGATCGGCGTGAATCGGTGTCCTGCCTCCGCAAGCGCCTCGCCGGTCAATACCCGCCCGGTGAGGTCATGCGGTGTCGTCGCGGTCACCGTCGCTGCGGACGCGCCCGGTGCGGGACGCAGATAAAAGTCCGTTCCCGGCTCAACGAGGTCGTCGAGGCTCAAACCGTCGGCGCCGACGAGCGCGTGCCCGTCGGGGACGCTGAGCCTCAATGGGATTCGCACCTGGAACGGTCCTATGAGTTCGGGGTAGGCGGTTGCATGGGTATCGACCAGTCGCGTCTCGTCGGGGCTGCGCACAGCCTTTGTCGCCCCGGTGAGTAGGTAATTGTAGAGGTGCACGATCCGGTCGGCATTGCGATAGTGGCGCGCGCCGGTCAGCCAGAAGTGGACGTCGCAGATCGTCGTGCCGGCGCGCTCGGTTGTCGCGAGCTCGGTTGTCGCGACCAACCGGTAATAGCGGTAGCCGCGGCCGCCGCCGCTGTGGCTGCTGGCCGAAAGCGTGCTGCCGACGCCAAGCGTGCGGCGATAGTGAGTGGTACCGGCATCGAGGGTCAGGCTCGAACCCGAAACATCCTGCCACACAAGGCCATCGATGGACTTCTGCAGATTGATGACACCGGCCGCGCCGGCGGCCGTCGACACCGAGTAGCCGCCCAGCTGTGGTTGCCCGTCGAATTCGAAGGTGATCACCGGGCCAGGTCCCCGTTTTTCGGCGACGGGGACGTTCAGCGGTCGGGTGTCGAGCGCCAGGCCGTTGGTGAAATGCCAGATCGCCGCCTGGGTCGCGGCGATTGCCTCGTGTTCGCTGATGTTGGCCGATCCCATGGGGTAACCGGCTTGGCGGAGGTGCTGGCTCAGCTCGGCGGTCGAGCGGAGGGGAAAGGAGTTGCGCAGGATCCAGTCGACCTGGGCTTCCGAGCCGCGCGCGCGCAGGTGAGGCTGGGTAGACCAGCTCCCCAGGCGGTAGCGCGACGGGTGCTGCGGGGCGATGCCGGTGAAGTCCAGCGAGTAGGCGCGCAGGTTGGGGTTGACCCTGATCAGGTCGGTGCGGGCGGTGCTGCCGTCGGTGAAGACGATCGTGTCCACGGTGTGGGAGTAGGTGCCTCCCCGAAAGCGCGTCATGTGGGTGACTTCGGTGGCCGGCCGCACCAGTACGCGGCGACGGGTCGCCACCCCCGCCGGGGCACGGGTGGGCAGGGACAATACGGTCATGGCTGGTCGATCTTCCTGGAAACTGGCCAAAATTTGACGGGGCGCTCACAGCCGGCCGGACGGGCCAATGCCCAATCCGATTACGGGTAAAGCGCGTGGATTTCTACAGCGTCAGCAGCATTAGGAAATCAACGACAGCAACAACAACAGCCCAGGACGACGCGGCGCGAAGGAATGAAGCGCGGCAGTGCGGCTTGTTGCATGCGCCCCACTATAGGGCAGGTCCGCATTTGGGCGGTTCTACCCCCTTCGGCTCACCGCCGTGGTAAACCGTTCGCCCCTCGCCTGCCATCACCTAGGCTCGGCGCGCGGACGCAGCCACAGTGGGCGATCATGGACCCACCGCACCCGCTGCCGTGTTCGGCCAAGCAACGGAAGGATCAGGATGACGTCGGCTCAAAACGAGTCCCAGGCCCTCGGCGACCTCGGCGCCCGGCAACTCGCCAACGCCACCAAGACCGTCCCGCAGCTGTCGACCATCACGCCGCGGTGGTTGCTGCATCTGCTCAGCTGGGTGCCGGTGGAAGCGGGGTTGTACCGGGTGAACCGCGTAATCAATCCGGAGCGGGTCGCGATCAAGGCCGAAGCCGGTGCGGGCACCGAGGAACCGCTCCCTGAAACCTACGTCGACTACGAGACGAGCCCGCGCGAATACACGCTGCGCAGCATTTCCACCCTGGTCGACATCCATACCCGGGTCTCCGACCTGTACTCCAGCCCGCACGACCAGATCGCCCAGCAATTGCGGCTGACCATCGAGACGATCAAGGAGCGCCAGGAGTTCGAACTGGTCAACAGCCCCGAATACGGGCTGCTCGCGCAGGCGACGCCCGAGCAGACGATCGAGACGCTGGCCGGGGCCCCAACGCCCGACGACCTGGACGCGCTGATCACCAAGGTCTGGAAGACGCCCAGCTTTTTCCTCACCCACCCGCTCGGCATCGCCGCGTTTGGCCGCGAGGCCACCTACCGGGGCGTGCCACCGCCCGTCGTCAGCCTGTTCGGTGCGCAGTTCATCACCTGGCGCGGCATCCCACTGATCCCGTCTGACAAGGTGCCGGTGGAAGACGGCAAGACCAAGTTCGTCCTGGTGCGCACCGGCGAGGAACGCCAGGGCGTCGTGGGCCTGTTCCAGCCGGGCTTAGTTGGCGAGCAGGCACCGGGCCTGTCGGTGCGGTTCACCGGCATCAACCAGTCGGCCATCGCGACCTACCTGGTCACGCTGTACACGTCCCTGGCCGTGCTCACCGACGACGCGCTGGCCGTGCTCGACGGTGTCGCCGTGGACCAGTTCCATGAGTACAAGTGAGTACCGAGCGGTAGACGCCGAAAGCGACCTGCCGATCAGCGCCGCCGAACTCGCGGCGCTGGCCAGCCAGCTGTACGCGGCCAGCATCCGGCCGGGTCCCGACAGCCCACCGCAGACGGCGCCGGTGGCCCCACGCGGCGGCGTGCCGGACACGACGGCGGTGACCTCGGCGGGCCAGACTGCGGCGGGCACCGCCGACGTGTACCCGGCTCCGCTCCCGCCCCTCGGCGTCACCGACATCTACGTTCCGGCGCCGACGTCGCCCGGGCCCGAAGCGCCGCCGCAGACGGTGCCCGTGGCCCCGCGCGGCGGTGTGCCCGACGTCACCGCCGGGACTTCGGCCGGGCGGGCGGCCGCCGGCGCGGCCGACGTGTATCCGTCGCCGGTCCCGGCGCTCGACGTCACGGACATTTACGTTCAGGCGCCGACGTCGCCCGGGCCCGAAGCGCCGCCGCAGACGGTGCCCGTCGCCCCGCGCGGCAGTGTGCCCGACGCGACGGCGGCGCCGTCGGTCGACGGCCTCACCGATCCCTACCTCCGGCCTGATGATGTGAGCGCGTTCGCGGTGCCCACCCACGGCATTGTCCCCACCGTGCCGGGCTGGCCACCCCAGGCACCGTCGGTGAGCGATCTGGGGTGGTCGGCCGCCGCGCCCGCCAGCCCGCATGCACCCGCCGGCGATGAGCACAACTACTACTTCCTGACCGCGGCCGAGCCGGTGCCGTCCTTGCCGGACGAGCACGAGGTGTTCGATGTCAACGCGATCCGGGCGGATTTCCCGATCCTCAATGAGACCGTCAACGGAAAGCCGCTGATCTGGTTCGACAACGCCGCGACCACGCAGAAGCCGCAGGCGGTCATCGACCGGCTAGCGTATTTCTACGTCCACGAGAACTCCAACATCCACCGCGCCGCACACGAATTGGCGGCTCGGGCCACCGATGCCTACGAGGAAGCGCGCGACACGGTCCGTCGGTTCATCGGCGCCGCCAGGGACGAAGAGATCGTGTTCGTGCGCGGCACCACCGAAGCGATCAACCTGGTGGCTCATGCATGGGGCGGCAAGCATCTGCAACCCGGCGACGAGATCGTCATCACCCACCTCGAGCACCACGCCAACATCGTTCCCTGGCAACTGATTTCACAGAAGACGGGCGCTATTCTCAAGGTGGCGCCGGTGGACGACGCCGGCAACCTGTTGTTGAGCGAATTCGAGGAGCTGCTTGGTCCGCGGACGAAGCTGGTGGCGGCCAGCCAGGTGTCCAACGCCCTGGGCACCGTAGTCCCGGTGGACAAGGTCGTTGAATTGGGCCACCGCTACGGTGCGCGGGTCCTGATCGACGCCGCCCAGTCGATCCAGCATCTACCCGTCAACGTTTCGGAGCTCGGCGCCGACTTCCTGGTGTTCTCCGGGCACAAGATCTACGGCCCCACCGGGATCGGCGTCCTCTACGGCACCGAGGAAGCCCTGACCGAGACACCGCCGTGGCAGGGCGGTGGCCACATGATCGCAGATGTCACACTGGAACGCTCGCTGTATCAAGGGATTCCAAGCAAGTTCGAGGCAGGCACCGGCAACATCGCCGACGCCATCGGGCTGGCGGAGGCGTTGCGCTACGTGGAGCGGTTGGGTGTCGAGCGCATCGCTGCCTATGAGCACAACCTGTTGGACTACGCGACGCCGCGGCTGGCCGACATCCCCGGTGTCCGCCTGGTGGGCACGGCGACCGAGAAGGCCAGCGTGTTGTCCTTCGTGTTGGCGGGCCACGAGCCGCTGGAAGTGGGCAAGGCGCTCAACGCCGAAGGCATCGCGGTGCGCGCGGGTCATCACTGCGCGCAGCCGGTCCTGCGGCGCCTCGGGCTGGAGGCCACCGTGCGCCCGTCGTTCGCGTTCTACAACACAATCGAGGAGATCGACGTCTTCCTGCGGGCGGTGCGCCGAATCGCTGAGGGCGGCACCAACGTCGGCTGAAGGCCCGCACCCGACAGCGCAAGGCGCTCAGACTGAGCAAAACCCTTTCTCTGGCAACGACTTACGAACAGTGTCGTTAGATGGCGTTGGCTCGACGGGGCGGTGCGGTGCGCGCTCCCGGGCCGCGTCACCGATACTTTTGCCACGGCCACTGCAGCACCGGAGTAGCCAGGGCGCCACCGACTTGCGACCACATTTCTTCTGGTTGATTGCAAATCTCACGCCGGGCATGCTTTGTCCCTAGATTCTTCGCGTGGTCTATGCGCTAAAAGTGACGCCGCTGTCGGCGTGCAAACGAGGCTGATGCCTTTGGGCCGGCGAATTGCATGCGGATTGAATGTATTACCGAATCGGGGGACCGGATTGAGCCAGTTGCACCGACGGCGGGCTGAGCAGGCCCCATGACGGCCGGCGCGGCCATCGCGAAGCCGATGAACGCGGTCGGCCAGTTCTTCTTGCTCAGCATCGAATCACTGGTTGCCGTGGTGCGGGAGCCGTGGGCATGGCGGGAGCTGCTCGAGCAGATCTGGTTTGTCGCACGGGTTTCGATCTTCCCGACGATCATGCTGTCGATCCCATACACCGTGCTCATCGTCTTCGTCCTCAACATCCTGCTCGTCGAGATCGGCGCCGGTGACCTCTCTGGCGCCGGCGCCGCGCTGGCGTCGGTGACCCAGGTCGGGCCGGTCGTCACGGCAATGGCCGTGGCGGGCGCCGGATCGACCGCAATGTGTGCCGACCTCGGCGCGCGCACCATTCGCGAGGAAATCGACGCCATGAAGGTGATCGGCGTCAATCCGATTCAGGCGCTTGTCGTTCCGCGCATCATCGCCGCGACCTTCGTCGCGTTGCTGCTGTACTCGGTGGTCGCGGTCACCGGGCTGACGGGCAGCTACATCTTCGTGGTCTTCGTTCAGCACGTCACGCCGGGCGCCTTCATCGCGGGGATGACGCTGGTCACGGGACTGCCCCAGGTGGTGATCTCGCTCATCAAGGCAACGCTTTTCGGAATGTCCGCCGGCCTGATCGCTTGCTACAAGGGCCTTTCGGTGGGCGGCGGCCCGACCGGTGTCGGCAACGCGGTCAACGAGACCGTGGTGTTCTCCTTCATGGCGCTGTTCTTCATCAACATCGTGGTCACCGCGCTCGGGGTGAAGGTGACCGCCAAATGACCGAAGCCGCACGCGAGCCGCTGTGGTTTGTCGCGCTTGCCCCTCGCTTGGTTACCGCCGCGCGCAGGCTGGGCGAGCAGACCGAGTTCTACGGAAAATCGTTGGCCGCCACCGCCGACGCGGTGCGGCGCTACCCGGGTGAGGTGCTGCGGCTGATCGCGGAGATGGGCATGGGCACCGGCGCGCTGGCGGTGATCGGGGGCACCGTCGGCATCATCGGCTTTTTGACGCTGACCACCGGCGCGCTGGTCGCGGTGCAGGGCTACGACACCTTGTCCAACATCGGCGTCGAGGCGCTCACCGGGTTCCTGTCGGCGTTCTTCAACGTCCGCATGATCGCACCCTGCACCGCGGGGGTGGCGCTGGCCGCCACGATCGGTGCGGGCACCACCGCTCAACTCGGCGCGATGCGCATCAACGAGGAGATCGACGCGCTGGAGGTCATGGGCATCCGCTCGATCACCTACCTGTCGTCGACCCGGATCATCGCCGGGATCCTGGTCGTCATCCCGCTTTACGCCGTCGCCGTGCTGATGTCGTTCTTCGCGGCCAAGTTCGGCACCATTTACATCTACGGCCAATCCCGCGGCGTCTACGAGCATTACTTCTCCACCTTTTTGCGCCCCACCGACTTGTTCTGGTCTTTCCTGGCGGCGCTGACGATGGCCGCGGGCGTGATGGTCGTGCACACCTACTACGGCTTCACGGCGACGGGTGGCCCCGCGGGTGTGGGGGAGGCGGTCGGCCGGTCGGTGCGGTCTTCGATGATCGTGACGGCGTTTGTGTGCCTGATGATTTCGCTGTCCATCTACGGGCAGTCCGGCAACTTCAACCTGTCGGGATGACCGCGTGAGCATTCATCGAGACGGTGGCCCGGGCACGCGGAACAGACTCCGCCGCAGCAGGATCGACCCGATCTGGTGGGCGCCCACGCTGTTCATCGTCGTCGGCGTGCTGATCGCGCTGACCGCCGCGTCGTTTTCAGGCAAGTTCAACGAATTCGTCCCGCTCACACTGGTGTCCGACCGGGCCGGCCTGGTGATGGAACAAGGCGCGAAGGTCAAGCTGCGCGGAGTGCAGGTGGGCCAGGTCGCGTCGATCGGTACGGACGTCAACGCGGCCCAGCTGCGACTAAAGATCGACCCGGGTCCGTTCAAATACCTGCCGAGCAACCTCGAAGCCGAAATCAAGTCCACCACCGCGTTCGGATCCAAGTACGTCGACTTGATCGTGCCGGACCAACCCAGCCACACACCCCTGAAGCCGGGCGCGGTGTTGCACTCCCGCAACGTCACCGTCGAAGTCAACACGGTTTTCGAAAACCTGCAGGCGGTCGTCACGGCCCTCGACCCGGCCAAGCTGAACGCGGTCCTGTCGGCGTTCGCCGAAGCGGTGCGCGGCAAGGGTGAGCGGATCGGCCACGCCATCACCGATTCCAACAACCTGTTGCTGAGCGTCAACCCCCGCATGGAAACGATCCACCGGGACTGGCGATTGTTCGGCAAGACCGCCGCCACGTATGCCGATGCCGCGCAAGACATCCTGTCGGTCCTCGACTCGGCGACCACCATCAGCAACACGCTCACCGAAAACCAGCGCTCGCTCGACACGCTGCTGTTGTCGGCGGCGGGCTTCAGCCAAGCCGGCATCAACGTCATCGGCCGAAACGAGGCCGACATCGTGCGATCCTTCAACCTCCTCGATCCGACCACCGTCCTGCTGAACAAGTACTCGCCGACGTATGCGTGCCTGTTCCAGGGCGCGCAATGGTATGTCGACCACGGCGGCCGAGACGCGTTGGGAGGCAACGGCTATTCGGTGATCCTCGACGCGGCGCTGCTGTTCGGCGACGACCCGTACCGGTATCCCAAGCACCTCCCCAAGGTCAACGCCACCGGCGGCCCGGGCGGCAAGCCCAGCTGCGGTTCACTGCCCGACCCGAGCGCCAACTTCCCGGTACGCGCGCTGGTCACCGACACCGGCTGGGGCGCAGCCCCGAACGAGATCCGCACCAACGTCGGCGTCGGCAATCCGTGGTGGGCCAACTGGTTCCCCGTCACGAAGAACCCGCCGGAACCGCCGCACTACTGGTACCGCGGGGGGCAGCCGCCGCCATGAAACGACAAACGACGTTCGCCATCATCCTGCGCGTCGGGATCTTCACGGCGATCTGCGTGGTGTTCACGTTCTCGCTGATCGCCGTGTTCGGCCAGCTGCGCTTCGAGGACCGCACCGGGTATCAGGCGGTGTTCACCAACATCTCCGGCCTGAAGTCGGGCAACTTCGTGCGCATCGCCGGGGTCGAGGTCGGCAAGGTCGGCGACCTCACCCTGCATCGCGACGGCACGGTCACCGTGGGCTTCTCGGTGGACAAGGGGGTGCGGCTCACCGAGGGCACCAAAGCCGTTGTGCGCTACGAAAACCTGATCGGCGACCGCTATCTCGCCCTCGAAGAGGGCCCCGGCCCGCCGCGCCGGTTGCCACCGGGCGCCACGATCCCGCTGGCACGGACCGCGCCCGCGCTGGACATCGATGCGCTGATCGGAGGCTTCCGGCCGCTGTTCCGCGCGCTGGATCCCGATCAAGTCAACGCCCTGTCCGGCGAGCTGCTGCGGATCTTCCAGGGCCAGGGCGGCACCCTGGCCTCCGTGCTCGCGCAGACGTCGATGCTGACCTCGACGCTGGCCGGACGCGGCGAGCTGATCGGGGAGTTGATCGCCAACCTGAACACCGTGCTGCACACGTTCGGTGCCCGCGACCGCGAGTTCTCCGAGGGGCTGGACAAGTTGTCGGAGTTCGTGAATGGGTTGGCGCAGCGCAAGGACGACATCTCCACCGGGCTGGCCTACATCAACGCGGCGACCGGGTCGGTCACCGACCTGCTCGTCCAGGCCCGCCAGCCGATCAAGGACGTCGTGCGGGAAACCGACCGCATGTCGGGACAGGTGACGTCGGACCGCGACTACGTCGACAACCTGCTCAAGCAGCTGCCCGACATCTACCAGGTGCTGTCCCGGCAGGGCCTCAACGGCGACTACTTCGGCTTCTACTTCTGCGAGGTGCTGCTCAAGCTCAACGGCAAGGGGGGCAACCCGATCTTCGTCAAACTGTTCGGCCAGCCCAGCGGGCGGTGCACGCCACGATGAAGCTGCCCAAGATCAAACCGCTCGGAACACGAAGCCCCTTGGTGGTCGGGGTGATGGGCACCGCGATCGTCACTTGCGTGGTCATCGCCGCATTCCAATACGACAAGCTGCCGTTCATCAAGGACACCAACGACTATTCGGCATACTTCTCCGAAGCCGGCGGCATCAAAACCGGCAGCACGGTTCGGGTCTCGGGGATGGGGGTCGGCAGGGTCTCCGACATCCGCTTGGAGGGCACCAAAATTCGCGTGGGCTTCACCGTGCGCAAGGGCATCGAGCTGGGCGACCGCACGGAAGCGGCGATCAAAACCGAGACCGTGCTGGGCAGCAAGATGCTCGAGCTCACGTCGCGCGGCGAAGGCAAACTCAGCGGCACCATCCCGCTGCAACGCACGCGCTCGCCCTACGACCTTCCCGACGCGCTGGGCGACCTCACCACCACGATCAGCGGCCTGGACACCGCCCAATTGTCCTCGGCGCTGGCGACATTGGCCGACACGTTCAAGGAGACACCGGCGGACCTCAAGCCCGCGCTGCAGGGCGTGGCGCGGTTTTCCGACACCCTCAACCATCGGGACGCGCAGCTGCGCAGCCTGCTGGGTAACGCCAACAAGGTCTCGGGCGTGCTCGGGCGGCGCAGCCAACAGATCGCCACCCTGGTGGCCGACTCCAACGCGCTGCTGGCGGCGCTGCTGGACGAACGCGATTCGCTCGACGCACTGATGAACAATCTGACCGCCGTGTCGCATCAGATCTCGGGGCTGGTCAACGACAACCGCTCTCAGCTCAAGCCGGCCCTCGACAAGCTCAACGGGGTGCTGGAAATCCTGGACAACCGCAAGCAGGACCTGCAGGCCACGCTGCCCAAGTTCAAACGCTACGCGATGTCGTTCGGCGAATGCCTGGGCTCCGGACCGTTTTTCAAGGCCTACGTGGCCAACCTGATCCCCGGGCAGATCAGCGGACCGACAATCGACGCGCGCATGTATGACCGGTTCTTGGATCCCAACCAGGGGCTGCCGTCGGAGTCGGTCGACCCGCCGACGGGCACCCCGCCGGTGCCGCCCGAGAACGGACCCCACCCGATCTGGTCCCAGCCGCCCTCGCCCGGGCCCGCGCCGGGCCCCCCGCCCGAGCCAGCATCCGCGGAAACGGGCGGCCAGTGATAAGCCGTCGCACCCTGCGGGCGCTGACCGGCATCAGCCTGGCCGCGACCCTGGTCGTAGCCTCGGTCCTGGTCGGCCCCAAGCTGTTCAGCAAGGCGCAGATGAACAGCTACACAGCGTATTTCGCCGAGTCCAACGGGCTGTTCGTCGGCGACGAGGTGCGCATCCTCGGCGTCGCCGTCGGCGTGGTGGACAAGATCGAGCCACAGCCCGCCGGCGCCAAGGTGACGTTCTTTGTGGACAAGCAGTACGCGGTGCCGGCCGACGCCCGCGCCGCGATCCTGTCGCCGTCGCTGGTGACCTCGCGCGCGATCCAGCTCGTCCCGGCCTACTCCGGCGGGCCCAAGCTGAGCCCGGGCGCCTCGATCCCGTTGAGCCGCACCGCGGTCCCCGTCGAGTGGGACGACTTCCGCAGGCAGCTCGAAAAGCTGACCGACGCCCTGCAGCCCGCCGCTCCCGGCGGGGTGAACTCGGTCGGAGAGTTCATCAACTCGGCCGCCGACAACCTGCGCGGCGAGGGTGACACCGCCCGCGACACGGTGCTCAAGCTCTCCGAGGCCATTTCGGCGCTCGGCGACCACGCCGACGACATCTTCAGCACCGTGCGCAACCTGCAGCTGCTGGTGTCGGCGCTGCACTCCAGCAGCGACCTGCTGGCCTCGTTCAACGAAAACCTGGCCGGCGTGACGACGGTGCTGAGCAACACCCCCAACGAGGTTGCCAACGCGGTGAAGGGCCTCGACGGGGCGCTCACCGACCTGCGCGACTTCCTGGCCGAAAACCGGGAATCGATCGGCGTCACGTTCGACCGGTTGGGTTCCATCACCACCGCGCTCAACGACAGCCGCGGCGATATCAAGCAGATCCTGCACATCGCCCCGACCGTGTTCCAGAACTTCCTCAACATCTACCAGCCGGCGCAGAGCGCAATGACCGGCATCATGGCGCTCAACAACTTCGCCGACATCCCGCAATGGATCTGCAGCTCGATCGAGGCCGCCTCCCGGGCGCGCCTGGACCGGGTGTCCAAGCTGTGCCTGCAATACGTCAACCCGATCATCAAAAACCGCATCTACAACTATCTTCCGTTCGGCCTCAACCCGTTCGTCGGGACGCAGGCCCGGCCGAACGAGATCACTTACAGCGAGGACCGGCTGCGGCCCGGCTACACGCCGCCCGAAGCGCCCCCGCCCGACGTTGCCCCTCCGCAGCCGCCGGCGCCCGCCGAGGCGCCGCCGGCGCCGCACGGCACGGTCGACTCGACGCAGGTGCTGCGCGACCTGATGCTGCCGACGGGAACGTCGTGAGGCGCGCGGTGCTTTCGGCGCTCTGCCTTGCCGGCATCGCCGCGCTGCCGGCCTGCGGATGGAAGGGGCTGAACTCGTTCACGCTGCCCGGCACCGCCGGCGGCGGCCCGGGCTCCTACACGATCCAGGCGCAGCTGCCCGACGTGGTCACCATTCAGGAGAACACCCGCGTCCGCGTCGACGACGTCAACGTCGGCAACGTCACGAAGATCGAGCTGCAGGACTGGCACGCCCTGGTCACCATGCGGATCAACGGCGACGTCCGCCTACCCGCCAACGCGACCGCCAAGCTCGGGCAGACCAGCCTGCTGGGCTCGATGCACATCGAACTCGCGCCCCCCAAGGACGAGCCGCCGGTCGGGCAACTCAAAGACGGCTCGGTGATCCCGTTGTCGCATGCGAGCATGTACCCGACCACCGAGCAGACCCTGGCGTCGGTGTCGATACTGCTCAACGGCGGCGGGCTGGGCCAGCTGCAGGAGATCACCCAGGCGATCGCCAAGGCGTTCGCCGGCCGCGAAAACGACATGCGCAGCCTGCTTTCCCAGCTCGACCAATTCATCGCCGGCACCAACGCCCAGACCGACGACATCATCGCGGCCTCCGAAAACCTCAACTCGCTGGCGGGCCAGGTCGCCGCCCAAGACCACGTCGTCGACCGGGCGCTGACGACGGTGCCGAAAGCGCTTGCCGTACTGGCCGACGAGCGGACCAAGATCGCCGAGGCCATCGATCAGCTGGGCAAGTTCAGCGCGATCGCGGCCGACACCATCCACCAGAGCAGGGAATCCCTGGTCAACAACCTGCGCAACATCGCGCCGGTGTTGCGGTCGCTCGCCGACGCCGGACCGGCGCTCACCAAGGGCCTGGACGGTTTGGTGACCTACCCGTGGCCGGCGTCGACGGTGCGGAACTGGTTCCGCGGCGACTACGCCAACCTCACCCTCGTCGTCGACCTGACGTTGAGCCGCATCGACCAGGGGCTCTTCACCGGGTCACGCTGGGAAGGCAACCTCACCCAGCTGGAGTTGCAGTGGGGCCGCACGATCGGCATGCAGCCCAGCCCGGCGACGGCCGGCAACCCGCTGACCTATCCGTACCATTTCGGGGGGTACTGATGCTGCGCCTGAACCGCCGCACGTGGATCCAGTTGTCGGTCTTGACGCTGGTGACCGTGGTGTCTTGTGGCGCAATGGCATTCAACTTCATGAAGCTGCCGGCGACCGTGTTCGGCATCGGGGAGTACCGGGTGACGGTCGACCTTCCGCAGTCGGGCGGGCTCTACCCGACGTCCGTTGTCACGTATCGCGGCACCGACGTGGGGCAGGTCAAGTCGGTCGAAGTCACCGCGACCGGGGTGCGCGCGGTGCTGGCCCTGCGCTCCGGGGTCGAGGTGCCCTCCGACGTCCAGGCCTCCGTGCACAGCCGCTCGGCGATCGGCGAACAGTACATCGAGCTCACGCCGCGGCCCGGCCAGGACGGGGAGCATGCGCGCTCGCTGCGCGCCGGCGACGTCATCCCCGCGGGCCGCGTCGACGTGCCCGTCGACATCGGCCGCTTGCTGGACCTGACCAACCGTGCCCTGCAAGCGATTCCGCGTGACAACCTGCGCACGGTGATCGACGAGTCCGACCGCGCCGTCAGCGGCCTCGGGCCGGAGCTGTCGCGAATCGTCGACGGGTCGACCGCCCTCGCGAGTGCCGGGGGCCGCACCGTCGACCCGCTCGCCACCTTGATCGACCAGGCGCCCGCGGTGCTCGACTCCCAGGTGCGGACGTCCGACGCCATCGCCACGTGGGCCAATCGGGCCGCGGCCATCACCGCCCAGTTCAAGGCGCAAGACGCGGCTCTGCGAGAGTTGTTGACGCAGGGCACATCCGGGGTGGCGGAGGGGCGCGCGCTGTTGGACCGGGTCGCGCCGGCGCTCCCGGTGTTGTTCGCCAATTTGGTGAGCCTGGGTGACATCGCCGTGGTCTACCGGCACGACATCGAACAGCTGCTGGTGCTGCTTCCGCAGGGCATCGCCGCCATGGCGGCCATCGTCGTGCCCAGCTCCAACGCCAAGCAGGAGTACCGGGGCGCCCAACTGGACTTCAACCTCAACGTCAACCTGCCGCCCCCCTGCACCACGGGATACCTGCCGCCCACCCAGCGCCGCTCGCCGGCCAGCGTGGACGCCCCGGACCGTCCCGCCGCGGACTTGTACTGCCGGGTGCCGCAAGATTCGGAGTTCAATGTCCGTGGCGTGCGCAACATTCCGTGCGAGGCAAAACCGTGGAAGCGGGCGCCGACGGTCGAGCTGTGCGAAAGCGACGAGGAGTACGTGCCGCTCAACGACGGCTACAACTGGAAGGGAGATCCCAACGCCACCTACAGCGGCCAGGGCGTGCCGATGTATCCGCCGGGCCAAGACCCGCGGCTGCCGCCCCCGCGGGGCACCGCGCCGGCGGGCCCGCCCCCTCTTGCGGTCGCGACCTACGATCCCGCCACCGGCGACTACATCGGTCCCGATGGACACCGCTACACCGAGGCGGACCTGGCGCACCCGCGCGCCAAAAACTGGCAGTCCCTGCTGGTTCCGCCGCAGTAAAACCCGAAGGAGCACGATGGCCGAACAGGCTGAAGACGCCCAAACCCCCGACACGGCCGAAAGCGGATCCGAAAACCGGCCGGCACGCTGGCGGCGCCGGGTGACCCCTCGGCTCCCGCGCGCGGCACGGCCGCTGGTCGCCAGCGCCGTGGTCGTCGCCAGCCTGGCCGGACTGGCGGGCTGGCTGGGCTACCGCGCCTACCAAGAGCACGTCGCAAACGCCAAGCGGGACCTGTTCGTTCAGGTCGCCCGCCAGGGCGCGGTGAACCTCACCACCATCAACTACACCGAGGCCGACTCCGACGTCCAACGGATCCTCGATTTGTCGACCGGCGCCTTCCGCGACGACTTCGCGCAACGGTCCAAGCCGTTCGTCGACGTCGTCAAGGCTGCGCAGTCCAAATCCGAAGGCACCGTCACCGACGCGGGCCTGGAATCGCAGCGCGGTGACTCGGCGCAGGTGCTGGTGGCGGTCGCCGTCAAGTCCCGCACCGCCGGTGGGGAGGAGGCGCCGCGGGAATGGCGGATGCGGATCGAGGTCCGGTCGGTCGGCGCGGACGCCAAGGTGTCGAACGTGGTGTTCGTGCCATGACGACACTCAGGGACGACACCGAAACGGCCGTCGACGCCGACGCGGAAGCGGCGGCCGAGGCCGAAAATGCGGTGGCACAACACGACTCGGACGCCGCCGAGGCCGACCCGGCGCCCCACGCCGCGCCCGAAGCCACAAGGCGGCGACCGATCGCGTGGTCGCGGGCGCTTGCCTACGGGGTGTTGCCGGCGATCGCGTTGTTGCTGGCGCTGGCGGCCGGCTACTTCAAGTGGGCGGCCGGCTCGGCCGGCGAGGTTGACCGTGCGCGGTCCGAATCCGTGCGGGTCGCCGGGGAGGACACGGTCGTGCTGTTGTCCTACAAGGCCGACTCGGTGGACAAGGACCTCGCCGCCGCGCGCGAAAGGCTGACCGGTGATTTCAAGGACGCCTACACCGAGCTGACCCGCCAGGTCGTCATCCCCGGCGCGAAGGAAAAGCACATCTCGGCATCGGCCAAAGTGAATGCCGCCGCACCGGTTTCGGCGACCACCAACCACGCCGTCGTCATGTTGTTCGTCGACCAGACCGTGACCGTCGGCGACGGCGCGCCCACCGACACCCAGCCCGTCGTCCGGGTGACCTTGGACAAGGTCAACGGGCGCTGGCTGGTCTCGCGTTTCGACCCGGTGTGATGCGACGCCGCAGCACCCGGGTGGCCGCCGCGGCGGCGATCGCTGCGGCGGCGGCGGGGTCGTCGCCGGCGCCGGCCGCGCATGCCGACAACAAGCGGCTCAACAGCGCGGTCGTCTCCGCCGTCTACACGCTGCAGCACCAGGCGGGCTGCACGAACGACGTCGTCAGGAACAACGCGCTGACGCTGGCCGCCGAGTGGCACGCCGAGGACATGATCAACAACCGAAACGTCAACGACGACATCGGATCCGACGGATCGACGCCGCAGGACCGTGCCAACGCCGCCGGCTTCCGCGGCAAGGCCGCCGAGACGGTGGCGATCAACCCCGCGGTATCGATCAGCAGCCTAGAGCTGGTCAACCAGTGGTATTACAACCCCGACGACATGGCGATCATCCGCGACTGCGCCAACACCGCGATAGGGGTCTGGTCGAACAACAGCCTGGACCGCACCGTCGTGGTCGCCGTCTACGGGCAGCCGGACCCGCCCACGCGGTAGCACGTCAGTCGTAGACCGGCGCCCACATGGTGTCGGCCACGGCCTGGGCGACGTCGTCGTGCGTCGTGGTGGCCACCCCGTCTTCGACGGCCGCGTGATAGACGGCCTCGGCGACCGCCGTCGAGATCTCCCGCAGGTTCTGCACGTCGGGCAGCAGCGAATCCCCGGGGCTGGCCGGACTAGCCTGGGCGACAATGGCTTTCGCCGCCCCTTGCAGCATGCCGGGGGTGATCGTACGGGCCCGGGCGGCGATGACGCCCAGCCCGATCCCGGGGAAAACGAGCACGTTGTTGGCCTGGCCGATGGTGAAGAGGGTGCCGTCGTATTCGACGGGCGCGACCGGGGTGCCGGTCGTGATGAGCGCCTTGCCGCCGGACCACTGCAGCACGTCGGCCGGCATGGCCTCCATGCGGGAGGTCGGATTGGACAGCGGGAAGATCATCGGCCGTTCGCAGGACGCGACCATCGCCTGCACGACCTCTTGGGTGAACGCGCCGAACACCGCTGAGGAGCCCAGCAGGATCGTGGGTGACGCGAGCTTGATCGCGTCCACCAGCCCCACCCGATCCCCGGCGGCCACACCGAGCTGGTGGCGGTTTTTCGCGTACGGCACCTGGAACTCACGCAGGTCGTCCATGTCGTCGAACAGCAGCCCCTGCTTGTCGATCGGCCAGATCTGCGACCGGGCTTGCTCGTCGGTGGCACCGTCGGCCACCATCGCGTCGCAGATTTGGTCGGCGATCCCGATGCCGGCGGTGCCGGCGCCGAAGACGATCAGCTTTTGGTCGCGCAGCGGGACGCCGGTGACATGGCACCCGCCGTACACGGCGGCCACCACCACCGCGCCGGTGCCCTGGATGTCGTCGTTGAAGATGCAGTAATCGTCGCCGTAGGTCCGCAGGATGTTCCGGGCGTTGACGGCCCCGAAGTCCTCGAAATGCAAGATGGCTCGCGGGAATAGCCGGTGGGCGGTCTCGATGTAGCGCTTGATGAAGGCGTCGTACTCGGCACCGCGGCGCCGGGCGTGGCGGTTGCCCAGGTAGAACGGATCCTGCAGCAGTTGTTCGTTGTCGGTGCCGACGTCCAGCACCACCGCGATGCACCGCCGGGGATCGATGCCGCCGCCGGCGGTAGAGGGCCAACTTGCCCACGGCGATCTGGATGCCGCCGACACCCCAGTCGCCGATGCCGAGGATCGCTTCGGCGTCGGTGCACACGATCAGGTCCACGTCGTCCGGTTCGAGGGCGAAGGTTTCGAACGCCTCGGCGATCTCGTCGGGCTCGTCGATGCTTAAGAACAGCCCCCGCTGCCCACGGTATTCGTCGGAGAAGCGTTGAATGGCCTCACCCACGGTGGGCGTGTAGACGACCGGCATCAGCTCGGGCAGGTGGTCTTCCAAAACTTTGAAGTACAGCAGCTCATGGCGGTAATGCAGCTGCTCGAGGAGCAGGTTGCGGCCCAGATCGGTTGCCAGGCTTTGCAATTGATGCCACACCCGGTCGGCCTGCTGATCGAGGGTGAGCACCGCCGGGGGAAGCCGGCCGGTCAACCCGAGCCGCCGCCGCTGTTCGTGAGTGAATCCGACTCCGCGGTTCAGGCTCGGCACGGCCAACGCCGCCGGGATCCGCGGCGCGTGGGGATCGGTCATAGAGCAACCGTAACGCCGATGCCGGTGAACGCACCTTGAAGAGCTGCCGAAGCCCGGCTCGCCGTGGCGTCACCCCAGCCGAGACAACACCGCGTGGGCGCCCGGTGCCGAGCCGCGGTTCTAAGGCAACTTGGACAGCGCCGTCGCTAGTGGCTGGCCACGGATCGGGCCGCGTCGGTGTCGACGCGTTCCTCGTCCGCCGCGCCCTCGCAGGCGCACACCTGCGCCGCGCCCTGCAGCAATCGCGCTAACTGGCTGCCCTGTTTGCGGATCAGGTGCTGCAGGTAGACCTTGTCGCGCTTTTCCGAGGAGAACGCCAGGTCCAGGTTGACGGGTAGCCCCGCCCAATCGACGTGCCCGGGGCCCTGGGCGTCGGCGTACCGCCGCCGGCAACGCCGGGGGCAGACCGTCTTCATGAGCCCGTCGGTTCCCTCACACTCGCGAGCCACGCCCACGTCACTCCTTCGGATGCGCGACCTGATGAGTGAATGGTGCGGCAGCGATGTTTCGGCTGCGGGTGTGCGATGTTTCGGCCGCATTACGGCGTGCCCCGCCGCCCGCGAAAGTGCCTAGTAGACGTCGCGGTGATACCGCTTGTCGGCGCTGAGCGACTGGACGTAGGCCTTCGCCTCGTCCGGATCGAGGTTGCCGTGTTCGGCCGCGATGTCGCAGAGCGCGCGGTCGACGTCCTTGGCCATGGGGTTGGCGTTGCCGCAGACATACAGCTGTGCGCCGTCCTGCAGCCAGCGCCACAGCTCGGCGCCGCGTTTGCGCATCAGGTGCTGCACGTAGACCTTCTCGCGCTGGTCGCGGGAGAACGCCAGGTCCAGCTCGGTGAGGAACCCGTCGCTGCGCATCTGCTCGAGCTCGTCGCGGTAGTAGTAGTCGGTCTCGGCGTGCTGCTCGCCGAAGAACAGCCAGTTGGGGCCGGTGTGGCCGAGCGCGCGGCGCTCCTGCAGAAAGCCCCGGAAGGGCGCGATGCCGGTGCCGGGCCCGACCATGATCATCGGGGTGTCCGGATCGCTGGGGGGACGGAAGTTGCTCGACGCCTGCAGATAGACGGCGACGCGATCGCCGGGGGAGCGGTCGGCAAGGTAGGTCGAGCACACCCCGCGCCGTGGCACGCCCTGGAAGTTGTAGCGCACCGGCGAGACGGTCAGGTGAACCTCCCCCGGGCACACCTTGGGGCTCGACGATATCGAGTAGAGCCGCGGCTGAAGGCGTTTGAGGACCCGCAGCCACTCGTGGGCCGACGCGTGGACGGGCAGCTGGGCCAGCAGGTCGATGGACTGGCGCCCCCACGCCCAATCACTAAGGGCGGTCCTGTTTTCCGGCTTCAGCAGCTCGGCGAGTTCCGGATCGCCGGTGCGCTCCTGCACGAACCGCACCAGGTCCCGGCTGATGTGGGCGATCTCGATGCGTTCGGTGAGCGCCGAGCGCAGCGACATCAGCCCGTGTTCGCCGACCTCGACCGGGGTCTGCCCGTCCAGGCCGGTCACCGCCAGCCACTCGTCGACCAGCCGGTCGCTGTTGCGGGGCCACACCCCCAGCGCGTCACCGGCCTCGTAGTTGATCGTGTCCTGCGGCAGCCGGAAGACCAACTGCCGCACGTCCTTTGCCGACTGCGGTCGGCCCAGCTTGATGTTGCGGGCCATGTCGGTGATCAGCGGATGCTTCTTGGTGTAGCCCACCGCCGCGGGTTCGCTGGGCCGCCGGGACGGCGCGGCAACCGCGGAAGTAGCCGAAGGCGCCCCGCGGTCCCGGCCCGCCGGCGCCGACTCGCGGGCCAGCGCCCGCATGACGCCCCGCAACCAGGCGTCCGCCGCGTCGTCGTAGTCCGGTTCGCAGTCGACGCGGTCGACGATGCGGGTCGCCCCCAGCTGCGCCAGGCGTTCGTCGAGTTTGCGCCCGTGGCCGCAGAAGTCGTCGTAGTTCGAATCGCCCAGCGCCAGGACGGCGTAGCGGGTTTCGGTGAAACGCGGTGCGCCGTCGGAGGTCAGCGCGCGCCAGAGCCTGGCTCCGTTGTCCGGCGGCTCGCCGTCGCCGGTGGTGCTGGTGATCAGCAGCAGCTCCCGCGTGGTGGTCAGCTCGGCCGGCGGGAAGTCGTCCATCGCGTGCAGCGCGACCGGCACGCCGTTCTCGCCCAGCCGCGCGGCGATGGCGGCGGCCAGCTCTTCGGCGTTGCCGGTCTGCGAGGCCCACAGCACCACGACCGGCGCCCGCTCGGGCGCCTGGCTGGCGTCCGGTGTCGTGGACGCGGCCTCCTCCGCGGCGGCCGTCGACGCGGGCGCGTCGACGCGCGAGAACAATCCCGCCAGCAGGCCGTCGACCCACAGCCGGGTGGCCGAGTCGAACGGGGCGTTCTGGGGCAGCGTGGGCACGCCGGCCGCGCGTCGGCCCGCCTCGGACCGCAGCCCGGTGATCAACCCGGACAAATACGAGCGGCCCAGCGGGCCGATTTCGGGCGCCGGCTCGTTGCCGATGCCGACGAGCCGGGCGAAGGCGTCGACGGGCGCGAGGCTGATCGCCTCGCCGTCCCCGCGGTGTTGGTGCTCCGGCTCGTCGGGCGTCGAATCCGCTTTGCCCACACCGACCTTCGTCAGGGTGACCGCGCACGCCTTGAATTCCACTTGATACGAGATCGGGTCGACGGCGTCGTTGGTGACGGCGTTGATCGACAGGTACTCGCCGAAGACGTCGTTCCAGTGGAACGGCGCGAAGCAGTCACCGGGGCGCACCCGGTCGGTGACCACCGCCGGCAGCACCGCGCGGCCGCGGCGGGACGCGATCTCCACCGGATCGTCGTCGGAGATCTGCAGCCGCGCCGCGTCGTCGGGGTGGATTTCGACGAAGGGCCCGGGGTTGAGCTTGTTGAGCTTGGCCACCTTGCCCGTCTTGGTCATCGTGTGCCATTGGTGCGGCACACGCCCGGTGTTGAGCAGGAACGGGTAGTCGTCGTCGGGCATTTCCTCGGGCAGCAGGTGCGGGCGCGCGAAGAACATCGCACGGCCGCTCGGCGTCGGGAAGGCCAGCCGCGGCACGGTACCGTCCTCGCGGACCAGCCGCCGCTGGCTGACGCCGTCGTTCAAATACCGAATCGGGTTGCGGTCGCAGCCGCCTTCGGGCGGGCACGGCCACTGCAGCGGAGTCCGGCGCAGCCGGTCGTAGCTGGCCCCGCGCAGGTCGTAGCCGGTGTCGGGGTTCCAGAACCGCTTGATCTCCTCGAAGACCTCCTCGGCGGATTCGTAGCTGAAGGCGTCCGAATAGCCCATCGCGCAGGCGATCCGGGCGATGATCTGCCAGTCGGGCAGCGCCTGTCCGGGCGCCTCGACGGCGGGCTGGAACAGCGTCAGGTTGCGCTCGGAGTTGACCATCACCCCTTCGGACTCGGTCCACAAGGCGGCGGGCAGCAACACGTCGGCGTATTCGTTGGTCTCGGTCTCGGTGAAGGCGTCCTGGCTGATCACCAGCTCGGCCTTCTCCAGTCCGGCCAGCACGGTCTTCCGATTGGCCACGGTGGCAATGGGATTGGTGCAGACGATCCAGCACGCCTTGATCTGCCCCGCGGCCATCCGGGAGAACATGTCGATGGTGCCGGTCCCGACCTCGGTGCGCAGCGACCCGCGGGGGATGCCCCAGTGGTCTTCGACGAACTCGCGGTCGGCGGCCGACGTCAGCGAGCGCTGGCCGGGCAGACCCGGTCCCATGTAACCCATTTCGCGACCGCCCATCGCATTGGGTTGGCCGGTCAGCGAGAAGGGGCCGCTGCCGGGCCTGCAGATGGCGCCGGTCGCCAGGTGCAGGTTGCAGATCGCGTTGGTGTTCCAGGTGCCGTGGGTGCTCTGGTTGAGCCCCATCGTCCAGCAGCTCATCCAGTTCGCGGCTTCGCCGATCCAGCGGGCGGTGGTGCGGATGTCTTCGGCTGCAAGGCCGGTGATTTCGCCGACCTTGTCGGGGGTGAACTGCTTCAAAAAGCCGGGCATGGCCTCCCAGCCCTCGGTGAACTGGGCGATGAATTCGTCGTCGGTGTGGCCATTTTCGACGATCAGGTGCAGCAGCCCGTTCAGCAGGGCCAGATCCGTGCCGGGTGCGATCTGCAGGAACAGGTCCGCCTTCTCCGCGGTCGCGGTGCGGCGCGGGTCGACGACGATGAGCTTGGCGCCCGCCTTGACGCGATCCATCATGCGCAGATACAGGATCGGGTGGCAGTCGGCCATGTTGGCGCCGATGACGAAGAAGACGTCGGCGTGGTCGAAGTCCTGGTACGACCCGGGTGGTCCGTCGGCGCCCAGCGAAAGTTTGTAGCCGGAACCGGCGCTGGCCATGCACAGTCGCGAGTTCGCCTCGATCTGGTTGGTTCCGATGAACCCTTTGGTCAGCTTGTTGGCCAGGTACTGGGCCTCGAGCGACAGCTGGCCGGACACGTACATCGCGAACGCGTCCGGGCCGTGTTCGTCGACGATGGCTCGCAACCGCTGGGCGCACCGGGCGATGGCGTCGTCCATGTCGATCGGCTCGGGCTCCTCGCCCCGGTCGGCGCGCAGATACGCCGAATCCATCCGCCCGGGCGCGGCCAGCAGGTCCGCGGTGGTCGCGCCCTTGGTGCACAGCCGGCCGAAGTTGGCCGGGTGGCTTTTATCTCCAACGGTTTTCGCGACGTGATCGCGATCGCTCTCCGGGGCCCTTGTGATCTGCAGCACCATGCCACAACCGACGCCGCAGTAGGCGCACAGGCTATTCACGGTTCCCTCGCGGGCGCCATGAGGCGTCTTGGCCACGCCTGCTTACCTCCCTCCAGCGCGCACGGGCCCACGACACCAAATGGTGCGACCGGGATGTTTCGGCACCGGGCGTCCGATGTTTCCGCCGTTTTACGGCTTGCTCTCACCGGCCGCTAAGCGCTGTGTGAGCGTCCCGAGGGTGCGTAAGCCAAAACGGGTAATCGCAGGTCAACGCCGATCCGCGACCTCGTCCACGTTACCGGCGGGGTCTGCCGATTCGCCGCTCGAAAATGGCCTTCCGACGAAACAAATGGCACATTCACAGTTTTCGTTAAGCTCACAATGTGCGTCGCTTGTTTGTGATTGTGCTGATTTTGTTGGCCCCCGCCTGCGGCGGCAAATCGACGACGCCACCTGCCTCGCAAGCCGATACCTGCAAGCAATCCGACGGGCCGACGTCCGACACGGTGCGCCGGGCCATCGCGTCGGTGCCGGTGGAGGTGCCGCGATCGAGTTGGGTCGAGATCGCCCGCGGGCACACCAAAAACTGCCGCCTGTATTGGGTGCAGATCATCCCCACCATCGCCAGCGAGTCGACGCCCCAGCAGTTGTTGTTCTTCGACCATGACAGGCGGCTGGGCCCGGCCACGCCGAACCCGAAGCCCTACATCACCGTGCTGCCCGGCGGCGACGACACCGTGACCGTCCAGTACCAGTGGCGGGTCGGCAACGAAGAGCCCTGTTGCCCCAAGGGCATCGGCACGGTGAAGTTCCGCATCGGTTCAGACGGCAAGCTGCAACCGCTGGGCAAGATCCCTCACCAATAGCGCTGGGGCACAGCCAATGTCGATGCCCCGGCGGGATCTCAGGCCGGCAGGTTCTCGGGGTGCAGCATCTCGGCGTAGCGCAGCGGCTCGGGGATACCGAACCCGTCGATCAGCGTCTCGGCGTATGGGCGCAGGGCCCGGCAGCGGTCGTTGATGCCGCGGGTGACGGCCTTGGCCCGTTCGGTGGACAGGTAGCGGTGCTCGATGTACCAGGCCTTGTCGTCCTCGATCACCGACAGCGCATACAGGTCGCAGACGATCCCCAGCACCTCGCGGGCCTGCTCGTCCTCGCACGCGTCGATCCCGGCGACGAAGGCTTCCAACACAATCCGGTCGATGTGGGCGCTCGCCGCGTGCAGCACGTGATCCTGCACCGCGTTGAACGCGTCGAATTGCGGCATCTCCTTGGACTTGGCCTGGAGCCGGCGTGCCACCGACGCCAGCAGGTACTCTTCGCGGTCCTCGAACATCTTGATCTGGGTGCCGCGGTTGAACAGGCTGCCCTCTTCCTCGCTGTCCTGGCGGGTGTCGACGATCGTCTGGATGATCGTCTCCGCCGCGGTGCGTTTCAGGACGCGTTCGCCAACGGTGTTGGCGGCGAAGCGAACCCACTCGACCGGGCTCATGCTGCGGATGTCGTCGGCGTACGCCGTCAGCAGCTCCTTGGCCACCAATTGCGTGAGCACGTGGTTGTCGCCCTCGAAGGTGGTGAACACGTCGGTATCGCCGCGCAGCCCGATCAGCCGGTTCTCGGCCATGTAACCCGCTCCGCCGCACGCCTCGCGGGCCTCCTGGATGGCGCGCGTCGCGTGCCAGGTGTTGGCCGCCTTGAGCCCGGCGGCGCGGGCCTCCAGCTCGCGCTGCTCGTCGGCGTCCGGGGAGTCGGCGGTCTGCAGGTCGTGGCATTTGCTCACCAGCTCGTTCTGCGCGAACTGCAGCGCGTACGACCGCGCGATCAACGGGAACAGCCGGCGCTGGTGCACCAGGTAGTCCATGATCAGCACTTCGGTGTCCTCGTCGGGCGCGCTGAATTGCCTGCGCTGCAACGCGTATCGCGTCGCGATGTCCAACGCGACCCGGCCGGCGGCGGCCGCGCTGCCGCCCACGGTGATCCGGCCGCGAATGAGCGTGCCCAGCATCGTGAAAAACCTGCGGTTGGGGTTCTCGATCGGCGAGCTGTAGGTGCCGTCGGGTGCGACGTCGCCGTACTTGTTGAGCAGGTTCACCCGCGGCACGCGGACGTTGTCGAACACGATGCGGCCGTTGTCGACGCCGGGCAGCCCGCCCTTGTACTCGCAGTCCGACGTTGTCACCCCGGGAAGGTCGTTGCCGTCCGCGTCGCGGATCGGGACCAAAACGCAGTGCACTCCGTGGTTGACCGGCTCGCCGTTCTCGGTGGTGATCAGTTGTGCGAAAACCGCTGCCATGGTTGCGGTCTCGGCCGCGCCGCCGATGTAGTCCTTGCGGGCGGTCGGCGTGGGGGAGTTGACGACGAACTCCTCGGTCTCCGGGTCGTACGTCGCGGTCGTCTCCAGCGACTGAACGTCGCTGCCGTGTCCGGTCTCGGTCATCGCGAAGCAGCCGCGCAACTCGAGGCTGATGATCGTCTTTACGTAGGCCTCGTGGTGGCGCTCGGTGCCGAGGTTCTCGACGGCGCCGCCGAACAACCCCCATTGCACTCCGGCCTTCACCATCAGCGACAGGTCCGACATCGCCAGCATCTCGATCATCGTGATCGCCGCACCCACGTCGCCGGTACCGCCGTGCTCCTTGCGGAAGTTGTCGGCGGCCGCGCCGAACGCCGCCATGATCCGCATTTGCTCGGCCACCTTGGCGCGCGCGATCACGGTGTTGGGCGTGTAGTGCGGGCGGAACAGGTCCTCGGTCATCGTGGCCCGCATCCGGTTCTTCACGTCGCGCCACCGCCCGTCCAAGGCATCGCGCAAATGTTGGGCAGTGGTTTTAGTGTCTGGCGCCATAGGGTGACGTTAACCCGCGGATCAGGCGCTTGAAACAGGTTGTGCCGGGCCCGACGTGCATTCGGCGCGAGTTCACCGCCGGCGCGTTGTCGCGCTCAGTGCACGCTCGCCGATTCCGATGCCAGATCGCCATGCGGCACCGGGCGCGGTTCGCGCTTGGGCGCCCGCAGCCGATACAGGGTGAACCCCGCCGCCACCGCGCCGAAGACCAGCAGCATCGTCATATCGAACACCCACCAGCCCGAATAGTGGGTCCACATCTCGGCGTTGGCGGCCAGCGCGTCGACCCGGCGCAGGTCGACGGTCGACGCCGACGCGGCGAATCCCCACTGGGCGGGCACGAACCACGAGACCTGCTGGAAGCCCCACTTGCTGACCAGCTGCACCAGGCTGCCGTTGAACAGCAGCGAGACCAGGATCACCGGCACCACCAGCGGCAGGACCTCCCGCATCCGGTTGCCCACCGCGGACAGGGCCAGCCCGACGACCGCCGAGACCACCGCCGTGGCGGCCACGCTCACGTAAAGCTCGGCCGTCCCGTTGTGCAACAGGACGGCGCCGTGCACCGGCCCGCCCTTGACGGCCACGACGATGCCGAACACGACGGCGGTCAGCGCGGCCGCGGCCAGGCCGAAGACGACGACTTTGGCGGCCAGGTACGCCGGCGCCGACAGCCCGATGGCCTGCTCGCGCCGGAAGCCGCGGCGCTCCTCGACCAGGGCGCGGACGGTCAACGCGATCCCCACGATCACCGCGGCGAGGTTGAGCGCGGCCAGGATCTCGATCGCTTCGTGGGCATTCGAGCTGCTCGGATCGGGCCGCTCCAGGCCGGAGTCGCCGGGGATGAGCAGCGTCAGCGCCGCCAGCACGAAGGGCAGGACCACCAAGAACAGCAGGTAGAGGCGCTCGCCGAGCAGTAGCCGAAGCTGGCGCCGGGCGACCAGCCGGATCTGCCGCTTGACCGGCAGCGCGGGCGGCGGCGGCCACGGCGCGGCGACCTCGGGCGGCGGCACCGCGTGGTCGCGCGCCAGGAACGCGCGGTGGGCACCGTCGGGGTCCGCGCGCACCTGCTCGACGACGCTGGTCCAGTCGCGGGTGCCCATCGCCGACTCGACCTGCAGGGGAGTGCCCCGGAACGCCATGGCGCCGGTCGCCGTCACGACCAGCACCTGGTCGCACATGTTGAGGTGTGTCAGGGATTCCCGTGACGACATGGCCACCACCACGACGCAGCCGACGTCGGCCTGGCGCCGCAGCATCGCCATCACGTGCTCCTGTTGCGCGGCGTCCAGCCCCGCGGTCGGCTCGTCGACCACCAGCAGCGTCGGCCTGGTGAGCAGCTCGACCGCCAGCGACGCGCAACGGCGCTCGGCCGGTGGCAGCTTGGCGATCCGGGTCGCGCGGTAGGGCGCCAGATCCAGCTCTTCGATGATTTGGTCGACCACCGGCTGGCGGTGCTCGGCGGGGGTGTCCGGCGGCAGGCGCAGCTCGGCGGCGTACCGCAGTTCGCGTTCGACGGTCAGCCGCGCGTGCACGCGCTCGTCGCGCTGCACGATCCCGATGCGGCTGCGCATCGACTCCGGCTCGGCGCGCACGTCGTGGCCGTCCACGGTGGCGTGCCCCGAGCTGGCTTCCCGGGTGCCGGCGAGCAGCTGAAGCACCGCGGAATTGCGTGCCGGCGACGGCCCGACGACCGCGGTCAAGGTCCCGGGACGCGCCGTAAAGGAGATGTCGGTGAGCATTTCGTGCCCGTCGACGGCCAGGCCGAGCCGGTACGCGGCCACCCCGAGGGTGCGGGCGTCGGGTCGTAGCGGCAGCCGATAGGTGGTGCTGGGTTCGTTGGTGCGAAAGGACGGCCGCGCCGCGGGCAACTTGCGCGTGGCCATCTGCTGGATCAGGTCGCCGCCTTGCGGCGCGTCGTCTTGCGCGGCCGGCGGCGGGGGCGGCGCGGGCGGCGCCTCGGGTGGCGGCGGGACGACGACGGCCGGCGCTGCCGGTTCCGACGGCTCGGGCGGGCTCGGCGGCTCGGCCGCGGGCGGTTGCGGGGGCGCGATCCGTATCCGCTGGGTGGCCCGCTGCGAGGGGGCCTGCAAGTTGGGGTCGTCGCGGCGCGGCGGCTGCGCCGCCACGGGCGGCGCAGGCGGCGGTGGCGGCGGGACCGCGGGCGGCGGCGGGACCGCGGTCCGCGGGGCGGGTTGCGGCGCGGGGCGGAATCGCGGCGGGCGCGGCCCGGGCGGGCCTTGCGGCGGCGGCCCTTGCGGCGGCGGCCCTTGCGGCGGCGGCCCGACCGGTCGCGGCGGCGGTCCCACCGGCGGGCCGACCTGGAAGACCAACCGAGGACCACGCTGCGGGTCGCCGATGGTGATCGCCTGCCCGGAGTGGATGTCGACCGCCGGCACGCGGTTGCCGTTGACGAACATGCCGTGTGGGCTGCTGTTGATGGCGATCCAGCGGCCACCGGCGAACCGCAGCACCACATCCGGGCCGGCCGCCGGCGGCTGCCGGGCCGCGTGTCCCGGGCGCCCCAGGGGAATGTCGACGCCGTGGCCGTACCCCACCAGCACGTCGCGGCCGGGCCCGAAGACGTACCGCGTCGGGCCGAACCACACGGTCAACGGGGAGGCCGGAGTGGCGGAAGCGTCGGGCCGCATCACCGCTACCTTTCGTCACCGATCAGAAGTTGTCCCGGCCATCGGACATCGATTCCAGTGTCTACCCGTTCGGGCACCGGTCTCTTCACCAAGTCACCAAGCGGCCAGCCGCCACGGCGACACGAATTACAGGGTATTGCGTCGCCCCGACGCGGCGGCATTCTCTAGCAGCTGGCGCAGCACCCCGACCGCCTCCTTGAGCACCTGGCGATCCGCCGGTTCCAGCAGCGCCAGCTGCGGCTCGATCACGGCGGCGCGGTCGGCGCGGACCGCGTCGAGGGTCCGTCGCCCGTCGTCGGTGATGCGGATGCGCACCGCCCGGGCGTCGCCGGGATCGACGGTGCGGGTGACCAGGCCGGCTTCCTCGAGGCGGCGCACCTGGGTCGTCATCGTCGGTTGCGAGCAATGATCGACATGGGCCAGGTCGCCGATGCGGGCCTCGCCGTGGGCTTCGATGGTGGCCAGCAGCCGTGCCTGCGCGGCCGGCAGGGGCATCTGGATGCGCTGGGTTGCCAGCCGGTTGAGTCGCGCGACGACGGCGAGCAGGTCTGCCCCCAGCCCTGGCTGCGGGTCGGTGTTTGCGGCGTCAACGACATCGTTGTTGTTGGCGGCGGATGCGTTCATGCCTCCATGGTTGCATAGCTTTGCTAAGCGAGGCGTTCGCCACACGCCCCGCCGGCAAAACCCGAGGCGCCTGGCGCGCTGCGGGGCGTAGATGCCGCGGCCTGGCAGAATCGGTAAAGTGACCGCCCCCAGACAATCCCGTGCGCGCCGCCGGGGCGGACCGCTGCGACCGGTCGAGCTGGCGCAGGCCTCGGTCATGGGTGCGCTGTGCGCGGTCATCGCGATCATCTCCGTCGTCGTCCCGTTCGCCGCGGGGCTGGCCTTGCTGGGCACCGTGCCCACCGGGCTGCTGGCCTACCGGTACCGGCCGCGGGTGCTGGCGGCCGCCACCGTTGCGTCCGCGGTGATCGCGTTTTTGATCGCCGGGCTGGGCGGCCTGATGACCGTCGTGCATTGCGTCTACATCGGCGGGCTGACCGGCTTCATCAAGCGCAAGCGCCGCGGCACGCCGACGGTGATCGTCTCGTCTCTGGTCGCGGGGCTGGTGTTCGGCGCCGCAAACGTCGGCGCGCTGATGGTGATGACCCGGCTGCGGCACCTGATCTTCGACGTGCTGACCGCGGACGCCGACGGGTTCGCCGCGTTCCTGATTCGGGTGCGCCTGCAGGGCGCCGGGGACGCCTTGAAGCGGTATTTCGCCATCGGAGTCCAGTACTGGCCGTGGCTGGTGCTGGCCTACTACGTCGTCGGCGTCACTTTGGTGTCGCTGATCGGCTGGTGGGCCCTGTCCCGGCTGCTGGACCGGATGCGCGGCATCCCCGACGTGCACAAGCTCGACGCCTGGGACGGACGCGAGGGCGAGGAAGGCGAGATCGGACCGGTCCCCGTGCGGCTGGACAAGGTGCGGTTCCGGTATCCGGGCGCCCGCCGGGACGCCCTGCGCGAAGTCACCCTGGACGTGCGGGTCGGCGAGCACGTCGCGGTGACCGGACCCAACGGTTCGGGCAAGACCACGCTGATGCTGATCCTGGCCGGCCGGGAACCGACGTCCGGCGCGGTCGAACGTCCCGGCGCGGTCGGGTTGGGCAAGCTCGGCGGCACGGCCGTGGTGCTTCAGCACCCCGAAAGCCAGGTGCTTGGCACCCGCGTCGGTGACGACGTGGTGTGGGGCTTGCCGCCGGGCACCCACATCGACGTGAACCGGCTGCTCGACGAGGTCGGCCTGGGGGGCCTGGCCGAGCGCGACACCGGAAGCCTGTCCGGGGGTGAGCTGCAGCGCCTCGCGCTTGCGGCGGCGCTGGCCCGCGAGCCGTCGCTGCTCATCGCCGACGAGGTCACCACCATGGTCGACCAGCAGGGCCGCGACGCGTTGCTGGGCGTGCTGTCCGGTCTCACCAAGCGGCACCGGACCGCGCTGGTGCACATTACGCACTACAACAACGAGGCCGACTGCGCCGACCGCACCGTCGATCTCAGCGATTCACCGGACAACACGAGCATGGTCGAGACCGCGGCGGCGCCGGCCCGGACCACGGGAACCACCGCGGTCGACGACGGCTCGCACGCGCCGCTCATGGAACTTCTGGGGGTCGGCCACGAATACGGCAGCGGCACCCCGTGGGCCAAGACCGCGCTACACGACGTGACCTTCACCGTCGGGCAAGGCGAGGGCGTGTTGATCCACGGCGGCAACGGCTCGGGTAAGTCGACGCTGGCATGGATCATGGCCGGGCTGACGGTTCCCACGAGCGGCAGCTGCCTGCTCAACGGCCGGCCCACCCACGAGCAGGTCGGCGCGGTGGCGTTGTCGTTCCAGGCGGCACGGCTGCAGCTGATGCGCAGCCGCGTCGACCTGGAAGTGGCGTCGGCAGCGGGCTTTTCGCCGCGCGAGACGGATCGCGTCGCGGCCGCCCTGAGCGTGGTGGGGCTCGATTCCACCCTGGCCAAGCGGCGGATCGACCAGCTCAGCGGTGGCCAGATGCGCCGGGTGGTGCTGGCGGGGCTGCTGGCCCGCTCGCCGCGCGCGTTGATCCTCGACGAGCCGCTCGCGGGGTTGGACGCCGCCAGCCAGCGCGGCCTGCTGCGGCTGCTGGAGGACCTGCGCCGCGAGCGGGGCCTGACCGTCGTGGTCATCTCGCACGACTTCGTCGGCCTCGAGGACGTGTGCCCGCGGACCCTGCACCTGCGCAACGGCACGCTGGAACCGGTGTCGGCGGCGGCGGGAGGCATGGCATGAGCACCACCTCGGCACCCGCGCGCGGCTCGGCGCGGCGCACCCCGCGCCCGGTCGTGCTGCTGGTTCCGATACCCGGCACCTCGGCCATCCACGACCTATGGGCGGGCACCAAACTGCTTGTGGTCCTTGGTGTTTCGGTGCTGCTGACGTTCTACCCGGGCTGGTGGGCGATCGGGTTGGTGGCGGCCCTGGTGCTGACGGCGGCCAGGATCGCACGCGTTCCGCGTGGCGCGCTGCCGTCGGTCCCGCGGTGGCTGTGGGTGCTGATCGCGCTGGGCGGCATCACGGCCGCGCTGGCCGGCGGTCGCCCGAAGGTCTCGGTGGCCGGGCTCGAGATCGGGCTTGGCGGCGGGCTGAACTTCCTGCGGATCACCGCCCTGTCGGTCGTGTTGCTCGCCCTCGGCGCGATGGTGTCGTGGACCACCAACGTCGCCGAAATCGGGCCCGCCGTCGCGACATTGGGCCGGCCGCTGCGCCTGTTGCGGATCCCGGTCGACGAGTGGGCGGTGGCCTTGGCGCTCGCGCTGCGGGCCTTCCCGATGCTGATCGACGAGTTCCAGGTGCTCTACGCGGCTCGCCGGCTGCGGCCCAAACGGATCCCGCGCACCCGCAAGGCCCACCGGCGCCGGCACGCCCTGGAGGTCATCGACATGCTGGCCGCCGCCATCACCGTCACGCTGCGGCGCGCCGACGAGATGGGCGACGCGATCACCGCCCGCGGCGGCACGGGTCAGCTCTCGGCCAACCCGGCGCGCCCGAAACTGGCCGACTGGGTGACGATCGCAATCACCCTGGCGCTCAGCGCCGCGGCGGTGACACTCGAGACGCTGTGGCCGATATTGCACACCACCCCGTAGGCGCGGAAGCAGGACAGCGCCGCCGGCTTCGGGCGTAGCTTGAGCGGGTGACCGACATTCACCGCACCCGCACCGTCGCGACTCGCGTCGGCGACGTCTGGGACGTCCTGGCCGACTTCGGCTCGATCAGTTCCTGGGCCGACAACGTCGACCACTCGTGCATCCTGTCTTCCGGGCCGGGCGGCGGGCCGGTCGGCACCGCCCGCCGGGTACAGGTCAAGCGCGACGCCCTGGTCGAGCGCATCACCGAATTCGACCCGCCGCGCGCCCTCGCCTACCACATCGAAGGGCTGCCCCGGCGCCTGCGCAGGGTGAGCAATCGGTGGAGCCTGGCACCGGCGCCCGGTGATGCCGCGGCCGTCACGCTGACCAGCACGGTCGAGATCGGGCCCAGCCCCACCCAGCGGCTGGCCGAACACGTGCTCTGTCGCTTCCTCGCGCGTCAGTCCGACGTCATGCTCGCCGGGCTCGCGCACCGATTGGAGAAGGCCCGTGTCTGACCGCCCCGATGTCATCGTCATCATGACCGACGAGGAACGCGCGGTGCCGCCGTACGAGGCGCCCGACGTGCTGGCGTGGCGCGACCGAACGTTGGTGGGCCGCAAGTGGTTCGACGATCACGGCGTCAGCTTCGCCCGCCATTACACCGGCTCGCTTGCCTGCGTGCCCAGCCGCCCGACAATCTTCACCGGGCACTACCCCGACCTGCACGGGGTCACCCAGACCGACGGCATCGGCAAGACCGCCGACGATTCGCGCATGCGCTGGCTGCGCCGCGGCGAGGTACCCACGCTGGGCAACTGGTTTCGCGCGGCGGGCTACGACACGCACTACGACGGCAAGTGGCACATCTCCCACGCCGACCTCGTCGACCCGGCGACCGGCGGCCCGTTGGCTACCAATGACGACGACGGCGTCGTCGATCACGCCGCGGTGCGCCGCTATTTGGAGGCCGATCCCCTTGAGCCATACGGCTTTTCGGGGTGGGTGGGCCCGGAGCCGCACGGTGCGCTGCTGGCCAACGCGGGCGTCCGCCGCGACCGGCTGATCGCCGACCGCGTCGTCGCCTGGCTCGGCGACCGCTACGCGGGCCGGCGCGCGGGCGACCCGGCCGCGCTGCGCCCGTTCCTGCTGGTTGCCAGCTTCGTCAACCCCCACGACATCGTGCTGTTCCCGGCGTGGTCACGCCGCAGCCCGGTACCGCCGTCACCCCTGGACCCGCCGCCGGTGCCGCCGGCGCCCACCGCGGACGAGGACCTGGCCGCAAAACCGGCCGCGCAGATCGCGTTTCGCGAGGCCTACTACTCCGGCTACGGCCCGGCGCCCGCGATCAGCCGCACCTACGAGCGCAACGCCCAGCGCTACCGCGACCTCTACTACCGCCTGCACGCCGAGGTCGACGGGCCGATCGACCGGGTCCGGCGCGCCGTCACCGACGGCGGCTCGGCCCACGCGGTGCTGGTGCGCACGGCCGACCACGGCGACCTGCTGGGCGCCCACGGCGGGCTGCACCAGAAATGGTTCAACCTCTACGACGAGGCCACCCGAGTTCCCTTCGTCATCGCCCGCATCGGCCCGGCGGCCACGCGGCCCCGGGTGGTCACCGCGCCCACGTCGCACGTCGATTTGGTGCCCACGCTGCTTTCCGCGGCAGGGGTCGATGTCGCGGCGGCCGCCGCGACGCTGGCCGAGTCGTTCTCCGAGGTGCACGAGCTGCCCGGGCGCGACCTGATGCCAATCGTCGACGGGGCACCGGCCGACGAGGCGCGGGCCGTCTACCTGATGACCCGCGACAACATGCTCGAGGGCGACACCGGTGCGTCGGGCCTGGCGCGCCGCCTGAAGCGGACGGTCAATCCCCCTGCGCCGCTGCGTATCCGGGTCCCCGCCCATGTCGGGTCGAACTTCGAGGGGCTGGTCGTCCGCGTCGACGACGCGACGGCCGCCGGGGGAGCCGGGCACCTGTGGAAGCTGGTCCGCACCTTCGACGACCCGGCCACCTGGACCGAACCCGGCGTGCGCCACCTGGCGGCCAACGGCCTCGGCGGCGAGGCCTATCGGACGTCCCCGCTCGACGACCAGTGGGAGCTCTACGACCTGACCGCCGACCCGATCGAAGCCGACAACCGCTGGGCGGATCCCGGCCTGCACGAGCTGCGCCAGCACCTGCACACGCAGCTCAAGGAGGCCCGGGCCAGTTGCGTCCCCGAGCGAAACCGCCCGTGGCCCTATGCCTCTCGCCGCCCGCCGCAGTCACCGCCGTCGCGGCTGCGGCGCTGGTTCGCCGGCCGCTAGGTCCGCATCCGGTCGATGAGGTTCGACAGGACGACGATGCTTTCGCTGCGTTCGATGTCCGCGCTCGACCGGATGCGCTCGAGGGCCGCCTCCAGGTGTCGCATGTCGCGGGCCAGCACGTGCAGGATGGCGTCCGATGTGCCGGTGACGGTGGCCGCGCTGACCACCTCCGGCATATCCACCCAGGCCGCCCGCAGCCGGTCCGGCGCAATCGTCCCGTGACAGAACACCTGCACGTATGCCTCGGTGTTCCAGCCGAGCGCGTTACGGTCGACCACAGTCGTGAAGCCCTTGATCACCCCGTTGTCGATCAGCCGGTCGACGCGACGCTTGACCGCAGGCGCCGAAAGATTCACCGTCTCGCCGATTTCGGCGAAGGTGGCCCGCGCGTTCTGGGTCAGCTCGGTCAGGATGCGCTCGTCGGTCTCGTCCAGGCGGTCCATCGCCACTCCTTCGCGCAACAAATCGTCGCCTTATGCATCCTAACGCAACGGATCCGTCGCAGACACGCAAGAATCATCGTTTGCTTGTCCAGTGCAGCGCAAATACCGTTGATTTATGACGGATTCCTACGTCGCGATACCCGCGCCCGCGAAGCCCCAGCGAACGCCCCGGGCCGCTCGCTACGCGATGACGCCGCCGGACTTCTTCGCCGTCGACTACGCCATCAACCCCTGGATGGACGTCGGCACGCCGGTCGACGTCCGCCTCGCGCGGGCGCAGTGGCAGCACCTGCATCGGACCTACCTGCGGCTGGGCCACCGCGTCGACGTGATCGAGCCGGTGCCGGGGCTGCCCGACATGGTCTACGCCGCCAACGGCGGGTTCATCGCGGGCGACGTCGCCATCGTCGCAAGGTTCCGGTTCGCCGAACGCGCGGGCGAATCACGCGCCTACGCCGAGTGGATGTCCTCGGTGGGTTATCGGCCGGTGTCCACCCGCCACGTCAACGAGGGCCAGGGCGACCTGCTGATGGCTGGCGATGTGGTGTTGGCGGGCTACGGCTTTCGCACCGACCGGCGCGCGCACCCCGAAATCGCCGCGGCGTTGGGCATGCCCGTCGTCTCGCTGGAGCTGGTGGACCCGCGCTTTTATCACCTCGACACCGCGCTCGCGGTTCTCGACGACCGCACGATCGCGTTCTATCCGCCCGCCTTCAGCGCGGCAGCCCAGGATCGGCTGCACGCGCTGTTTCCCGACGCCATTGTGGTCGGAAGCGCCGACGCCTACGTGTTCGGGCTCAACGCCGTCTCCGACGGCCTGCACGTGGTGATGCCCGCTGCCGCAACGGGATTCGCGGCGCAGTTGCTCGACGCCGGCTTCCGGCCCGTCGGTGTCGACCTGTCCGAGCTGCTCAAGGGCGGCGGTTCCGTCAAGTGCTGCACATTGGAGGTGTTCCCATGACGCTCCTCGACGCCCGGGAAACGGTCACCGACGAGGCCATCGCTTTGGCGGAAAGGCATGTCGCGCACAACTATTCGCCGCTACCGGTCGTGGCTGCCAGCGCCGAGGGCGCCTGGATCACCGATGTCGACGGTCGGCGTTACCTGGATTGCCTGGCCGCGTACTCCGCGGTCAACTTCGGTCATCGCAACCCCGAGATCACCGCCGCGGCCCACGCGCAGCTCGACACCCTCACGCTGGTCAGCCGGGCCTTTCATGCGGACAAGCTCGGCCCGTTCTGCGCCGCCCTGGCGCGGCTGTGCGGCAAAGACATGGTGCTGCCGATGAACTCGGGCGCCGAAGCCGTGGAGAGCGGCCTGAAGGTCGCCCGCAAGTGGGGCGCCGACGTCAAGGGCGTTCCGCCTGGGCGGGCCAACATCGTCGTGGCCGACAACAACTTTCATGGCCGCACCATCAGCATCGTCAGCTTCTCCTCGGACCCGGCCGCCCGCGACGGCTTCGGCCCGTTCACCCCGGGATTCCGTTCCGTGCCGTTCGGCGACGCCGCGGCGCTGGACCGCGCGATCGACGACGACACCGTGGCCGTCCTGCTGGAGCCGATCCAGGGCGAGGCCGGCATCGTCGTCCCGCCCGACGACTACCTGCCGGCCGCCCGCGCGCTGTGCACCCAGCGCAACGCGCTGTTGATCGTCGACGAGATCCAGTCGGGCCTGGCCCGCACCGGCTACACGTTCGCCTGCGACCACTGGGGCGTCGTGCCCGACGTCTACCTGCTGGGCAAGGCGCTGGGCGGCGGCGTGGTCCCGCTGTCGGCGGTGGTGGCCGACAGCGAGGTCTTGGGTGTGCTGCACCCCGGCGAACACGGGTCGACCTTCGGCGGCAACCCGCTGGCCGCGGCGATCGGCACCACGGTGGTCGCCATGTTGGCCCGCGGCGAGTTCCAGGCCCGCGCGGCCGAACTCGGCGCTCAGCTGCATCGTCGCCTGGCAGAGCTCGTCGGTGCCGGCGTGGTGGCGCTGCGCGGCCTCGGCCTGTGGGCCGGCGTCGACATCGACCCGGCGCTGGGGACCGGCAAGGAGATCAGCCGGCGGCTGGCCACCCGCGGCGTGCTGGTCAAAGACACCCACGGGTCGACGCTGCGCTTCGCGCCGCCGCTGGTGATCACCGCGCCGGAGATCGACTGGGCTACCGACCAGTTCGCGCGGGTCTTGCGGGAGGCCGCATAATCAGCTGATCCAGCAAAAGGGGGCGCGCTTGCCAACCACCTCGATCGGCCTGATCGACCAGATGCTGCGGCGCCGCCCGGTCGTCGGCGCACCCGTCGCGCACGGGGCCGCCGGACACCTGAAACGCAGCATCGGCACGTTTGAGCTGACCATGTTCGGGGTCGGCTCGACGATCGGCACCGGCATCTTCTTCGTGCTGTCGCAGGCGGTGCCGGAAGCCGGCCCGGGGGTGATCGTTTCCTTCGTCATCGCCGGCATCGCCGCCGGGCTCGCGGCCATCTGCTACGCCGAATTGGCCTCGGCCGTGCCGATTTCGGGGTCGTCGTACTCCTACGCGTACACCACGCTGGGCGAGGCGGTCGCCATCTGCGTAGCCGCGTGCCTGCTGCTCGAGTACGGCGTGGCCACCGCCGCGGTCGCGGTGGGGTGGAGCGGCTACGTCAACAAGCTGCTGGGCAACGTGTTCGGGTTCCAGCTGCCGCACTCCTTATCGGCGGCGCCGTGGGACTCGCAGCCGGGCTATGTGAACCTGCCGGCCGTCGTCCTGATCGCGATGTGCGCGGCGCTGCTTATCCGCGGCGCCGGCGAATCGGCGCGGGTCAACGCGGCCATGGTGCTGCTCAAGCTGTGCGTGCTGACCATGTTCGTGATCATCGCGTTCACCGCCTTCGACACCGGCCACTTGAAGGACTTCGCCCCGTTCGGCGTGGCGGGCATCGGCTCGGCGGCGGGCACCGTGTTCTTCTCGTTCATCGGCCTGGACGCGGTGTCGACGGCCGGCGACGAGGTGAAGGACCCCCAAAAGACGATGCCGCGCGCGCTGATCGCGGCGCTGGTGATCGTCACCGGCGTCTACGTGCTCGTCGCGCTGTCGGCGCTGGGCACCCAACCGTGGCAAGAGTTCGCCGGGCAGCAGGAGGCGGGGTTGGCCACCATCCTCGACCACGTCATGCGCGGCAGCTGGGCCGGCACGATCTTGTGTGCGGGCGCGGTGATCTCGATCTTCACCGTCACGCTGATCACCATGTACGGCCAGACCCGCATCCTGTTCGCCATGGGGCGCGACGGCCTGATGCCGTCGTGGTTCGCCGCGGTCAGCGCGAACACGGCGACCCCGGTGAACAACACCGTGATCGTCGCGGTCGCCGTCGGCGCGTTGGCCGCCGTGATACCGCTCGACAAGCTCGCGGACATGGTGTCCATCGGCACGCTCACCGCGTTCATCGTCGTGTCGGTCGGCGTGATCATTCTGCGAGTGCGCCAGCCCGACCTGCCGCGGGCGTTCAAGGTCCCGGGTTACCCTGTCACGCCGGCGCTTTCGATGCTGGCGTGCGGCTACATCCTGTTCAGCCTGCGCTGGTACACCTGGATCGCGTTCAGCGGATGGATCGTGCTGGCGCTGATTTTCTACCTCGTGTGGGGCCGCCACCACAGCGCCCTGAACACCGCGCAGGAGCGCGAAGAAACCCGGTAGTTTCGGCTGATCAGCGCTGAGCGGCGGCGTTGGCCGCCGCCTGGGCCTGCTTCAGCAGCGCCGCGACGTCGCCGCGGCCCAAAAACATTTCGTCGAAATAGCTTTGCAGCGCTGTGTTTCCGGCGGCGAACCCGGCGCCGCCCGGCGCCGGAATCCCCGGACCGTTCAGCATCGCGAAAAACGGCGTGACGTCGACGCCCTCGGCGGCCCAGTGGTCGAAGTAGACCCGCTGCGCCGACAGCACCGCGGGGATGGCCGCGCCCTGGCGGCCCAGGTATTCGTTGCCCTGCCGGCTGCCCATCCAGGCCAGCACCTGACGCACCGCGTCCGGATGCTTGGTGGCCGAATTGCCAGCCGCGGCAATGCCATTGGTGACGCTCACGCGCCCGACCGGGCCCGCGGGCATCATCGCCACCCCCCAGCGGAAGCGCGCATCGCGGGCCACCGGCGCCAGGTTGTAGGTGCCCGACTGGAACAGCGCCATCCTGCCGGCCAAGAACTGGTTGCGGGAGAAGTCGCCGTTGTCGTTGGTGTCGGCCGCCGGCGGCGCAACGTGGTCGTCGTTGATCAGGCCGACCAGATAGCGGAACGCCCGCATCGCGGCGGGGTTGTCGAACGCGAACTCGTCGCCGCGCTGGAACACCCCGCCCGCCGAGCCGATGTAGTTCAGGTAGATCCCCTGCGGATCGTTGGCCGCGTTGTAGCCCCACTGGCGGACCCGTCGGGCGTCGAAACCGGGTGTGGCCGCGGTCTTTCCGTCGGCGTCCACGGTCAGGCGGGCCAGCAGGGGGCGCAGCGTGTCGGCGCCGTCGGGGCTCCACCGCAGCCCGGCGAGCTGGGCCGGGTCGACGCCGGCGGCCCCGAGCAGGTCGGCGTTGTAATAGAGCGCGATCCCCGCGTCGGTCAGCTGAGGAACGCCCCACAACACACCGCCGCGGGTGAACTGGTCGACCACCGCGTGATCCCAATCGGAGGCGGCCTCGCGCCCCAGCGCCTTGCCGATGTCGAGCAGCCGGCCGCTGTCGGCGTAGGCGGCCAGGTAGGCGTTGGACACCCAGAAGATGTCGTCGGCGCTGTCACCGGCGACGTCGGTGCGCAGCGTGTCGAAGTAGGTCGAATACGCCACCAGGTTCAGGCGCACCTCGATGTTGGGGTGCGTGCGGCTGAACGCCTCGAACGACTGCCGGTACGCCGCGGCGATCTGGTCGGACCACAGCCGCACCCGCACCACGATCTTGCCGCCGCGGGGTTCGCCGGAGTAGTCCAGCAGCACCGCCACGGCGGCCAGCAGCGCCGCGACGAGCACCAGCGACAGCGCGACCAGCGTCGAGGACCGAGGCCGGCTCACTTGAGCCCCGACACCACGATCGACGCGATGATGTGGCGCTGGAAGCCCACGAAGAGCGCGATCAGCGGAACGATCGCCAGCGTGGTCGCCGCCATCACGAGCGTCCACTGCGAGTTGAACCGCGACTGCAGATCGGCCGTCGCCACGGTCAGCACCCGCCACTTGTGGCCGCTGGTGATCACCAACGGCCACATGAAGTTGTTCCATTGCGAGACAACGGTGATCAGCGTCAGGGCGGCCAGCACCGGGCGGCTGGCCGGGATCACCACGTGCACGATCACGTCCAGGGTGTTGGCGCCGTCGAGGCGCGCGGCGTTGATCAGGTCGTTGGGGATCAGGCGAAAGTGCTCGCGCAGCAGGAAGATCGCGTAGGGGGAGCCGAACACGAACGGCAGCACCAACGCCCAGAACGTGTTCCGCAGGCCCAGCTGGGCCATCATCAGATACATCGGCACCACCGTGACGGTCCCCGGCACCATCAACGTCGCGATGTAGACCCAGAACAGCGCGTCGCGCCCGGGAAACCGCAGGCGCGCGAACGCGTATGCGGCCAGCACCGAAAAGGTGAGCTGCCCCACCAGGATCACCGCCGTCATCAATGCGGTCACCGCCGCCGCCCGGCCGAATCCGGCGCCGCCCAGGTCGGCGTAGTTGGCCAGGGTCGGTGGCCGCGGCAATTGCAGCGGCGTGCCGGTGGCGAACTGGTGCGCCGACGTGAACGAGGTCAGCAGCCCAAGGACGAAGGGCGCCAACGTGATCAGCGCCCCGACCAGCAGCCCGGCGTAGATGACGGCATTGCCCAGGGCCCTAGACGAGGTCATAGCTGATCCGCCGCCGGAAGTAGACGTGCTGGACGAAGGTGACGCCGAGCAGGATGACGAACAGCACCACCGCCATCACCGACGCGCGCCCGATCGCCGCCGAACCGAACGCCTCGGCGTAGATGCGGTGGGCCACCAGGTCGGTGCTGCCGGCCGGGCCACCGCCGGTAAGCGCGTAGACCGTGTCGAAAACCTGTGCCGCGCTGACGATCCCGGTCACCAGCACGAAGAACATCGTCGGCCGCAGCATCGGCAGCGTGATGCGCCAGAACCGCTGCCACCCGGTGGCGCCGTCGGTGCGGGCGGCGGCGTGGATGTCGCCGGGGATGGCCAGCAGGCCCGCCAGAAACGACAACGAGACGTAGCCGACGTTGGTCCACACCACGACGGCCGACACCAGTGGCAGCGCAAAGCTGGGGTCCGACAGCCACCCGATGGAATGCCCCAGCACGGTGCTGACCGCCCCGTCGGTGGGTGCCAGGATCCAGCGCCAGAGCACGGCGATCGCCAGCGGCGCGCAGATCCACGGCAGCACGTACACGGTGCGAAACAGGCCGGTGCCGGGCAGTCGGCGCGCCAGCATGGACGCGGCGAGCAACCCCAGCAGCGTCTGCGCCGGGACCACGATCGCCACGAACGCCGCCGTGACGAGCAGCGAGTTGCCGAAGCCCGGGTCGGTCAGGACCGACCGCCAGTTGGCCAGCCCCACATAGTGCAGCGGTCCCAGCAGGTCCCACCGGTACAGGCTGAGCCAAACCACGACCAGGATCGGCAGCAGCAGGAAGGCGACCACACCGAACAGGCTCGGCGCCAGCAGGGCGTAGCCCAGCGCGGTGGACCGCGGGTGTGTCCTGCGCTCGGCGCTCGCCATGGAGGTATTAAAGCGGGCCGTACCAGGCGGTCGATACGGTGTAGCCGTGACATCGAACCGGGAGATCGACGCCGACTTCCTGGACCTGCCCCGCCACGAGCTCGCCGACGCGGCGCTGTCGGCGGCCAAGTCGGCCGGGGCGAGCTACGCCGACCTGCGACTTCACCGCATCAGCACCGAGACCATCCAGCTGCGCGACGGCGAGCTGGAGACCTCGGTCGTCAGCCGCGAGCTCGGCATGGCGGTGCGGGTGATCGTCGACGGCACCTGGGGGTTCGCCTCGCACGCCGAGCTGGCGCCGGCGATCGCGGCCGAAACCGCCCGCCGCGCGGTCCACGTGGCCACCACGCTGGCCGTCCTCAACAGCGAGCGCGTCGAGCTGGCGCCCGAGCCGGTGTACGCCGACGCCACCTGGGTCTCGAGCTACCGCATCGACCCGTTCGGCGTGCCCGCGGCCGACAAGATCGCCGTGCTCGAGGAGTACTCCGGGCGGCTGCTGGGCGCCGACGGCGTCGACCACGTGTCGGCGGGCCTGACCGCGGTCAAGGAGCAAACGTTCTACGCCGACACCTTCGGCTCGTCGATCACCCAGCAGCGGGTGCGGGTGCAGCCGTCGCTGGAGGCGGTCACCGTCGACGCCTCGGCGGGAAGCTTCGACTCGATGCGCACGCTGGCGCCTCCGATGGGGCGCGGCTGGGAGGTGCTGATCGACGACGACGTGTGGAACTGGACCGACGAGCTCGCCCAGCTGCCGGTGCTGCTGGCCGAGAAGGTGAAGGCGCCCAGCGTGACCGCGGGGCCAACGGATCTGGTGATCGACCCGACCAACCTGTGGCTGACCATTCACGAATCCATCGGCCACGCAACCGAGTACGACCGCGCCATCGGGTATGAGGCCGCCTACGCCGGGACGTCGTTCGCCACCCCCGACAAGCTCGGCACCATGCGCTACGGTTCACCGGTGATGAACGTGACCGCCGACCGCACCGTCGAATTCGGTTTGGCCAGCGTCGGTTACGACGACGAGGGGGTGGCCGCGCAAAGCTGGGACCTGGTGCGCGACGGGATGTTCGTGGGCTATCAGCTCGACCGGGTGTTCGCCCCGCGGCTGGGGCAGCCGCGCTCCAACGGATGCTCGTACGCCGACTCACCCCACCACGTGCCGATCCAGCGGATGGCCAACGTGTCGCTGCAGCCCGCGCCCGAGGACATCACCACCGCCGACCTGATCGGCCGCGTCGAGAACGGCATTTACATCGTCGGCGACAAGTCCTGGTCGATCGACATGCAGCGCTACAACTTCCAGTTCACCGGGCAGCGGTTCTTCCGGATCCGCGACGGCCGCCTGGAAGGCCAGCTGCGCGATGTGGCCTATCAGGCCACCACCACCGACTTCTGGAATTCGATGGAGGCCGTGGGCGGCCCGTCGACCTGGCGGCTGGGCGGGGCGCTCAATTGCGGCAAGGCCCAGCCCGGCCAGGTGGCCCCGGTCAGCCACGGTTGCCCGTCGGCGTTGTTCCGCGGCGTCAACGTGCTCAACACGGTTGCCGAGGGGCGCCGATGATCACCCCGCAGCACGTCGTCAACCTGGTGTTGGAGGAGGCGGCCAAACTGGGCGGCGCCGACGAGACCATGGTGCTGGTCACCGACAAGGTCGAGGCGACGTTGCGGTGGGCCGGCAACTCGATGACCACCAACGGGGTCTCGGTCAGCCGCAGCATCACGGTGATTTCCATTGTGCGCCACGGCGATACCGCGCGGATCGGCACCATGGTGTCCGCGGAGGTGGACCCGCGGGTGATCCCCGGTTTGGTGGCGGCGTCGCAGGACGCCGCGCGCTCGGCGCCGGAAGCCGGCGACGCCGCGCCGCTGCTGGGCGATACCGGCGTGCCCGCCGACTGGGATGCACCGGTGCCGGGCACCGGGCCGCTGGTGTTCGCCGACCTCGCCGACGCGTTGAGCCGCGGATTCCGCGGCGCCGACCGGCTGTACGGCTTTGCCCATCACAACCTTTCGACGACGTTTCTGGCGTCGTCGACCGGTCTGCGCCGCCGCTACAGCCAGCCGACCGGCGCGGTGGAGATCAACGCCAAACGCGGCGACGCCAGCGCCTGGGCCGGCATCGGCACCGCCGATTTCGTCGACGTGCCAACCGATTCGCTGCTCGAGGAGCTGTCGATGCGGCTCGGCTGGGCCGAGCGCACCGTCGAGCTGCCCGCGGGGCGCTACGAGACGATCATGCCGCCGTCCACGGTTGCCGACATGATGCTGTACCTGGCCTGGTCGATGGCCGGGCGCGGTGCGCAGGAGGGCCGCACCGCCTTTTCGGCGCCCGGCGGCGGAACCCGGGTGGGGGAGCGGCTCACCGAGTTGCCGCTCACGATGTTCTCCGATCCGATGGCACCGGGTTTGGCGTGCACGCCGTTCGTCGCGGTGAGCAGCTCGTCGGAGACGATGTCCGTGTTCGACAACGGCATGGAGATCGGCCAGGTGGACTGGATCCGCGACGGCGTGATCAACGCGCTGGCCTACCCGCGGGCGACGGCGGCGAAGTTCGACGCCGAGGTCGCGGTGGCCGCCGACAACATGCTGATGACCGGCGGGGAAGCCGAGCTCGCCGACATGATCGCGGGCACCGAGCGCGGGCTGTTGCTGAGCACGCTGTGGTACATCCGCGAGGTCGACCCCACCACGCTGCTGCTGACCGGGCTGACCCGCGACGGGGTCTACCTCATCGAGGACGGCGAGGTGACCGCGGCGGTCAACAACTTCCGGTTCAACGAGAGCCCGCTGGACCTGCTGCGGCGGGCCACCGAGGCCGGCGTCAGCGAGAAGACGTTGCCGCGGGAATGGGCGGACTGGGCCACCCGGGTGGCGATGCCGTCGCTGCGAATTCCGGACTTCCACATGTCGTCGGTCAGCCAGGCCCAGTAGCCCATTGCCTCGCGGCGGGGCGCGTCCTAGCGTGTGGCAGATGCTGACGCGATTGGTGGCGCTCTCCCCGGGTGACGGACGCATGGCGGCCTTGGTTCGCCGGGTGTGCGCCCAGACGTTGTCGTTGCCGCCGCTGCCGTCGTGCGTCGAGGCGGGCGAGCCGGGCTCGGAGGCCGAGGCCGCCGTCGCCGAGTTCGCCGAGCAGTTCAGCGCCGACGTCTCGGCGATCACCGCCGAACAGCGGTCTTCTCTATGGAAGCAGTTGGGGCAGGCCACCTTTGGCGTTGTCACGCAGATGTACATCGCCGACTTCGTTCCGCGGGTGCGGGCCGGTTTGGAGGCGCTCGGCGTCGGCTCGGAGCATCTGGATTGGGTGACGGGGCCGATCGCCTGGGACCATGCCACCGATCCCTCGGATGTGGTGTTCAACGACTTCCTGCCCGCGGTCGCCCGGATGCGCGCGCTGGACCCGGTCACCTCCGAGCTGGTCCGGCTGCGCGGGGCGGCCCAGCACAACTGCCGGCTGTGCAAGTCGCTGCGCGAGCGCACCGCCCTGGACGCGGGCGGTTCGGAGGCCATGTACGACGACATCGAGCGCTTCGAGGGCTCGCCGCGGCTGACCACGCGCGCAAAAGCAGCGTTGCGCTACACCGATGGGTTAATTTGGACCCCTGCGCACCTCGTCGCCGGCGTTGTCGCCGAGGTGCGCTCGGAGTTCTCCGAGGCCGAGGCCGTCGAGCTCACCTTCGACATCATGCGCAATGCCAGCAACAAGGTGGCGGTGTCGCTGGGCGCCGACGCTCCCCGCGTCCAGGAGGGCACCGAGCGCTACCTCATCGACGCCGACGGTCAGACGGTGTTCAGCTGACGCGGCGGGGGCCGCGTCGCGGCGGCGTGGCACGATTGGTGCCGCGCCACACCCGGGGGCGGTAGCTCAGTTGGTTAGAGCCGCGGACTCATAATCCGTTGGTCGCGGGTTCGAGCCCCGCCCGCCCCACAACCTGTTTGTGCAGGTAGAGGCCATTTAAGTCGTGCGCCGGTGCTGGCTGTTGCGGCGACAAATCGGCTCTACGTCCACACCGCGTCCACAAACCGGCCAGAACCCTCCAGGCAGCCATGCCGGGCCAGGCTGCTGTATGGGCGCCGACCAGTAATCTCAGTCGTTTCCGACCAACAGCGCAGACGTGCCATCAGCAATACGCACAATGTCGCCCGCGAGCATGTAGGTCCACACTACGCAGACCTCGGCTTCGGCCTGCGTCACGACGTCGTGCACGCCCTTATTCGCTAGCCCATCGAGCGCGTTGAGGCGGCTCGTAAGGTCGCTGACGATTTGCGCCACGGCTTGCTTGTGGCGCTTGCCTTCCACGTTGTTGCGGACGTATTCGGTAAGCCGGTTTTTGTACTTGTCGTCAGACATGGAACGCAAGTTGCCGTCGATGCCCGTAACGTCCTCATCTCGGGCGGGATACACAGCGTCTGCCAAAGCCTTGATGAGACGACGGCAGGACACGGCGGCGTGCGCGTAGTCTTCAGGCTTTCCTGCGCTCAGGCTTTCCTGGCTGGCCACGAACATGTTGAGGGCGTCGGGCGCAAGTTTCTGTAGGGCATCATTGATGTAGATCTTAGCGCGTTGGAAAATGTCGCTCTCTGCCTTGCCGGCAAGCAGGTCTTCTTCGACCGAGACCAGATAGTCGTGTACAAATTGCCGAATTTTGCCCAATACGGCACGGTGCCACTGAAGGTCAGGCAGAAGGTTGGCACGCGTCTCATCCGCCCTTCTCGCCGCGTAGTAAGTGTCACCGGGGCTAAGGCCGCTCGGCGGCTGAGCATCGTCGTAGGCCCGCTCCAGGGCAGCCAGATTGTCTTCGAGTTGCGAGACCGAGAGTCCGCTAATCTTCCGGCCTTTGATGTGCCGAGTCCGGCAGAAGTTTTGATACTGCCGTTCAAGTTCTTCCATTGCTTCCTCGGCGCCGACCAGCGTCGCGAGCTGTTCTCGTGCTTTGGTCACTCCCGGCATGGGTCCTGGCCGGTTTGCCTCAAGGTCGGCAGCGAAGTCGTTCGTCTGTTGTATCAGGCCGATCTGCATCCCGTAGTCCTGCCTCAGCGAAGCGATGCGCTGTGCCTTTCGGACTAGCACAGATGTCGTGACGCCAGGCGCGTCAAAGGTTTTCAAAGCTTCGCCTACTAGGCCCACCATTTGTACACGGAGGGAGTCATCAGTCATGGCGCCAGTATTGCCGACTAGGCCGACAAGCGATGCCTGCACCGCGAGCCGCAGAACACTCTATGTGACCCAAATCACACCACCGCACCAGCAAATATGTCCAACTTCGCATATGGGGCTATTTTAGAACACGTTCTAATGCGTCTTCGCACACCAGCGGCATTTTTCTTAGGCAGACAGGTAAGAAACGTCTACTAGCAAACTGCTACAACAGCTGTCAGCTCTATATGGGCAGGTCTATGCGCTTTCATGATGGAGCTCAGCTACGGCGCGCTGTAATGTAGCCACCGAGCGCTCACTCGTTTCAAGTTCAGACGAAAAGGGTTGAGCTACATGTCAATACAGGAAGATGCCCGTGATTTCGGGCAACATTTCAAGCAGGGTGGCTGGCGGCTGGGCCTGCTGGTCGCTCGAAACGTGTATGTGTCAGGCACCGAACGCGGCCGGAGCGACCTCCAAGCCTCAAGGGTAGGTAAGGTCACTGCGAACCAGTTCGCAGAAACCGCCGGTGTCAGCGCCAGAAGCGTGCAGCTGTACTACCGAGCGTGGGAACTGGCCGCCGACAAGGATGAGTGCCTGCATGCCACAGAACTCTCACCGGGCTCTGAAGACGGCAACATCAACTTCGATGAAGACGACGACGCCATGCGGGCCAAGTGGTCTGCGTACTACAAGGCAGCAAGGGTTCTGGCCGGCGCCGGACTGGCGGACAGGCAACGCTCCGCGCCGGGACCGTCGAGTCGAAAGCCGCGTACACCACAGGCCCGGTTAAGCGCAGCCGTCGAGTCGATCAAAGGAATCGACGTTAGCGCCGCGGATGACCTATCTGCTCTAGGGCAATCGCTGCAAGACACACGAAAGTTGATCTGTGGGTTGATCGATCAGTATCTCGAGCAGATGGAATGTTCCACAGACAGCGAGCCGAAGAGCTGGAAAGGGATGAACCGATGACGAATCTGGATGACCCGCGCCTGCGGGTCGCGCGGCATGCTTTGAGGCACGAGCTTGCATGCATCGAATCCACGACACGGATCAGCTGGTATGAGTCGACACGCGCGAGTGACGCAACTGTGCTTGCGTTTGAGGTGACTCATCCCGCGGTACGAAGGCAGCAAGAGGATTTGATTGGTGCGGCGATCAATGACGGCCGAACACTTCTCGTGTCAACGCGGAACGGAGACACGTGGACGATAGGCAGGCTGGATGCAGGTAACTATGAAATATGATGCGACGACTTTCGATAGGCTACTCAAGAGGGTCAGATACGTAGATCTCGGCTGACTGGCACATGCGGGTCGGGCGGATGATTTACTGTCGCTTCGCGGCCCTTGTAGCGCCCGCCCTCAGCCGGCGGCTGGGCACGCACCGAAAGCGGTTCAAGGCCGGAACCCCATGACATTTCACTAGCCTCAGAGTCGAGGGCATCCCAGTCCAGGTTGTGCCGGGTGTCATAATCGGAAAAGCCATGCATGACTACGCGCTCAGAATCGACGGTGCCGTGTAGCTGGTGCTGGCCGTGATCTGAGTGACCACTGCTGCGCCCCGGTGCCGCGTGCCAACGCCAAAGGTGCGACTGTAAAACGAGTCCTGGAGTGGATATCCGCTGGCGCCGCCCGGGATCTGGCGCATGCCCTGGTATACGGTGTTTCGATGCTGGCGCACACCTATGGTGTTCGAGGTTGCAGCCGGCCCAGCGGTAGCCACAACGGCGACATAGTGTTCCGGAACAAAATTCGATTCCACGATCCACAGCGGGCCGTACTTGCCTACCGTCGGTAGGTTGAACACGGTGCCGGGCGGCTGATTACCGACCAGCTGGCCGCCTTCGGCGATGATGAACGCCGGTTGATTGACCGCTTGGATAAAGTCCCATTTTGCAATTTGGCTGTTCTCGTTCTGTACCCCGGCGCGGAAACCCTGGATGATCTCCGATTCGGTTGGGTGAACTAGGCACACTAGCTCTTCGGCACCGTCCACCAGACCGTAACCATGCTCGCGCACATGCGTAATTGATGTTTCGAGGTCTCCGCTGTCAATGCTTTCGTTGCCGCTCCAGAGATAGTGAGTGTGGGTGTTCGTGAAAGTCTTGCCCAGCACTGGCGGCGGGGTCATACCGTCCGTACCGTTCCACAGCCCGTAGCAGGTGTTGCCACGGTCGTTCGTTTCTGGCGCAGGTGAAAACAGGCGGTTGAGGATTGTGCGGGTGACCGTCGTGTTGTCGCCGCGCATCGCCTCATCGAGAACGGCCCGTACCTGGCGGGCATCAGCGTCTCTGAGGAAGCGCCATGTGAACCGCGCGGCACGGTCGTAGTCTTCCATGGTGTACCCAAGCAACAGGTATTCAGAGGGCGGACCCATCGATTCCGGTTCGCCAAACTCACTGGCCTTCTCAAACATGCTCTCTGTCAACGCCTGAGGCACCGCGTCAGCGGTGCTGGTGTGCCAGTAGGAGAGCAGGTCGACGATGGCACTGCGATGTTTGTTCCATTTGCCGAGTACGGCCTGCATCTCTTGCCAGATCGTATTTAAATCAACGTTATCCGCGGTCTGAGTGACGCGAGGAACAATATCGCCCTCGCTGAAAATGCCAGCCTGGTTGCCTTCCGCGCCATACGGTAACAGGTGGAGAAGCGACTGCAGTTCAACGGGATTGATTCGTGGGGTTGTAAGAGCACCCATGGTGCGAGCCTTTCCTAGTCGATTGGAAACACCAGGCTCGCAAGCGCGGCCCGGGACTGAAAGGACTCTCAGCCGCGCTTGCGCTAGGTGCCGGCTCGCGCCGTAACAGGAACTTACGCGGCCCATTCCGCCGCCCGCTGAGAACTGTTATAGCGCAGCCGACTTCGGCACGCACGTGGGATACGCTGCCCGGGGACGCAATTCGCTGCGCGGACCGGCGAGGCGCGGCGAAATCGGCTATCATCAAGGGGGCCAACGAAAGAGGGGCTCAATGACACGTACAGCACTGAGACTGGCCGACCGCGAATACTTTGGATATGAGGACGCGGCGGCTTATCTGCGTAGCAAGGGTATTGACGGCGCAAGCAAACACACAATTGACACCCATTACCGGCGCACCAAGAAGCTCGGCAAGCCGAAACGCGGTGGCCGCAAGGTGTATTGGCACCGCAGCCAACTTGACGCGTTGATCGAGGCATTGTAGTGCCGGGTCTACCTATAGCACAATTGCTTTCTGTCGAGCACGAGCCAGGGTTTGCACGGCTAGACGTTCTGTGTCCCTACTGCAATGCGGTGCACCATCACCAATGGTTAGGCACTGACTCGAAATTCGCAGTGACGGCTCCCTGCTCAACCTCACGGCGGTACCGCGTGCGGGTGCCAAAGCCGAGACGATAACGCTTTTGATGAGCCAGTACCGAACTGGACCGAATAAAACAAACCAGCAGGCTGAAGAAGGCCGACTGAAAGGAACCCTTAGTGTACTACTACAGCAACTTTCGCGAGCACCTGGCGGTTGTCGCGGCTGACGTGGGCTGGCCAGAGCCCGACGACTACAACGTCGCCGAACGCGACCAGATCGACGCGCTCACTCGGGATTTAGATCGCGAAGTCGATCGGTACCCGCTAATCCATGCTTGGCGCACCAGCAACGGTTCGCAGCTACAGTTTTGGTGCAGATCCTGCAAGACCCACCATTTCCACGGGCGGCACCTTGGCAAGTCCCGCGTGGAGGCGATAATGCGTTGGGACGCCGAAATCAATTGGGTTCCCCGCAGCGATGCAGCACTGCCGCTTTGGCTTTGGAAAGCCCACCTGCAGCGATTTGCCGACTGCAGATTCAACGACAATGTCCCTGGCGGTCGTGGAATCTGCACCTGTCCTGCGGGCAGCGGCGACGGTCACCGTGCACCGCATTGCTGGAACAGAGAGGGCATCTGGTATGAACACGGCTATATCCTGCATGAGGTAGAACCCAACGACGGTAGAGCACTACAAAAGCCAAAGCGGAAGCCGCGAGCGAAGTAGGCGCTCAGCGTGGCTGTTTTCTCCGCCGAGGTAATGCGCCTGCACAACCGGGGCTTCACCGCCGGCTACATCGCCAGCCAGCTAGGCCTAACAGCAGAATGCGTTCGGGCTGTGGTGAGCGCCGAACTGACGGGCTGTGAGGTCAAGCCGGTCTACGCTGAGACGACAGCACCAGTAACGCCGAAGCCGAAGCTGACCCGCGAACAAAGACTCCAAGCAGCCAAACGGGCCAAAGCCGAAAAGAAGCGCCAGGAAGCCCTCCGGCTGCTAGCGGAAGCCGAATCGGTACTGAAGGGCTAACGCATAAACCCGCGCTGGTGGGTGTTCACAGACGCAGGAACGCTGGCTTGGGCACGCGGTTGTGGTCGCTTTGGGCACCCAACGTTGCGGTCGCGTGAGCAGACGCCCCACGGCCCTATCCCTAACTGTAGGCCCAGAACTGCCCCGCGCTTTGCTACAGGAATCTCCCAAAGATTTGGCCACTGTGGGTGCTGCACTGGCGGTGTCGGGCATTGTGGGTGCTGTATTACCTTGTAGGGCAATAGCGTCCGGCTGTTAGCTGCTGCTTCGCGCGCGTTAGTCGGCTAACGTCGATGTTGCCACAGGGTGGCGGGCAATCGGCCCGGCCCGGCAATTCATCGGAGAGTAGGAATGTCTGCGCCAACCCAACAGTTCTACGACCGCGCGGAAGTAGTCGCTATCGCACAAGCACGCGGCCTGAAGCACATCACCGAAAACTCAGTCATCACAGCGGCGTATGAAGGCAACAGGCCGTTGAAGCGGACCAAGATTAACGGCCGGATTTACTACGCCCACAAGGATGTTGAGGCGTGGCTTGCCGGCGACCGGCTGGACGACTGAGGGCATGAAAAACGAGACCGCCCAATTGCTTTGACGGACAACGGGCGGTCTCGCGAAGGAAGATGACATGACTGTACCCGACCCGAACGCCACTGTCGCCCTAGAAGATGGGGACTCAATCGACGGCGCAGAACTGCTCGACGAAATCGATGAGTTCCTATCCCGCTACGTGATTTATCCCAGCGAGCACATGCGGCACGCCCACACACTGTGGATCGCCCACACGCATTTCATGGAACTGTGGGACTCCACGCCGCGAATCTACTTCAAATCGCCAGAGCCGAATAGCGGCAAGACCCGGGCACTGGAGGTCAGCGAGCACCTTGTCCTGCGCGGATTCATTGCACTCAACATGAGCCCAGCGGCGTTGATTCGCAAGCTGGGCGACAAACCCGAGAACCGGCCCACCTTGCTCATGGACGAAGTGGACACAATCTTCGGCCCAAAGGCCGGAGAGCACGAGGACATTCGCGGCGTCCTCAACGCCGGACATCGCAGAAGCGGAACATCTTCCAGGTGCGTGGTCCAGGGCAACAACGTGGAGGTTGTCGACTTCCCGGCCTACGGTGCCGTGGGACTTGCTGGGCTAAATGACCTTCCGGACACCATCATGAGCCGCGCTGTAGTGGTGGCCATGAAGCGCCGCGCCCCCGGCGAGAAGGTGAAGCCCTGGCGCATCCGGGAGGACGAGCCCAAGGCGAAGGTGCTTGGGGCACAGCTTGCCAAGTGGGCCATCCAAGTCAAGCAACAACTGTGGGACGGCAACCAATACGTGGTGGCGTGGCCAGACATGCCAGACGGCATCGCCGACCGCATGGCGGACTGCTGGGAAGCCTTGCTGGCGTGCGCATCGTTTGCGGGCGGTCACTGGCCCCTGACCTGCCACAATGCGGCTCTTGCGGCACTTGCGGAAAACCGGGAAATGGGGGACGCGGCCAGCACCGGCGTGCTCCTGCTGGCCGACCTTCACCGAATCTTCCTCTCTAAGACAGGCAAAGAGCTAATGGAAGAGAACACCAAACCGGCCCTAAAGACACAGCAGATCATCAAAATTTTAGTAGGACTTGACGAATCGCCCTGGAAAAATTACCGGCGAGACGGAACTGCTCTCAACTCGCGCGATTTGTCACAACTCCTAAGGCCCTACAGAATCAAAAGTGTCAATATCTGGTGGAGTAAGGACTCGAACGGCAAAGGATACTACCTAAAGGCGTTTGAGGATTCTTGGTCCCGATACATCAAAGAACCTGAACCAGAAGAGCAAACACCGCCGGGTATCAACGGCCACCCCATGCCAGATAAGTCATTTCTCAAAAGTACGGCAGTGGAGTTCTAAATGATTCAGTTTGGAGTACCGACCGGGGCGGCCCTTCCCTTCCGCCGAGAAGCCGCAAGGTCCGCAAGGTCCGCAAATGCCAGGTCAGAGCATGTGCCACCGTGCGGCACTGGCGGCGGCTTGCGCCAGGATGCGGCAACGGCCAAGCAAATCCGACAGAAACACCATCAACGCGATACAGAAGAGAAGGATCCGACGTGACAACTGGCGACGAGAGCAACATCATCGATGTGGAAGCCGAGGAAATCGAAGAAAGCAAGTGCCTTCCGGCAGTGATCGCACACGAAGCATCAAACTCGGAACACATCGAACTGCCAAACCGGCAAGATGCGCTGCTGGCCGACAATCCCGACAGACGTTGCGTTGCAACCAATTCCCGCGGAGAACGGTGTCGCAAGTTCGCCATCTACGGGAGCACCGTGTGCCGCACGCACGGCGGCGCCACCAGACACGTCGCCAACAAGGCACGCATCAGAGTCCAAATGGCCTCCAACCGGCTCATGGGCAAGCTGATCGATTTCGCGTTCGATGACACCAAGCCGCCTGACGTCCAACTGCGCGCCATCCGAGACGCGCTAGACCGCAGCGGCCTCAAGCCTCCTGCGGAAGTTGTACTAGCGCAGGGAGAACCGGCGCAGAAACCCTATGAGACCGTCTTTGACGCCATCGGCGGCAATCCCGACGAAAGCTCACCTGCAAGCAGGCTCGCTGAATCACTAGACGCTAGTCGCGCTAGTGATTACGACGGCCCAGCCGGCAGTAGCAGCGAATCTTTCGCCCAGGGCGACATTTTCATGTCAGACCAACCACCGAACCTGCACACCCAACCCACACCCGAACCGGACACACTGTGCCCGCGGACATACCCAGAAGGCAGTAGCAGCGGTAACACCGGACGGCCAGCTGGCCAGCATGCCGCACACTCTTCGGACAACGGCCCGCTAGGACAGGCCGAACGCCACGAGTTCGACCGCGACGCGCAGCCTCAGGGGCGCCAATCGGCACGCCCGCACCGCACGCCAGCACGCCGAGAAGTGCACATCACCGGCATGGCGGCAATACAACTCGCGAACCAGGCAAACAGAGCGGCTGGCGTGTTCGATGAGCAACGCGCCATCGAAAGTGGCGGACACGTCAGGTACCGAGCGCATCGCCGCTAGGCGTATTTCTGGAGCTAGAACGGTCGGCTATAAGTATTCGGTGAGGTGAGTGACGCTCGTCATTCGCCACAACCAACACCAGGGAGAGGACATGAGCACAGCAAACGCCGGCTGCCAAACGCCGAGAGCAATAGGCTACCTACGAGTTTCGACCAACCGGCAAGCCGAAAGCGGCTACGGCCTTGAGGCGCAACGTGATCACATTGAGCAGTTCTGCGCGGCCAACGGCTTCGAGCTAGTCGGCCTGCACGTCGACGTCATGAGCGGACGCAAGACCGATAAGTTGTACGGACGCATTGCCGCCGTGAGTGTCATACAGGCAGGTATCGCGAATGTGTTGGTAGTCAACACCCTTGACCGGTCAAGTCGCAGCATGGCAGACGGCGCGAAACTTGTGGCCGATGCCAAAGCCGAAGGCTGGCGCATCGTAGGCCTGGACGGAACCGATAGCGACACAGTGTCACAACTGGTCGCGCACGCCAGATTGCTTGTAGCCGAAGAGGAAAGAGAGCTGATATCCAAGCGGACCAAGCAAGGTCTCATCAAGGCCCGTCAAGCCGGAAAGCAGCTCGGCAAGCCATCCACTATCGCGCGCGCCACAGTACGGCGCATCGTCGAAATGCGCAGCGACGGTATGGGAACCAAGGCAATTGCGAAGGCGTTGGACGAGGACGGCGTTGCCGCCCCACGAAGTGCCACATGGAGTTACAGCACCGTGCGCGGTGTTCTTGAGCGGGAAGGTGTGGCGTGATGACCGAACCAAGCAACGACGACCAGGAACGCGAGATGCCAGAGACAACCTGCAAGGACTACGGCCCTGTGCAGCCGGTCGACGACCAGGGAGAGGGCGAGTAATGGCCGCGACTATCCGCAAGCGCACTACCAAGCAGCTCGACAAGTTCGGCAATCCAGTTGTGAGCTATCAGGTTCGATGGCTGGAGCCGATACGAGATGAGTTTGGCGCTCCAACCGGCAAATTCAAGCAGACCTCCGAAACGTTCCCGACTGAACGCAAGGCCAAGGCGCACATGCGGAAGGTTGAGAACCAGCTGGAGGATGCCAGGGGAGTCGACCCTTCATCTGCGAAGGCGAAGGCCAATCGGCCGCCGTTAGGGGGGTACGCCAAGCAATACCTGGACAGCCTGGCTGGCCAGGTGGACCGTTCCACTATCGAGGACTATGCCAAGATCTATCGCCGCCACATCGCCGCCGTGTTCGGCAGCAAGCCAGTCGCTTCCATCACGACCGCTGACGTTGCCCGCTTCCGCGCGAGCCTGCTAGCACCGCATCCGCAGCGCTCGTTCGTCACACGCGGTAAGGCCCGGCGCAAACCAGCTACCCCCGGCACCGGCCTAGTCACCCGTAGCCCTAAGACCGTCAAGCACATCGTCGGCACCTTGAAGCGAATTCTTGATGTGGCCGTGGACGATCAGGCCATACCGAGCAATCCTGTGGTGGCGGGCCGCAGGCACTCCACCAAACGCCATGCCGCCTCTAACGGCAAGGCACCGTTCAAGCACCGGCCCCTTTCGTCCAGCGAGGTAGCAGCGCTACACGACTGGATTGCCACTGATCGCGGCAACCCCGTGTATGCGCTGGCTATAGTGTTCTGCGCCTACACCGGCGTTCGGGTAGCGGAGCTGCAGGGGCTGCAGGTGCAAGACGTCACCTTGTCCGACATTCCTGGAACCGTAGGGTCAGTACGCATTGTGCGCACTAAAAAGAAGGCTAGGCCTTCGGGCGTTGCCGACGATTCACCGCTGGTGTGGCAGGAAGGCACGCCGAAGTCCGATGCCTCTACTGACCGCACCATCCCGCTCGCGCCATGGTTGGCAGATGACATGCGGGACTACTTGTCCCGAGTCCACCCATTCGCCGGCAAGAAGCGCATTGCGCACGCGCCGCTGTTTCCTGGCAAGCGAACCCGCGCAGGTAAGGCGGCGGTGTCGGTCGAGGACTTTGATTGGGCCAAGCCCATCGTGGTGGACAACGTGTACCACAACTACTTTCAGCCTGCCTGCAAGGCGTTAGGCCTCGGGAGCGTGCGGTTTTACGACTTGCGGCACACCTTCGCCACGCTGGCGTTGTCCGCAGGCGAGCACTACATGCAGGTCTCCAAGTGGCTCGGCCACTCCAGTTACGTGCTGACGCTAACCACCTACGCGGACTACATCAGAGAGGACGACACGGCAGCGCCGAATTTCAGTAGGCCGGTTGTATCGGACGTGCCAAAGACGGTTGTAGACCTTCAAGGGCGCAAGGCCCGACTGGCCTAGGCGTCAGTCGGGTCCTGTCCGTTTGGAAATCGCGTCTTCCGACATTGGGTCGAAGGCAGTATCTACGAACGTCCGGTACTCGCGGACGAGATCGCGGTTGTGTTCTTCCTTGTATTCAACCGCCTTCTCATTGTTCAGCGGCCGGACGTATGGGTGCTGTTGCTTGATCGTTCTTTTCGAAGTTGCGCGACGTTTGCCCCTGTTGTCGGTAGTTGCAGTCTCATCTTGAATGACCTGCGTCGAGAAGCGGTTGTAAAACTGGACTGGTTCCATCAAGGTTCGCCAGTACACCCAATTACGCGGAACCAACAGAAGCTGTTTACCGGCGATGTGGGGCAACTCAAAACTTCTGCTCTGCCAGCCTGAGTTGTTCGACCAAACGTCGCTTTCCGCGGTTGTAGCGCCCGCTCGGAGCGTTGGGTACGTCTCCATCATCTCCGCGGTGAAGTCAGCGAGCACGTTAAACACGATGCGCGTCGTCATGTCGGAAATTCTGTCGTCGCCGACGTAGTCCACAAACACGCGAGTGTCTTCGAGTCGGTTGAGCACAGCGTGCTGACACGCGGGATTTGTATGCAGTTCGTCCCAAAACTGAGTCGACAGTTCGTCACCGAAGCCCCTTCCGCGCAAACCGTAGGTCGACATGCCCTGAAACGCCCTGGAAATCCCGGAGGCTCCTGACCTTGGAAACGAGGATGCAGGTATGCCGAAGGAACAGTCGCCCGG
>NZ_LQPJ01000128.1 GCF_002101785.1 Mycobacterium palustre
CAACAGCACACCCGCGACCACACAGGTGGGGCCACTTTCGACCGCCCACCCGGGGCCAAATCAGGCTGTCACAGCCACTCTGAATAGTGCGCACGGTCGCGTCGGTGGCTAGCACGGTTCAGGCCGGGCCCCAGCGCTCATGGATCCCGCATTGCTCCCTGCTTTCGTGAAGCCAGCATCGCCGCGGCGATGCATCACTGCTAGGGATGGACCACTCCGCCACCGGTAGGGAACGATCGGCTGCTCGCCAAAATCCGCGCGAAATCAACCACCGCGGTCGGCCTCAGCGACGCGGTGCGGCCGCTCACCTTCGCCCACCGGCGGCTGGCGCTGGCCATCACGAGAAGGTGTTTTACGTACGGTTTTGTCGGAATTTCGCCTCGACGCCGACCCTATGAGGCGGTTTTACAAAGCGCAGGGCCCACGCGGTGGACCAGACCACGTTGGCGTGAGGAGAACTATTGGTCACCACACACCGGCTGCTGCGACGCGGTAAGGCGATTAGAAGCGCCCGCCTGTTTCGTAACAGCCATAGCGGCGCACATGCAGCGCCTGGCGCCGAGCGGATCGATAATCCGCAGAATTCCGAGCAGCGCAGCACTGACGTACCGCCCGCCGAGTTATCGTCTGAGCCCCGATCGGCCGGACAAAGTGACGGCGCCGAGACGCCCCCCGATGCCGACGAGTCGCCGACGACGACAGGCGGCAAAGACGACGACGCAGTTGACCGGCCCGGACCAATAACGGCGCGCACCAGCGGCGTGCGCTTCGCCCTCATCGTCGGATTGCTGGTCACGGCGGCGATGACGGCAGTCGGCGGTTGGTTTGGGTGGCAGACCTACCAGGCTCATCAGCGAACCGCGACGCGGGAACTCCTCGTCGCCACAGCTCGCCAGGGCGCGGTCAATCTCACCAGCATCGACTACTCCAAAGCGGATGCGGACGTCAAGCGCATTCTCGATTCAGCGACGGGCAAGTTTTACGACGAATTTTCGCAGCGCTCGAAGGCATTCGTCGATGTCGTACGACAGGCCCAGTCGAAATCAGAGGGCAAGGTCACTGCCGCCGGGATCGAATCCAGCGGCGCCAACGACGCACGCGTGTTGGTCGCGGTGACTGTCACGACATCCAATGTTGCCGCTCAGCAGCAGCCCACCCGGAACTGGCGAATGCGGATCGACGTCCAGAAGACCGGGTCGGGCGCCAAGGTGTCGAATGTGGAGTTCGTTCCATGAGCCAGCAACGAACTGGCACCGCGATCATGGGCACCGACGAGGACACTGTTGCGTCGGACGACAACCTCGAGGTGACCGCTACTGATGCCGCGGACAGCTCGTCGACTGACGTCGACCCGGACGTTGACGGCGATGATCCCGACGACCAAATCAGCTCGCTGCCAAAACGATTCGCGTGGGGTCGCGCATTCGCCTTTTGCATCGTTCCGGTGCTGGCGTTAATCGTGACCGTCGCGGCTGGTTTCTTCAAGTGGGAGAGCGGTAAAGCCCACGGCACCGCGGTCGCCGCCGCTGAGTCGCTGCAGGCGGCAAAGGATTCGACGATCGCCATGCTGTCGTACCAACCCGATACTGCCGAAAAGACACTACACGAGGCCCGCGAACGCCTGACCGGAAGCTTCAAGGACTCTTACACCTCGCTGACCAACGACGTCGTCATTCCCGGTGCCAAACAACGGCAGATCACTGCGAAAGCGACGATCCCGGCCGCCGCTTCGATATCGGCGACCCCGAGCCACGCCGAAGTGTTGGTCTGCGTGGATCAGACGGTGACCATCGGCGCGGACCCCCCTAGCGATACAGCGTCCAGCGTCAAAGTGGCACTGGAAAAGGTCGGCGGACGTTGGCTGATTTCGGGATTCGATCCCGTGTGATCACGACGTAGGGCTTCGGCGAGGAGACAAGATGACACACCAGTCGCTGGCTATGTCCGTATTCGTTGTGGTGGCGGTCGGCGCCGGCGCCGCGGCCGGTATGCAGGCAGCGCACGCCGACAACGACAACAACACGCTCATCCCGAACAACCAGCGGCTCAACGACGGGGTGGTGGCCAACGTCTTTACCATCCAACACCAAGCAGGTTGCACGAACGACGTCAGGATCAATCCTCAGTTACAACTCGCGGCGCAGCGCCATACCCACGACGTATTGAACAACCGAGGCCTGGACGGCGACATCGGCTCGGACGGGTCCACACCGCAGGACCGTGCCGCCGCGGCCGGCTATCGGGGAAAGGCCACCGAAACCGTGGCTATCAATCCCGCTCTTGCGATCAACGGGATGGACATCTTGCACCAGTGGTACTACAACCCCGCGGATCTCGCGATCATGTCCAACTGCGCGAACACACAAATCGGGGTCTGGTCAGAAAACAGCTTGGACCGCACGGTAGTCGTGGCCGTCTACGGGCAGCCAGAACAACAGATCGACACCACAGGCCAAAATGTCCCGCTCGATCCCAGTCCCGACTATGACGCTAGCGACGAACTCAAGCACGGCTTGGACTGGTTGCCGTGGATCTTGCGAGGCGTGTCACCACCACCGGCATATCCATCGAACTGAAACCATCAACCGGCCCATTCGACCAAAGCGGCGGACGGAGTGACCATGTGGCGCCGAGCAATGTTTCTAAAGCTGACGTTCGCCGTCGCGGTAGCCCTATCCATCTGGAGCGGCGGCGCGGCCAAGGCGGTATCAGCCGGGGAGTCTTTGATGGTGCCCTCGGCGGCGATGGGTCGCGACATCCCGGTCACCTTTCTAGCCGGGGGACCGCACGCGGTGTTTTTGCTTGATGCGTTCAACGCCGGCGACACCACAAGCAATTGGGTTACCGCTGGCGGGGCCATGAACAGCCTTGCCGGGAAGGGCATTTCGGTGGTCGCCCCGGCCGGTGGGGCCTACAGTCTTTACACGAACTGGGAGCAAGACGGCGGTAAGCAGTGGGAGACCTTCCTTTCTCAGGAACTGCCCGACTGGCTCGCCGCGAACAAAGGTTTAGCGCCCGGCGGCCACGCGGTCGTTGGGGCGTCCCAGGGCGGCACCGCCGCGCTCACGCTGGCCGAGTTCCATCCAGACCGTTTCCGATATGCCGGTTCCATGTCGGGTTTCCTCACCCCGTCAGCGACCGACCTCAATGGCGCGATCAGCGCCGGGATGATGCGCTTCGGCGGCGTCGACACCCGCAACATGTGGGGCCCACCCCAGGCGGGCCGATGGAAATGGCATGACCCTGACGTTCACGTCACGCTGTTGATAGCCAACGACACTCGGATCTGGGTGTTCTGCCCGGGGACCACCACAGGCGATGCCGCGGCAATGCTGGGCTTCGCCGACCAAGCCCAGGGCAGCAACCGGGACTTCTACGACCACTACCGAACTATGGGCGGTCGCAACGGACACTTCGACATCCCCAGCTCCGGGAATCACGACTGGTCAAGCTGGGCCCCGCAATTGTCGGCGATGTCCGGCGATTTGGCCGCCGCCATCAGGTAGGTATCGCCGACTTTCAGGCGCGACCGCCGCGATCGACGGAGATCGCGGCAAATCAAATTGCCCTGCCAGTTTTGCTCGATTTCGGCTTGGGATGGTTGGGTTTTGGAATAACTACGGAAACATAGGGTAAGCGGCGTCATCGCCCGGCCAAAGAACGCTGCAGTCCAGGTGGCCGATATCGTGATCCCGGACCCCGCTAGCCACGACGTCGTCGTGCGAGTCCAAGCATGCGGTGTCTGCAACACCACCGAAAAGGCTTCGAGACCGTGCACCACGGCGACGCCTTGCGGTCGGCGGTTGTGCTGTGAGCCGCTACTCGTAAAACAGGTCGTTACGTCTGGCATTCCGTTGCTCGCACAGTGGTCACGCGGGGCAGTTGAGTCCCGGCGCCTCGCTAGACCCAAACGTTCGCACAGCGGGTCAGCGCACGGCGTGCACGAACCTGGGTGTGGTCGCCGCGCGATCGAGCTGCTTCGATATCCCCAAGAGTGGGCGCCCGTACTGGGCACTGATTTCACCGGCAGTAACAGAACTGACATGCCATCCCTGTGCTGAGAACCAGTCGACCAAGTTCACCCGGGGATCGTCGTAAAACAAGTCGGTGACTTTGATTTGAGCAAAGGGATCGTTGTTCTCGGACAGCGTGTCGAACATCCCGACGAAATCATCCGCGGGCCAGAAGACATGCGTGGCGAGTTCGCTTCCGCGCGCGGAGTTCTCGTTAATCCTCTCCAACAGAGCATCATGCGCTGCCCCGGGCAGATACATCAGTAACCCTTCGACCAGCCAGGCGGTCGGAAGGGTCGGGTCGAACCCGGACGCGATCAGTGCCGCCACCCAGTCGTCGCGCAGGTCGACGCGGACCTCGTGGCGTTCCGCGGTCGGCGCCGCCCCGCGGGCGTCAAGCACCCGCGACTTGAAATCGAGAACGTCCGCTTGGTCAACCTCGAAGAGTTGGGTACCCGCCGGCCAGGCCAACCGAAATGCGCGCGCGTCCAAACCAGCGGCCATGATGACCACTTGTCGCAGCCCGCGCACGCAAGCAGTGTCGAAAAACGTGTCGAAGAACTGCATTTGGAGGCTTATGAATTCGGGCCAGCCTGGCCCGGCGGCCTCAGACGAGCCCCGGTGTCCGTCGATCAGACTGATCAGATACGGCTCACCCGACGCTCGAACAAAGGACTCTGCGTAAACGTCGCGCGCCGGTGGGTTCGGCCGAGAGGTGACGATGGCTCGCGCGGCCGCCACTGCGAGCGCGGTGTATCCGACGCTGGTGACCACGTCCCACTGGTCACCCTCGCTGCGCAGCCACTCTTTCTTCGCCGGAATCACTTCTTGGTCCCCCTTTCCCTTACCGCGTACCATCACCGCAGGCAGGCCCAGCGTGATCTGACCACCGCACCGAGTGCGATCCCCTGTGTGCGGGTCGCGGCGGGAAGCAAGTATCACGGCGGGCACAGTGACATTCCTCAAATCGACTGTATGGCAGCGCCTGTCATCGATTGAACGTCGTGAACCGTCGTCCCCGGGGCCAGGCGGTGTATGCGGAGCCCGCCCGGCGTCACGTCTAGCACCGCGCGGTCGGTGAAGATCCGATCGACAACCCCGCGACCAGTCAGGGGGAGTGTGCACTTCTCGACGATCTTGGGGCTGCCGTCCTTGGCCACATGATCCATCACGACGACGACGCGCTTCGCGCCGGCCACAAGATCCATCGCCCCGCCCATGCCCTTGACCAATGCACCAGGGACAGCCCAATTCGCAAGATCGCCAGCGGCACTGACTTGCATGGCGCCCAGGATCGCCACGTCGATGTGGCCGCCCCGGATCATGGCGAACGAACTCGCCGAATCGAAGAAGCTGGCCCCAGGCAGATACGTGACCGTCTGCTTCCCCGCATTGATAAGGTCAGCATCCTGTTCCCCGTCTAACGGAAACGGTCCAATTCCCAGCAGGCCATTCTCACTGTGCAGCGTGACGTTCAGCGAAGGATCTACGTAATTGGCCACCAGCGTGGGAATCCCGATACCCAAATTCACGTAGTCGCCTGTCCGGAGTTCTCCTGCCGCCAGTTCGGCCATCTGCGCGCGAGTCCAACTCATCTGTTTGCACCAGTCAGGTTGGTCTCGTTCCGCGGACGCGTGGTCAGCATCTCAATTTCCTTCTCACGAACGGACGCGACGACTAAGCCGTCAACGTAGATGCCGGGCGTCACCACATCGTCAGGATCGAGAAAGTCGTCGCTCAAGTGCTCGACCTCAGCAACCGTCACTTTTCCGCAGGTCGCCACATTCGGATTGAAGTTCCGGGCAGTCATCCGGTAACGAAGATTTCCAGCCCGATCGCCTATATGCGCGCGGACCAAGGCCAGATCAGCGACTATCCCACGCTCGAGAACATAGGTCCTGCCGTCGAAATCACGTGTGGGCTTACCCTCACTGACGTCAGTCCCGACACCGGTCGGCGTGTAGAAACCCGGTATTCCCGCGCCCCCGGCCCGCATCCGTTCGGCCAGCGTGCCCTGGGGGACAAACTCAACTTCCAGCGTCCCGTCGAGGTATTGCGCGGCGAACCGCTTGTTCTCACCCACATAGGACGCGACAACGCGGCCGACCTGCCCATGGTCGAGCAGCATGCCGAGCCCCTTGCCGTCTACCCCGAGGTTGTTGGACACGATCGTCAGCGACTTCACTCCAGAATCGCGCACCGCTTCGATGAGGTCGAATGGCACGCCGCACAAGCCAAATCCGCCTACCGCCACGGTGATTCCATCGGCGAGAACCCCGTCTAATGCCGCCCGCGCCGTTGGATGGACTTTCACCATCTCCAGTCGATCCTCCACTCCCACTAGAGGCGGTCCGGCGAACCGCGCCTCTTCCCAAGGTTGCGACATGGGGTGTAAACGAAGGAGAAATTCAGGCGACCGGCTGCGCATACTCGATCATTCGATGTCGCGTTCGGTCATTTCGTTGAGCACACCCGACATCGCCCGCCCGCTCGCCACTCGGTTGGCTCCCAACGCGGCGATGGGATCGAGATCATCGCCCCGCCGGTGACGGGTGCCCACCGCAACTCGGTCTGCGCGTCGCGCCACTGCTGGGCTGTGTCCTTGGCTAAGGCCTGCGAAGGCCTCGCACCGCTCGCGTCTGCGCGTCCGCGACATACTGAGCCACAGACCAGCTCTCGCCTGAAGGGCCGACTAGAAATACACGATCCGGCTGGGCGCCGACTGGGCGCTGCCCGAAGGTCACGTAGTGTTGGCTGTGGGCAGGGGAACTGGCGGGTTGCGACGCTGTCGGCTGTCGACGAACGGCACCCGGCGAAGGTCAGTCGTGGCAGCGCGTACCAAAGCACTCATAGACCTGCCGACAACCGCGGTCTCGCCTCGAGTTCCCAGCGTCCGCCATGGTTTCCGGGCTTATGTCACCGAATAAGGATTTACTGACATTCAGTTGACATTAGAATTGGGGAGCTAACATCACTTTTGAGAACCTACAACAGCTGCCACCTCACCGCGCCATGTTGGCGAAGCGCGACAGGTGCAGCTGGTGGGCGACGGTCACCGTCTTGGTCGGGCCGTTGCGATGTTTGGCGACAATAAAGTCCGCCTCTCCCCCACGCGGATCGTCGCGTTCGAACGCGTCGGGCCGGTGCAGCAGGATCACGACGTCGGCATCTTGTTCCAGCGAGTTATGGACGCTAATGCCGTTCGCGACGAAATTATGTGTGCCACTTACGGTTCCGTCATAAACGTCGTGCTCACCGATGCTGGTGATCTCGACGATCGTCTCCCAGTAGACGTGCGTGGTTGCGAGCGTGTGGACGTCTGGATCGTCGAGCACGGCCGCCGCGCGATGGACCCGGGCGCGACTTGGCGAGTGCTTCCACATCGTGGATCCGCAGAATTGGCTGCCCATAGCGGAGGCGAACTCGCGGTGGGTTATCTGCTTGGCGGCTACAACGCCCCGGACTCGCGTCCGGACTTCTTGAGGCACGGCGTCGAAATTGGGGTTGCGCGCCAAACCCTCCAGTTCAGCCGCGAATTGTCGTGCAGTCACCTTTTTCGCGCCATGGACTCCGACGTGCCGCAGGAACCGGAGCTGGTTCTCCGCACCGTAGATCTGCAGATGCCACTTGCCGCGGTATTCGGCCTTCCGTGCGGGCTTGATCCGAGCGAATACGCCGACGCGCAACAGCAATTGAGCCACGTCGTCGACGAGCCGCCGACTGGTGGAGCCATAGTAGATCCGACCCTGACCGACCTTATCGTCCCACCTCACAGAACCGTGGGTGGCCCACAGGTGACGAAGGAACAAGGCCACCTGGTCGTTGGGTGCACGGAAGATGGCTTCTGGCACGAACTTTTCGTAGCTTCGGCACCCGAACAGGCCGAGCCCATCGAGCCAAACGGCCATGGGGTTGCGGCGGCCCCGCGCGAGCCGCCCCGGCGCGCGCAACCGCAGTGTGGAAACTCGCGCCGCTGGGTAGTCGTCGCGGACGGCGGTCGCGCCGAAGTGCGCTGCGGACGCCGTCACCGCGGCCAGGTTCGCCTCGTCGACCGACGCGCACCGGATCGGTTGCCGCTTGACGCGCGACCCGTCGCCGATCATGTGGGCCAGCAGGATGACTTCGGACTCGTCCATCCGCCGCGTGTCGACGGGCTCGGGCACCCGCCGCGGCGCGGCGATACGATCGCCAATCTTGAGTTGCTCCAACGGAGTCCAACCGTCAAGTTTCATGAACGGGTGGTTGCGGGTGGCCTCGACCTCGCGGCCCGAGGCCAGCCGCAGCCGGAACACCTCCTTGCGTCCGCTCGGGAACACGTTGGTCATCGGCCGGGCGACCATGCGCAGCCGATCGTCCAGCGACCACACCAGCGGCCGTTCGCCGGTACGCATGAGCTCTCCAAAGGTGACCTCGGCCCCGGTGTCGGCGCGCAGGATGCGGGTGGCGGCGGTGAGGCATCCCGACTCACGAAGGTCGGCCAGCATGGGCTTCTTGTCGGTGCGTTGCTCGGGGCCACGGTTGAGCTGGCTGATCGCGACCACCGGAACCTCGAGCTCTTTCGCCAAAAGCTTGAGATGCCTTGAGAATTCGGAGACTTCCACCTGGCGCGATTCGTACTTCTTGCCCGACGTCATCAGCTGCATGTAGTCGATGACGATCAGCCTCAGGTCGGCCTTCTGCCGCAGCCGGCGCGCCTTGGCCCGAATCTCCATCATCGTCAGGTTCGGCGAGTCGTCGATGTACAGTGGCGCCTCGCTGATCTCGCTCATTCGCCGCGCCAGTCGCGTCCAGTCGTCGTCGCTCATCCGGCCCGAACGCATATCGGCGAGCTTGATTTTCGCCTCCGCCGAGAGCAGCCGCATCACGATCTCGGACTTGCTCATCTCCAGCGAGAAGATGACGCTCGCCAGGCGATGCTTGATCGAACACGACCGCATGAAGTCCAGGCCCAGGGTGGAATTGTGCGTGGGCACCATGCCCGGGCCGGCCAGATACAACCGCGCGGAGTTGTCGACCTGAACGCAGCGCACCGGCACACTTTCCACCCGGCGCACCGCGTCGATCTGCAGGACGGGAGCCAGCAGCGCCGTCGTCGCCCCGCGGGGACCGTAGCGCGGCGTCGATCCGGCCGCGGCGATGGTGTCCCAACCGCTGCGCAACTGGGCCGATGTCCGGATGCCGCGCGTCGTCGGCCACTGGTGCGCGGCGTCGGCGACCAGCGCTGTGCCATCGGAAAATTCGATTCGGTAGCACGGGTGTCCCAGCATGACTTCCGTCGCGGCGACCACCCGCGTCGGGCGTCCGTCGGCGTCGAGCAGATGGTCACCGACGGCCACGTCACCCATCGTGGTCCAGCCCGACGGCGTGGGAAGCGGTGTGTCCAGTGCGAGCGCCTTCCCCACGCCGGGGCGCGCCGCGACAATGATCATCTGCCCGGGATGCAGCCCGTTGGTCACCTCGTCGAGCTCGGTGAACCCGGTCGGCACGCCGCGCGAGATTCCGCCGCTGGACGCGATGGCGTCGATTTCGTCCATCGTCGGCTGCAGCAGGTCCTCGAGCGGCACGAAGTCCTCGGAGAGCCGGCGGTCGGCGACGTCGTAGATTTCGGCCTGCGCCCGGTCGACGATCTCGGCCACGTCGGCGCCCTCGGCGCCCGCGTAACCGTACTGCACCACCCGGGTCCCGGCCTCCACCAGCCGGCGCAGCAGCGCCTTCTCGGCCACGATGCCCGCGTAATAGCCGGCGTTTGCCGCCGTAGGCACCGTCGAAATCAGGGTGTGCAAGTAGGGGGCGCCGCCGATGCGGCGCAGCAGGCCGCGGCGGTCCAGCTCGGCGGCGACGGTGACCGCGTCGGCCGGCTCCCCGCGCCCGTAGAGGTCCAGGATCGCGTCGTAGACGTTCTGGTGCGCCGGGCGGTAAAAGTCGCCGGGCCGCAGGCGCTCCAGGACGTCGGCGATGGCGTCCTTGCTCAGCAGCATGCCGCCCAGCACCGACTGCTCGGCGGCCAGGTCCTGAGGAGGCTGGCGACCGAACTCTTCATTGGGCGGCGAAGCGTCCATGCCCGGTGCCAGGTCGTCGACGACCGCCATGAGCTCCCTCCTCCCTAACACACCTACCCGAACATACATTCGATAGCCGACACTCGGAGGGTAAGTCAAGGTGGCGACAGCCCTGACCCAGCACTCGCGTAGCCTCGCGCCCGGATGACGGTAAGCGTTGCTGACCAGTACTTAAAGGGGCCGCTGTTCATAACGTTGTGCATCGCGTGTGCATATCCGTCGACACCTGTGTTGAACGGGGTGTGGAAAACCTGTGGATTAATTCCCGGGACTGCGGCATCTGCGCTGATACGAGGAGTACAACCCGGTGTGTTTCGTGTGGACAGGAATTCGTACGGCGTGTCGCGCCAGGTTACTGCGCCGGGCGTGTTGGCTTTCGGCGATATTTTCGCCGCGTTACGAGGTGGTTAAGGGAACCCCCACAGCGCCTTCTGCACGGGCCAGCAAAAAAGTTCGCCAGACGCCGGGTCGGCTGCCCAGCGCAAAGCGCGCCCACGGCCGGATCACAGCGCGCAAACGGCGGCGGCGGCCGAAGCTGGCCGCCGCCTCGTGAAGGCAAACGCTTCTTGGTTAGCTGTCCGCGACGACGTCGAGGGCGACCTCGACATCGATCTCCGGATGCAGGTGCACGGACACCCGGTGCGTGCCGAGAGCCTTGATGTGGCTCTTGGGCAGCCGGACGATCCGCTTGTCGAGATTCGGTCCGCCGGCCTTCTTGATGGCAGCGACCACGTCAGCGGCCGTCACGGAGCCGAACAGCTTGCCGGCGTCGCCGACCGCCCTCACCCGCAGCGAAACCGGGCCAAGCGCCTCGATCTGCGCCTTGATCTCGTTGGCGTGCTCGAGGTCGCGCACCATCTTGGTTTCGCGGGCCCGGCGGATCTCGTCGGCCTGCTTCTGTGCGCCGCGCGAGGCGGCGATCGCTAAGCCACGCGGAAGCAGGAAGTTGCGGCCGTATCCGTCCTTCACCTCGACCGTGTCACCGACGGTTCCGAGGTGGTCGACATCAGCCGTGAGAATCAGCTTCATCGTTTGCGTACTTTCGGTCGGGCTCGCGCGGGTTAACGCGCCGAGGACGTGAAGGGCAGCAGCGCCACCTCGCGGGCATTCTTCACCGCGATCGCGACGTCACGCTGGTGCTGCACGCAGTTGCCGGTGACGCGCCGCGCCCGGATCTTGCCGCGCTCGCTGATGTACGTGCGCAGCAACGCGGTGTCCTTGTAGTCGATCGATTGTTCCTTCTTCGCGCAGAAGACGCACTTGCGCGCCTTGACCGGCTTTTCCGGAGCCGGCCGCCGCTTACTGGACTTGGCCATGTCTGTCTTTCTTTCGTTTCGTGCTGGTGTGAAGTTCTGCCGTTAGAACGGCGGTTCGTCGTCGCCGCCGCCGAACGACCCGGAGGCCGGGGCGCTCCCCCACGGGTCGTCGCCGGGGGTGGTGGGCGCCTGCGCGGGGCCCGGACG
>NZ_LQPJ01000129.1 GCF_002101785.1 Mycobacterium palustre
TACGATGCATACCGGACCGACCAACCCTTGATCGGAATCCAATAGCCCGAGCCTCCGGGAAACCCAGGGCGTTTCACCCAGCCGTGTTTCGTTAGGTTCATGCAGGTGCCTGAGCAACTGGCGGCCTACAGCATGATCAGCTGGATTACTGCTACGGGCAGCTTCGACTACTTGGCCGAACATGGTCATGAGCTGTCCGTACGCTGCACGGCCACGCGAGGAATGATCGTTTCGGATAGCGCTCGGATCAACGAAAACTCGGTTGTCACGCTCGACGTGGATGTTGACAAATGGAACGTCGCCGTCGATCCCGTATTGTTCGGTTATTCGTGCCACGGTTTCTCCTCCCTAGGCTCCGCTCTAATCTTGCCATGCAAACACGAAAAGATTTATTTTCAGCGGCGCGGGCGTTGCACTCGGTACGGCGACTAGGCCAGTTTGTCTTCGGCCTCCTCGTCGTCTTTACGGGTCACTCGGTCTAGCAGGCGGACAAATGGGTTTGGGCTGTCTGGCTCCTCGTCAGCCAGGCGACCTTGTAGGTAGATTGTCCTAGCCATACCGACACGAATTTCCGCCTGTTCTTCAGGTGACAGCTTGGTGATGAATGCTTCGAAGGTGTTCAAACGGATTTCGGCGTTTTTGCTTGCTCGGGCCTGGCGGTGATTGGTTGCGCCGCGACTGAATAGGTAGCCACCTAAGATGACTGCGCCGATGATGATGCTCAACCGCGTCATGCTCACTGCGACTGTGCCGTCAGAGCTTTGGTTGGTCAGGAAGTGAATGAGCAGGGCGACAAGCGGAACACCAATGACGATGGCTCCGAGGACTTCGTATGCCCACCCCGCAGCTGACTTCCGGCGTGCCTGTTCGCCGAAGTCTTTGGCGAATGCACGCTTCGACAACCAGTCGGCGGAGTTTTTGCTGGCTGCTGCTAGCTCCTCAGCTTCTTGCTGGGCGCTTGCTGCTCCGGCGACCGACTTTTTCGCCTGATCTTCCAGCCACACAAGATCGGTGAGGCGTTCGTTAAGTGTGTCTTGAATCGCCTTGTCATATGCCGCCTTGCCGGATTCCTCCACACGATGCACCGCGTCCAGATACTCGTTTTCGCGCTCCGCAAGCGACACGGCGTAGTTGTCCTGCACGCCCGCCATCTTTGCTTCGACAGTGTTCATCTGAGCTCGGAGTGTTTCAAGCTGGGACGTGAGCTCGGCGTTCTGCTCCCCCAAGGTTTGCAGGGCAAGTTCGGCCTCTCGCTTGTACTCGGCGAAGGCACGGCCTGCAGCGCTAGCTTGGCCGCCGGCTGGCAATGACGGCCACTGCGCCACATAGGCGAAAATTGCCTCGGCATGGTCAGCGGCGTCGTTGACATAATTGCCGTAGTTGTCTGGATTCGACACAAACGTGGTCAGCGGTGAGAGCACGGCGTTGGCCAGGTGGTTGTCTACATTGTCGAGCATCGCCTTGGCGTAGTGGGCCTTTACACCCCGGTCTCGGTGCTCGCGTAGCAGCTCAAGGGCTGTTTTGAGTCGAACAATCGACAGCCGCTGCGGTGCATCAACTTCCTTCGGAAGACGTTCGTCGTCCAAAAGGCTCGCGAGCTGATCGACTTTGCCCCAAACCGGGTGCTGGTCAAAGTCGTCGTCGTCCCAAACGCTCACGATCGAATGCTATCGAGGGGGTCTGACATAAACCGACGCTTCGAGCGGGCATGTCGCCCGTGTTAAGGCCAGCGACCTCGCCTGTGCATACCCGCGTCCATACCGCGTCCACATTTGCAGCCCAACCTACTGATTTGCCGTGGTGAGCTAGCAGCCGCTGCTTGGCCCCGTTTTCAAATAGAAGCGCTGGAAAACTAGGGGATTGGAGTCGCTGCCGGGCGATTTTCAGATCCAGCAGAATTTGCCAAAGCGCCAGACCAAGGGACTCATAATCCGTTGGTCGCGGGTTCGAGCCCCGCCCGCCCCACCAAGTATTTGTGTGACCTCGGTTGATGCGTGACGTTTTGTTTTCGGGTGATGCCTGACGGTGTTTCGGCTGATGGTTGACAGTTACTTCGGTTGATGCTTGACACTCCTTCGAATGAGGGAGTTAACCGTGGCCGAGCAGAGG
>NZ_LQPJ01000130.1 GCF_002101785.1 Mycobacterium palustre
GCCTCCCGCGGTGGCCCCGCCCCCCGCCGCGCTGAACCCGCGCACCGTGATCTACACCGTCACCGGGACCAAGCAGCTGCTGGACCTGGTCAACGTGGTCTACACCGATGCCCGGGGCTACCCGCAGACGGAGTTCAACGTGGCGCTGCCGTGGTCGAAGGTCGTCGTCCTGAACCCGGGCGTGCAGACCGAATCGGTGATCGCGACCAGCTTCTACGGCCGGATCAGCTGCACGATCCTCAACGCCGCCGGGCAGCCCGTGGTGGCGTCGACGGGCAGCGGCGCGATGGCCACCTGCACCCGTTAGGTCAGCTCAGGCCCAGGTCGCGCATCCGCCGGTCGTGGGTCTGCTGCAGCCGGTCGAAGAACGCGGTGAGCTGCCCCAGGCCGCCGGGGCCGGACACCACCAGGTCGACGAGCTCGTCGTGCTCGGCCAGCACGTACTGGGCCTGGGTGATCGCCTCGCCGAACAGGCGTCGAGACCACAGCGCCAGCCGGCTGCGCTGCTTGCCGCTGGCCGTCACGGCGGCGCGCACCTCGGCGACGACGAACTGCGAGTGCCCGGTCTCCGACAGCGCCGCCCGCACCACGTCGGCGATCTCGTCGGGCAGCCCGTCGGCGATTTCCAGGTACAGGTCGGCGGCCAGCGCGTCGCCGACGTAAGTCTTCACCAAAGCTTCCAGCCACGTACTCGGCATGGTCAGCCGGTGGTAGTTCTCGAGCGCCGAAACGTACTTCGACATCGCCGAAACCACGTCGACGCCACGCCTTTCCAGCGCGTCGCGGAGCAGCTCGTAGTGCTGCATTTCGGCGGCGGCCATGCTGGCCATGGAGATACGGCCGCGCAGGTCGGGCGCCATCCGTGCCTCGTCGGTGAGCCGGTAGAACGCGGCGATCTCGCCGTACGCCAGCACGGCGAACAGTTCGTTGACGCCCGGGTGATCTGCCGACAGCCGCGAGGTGGTCGAATCGTCCACCCGATCGGCGGAGGAGGGCGAGCTCATGGCAACACTCTAGTCGGCGAAATTGGCGCAAAATTGGCGCCAGCTGTCGACCGGCTATCATTGCGAGTAGGCATTGGCTGTATCGGGCTGTGTTTCCCGTACCGCCAGCGCCGGCGAAATGTGCGTGCACAGCTGGCCCGAGCCTCGTTCAGACTGGGCGGCGGCCGCGACTCGGCGACGTATCGGAGTCGGAACTCGTGCGCGCGTGACCGCGACAGAGAAACACCGACATCACACCGATACCGTCCCCGAAAGGCTTGCCACCCGCGTATGACCGCACCCACAAGCACAACTGAACCGACCCCCACACTGACCTTCGCCCAGCTCGGCGTCCGCGACGAAATCGTTCGCGCGCTGGCCGAACAGGGCATCGAAAGCCCCTTTGCCATCCAGGAGCTGACGCTGCCGCTGGCCCTCGCCGGCGACGACGTGATCGGCCAGGCCCGCACCGGCATGGGCAAGACGTTCGCCTTCGGCGTGCCGCTGCTGCAGCGCATCACCGCCGGCGCCGACGCCCGACCGCTCACCGGCGCCCCGCGCGCTTTGGTCGTGGTGCCCACCCGGGAGCTGTGCCTGCAGGTGACCGGCGACCTGGCCACCGCGGCCAAGTACCTGACCACCGCCGACGGCCGGCCGCTCTCGGTGGTGTCCATCTACGGCGGGCGGGCCTACGAGCCGCAGATCGAGGCGCTGCGCGCCGGCGCCGACGTGGTCGTGGGCACCCCGGGACGGCTGCTCGACCTGGCCCAGCAGGGGCACCTGCAGCTCGGCGGGCTGTCGGTGCTGGTGCTCGACGAGGCCGACGAGATGCTGGACCTGGGCTTTCTGCCCGACATCGAGCGCATCCTGCGCCAGATCCCGGCCGAGCGGCAGGCCATGCTGTTCTCGGCGACCATGCCCGACCCGATCATCACGCTGGCCCGCACGTTCATGGATCAGCCCACCCATATCCGGGCCGAGGCACCGCATTCTTTGGCCGTGCACGACACCACCGAGCAGTTCGTCTACCGGGCCCACGCCCTGGACAAGGTGGAGCTGGTGACCCGCGTGCTGCAGGCCGAGGGCCGCGGCGCGACGATGATCTTCACCCGCACCAAGCGCACCGCCCAGAAGGTCGCCGACGAGCTGGCCGAGCGGGGCTTCAAGGTGGGCGCCGTGCACGGCGACCTGAACCAGGGGGCGCGCGAAAAGGCACTCAAGGCGTTCCGCACCGGCGACATCGACGTGCTGGTCGCTACCGACGTGGCCGCCCGCGGCATCGACATCGACGACGTCACGCACGTCATCAATTACCAGATCCCCGAGGACGAGCAGGCCTATGTGCACCGCATCGGCCGCACCGGCCGCGCCGGCAAGACCGGCGTCGCGGTCACCCTGGTCGACTGGGACGAGCTGCACCGCTGGACGCTGATCGACAAGGCGCTGGGCCTGGGCTCCCCCGAGCCGGTCGAGACCTACTCCAGCTCCCCCCACCTGTACGCCGAGCTGGGGATCCCCGCCGGGGCGACCGGCACCGTCGGCACGCCGCGAAAGTCGCCGGTCAAGCGCCCTGCCTCCGAGCGCAAGGCCCCGACCGACGCCGATAGTTCGGACAAGCCGGCCCGCAAGCGCTCCGGCGCCCGCCGGCGTCGCACCCGCGGCGGCCAGCCGGTCACCGGGCATCCCGCCGGCGCCGCGCCCGGCAACGGCGCCAGCGGTGAGGCCGCTGCCGAGGCGCCGTCCGCCAACTCCGGCACCGCCCGGCGCCGCCGGCGGCGCCGCAAGCCCGCCGAAGCCCCAGCGGCCACCGCCGCGGCACCCGCCAACTAAAGCGGCACGCCCTTAAGGCATGGTCAGACCCGAACGCCGGACCAAGGGCGACCTGTTGGCCGCCGCGGCGATCGCGGTCGTCGTCGCCGTCGCCGCGGCGCTGATCTGGTGGACCAGCGACGCGCGGGCCACCACCAGCCGGCCCGCGGGCACCCCGTTGCCCGCCCCGACCCCCGCGCGGGAGGTGCCGGCCTCGCTCAAGCAGCTGTGGACCGCCAAAAGCCCCGCCACCACCGCGCCCGCGCTGGTAAGCGGGGCCGTCGCCACCGGCGACGGCCGGCAGGTCGACGGCCGCGACCCGGGCACGGGTCAGCCGCGCTGGAGCTACGCCCGCGACACCGACCTGTGCGGGGTGTCCTGGGTCTACCACTACGCCGTCGCGGTCTTTCACGACGACCGCGGGTGCGGGCAGGTCAGCACCCTGGACGGCGCCACCGGCCGGCGAGGGGCGGCCCGCAGCGGCTACGCCGACCCCCGCGTGCGGCTGTCCTCCGACGGGACGACGGTGCTGTCGGCCGGCGACACCCGGCTGGAATTGTGGCGCTCGGACATGGTCCGCATGCTGGCCTACGGGGAGACCGACGCGCGGGTGAAACCGTCGGCGCGGGGGCTGCATTCGGGTTGCCGGCTGATCTCGGCGGCGGCCAGCTCGTCGGCGGTCTCGGTGCTGGAGAGCTGCACGGCCCAGACAGACCTGCGGCTGGTGCTGATGCGTCCCGGCAAGGAGGACGACGAACCCCAGCAGCAGGTCGTGGCCGAACCCGGGATCGGGCCCAATTCGGGCGCCCGGGTGCTGGCCGTCTCGGAAAACAAGACCGCGGTGTACCTGCCGTCGCCGCAGCCCAGGGTCGAGGTGGTCGACGAGGCGGGGGCCACCGTGTCGAGCACGCTGCTGCCCAGGCCGCCGTCGGGCTCGGCGGCGGTGTCGCAGACGGGCAACCTGGTGACCTGGTGGACCGGCGATTCCGTGCTGGTCTTCGAGGCGAGCACGCTGACGCCGCGCTACACCATCGCCGCCGGTGAGACGACGGTGCCGCTGGGGCCCGGCGTGATGATGGCGGGCCGGCTGCTGGTGCCGGTGACCGGGGCGATCGGCGTCTACGACCCGGTCAGCGGCTCGGCCGAGCGCTACATCACGGTGAACCGCGCGCCGAGCAGCGCGGCGGTCGTCCCGGCGGTGTCCGGGACAAGGATCTTCGAGCAGCGCGGTGACACCGTGGTCGCGCTGGGCTGAAAGCCCGTGTGCCCCTGGGGTGTTGCGTGTGCAACTACGGCTTTGCGTGTGCTCCCAGGGCGGCGACACGCCGATCGGGCGCGCCGACAGTACACACTGAAAGCCGCCGATTCACACTCGACGCCGCTGATTCACACTCGACGCCGCTGATTCACACTCAACGCCGTCGGCGCCCACCCGCCGCGCTAAACCTCTACGGCGAACGTCGGCAGCGGTTTGCCGGTCTTCCAGTGCTTGAGCAGCGCCTGCGCCAGCTCGCTGTAAGCCGACGACCCCTTGTTCTTGAGCCCCGACATCACCGACGCCCCCGAGGCGCTGGCCTCGGCGAAGCGCACCGTGCGCGGGATCGGCGGGGCGAGCACCGGCATGCCGTAACGGTCGGCGACGTCGAGCAGCACGTCGCGGGTGTGGGTGGTGCGCGAGTCGTACAGCGTGGGCAAGGCGCCCAACAGCCGCAGCTCCGGGTTGGTGATCTGCTGGACGTCGGCGACTGTGCGCAGGAATTGGCCGACGCCGCGATGCGCCAGCGTCTCGCACTGCAGCGGCACGATGACCTCGTCGGCGGCCGTCAGCCCGTTGAGGGTGAGAACGCCCAGCGACGGCGGGCAGTCGATGACCACCACGTCGAAGTCGTCGGAAAGCTTGGGCAGGGCGCGTTTGAGCGCGTATTCGCGGCCGGCCCGCATCAACAGCATCGCCTCGGCGCCCGCCAGGTCGATGTTGGCCGGCAGCAGCGTCATGCCCTCCATCGTGTCGACCAGCGCGGCGTTGGGCTCGACCTCCCCGAGCAGGACCTCGTGCACGGACACGGGCAGCTTGTCGGGGTCGTGGCCGAGCGAAAACGTCAGACAACCCTGCGGATCGAGGTCCACCAGCAGCACGCGGCGGCCCTGGTCCGCCATCGCCGCGCCCAGCGAGGCGACCGTCGTCGTCTTGGCAACGCCGCCCTTCTGGTTGGCCACCGCAAGTACCCGGGTCTTGTTGCTCACAAGCGCCGCTCCCCTCATCGCTTCGTCTGCCATCCTGGCACGTTCGGGGCCGGGTGCTAAGGGGACGGGCCCGCCAGTCTCCGGCAGAATCGGGCTTCATGGGCTTGCATAACCACCGCCTTGTGCTGTTACGCCACGGCGAGACCGAATGGTCGAAGTCCGGCCAGCACACCGGCCGCACCGACATCGAGCTGACCGATACCGGCCGGATCCAGGCCGAGCTCGCGGGCGGCGTGCTGCGCGACCTGCAGCTCGCCGACCCGCTGGTGATCAGCAGCCCGCGCATACGTGCCCTGACCACCGCCAAGCTGGCCGGGCTCGCCGTCGACGACGTGTCTTCGCAAGTCGCCGAATGGGATTACGGCGACTACGAGGGGCTGACAACAAAGCAAATCCAGGAGTCGGTGCCCGACTGGCTGGTGTGGACGCACGGATGCCCCGGTGGCGAGAGCGTGGCCCAGGTCAGCGAACGCGCCGACAAGGCCGTCGCGCTGGCGCTGCAGCACATGCAATCGCGGGATGTGATTTTCGTTGGACACAGCCACTTTTCCCGTTCGGTGATCACGCGCTGGGTGGAGCTGCCGCTCGTCGAGGGCCGCCGGTTCGGGATGGCCGCCGGCTCGATCGCGGTGTGCGGTTTCGAGCACGGCGTGCGACAGCTGACCGCGCTCGGGTTGACCGGCCAGGCGCAGGCGATCGCGCCCGGGTGAGCGCCCAACCGCCGTTCGCGTTGTGCGGGCCCACGGGCACGCTGGTCGCCGAGGGGGTGCGAGCGCAGTTCAGCGACGTCCGCTCGGCGCAGGCGGCGCTGCGATCGGGCTCTGCGCCAATCGTCTTGGGGGCGTTGCCTTTCGACGTGGACCGGCCGGCGGCGTTGCTGGTTCCCGGCGCCGTGCGGTCCACGGACCGGGCGCCCGACTGGCCGACGGACCCGCTGCCCGCCGTGCGCGTCGTGGCCGCCGTGCCGCCGCCGGCCGACTACCGCGACCGGATCAGCCGGGCCCGCGACGAGCTCGCCGCACCCGACGGCCCGCTGAGCAAGGTGGTGCTGGCCCGCGCGCTGCGGCTGGCCGCCGACGGCCCGCTGGACGCCCGCGTCATCCTGCGCCGGCTCATCGCCGCCGACCCGTCCGCCTACGGCTACCTCGTCGATCTGTCCGCCGCCGGCGGCGGCCACGCGGGCATGGCGCTGGTGGGGGCGAGCCCGGAACTTCTGGTCGCGCGCTCCGGCGACCGCGTGACCTGCCAGCCGTTCGCCGGCTCGGCGCCGCGCGACGAAGACCCGGAACGCGACGCCGCCAACGGCGCCGCGCTGGCCCGTTCGGCCAAGGACCGCCACGAGCACCGGCTGGTGCTCGACACCATGCGCGCCGTCTTGGAGCCGCTGTGCGACGAATTGACGATCGCCCCCGAGCCGCAGTTGAGCCGCACCGCGGCGGTCTGGCATCTGTGCACGCCGATCAGCGGCCGACTGCGCGAAAAATCCACCACCGCAATTGATTTGGCGTTGGCGTTGCATCCCACCCCGGCCGTCGGCGGGGTGCCGACGAAGGCGGCCGTCGAGCTCATCGCCGAGCTGGAGGGAGACCGCGGCTTCTACGCGGGGGCGGTGGGTTGGTGCGACGCCGCCGGCGACGGCCGCTGGGTGGTGTCGCTGCGCTGCGCGCAGCTCTCGGCGGACCGGCGCAGCGCCCTCGCCCACGCCGGCGGCGGCATCGTCGCCGAATCCGACCCCGACGACGAGGTCGCGGAAACCACAACGAAATTCGCCACGATCTTGAACGCGCTGGAGGTTAAGCGATGACACCAGACGTGCGCCGCGCCGCGCCGCGCGACGTCGGCGACATCACGCGCATGATCCACGAGCTGGCCGAATTCGAACACGCCGCCGAGCAATGCACGGTGACCGAAAAGCAAATCACCGCAGCCCTTTTCGGCGATCCGCCCACCGTGCACGGCCACGTGGTCGACGTCGAAGGGCAGACCGCGGCCATGGCGCTGTGGTTCGTCAGCTTCTCGACGTGGGACGGCGTGGCCGGCATCTACCTCGAGGACCTTTTCGTGCGGCCAAGATTTCGCCGCCGCGGGCTGGCCCGCGCCCTACTGGCGACGCTGGCGCGGGAATGCCTCGCCAACGGCTACACCCGGCTGTCGTGGGCGGTGCTGAACTGGAACTCCGATGCCATCGCGCTGTACGACGGGGTCGGCGCCGAGCCGCAGCGGGACTGGACGACCTACCGCCTTTCCGGCCCGCGGCTGGCCGAGCTGGCAGGGCCGGCCTGATCGCCGCCCGCGGCCCAGCGCACGGCCGCGGGGGTGAACAGCAACACCAGCGTGGCCAGGGCCACGGCGCCCACCGGGATGCCGAAGGCCGGCTGGTGCGACCCCACCGCGAGGTACCAGGCCACGGGCAGCAGGAGCAGCTCGGTGACCACCGCGAGGCCCCGGCCCCAGCGCTTGCCGATCACCAGCGCGCGCCCGGCGGCGAGCACCACCGCGCCGACGAGAACGAACCAGATCGCCGTGCCCAGTCCGTTGACCACCCGCTGGTCGGCCCCGGCGATCCCCCGCACCACCAGCGCCGCCGCCACCGCCAGCGCGGCCACGCCCTGCAGCGCGACGATCACGCCCGCGGCGCGCACGGTGGATGGGGCGGCCGGGGGCGTCACAGCGCCAGCTTAGTTTGGGCCCCGCCTGCCCAGCGGGGTCTTAACCGCACCGCCCAAGCCGATTGCGGCGCTCCTCCTCACGCCGCTGAGCGGCGTGCATCGTCGCACCGCCCAAGCCGACTGCGGCGCTCCTCCTCACGCCGCTGAGCGGCGTGCATCGTCGCACCGCCTAAGCTCGTGCATCATGCGCGCCGTGCTGATCGTCAATCCCACAGCCACTTCCACCACCGCAGCCGGTCGCGACCTGCTAGCCCACGCGCTCAAGAGTCGGCTCGACCTCACCGTCGAACACACCAGCCATCGCGGTCACGGGCAAGAACTCGCACAACAAGCCGTCGAGGACGGGATCGACCTGGTCGTCGTGCACGGCGGCGACGGGACCGTCAGCGGGGTGGTCAACGGCCTGCTCGGCCGCCCGGGCGGCGCGCCGGCCGGTCATGTGCCGGCCGTCGCGGTGGTGCCCGGCGGCTCGGCCAACGTGCTCGCCCGGTCGTTGGGCATCTCGCCCGACCCGGTCGCGGCCACCAACCAGCTCATCCAGCTGCTCGACGACTACCGTCGGCATCACACCTGGCGGCGGATCAGCCTGATCGACTGCGGCGAGCGGTGGGCCGTGATCAACGCGGGGATGGGCGTGGACGCCGAGGTGGTGGCCGCCGTGGAAGCCCAGCGCGATAAGGGCGTCAAGGTCAACGCGCTGCGCTACTGGCGCGTGGCGGTACCCGTCACGGTGGCCTTCAGCCGCCGCGAACCCAGGCTCACGCTCGAGCTGCCGGGCCGCGACCCCGTCCCCGGCGTGCACTTCGCCTGGGTGTCCAACACCACCCCGTGGACCTACAGCAACAGCCGGCCCATGGTGACCAACCCCGGCTGCAGCTTCGAGTCGGGCCTGGGGGTGTTCGCCGTCACGCACATGAAGGTTTTCCCCACCCTGCGGCTGGTCGGCCAGCTGCTGGCCAAGGGGCCGAAAGGGACCCACAAGCAGCTGATCCGCGACGACGACGCCGCCTGCCTGCGGGTCACGTCGGTCGACGGGCCCATCGCGAGCCAGTTCGACGGGGATTACCTCGGCCTGCGCGAAACCATGACGTTCCGGGCGGTGCGCGACGTGCTGCCGGTGGCTGCGCCCCCCGGCAGAAACCACTCCTGAGCTGCGCCAACGGCGAACCGAGCGGCGACGCGGCGACAAAATTCGTGGAACGCGGCCAGCAAGTGTAGTACAACGGTGTAAGGGCTTTAATAAGGAATCGTTGAAGTGAGATAGCCCACCGCAGCATCTCGCGCTATTGACATCTGTTGAGCCTGTGAAACGATCGAAAGGTTGCATGCAGAAATTCATGTAGGGGCCACGGACCCTTTTCTTATGCACGCTTAACAGCCGAAGAAAAAAGGCCGTGCGCCCTGCTGCGCACTCAGTGAGGAGTAACAACTTATGGATTGGCGCCACAAGGCGGTCTGTCGCGACGAGGACCCGGAGCTGTTCTTCCCGGTAGGGAACAGCGGCCCCGCGCTTGCGCAGATCGCTGACGCGAAACTGGTCTGCAATCGGTGCCCGGTGACCACAGAGTGCCTCGCCTGGGCCCTGAACACCGGCCAGGACTCGGGCGTCTGGGGGGGCATGAGCGAAGACGAGCGGCGCGCACTCAAGCGTCGCAACGCCCGGACCAAGGCCCGCAGCGGAGTCTGAACCCACTCAGCACACAGTGCGGCCCCGACGAAAGTCGGGGCCGCACTGTTGTGTGGCTCCCCCGCTACAGCAGTAGCCGGCTGCGCCGGCCGATCGGCACCCGTAGCACGACATCGGTGCCGCGGGAGCTCGCCTGACGCATCCCCAGCGTCCCGTCGAGCTCCGCCGACACCAGCGTCCGCACGATCTGCAGGCCCAGGCTGTCGGACTTCTCCAGGCTGAACCCGTCCGGCAGCCCGCGCCCGTCGTCGTGCACGACGACGTCCAGCCAGCGCGCCGAGCGCTCGGCGCGAATCGTGACCGACCCCTCCGGGGCGGCCGGGTCGAAGGCGTGCTCGATCGCGTTCTGGACTAGCTCGGTGATGACCATGATCAGCGCCGTCGCCCGGTCGGAGTCGAGCACGCCCAGATCCCCCACCCGGTTGATCCGGATCGGCCGGTCCACCGAGGCCACGTCGTTCATGATCGGCAGGATCCGGTCGATGACCTCGTCGAGATTGACCTGCTCGTCCACCGACATCGACAGGGCGTCGTGGACCAGGGCGATCGACGACACCCGACGCACCGACTCGATCAGCGCCTCACGGCCCTCGGCGTTGGCCGTCCGGCGGGCCTGCAGCCGCAGCAGCGCCGCCACGGTTTGCAGGTTGTTTTTCACCCGGTGGTGAATTTCTCGGATGGTGGCGTCCTTGGAGATCAGGGCCCGGTCGCGTCGCTTGACCTCCGTGATGTCACGGATCAGCACCGCGGCGCCGGCGCTGACGCCGCGCACCACCAACGGCAACGTCCGCAGCAGCACCGTCGCGCCGCCGGCGTCGACCTCCATGCGCATGCTTCTGCCGCCGGCCAGCAGATCCCGCACGTGCTCGGCGACCTCCTGTGCCTCGAACGGGTCGGAGATCAGTGGGCGTGTCACCTCGACCAGTTGGCGGCCCTCGAGCTCAGACGTCAGGCCCATCCGGTGGTAGGCCGACAGCGCGTTGGGGCTGGCGTAGGCGACGACCCCGTCGACGTCGAGCCGGATGAAGCCGTCACCCGCGCGCGGGGTCGAGCGCGACATCACCACGTCGCCCACATCCGGGAAGGTGCCCTCGGCGAGCATCTGCACCAGGTCTTCGGCGCATTCGCGGTACGCGGTCTCCAGCTGGCCCGACGGTCGGCCGGCGGCTTCCGCGGTTTGATGCCGCGTCACGACCGCCACCACATGCCCGCCGTAGCGCACCGGGGAGGCCTGGACGTGCGGTCCGGGCAGCTGCCACGAATGCCCTTGGCCCGCAGCGCTTGCCGGCATGTCGGTACCGGACTGGAACGTCTCGGCGACCAGCGGCAGCCGGTCGGCGGCGACGACGCTGCCCACCGCGTCGGTCTGCAGGACGGTGGGCGCCGTATTCGGTCGGCACTGCGCCACGCACACCAGCACGCCGTCGTCGCGGCGCACCCACATCAGGTAATCGGCGAACGACAGGTCGGCCAGCAGCTGCCACTCCCCCACCACCGCGTGCAGATGGTCCACCGCGTTGCCGGGCAGCATCGTGTGTTCGGCGAGCAGATCACCGAGAGTCGACATGCATTACTCCCGCGCCGTTTTCGCCGTTTCCCCAGCGATAGCTACGAAGGCCCAAGCTCTGTGGCGGCTAGCTGATGACGGCGATGAGGTCGCCGGCCTGAATGACATCGCCCACCGACACACTGACCTTGCTCACGGTGCCGCCGACTTCGGCGAGGACCGGGATTTCCATCTTCATCGACTCGAGCAGCACGACGACGTCACCCTTGCCGATCTGGTCGCCCTCGTTGACAACGACTTCGAGCACGCTGGCAACGATCTCGGCGCGAACATCCTCGGCCATCCTCACCCCACTCATTCCGGCCCAAGCGCAGGCTGGCTGCTGGTCATCAAGCTCAGGTATATCGAACCACAGGACGGGCCGGGACCGCGGCACGCGGGCCGCCAACACCGCGGGCCGCGGTCCGTGAGAGACTGGGCGACAACCCGGCGAGGCGCGCGGCGCCCGCCTGACGAACAATCACCCGGAGGTTGAAGACGATGGCCAAGCGTGGCCGGAAGAAGCGCGACCGCAAGTTCAGCAAGGCCAACCACGGCAAGCGGCCCAATTCCTGACGCAGACCGCTACTGCACGCCCCGGATGATCGTGGTGCGCTGAATTTCGAGCCGCAGGCGCTCGCGCAGGCCCTGGGGGGCCTTCTCCCCCTTGCACTTGGTGGCGATCAGCGCCTTGAGCCGTTCCTCGAGCCCGTAATGCTGAAAACAGCCGGGGCACGCCTCGAGGTGCTGGCGCAGCTTCTCGCGGGTGTCGGGATTGCACTCGCCGTCGAGCAGGAGCCACACCTGGCGGATCACCTCGGCGCAGCCGACGCCGCCGTGGGAATGGTCGTTGGGGCACGGGTCGTCGGCGCCGGCGATCCCATTCATTGAGCCCCGCTTCTCATCGCCTCGTCCCCCTCGCCGCTGCGCGGCCGGGGGTACCTCCAGTGCATCGTCGCCGGCGCGGCTCATGACGGCACCTCCTCGTGCGCCTGCTGACCGCGGGTGAAACCCCTCTCCTTGGCCACGTCGGCCAAAAGGCTGCGCAGCTGACGCCGCCCGCGGTGCAACCGGGACATTACCGTCCCGATCGGCGTATCCATGATCTCGGCGATTTCCTTGTACGGAAAGCCCTCGACGTCGGCGTAGTAGACCGCCATCCGAAATTCTTCGGGCAGCGCCTGCAGCGCTTCCTTGATCTCGTTGTCCGGCAGCGATTCCAAAGCTTCGACCTCCGCCGAACGCAAACCGGTGGAGGAATGCTCGGCATTGGAGGCCAGCTGCCAGTCGGTGATCTCCTCGGTCGGGTACTCGGCCGGCTGACGCTGCCGCTTGCGGTAGCTGTTGATGTAGGTGTTGGTCAGGATCCGGTACAGCCACGCCTTGAGGTTGGTGCCGGCCCGAAACGACCGGAAACCCGCGTACGCCTTGACCATGGTCTCCTGCAGCAGGTCCTCGGCGTCGGCGGGGTTGCGCGTCATGCGCAGCGCACCACCGTAGAGCTGGTCGAGCAGGGGGATGGCGTCGCGCTCGAAGCGAGCCGTGAGTTCCGCATCAGTCTCTTCGGGCTGCGCGGGCTCGGAGGAGCAATTCGCCGCGTCTGGCGCCGTCACGCCGTCTCGGCCATCGTCGGAGTCGGCCATCTCGATTAGCACGGTCCCTTCTGCTGCGGCGTCGCCGTCCAGCATCGAAAGCGCAACCGGGCCCGCAGGCGAACGGGTCAACCACCCCTCAGCCATTGGCCTGCCCATCAGGCTCGTCGCCGTCGACACCGGATTGCTCCTCCAATCTAGAGGCTGCCACCGACAGTGTCTGCCCGGGCCGCCCGCTGGTGCATCAGGAACCGACTCCTGCAACAGCGGTGACCGGCGCGCTAATTCCCGCGCGGGCCGGGCCGTGCGGTCCCCCGCCCGGACCGGTACGAACGGGGCGTTAATGTGACGCCATGTCCTTATCAGGCAAGACCATGTTCATCTCGGGCGCCAGCCGCGGTATCGGCCTGGCGATCGCCAAGCGCGCCGCCCAGGACGGCGCCAACATCGCGCTGATCGCCAAGACCGCCGAGCCGCACCCCAAGCTGCCCGGCACCGTGTACACCGCCGCCAAGGAGCTCGAAGAAGCGGGTGGGCAGGCGTTGCCGATCGTCGGGGACGTGCGTGACCCCGAGTCCGTCGAGTCGGCGGTGGCCAAGACCGTCGAGCAGTTCGGCGGCATCGACATCTGCGTCAACAACGCGTCGGCGATCAACCTCGGGTCCATCACCGAGGTCCCGATGAAGCGGTTCGACCTGATGAACGGCATCCAGGTGCGCGGCACGTACGCGGTCTCGCAGGCCTGCATCCCCCACCTGAAGGGCCGGGAGAACCCGCACATCCTGACCCTGTCGCCGCCGGTGCTGCTCGGTAAGGAATGGCTGAAGCCGACCGCCTACATGATGGCCAAGTTCGGCATGACGCTGTGCGCGCTGGGCATCGCCGAGGAGATGCGCGAGGCGGGCATCGCCTCGAACACGCTGTGGCCGCGCACGCTGGTGGCCACCGCCGCGGTGCAAAACCTGCTCGGCGGCGACGAGGCGATGGGCCGGGCCCGCAAGCCCGAGGTGTATTCCGACGCGGCGTACGTGATCCTCAACAAGCCCGCCCGCGAGTACACCGGCAACATGCTGCTCTGCGAGGACGTGCTGGTGGAATCCGGCGTCACCGACCTGTCGGTCTACGACTGCGTGCCCGGTTCGCAGCTCGGCGTCGACTTCTGGGTCGACGGCGTCAACCCCCCGGGATACATCCGGGCCTAGCGGGGTTCGTCAGCCGCGACTCCGCCACCGGCCGGCTCGACGGATTGCGCGACGTGTTTCGCCCTGCTGCGGACCTGGAACGCCGAAATCACGTCCATGATGCCGATGACGATCAGCCACCAGCCGGCGACCAGCGTCAGGATCGCGATCGAGCGCAGCGGCGAGATGATCAGGACGGCGCCGCCGATCACGATGATCAGCCCGGACAGCGCCTGCCAGCCGCGACCCGGCATGTGGTCAAACGACAACGCCGCGGCCAGCAAGGTCATCCCGCGGAACAGCCAGCCGATACCGATCCAGATGGCCAACAGCCAGACCGCCTCGAATTCCTCGCGAAAGCAAAAGAATCCCAGCACCAGCGACACGACACCGGTGATAAACGACAGCACCCGCATGGCGACGCCGGCATGGGTGCCGAAAGCGGCGAACACGTATCCGATGCCGGATACCACCAGGTAGATGCCGAACAGGACACCCGCCACGAACAGCGTCTTGCCCGGCCATGCCAGGACAATGACACCCAGCGCCACCGCGGCGACGCCGATGAACAAAAGCAGCTGCCACGCGCTGCGAGCAAGCTGCTGCAGTGGAGCTTCAAACACGGTGTGTTCGCGATTAGTCATGCGAATATGATTTGCCATCGCAATCGCGAAGAAACCGTCCCTAGCGACACGATTCGGTATCGCGCACGGGTACCGCGGCTAACGCCGAAAAAAAATTTCTGTTGGATGGTGTCGTGAGTACGGCACTGGTGGTCGGGGGCGGGCCCAACGGGCTTGCCGCCGCCGTCTGTTTGGCCGCCGACGGTGTTCAGGTCACCGTCCTGGAGGCCGCCGACCAGGTCGGCGGCGGCGCCCGCAGCGGCGAAGGAATCGTTGCCGGCCTGGTGCACGACCATTGCTCGGCGATCCACCCGATGGCTGTCGGGTCGCCGTTTCTGGGGCGTTTCGACCTGCGGCGCTACGGCCTTGCGTGGCGGTGGCCGGAGATCGATTGCGCGCACCCCCTCGACGGGGGCGGGGCCGGCGTGCTGCACCGCTCGGTCGCCCGGACCGCGGCCGGCCTCGGGGCAGACGGGCCCCGATGGCGGCTTGCGTTCGGCTACCCGGCCGCACGTTTCGACGCGTTGAGCGACGACATCATGGGGCCGTTGCTGCGGTTCCCGCACCATCCGCTGATGCTGGCCCGCTTCGGCCCGCCCACCCTGCTCCCCGGCTCGGTGTTCGCCCGGCTGTTTAGCACCCAGGAGGCCAGGGCGCTGTTCGCAGGCATCGCGGCCCACGCCTTCCGCCCGCTGCACTACCCCATGACGTCGGCCATCGCGATGGGCATCATCGCCGCGGGCCACCGCCACGGCTGGGCGGTCGCCGAGGGCGGGTCGCAGTCCATCACCAACGCGCTGGCGCGGTTGCTGGGCGAGCTGGGCGGCAAGATCGAGACCGGTGTGACGGTCAAGGCCTCCGCGCAGCTGCCGCCGGCCGACGTGACGATGTTCGACCTGGCGCCCAGCGCGGTCGCCGCGATCCTGGGAGACCGGCTTCCGCACCGAATCTCGCGCTCTTTCACCAGGTTTCGGCGCGGTCCGGGCGCGTTCAAGGTCGACTTCGCGGTCGAGGGCGGGGTGCCCTGGACCAACCCCGACGCCCGGCGGGCCGGTACCGTGCACGTCATCGGGGGCTATGCCGAGCTCGCCGAGACCGAACGCGAGATCCACGTCGGGCGCATGCCCGAGCGGCCGTTCGTGCTCGTCGGTCAGCAGTATCTCGCCGATCCGCAGCGATCGGTGGGCAACACCCATCCGGTGTGGAGCTACGCACACGTGCCCAACGGGTACGCCGGCGACGCCACCGAGGCCATCGTCGCCCAGATCGAGCGGTTCGCCCCCGGCTTCCGCGACCGCATCGTCGGACTCCAGGTCCGCTCGGCCGCGCAGCTGGAAACCTACAACGCCAACTACGCCGGGGGCGACATTCTTACCGGCGCCAAGGACATTCGGCAGCTGACGTTCGGCCCACGAATCACCTTGTCGCCGTATCACCTTGGCGTGCCCGGCATGTACATCTGCTCGGCGGCCACCCCGCCGGGCCCCGGCGCGCACGGAATGTGCGGCGCCAACGCCGCGCGGCTCGCGCTCGACTACCTGTCGCGGCGAGCGTAACCGGCCTTGCGCGCATCGCCGCCGGCTCCCGACGTCTGGTGATGAGCAACTAAAGCCGTTGACTACCAAGGTGATTCGGACGCGACCGCGCGCGTAGGGCCACCGTCACAGCAGGGTGGCCTGCTCGGGCTCCGGACCGACCGGCTCGAGCAGTTCGGGCCCGTTGTTGCGGACGTTGTTGACCAGGGTCGACACCTCGCGCATGCGAATGCCGCGCACGTCGGGCGGCCGCGTCAGCAGCTCCTCGTCGACCGGGGCGTCCGGGGTCAGCCAGCGGTCCCAATCGCGTTCGGGCACCACCAGGGGCATCCGGTCATGGATCTCGGCCAGCTCCCCCGGGGCGTCGGTGGTGATGATCGTGCAACTCAGCAGCGGCTGCGCGTCTTTGGCCGCTTGCCCCTCCGGTTTCCAAACCGACCATAAGCCCGCCATGAACAGCGGCTCGCCGTCCTCGCGGTACATGAAAAACGGCGTCTTGCGCGACTTTTTGCCCGCGTCACCGGAATTGACGCGCCACTCGTAATAGCCGTCCATCGGCACCAGGCACCGCTTGGACCTGGCGCTCGACCGGAAGGCGGGCGAGCTGGTGACCTTGTCGGCGCGGGCGTTGATCAGCAGGGGCCCCTTGGCGGCGGGCGTCCCGTCGGGGCCGGCCTTCGCCCACGGCGGGATCAAGCCCCACCGCATCAACCGGACCCGCCGCGTGGGCTCGTCCTCGGGCTCGGCGTGCCGGCTGACCACGGTCGCGATGGTCGTGGTCGGGGCCACGTTGTAGTTGGGCGCCTCCGCGTTGGGTGCGGTGCCGGTGGCCTCGTCGATCGCCTTGATCTTCTGGGCCAGCAGGGCCGGATCGGTAGTGACCGCAAAGCGTCCGCACATGATTCCATGGTGCCCAATACCCACGGCGCGCGCCGACACGGCAGGATGAAGGCCGTGAGCAGCAGCGAGTCACCGAGCGCGTGGACGGCCCCGCAGGCGGCGGCGCCGGTGCGCGCGACCGTGACCGTGCCGGGCTCCAAGTCACAGACCAACCGCGCGCTGGTGCTGGCCGGGCAGGCGGCCGCGCAGGGCCACGGCGGCTCCACGCTCGGCGGCGCGCTGCGCAGCCGCGACACCGACCTGATGATCGGGGCGCTGCGCAGCCTGGGCCTGCGTGTCGACGGGGCCGGCTCGGAGCTGGCCGTCGGGGGCCGCATCGCGCCCCGCCCCGGCGCCCGCGTCGACTGCGGCCTGGCCGGCACGGTGCTGCGCTTCGTCCCCCCGCTGGCGGCGCTGGCCGACGCGGCGGTGGAATTCGACGGCGACGAGCAGGCCCGCGCGCGGCCCATCGCACCGCTGCTGGACGCGCTGCGCGGCCTGGGCGTCCGTATCGACGGCACCGGCCTTCCGTTCCGGGTGCGCGGCCGCGGCGCGGTCACCGGGGGCACCGTGGCGATCGATGCCTCGGCGTCCTCGCAGTTCGTGTCCGGGCTGCTGTTGTCCGCGCCGTCGTTCGCCGAAGGCCTGACCGTGCAGCACACGGGTTCGGCGCTGCCCTCGGCTCCCCACATCGCGATGACGATCGTGATGCTGCGACAGGCGGGGGTCGACGTCGACGACTCCGTGGCCAACCGCTGGCACGTGCCCGCAAGCGCGGTCGCGGCCCGCCACTGGGAGATCGAGCCCGACCTCACCAACGCCGTTCCGTTCCTGGCGGCGGCCGTGGTCACCGGCGGGACCGTGCGCGTCACCGGCTGGCCGGCGACCAGCGTGCAACCCGCCGATGACATCCTGAGCGTCCTGGGCAAACTGAACGCCGCTGTCACCCAAGGTGATTCGTTCCTCGAGGTGCGGGGATCGGGCGAGTACGCGGGCTTCGACGTCGACCTGCACGCCGTCGGTGAGCTGACGCCGACGGTGGCGGCGCTGGCCGCGCTGGCCATCCCGGGGTCGGTGTCGCGGCTGTCGGGCATCGCCCATCTGCGCGGCCACGAAACCGACCGGCTCGCCGCGCTGAGCGCCGAGATCAACCGGCTGGGCGGCGATTGCGCGGAAACGCCCGACGGCCTGGTGATCACCGCGACACCGCTGGGCCCCGGCACCTGGCGCGCGTACGCCGATCATCGGATGGCGATGGCCGGGGCGATCGTCGGGCTGCGGGTGCCCGGCGTCGAGATCGACGACATCGGCGCCACCAGCAAGACGCTACCGGAGTTTGCGCGGCTGTGGACCCAGATGGTGAGGAGCTCGGGGGCTTGAGGCCCGGCGACTACGACGAGTCCGACGTCAGGGTCCGCTCTGGCAGGGGCTCGCGGCCGCGCACCAAGACCCGTCCCGAGCACGCCGACGCCGAGGCCGCCATGGTGGTCAGCGTCGACCGCGGCCGTTGGGGATGCGTGCTGGGCGGGCGGCCCGACCGCCGGGTCACGGCCATGCGGGCCCGCGAGCTGGGCCGCACCCCGATCGTCGTCGGCGACAACGTCGACCTGGTCGGCGACCTGTCCGGGCGCACCGACACGCTGGCCCGCATCGTGCGGCGCGGCGAGCGCCGAACGGTGTTGCGGCGCACCGCCGATGACACCGACCCCACCGAGCGCGTCGTGGTGGCCAACGCCGACCAGCTGCTGGTCGTGGTGGCCCTGGCCGACCCGCCGCCGCGCACCGGGCTGGTCGACCGCGCGCTCATCGCCGCTTACGCAGGCGGGTTGACGCCCATCCTGTGCCTGACGAAAACCGACCTCGCACCACCGGAGCCGTTCGCCAAGCAGTTCGCGGACCTGGACCTGACCGTGGTCGCCGCGGGCGTCGACGATCCGCTGCTCGCGGTGGCCGACCTGCTCGCCGGCAAGATCACCGTGCTGCTCGGCCACTCCGGGGTGGGCAAGTCGACGTTGGTGAATCGGCTTGTGCCCGAGGCGGATCGGGCCGTGGGCGAGGTGACGGAGATCGGCCGGGGGCGGCACACGTCGACGCAGTCGGTGGCGCTGCCGCTGCAGGGTTCCGGTTGGGTGATCGACACGCCGGGGATCCGCTCGTTCGGGCTGGCCCACATCGAGCCCGACGACGTGCTGATGGCCTTTTCGGACCTGGCCGAGGCGACGCAAGACTGCCCGCGCGGCTGCGGGCACATGGGCCCGCCGGCCGATCCCGAGTGCGCCCTGGACGCGCTGTCCGGGCCCGCCGTTCGCCGCGTCGCCGCGGCCCGGCGGCTGCTCGCGGTGCTGCGCGACACCTAGGCCCGCATCAGCCCTCGGCGTGGCTCCACGCGCAGAGCTGGTCGGCGATCTTGTCGAGACCCGCAAGCGCACCGGTGGCGACCTGGATGACGAGATCGAAGCGGTCGTCCTCGGGCGCGCGAATCCATTCGCCGTTGATGGCGAGGAACGTCCGGCAGGCCGTCCACGCCAGTCGCTTGTCGCCATCTACCAGCGCGTGGTTTCGCGCCAGCGAGTGCAGCAGCGCGGCGGCCTTGTGGTGCAGGTTCGGATAGGCATCCGCACCGAACACCGACGCGCGGGGCCGCGCCAGCGCCGATTCGAGCACGCCGTAATCCCCGACCGCCACGTCCGCGCCGACGGCCTCGCGCGCGACTGGTTGAAGCGCCGCGGCGACCTTCGCCTTGTGCGTCCGCCGCGCGATGTATTCGTCGATGGCCGACAACGCGACGGCCTGCTTGCGCAATGCCTCCGTCTGCTCACCGCTGAGTGATACCAGAGTGATGCCAGACGGCGATCAAACCGACTTGGCCAGCCGCATGCCAAGCTCGCCGGGCGGCACCAAATGCCCCTCCGCGCAGCGGATCTCGACGCCCGCCTCGGCGCCGCATCCGAGGTGGGTGAGCCGCAGGCGGTTGCGCCCCGGCAGGTGGCGCCGCCCCCACTCGAACATCGCCCAGACCACCGGCATGAAGTCGACGCCGGCTTCGGTCAGCACGTACTCCTCGCGGCCGCGCTGCCCGGGCTCGCGATAGGGGCGGCGCGTCAGCAGTCCCAGCTCGACCAGCTCGGCCAGCCGGGCCGCGGCGGCGGCCTTCGTGATGCCGACCCGGCGGGCGAAGTCGTCGAACCGGGTGGTGCCGTAGTACGCCTCGCGCATGATCAGCATCGCCGACTTGGTGCCGAGCACCGCCATGGTCTTCTCGATCGCGCACTCCCCCACCGCCGACCATTTGTCGCGGTCGGCGAGGACGCCTTGCAGGAATGTCATCGAAATCACCTCGCCTTCTGGGTTGCATTTAGCATACCTGGGTGTTTACCTGAGTACAGCGAAGGATACTTAGCCTCGCGTGACTCGAGGAGGAGCCATGGTCCAAGGCCGCGACGCCGTCATCGTCGGTGCGGTCCGCACCCCGATCGGCAAGGGCAAGCCCAGCGGCGCGCTGCACGGCGTGCTGCCCGCGGATCTGCTGGCGCACAGCCTGCGCGAGCTGGTCGCGCGCGCCGGGGTCGACCCGGCACAGATCGACGACGTCATCGCCGGCGCCGTCACCCAGGTCGGCGACCAGGCCGTCAACATCGCGCGCAACGCGGCGCTGGGCGCCGGGTTCCCCGAGTCGGTTCCCGGAACGACCGTCGACCGGCAGTGCGGCAGCAGCCAGCAGGCCATCAGCTTCGCCGCCCAGGGCGTGATTGCCGGCGCCTACGACCTGGTGGTCGCCGGCGGCGTCGAATCGATGAGCCGCGTCCCGATGGGCAGCTCGGTGCTGCCCGGCAGCAACCCGTTCGGTGACGACATGACCCGGCGCTACCCCGAGGGCCTGGTGCCGCAGGGCATCAGCGCGGAGCTGATCGCCGCCAAGTGGGGCTTCTCGCGCACCCAGCTCGACGAGTTCGCCGCGTCCAGCCACGACAAGGCCGCCCGCGCCACCAAGGACGGGCTGTTCGACAACGAGCTGATCCCGGTCGCCGGCCTTGCCACCGACGAGATCATCAGGCCCGGCACGACCGTCGAGACGCTGGCCGCGCTGCAGCCGTCGTTCTACAGCGAGGCGGCCAAAGAGCGCTTCCCGCAGATCAATTGGTCGATCACGGCGGGCAACTCGTCGCCGCTGTCCGACGGCAGCGCCGCGGTCCTGATCGCCAGCGGCGAGACCGCCGAGAAGCTGGGGCTGCGCCCGCGGGCCCGGATCCACACCGCGACCGTCGTCGGCTCCGACCCGCTCTACATGCTGACCGGGGTCATCCCGGCGACCGAAAAGGTGCTGCGCCGAGCCGGATTGACGCTCGCCGACATCGACCTGTTCGAGGTCAACGAGGCCTTCGCGCCCGTCGTGCTGGCGTGGGCGCACGACACCGGGGCCGACCTTTCCAAGACCAATGTCAACGGCGGCGCCATCGCGATCGGCCACCCGCTGGGTGCCAGCGGCGCGCGCATCATGACCACGCTGGTCAACGCGCTCGAGCAGCGCGGCGGGCGCTACGGGCTGCAGACCATGTGCGAGGGCGGCGGCATGGCCAACGCCACCATCATCGAGCGGCTCTAGACATGCCGACCGAGACCCGGTTCGACGGGGTGCGGGTGCGCTACCACAGCGCGAAAAGCTACGACGAGCTGCGCGCGGCGCTGCTGGCCGACATCGGCGAGACGCCGGTGCCGATCAACGATTTCGCGACGGCCACCGACGATTGGGATTCCTACCGGATACGGGTCGAATCCCGCGTCGGCCCAAGCGGATTCATGCTGTTCGCGGCGCTCGACCACGGCGCGTGGATCACCAAGGCCGGCATCGACCGCAAGGCGTTGCGGGTGGTCCTGGGCAACCCGCTGATCGCGATCACGATGCTGCGACACGACGTGAGCGCGGGCCTGTTCGCCCCGGTGGAGTTGCTGCTCCTGGACGAGGGAGACGGCAGCAGCCTGACCTACGTCAAGCCGTCGTCGCTGATGGTCGTCGAAGCCAACGCTGAATTGCTGAGCGCCGCAAACAAACTCGACACCAAGCTGGCGGCGTTGGCCGCCAGAGTGACCGCCTGACGCCTCGTGTCGCCGAACGTGCATCCACGGTGTAAAAAAGCGAAAATCTCCACCCTCAGAGCACGTTCGGCGCGGGTGGAACGCTAGGCGGCCAGGCCGTCGGCGTTCAGCGCCCGTTCCGCTTCCCGCCGGTCCCGCCGGTCGCGCCGGTCGCGCCGCCAGCCACGCACGGTGGCGATCGCGGTCTTGAGGCCGCGGCGGCGTCCGGTCACCGGGTCGGTGCCGGCGAAACCCGGCTCCAAATCGGCGAACATCCGCTCGCTGCGGGTTTCCGGCGCGTTGTCGGCATCGGCGATCAGGTAGGAGTTCGGTAGCGACAACTTGGCCAGCGTGCGCCACGTCTTGGCGTACTGCACCAGGAAAGACCCTGTGGTGTAAGGCAAGTCGTACTTGTCGCAGACCGCGCGCACCCGCACCGAGATCTCGTGCAGGCGGTTGCTGGGCAGGTCCGGGTACAGGTGGTGTTCGATCTGGTGGCACAGGTTGCCGCTCATGAACCGCAGCACCGGGCCCGCCTCGAAGTTGGCGCTGCCCAGCATCTGGCGCAGATACCACTGGCCCTTGGTTTCACCGGCCATGTCGGTCTTGGTGAATTTCTCGGCGCCGTCGGGGAAGTGGCCGCAGAAGATGACGGCGTTGGCCCACACGTTTCGGATCACGTTGGCGGTGGCGTTGGCCGTCAAGGTGGACCGGAACGTCGCGCCGGGCGACAGCGCGGTCAGCGCCGGGAAGGCGACATAGTCCTTGACCACCTGGCGGCCCGCCTTGGCCAAAAACTCGTCGATCCGCTTGCGGGCTTCCTCGTTGTCCATCCGCTTCTTGACGATCTTGCCGATCTCGACGTGCTGCAGCCCGACACCCCACTCGAAGAGCAGCGCCAGCATGGTGTTGTACACCAGGTTGAACAGGTTGAAGCGCTTCCAGCGCTGGTCGCGGGTGACGCGCAGCAAGCCGTAGCCGACGTCGTCGTCCATCCCGAGGATGTTGGTGTACTTGTGGTGCACGAAGTTGTGGGTGTAGCGCCAGTGCTTGGACGACCCGCTCATGTCCCACTCCCACGTCGAGGAGTGGATTTCCGGGTCGTTCATCCAGTCCCACTGGCCGTGCATGACGTTGTGGCCGATCTCCATGTTCTCGATGATCTTGGCCACGCCCAGGGTCGCCGCTCCCGCCCACCACGCCGAACGCCGGGAACTGGCGGCCAGCAGCAGCCGGCCGGCCACCTCGAGCGTGCGCTGCGCCGCGATGGTGCGGCGAATGTAACGGGCGTCGCGCGCTCCGCGAGAGTCTTCGATGTCCTGGCGAATGGCGTCGAGCTCCACGGCCAGGCTTTCAATGTCGGCGTCCGTCAGATGGGCAAATGCTTCGACGTCGGTGATCGCCATCGTCTTCCTCTCTGCGGTCGTTGTCCGGCCACTTACCTACGTTATCGTAACCTACGAGGTCGTAGGTTACCTGTGAGTAGCTTTTAGATGTCGAGCGCGCAGTCGCCGGAGGCGGCCGACACGCAGGTCTGGATCCGGGTGCCGGGCTCGTGCTCCTGCCCGGTCCGCAGGTCACGGACGTGACCCTCGACGAGACTGACCACGCACGACTGGCATATACCCATTCGGCAGCCGAAGGGCATCTGCACCCCGGCGCCTTCCCCGGCGTGCATCAACGACGTCGCGGCATCGGCGGAAACGGCGCGCCCGCTCCGGACGAACGTGACCGTTCCCCCGGCGCCGGCGGGCGCGGCCTTGGCCACCGCGAATCGCTCCAGGTGCAGCCGGTCCCCGATGCCCGCGGCCGACCACACCTTTTCGGCCTGGGTGAGCAGGCCCTCCGGCCCGCACGCCCACGTCTGACGCTCGCGCCAGTCCGGCACCTCGTGGTCGAGCGAGGCGAGGTCGAGGCGGCCCTGTTTGCGGGTCTCCCGCAGCCGCAGCCGATAGCCCGGCTGCTGCGCCGCGAGGGCGGTCAACTCCGCGCGAAACATCACGTCGGCTTCCGTCGGCGCCGAATGCACGTGCGTGACGTCACCGATCTGGTTGCGCCGCACCAGGGTTCGCAGCATCGACATCACCGGCGTGATCCCCGAGCCGGCGGTCAAGAACAGGATCGACCGCGGCGCCGGGTCGGGCAGCACGAAGTTGCCCTGCGGGGCGGCCAGCCGGACGATGGTCCCCGGCGCGACACCGGCCACCAGGTGGGTGGACAGGAACCCTTCGGGCATGGCCTTGACGGTGATCGTCACGGTGCGCGGCGACCCCGGCGCGGCGGCGGCCGGGCTCGACGTCAGCGAGTACGACCGCCAGCGCCACCGCCCGTCGACCAACAGGCCGATCCCGATGTACTGGCCGGGCTGATAGTCGAAGCTAAATCCCCAGCCCGGCTTGATCACCAGGGTCGCCGAGTCCTCGGTTTCCCGGCGCACCTCGAGGATGCGGCCCCGCAATTCGCGGGCGGACCACAGCGGATTGGCCAGGTGCAGATAGTCGTCGGGCAACAGTGGCGTGGTGATGCGCGCGGCCAGCTTGCGCAGCGCGTGCCAGCCGGGGTGCCGGTCGGCGCCCGCGACGACCGGGCGCTTGGTGTCGACGACGTTGGCGGTAAGCGTCGAGTTTTTCTTGCTCATAGGAAGCTCCTGCTCACGATGCGGCGCTCGGCTTCCGCTGACGTTGGGGACGGTTTCCGCGCCCCATCCATAAAGGCTACGGTACCGTAACTTACGCTGCCGTATCCAGGCCTGCGGCGCGCGAATGTGTCACATGCGGCGCATCAGAGCAGGTCGAGCAGGAACGGCAGCTCCTGGTTGGCATACCAGGCCAGGTCGTAATCGAGCGCGTCGCCGACGATCAGCTCGGCGTCCTCGTCGCCGAGGTCGGCGGCGTCGATGGCCGCGATCGCCCGGGTGACGGCCTGCTCGGCGGCGGCGTTGTCGACGTAGGCGGCGATCACCCGGTCGACCGCGACGGGCGCGCCGAGCCGGACCACGGCGTCGTCGAGATCGGGCCGGTAGGCGGCGTCATCCACTTCGGCGGCCAGCACCGCGCGCCGCGGCGGCAACGCCCCGGTGTCACCGGTGCCCTCGTCGTCGGCCAGCAGTCGCAGCGACGCCAACGCGGCCTCGCGCAGCGCCACCTCGGCGAGCTCGTCGTCGTCGCCCTCGGCGTAGGCCTCGCGCAGCGTCGGGGTCACCGCGAACGCGGTGCCGTTGACGGGCCAGAGCGAGCCCTCCGCGACGAGCCGCTGCAGCATCGCCAGGGTGGCCGGGATGTAGACCTCGATGGTGGGCACCTACTTTTCGATCAGGGTGGCGGCGTAGTCGTCGACGTAGGTCGACAGCTCCCGCGGCGGGCGCTGGTAGTGCCCGCTGACCACCGGTTCTTTCGGCAGCTTGACCTTGGGCCGCGCCACCTCGTGGTATTCGATCGTCGACAGCAGATGGGCGATCATGTTGAGCCGCGCGTGCTTTTTGATGTCCGATTCCACGACGTACCAAGGGCTGATCGGGGTGTCGGTGTGGACCATCATCTCGTCTTTGGCGCGCGAGTAGTCCTCCCATCGATACAGCGATTCCAGATCCATGGGGCTGAGTTTCCATTGCCGCACAGGGTCTTTCATTCGTGCTTTGAACCGGCGCAGCTGTTCGGCCTCCGAGACGGAGAACCAGTACTTGCGCAACAGGATCCCGTCGTCGATCAGCATCTGCTCGAAGATCGGCGTCTGCCGCAAAAACAGCGCATGCTCTTGCGGCGTACAGAATCCCATGACTTTTTCGACCCCGGCGCGGTTGTACCACGACCGGTCGAACAGCACGATTTCCCCTTTGGCGGGAAGGTGGGCGATGTAGCGCTGGTAATACCACTGGCCGCGTTCGCGATCGGTCGGGGCCGGCAACGCCGCGACGCGGGCGACCCGCGGATTCAGGTATTCGGTGATCCGCATGATGGTCCCGCCCTTCCCGGCTCCGTCACGGCCCTCGAAAAGGATCACCAGGCGCGCCCCCGAATGCCGCACCCACTCTTGCAATTTCACCAATTCCGTTTGCAGCCGGAACAATTCGGCTTTGTACACGGCATCGGAAATCTTGCGTGCGCTCGGCGTCGCCGATTTGCTCTTCGCCGCCCGGGCGCCTTTCGTCGCGGTGCTCACATCAACGAATGATAGATCCGGACAGCGATTTCACCCCTACTAACGGGAGGCCTCGAGAAGCTCCTCCAGCGACTGGCTCAACAATCCGGGCAGCAGATCGACGTCGCTCATCGCGTCACGGTCGGCGTTGATGCCGAAATACAGCATGCCGTTGTAGGACGTGACGCTGATCGCCAGGGCCTGGTTGTGCAGCAGCGGTGGCACGGCGTAGGTCTCGAGCAGCTTGGTGCCGGCGATGTACATCTGCGACTGGGCCCCCGGGGCGTTGGTGATCAAAAGGTTGAACGTGCGCTTGGAGAAGCTCGGGAAGCTGGTCGCGACCCGGATTCCCATGGCGTGCAGCGTGGGCGGCGCAAAGCCCGACACCGTGACGATGGTCCTGGCGTCGACGAGGCTAACCGACGCCGCGTTGGACTCGGTGGCGTGAGCGATCTGGGACAGCCGCACCACCGGATTCGCCTCTCCCACAGGCAGATCGACCAGGAACGGCGTGACCTGGCTGATGGTTTGGCCGGGGCCGGTCGAGTCGAGTTGGTCGTCGGCGTAGACCGACAACGGCGCCATCGCGCGGATCGTCGCGGTCGGTGACACCGCCACGCCGCGCGACAGCAGCCAGTTGCCCAGCGCGCCGGCGATCACGGCCAGCACCACGTCGTTGACGTCGCAGTCGTAGCGGGCCCGCACGGCGCGGTAGTCCTCGAGGTGGCAACTGGCGACGGTAAACCGCCGGTGCCGGGAAACCGTCGCGTTGAGCGGGCTGCTGGGGGCGGTCCCGCGCGCCACGGCGCGCGCCAGGTCGACGAACCGGCGGCCCGCGTCCAGCAGTTCGCCGTAGTTGGTCACCGCGCCCGCCACCGCCGAGCCGACGGCCTGCAGCTGGACGCCCGGCCCCGCCAGCCAGTCGCCGATCGCGCCGAGGACCAGCCGGGTGTTGCCGGGGTCGCGCTCTGGAACCCAGATGTCTTCGGGGAACGGCGGCGGACGACGCGTCCGGTCGGCGATGACGTGACCGATCTCGAGGGCCGTCATGCCGTTGATTAGCGCCTGGTGCGACTTGGTGTAGATCGCGATGCGGTTCTTGGCCAGGCCCTCGACGAGGTACATCTCCCACAACGGGCGCGACTTGTCCAGCGGCCGCGCGGCCAGCCGCGCGATCAGCTCGTGCAGCTGCTCGTCGCTGCCCGGCGAGGGCAGCGCCGACTGCCGCACGTGGTAGGTGATGTCGAAGTCGGCGTCGTCGACCCACACCGGCCTGGACCCGGGGACCCCGACCTCCCGGACCTTTTGGCGATACCGCGGTATCTGGGGCAGGCGCTGTTCGACGGTGGCCAGCAGCGTCTCGTAGCTCAATCCCGCGCGCGGCCGGCGCAGGATGGACAGCGAGCCGACGTACATCGGGGTGGCGGTGTTCTCGAGCCGGTAGAAGGACGCGTCCGCCGGGGACAACCTGGTCACCATTACGGCGCTGTCCTCCTTGTCAATTCGCGGGGGGCCGATTAGTGAACGCATGTATATCCCACGGTAATCGCCCGGACGGGGTCGAGCTCGGCGCGGGCACGGGTTGGCCGCAGTTGTGCGATGATGGCCACTGACCGACGACCGTCTGCCACTCTCCAGCAGCTCCCGTTCGACCACCGAGATGGAGAGTGCGCGTTGCCCACTAGTCCCGTCCTGAATCCTTCCGGCGCCGCGGCGTTCGCCGTGACGCCCGTCGTCGACTACGAGCCGCCCCGGCGAGACGTTCTCGCCTGCCGGCAAACCCCGCGGGCACCGCTGCGCCGCGGCGCGCGGGCGCCGCGCCGGCCCTACCCCGAACAACCGGGCGGACACCCCGAAGCGGCGGGGCTCGTCCCGGTGCCGGCGCCGATGCGTCAGGCGGCGGTCTTCGCCGACGCGGCGCTGCGCCGGGTGCTGGAGGTCATCGACCGCCGCCGGCCACCCGCCCAGCTGCGACCGATGCTGGCGCCCAGCCTGGTGGATTCGGTGCTCGCGATCGGCCGCTCGGCGACCGGGCGCGAGGGCGCCGCGGTGCTGCGCCGGCTGCGGGTGCAGCCGGCCGGGCGCCGCGACACGGAGGCGGCCGCGGAGGTTTGCGGGTCGTACAGCCGGGGCCGGCGCATCCACGCCATCGCGTGCCGCGTCGAGCAGGTGCCCGGTGCAGGCAACCGCTGGCAGGTGGTGGCCTTGCACATCGGCTAGGGGCCTAGTTCGGCGATCCGGTTTCGGCGGGCAACGGGCCGCCGCCGTAGCGGGCCAGCACGGGCCCCGCGATCGCCATCACGAAGACGTACGCCGTGGCCAGCGCCGCCGCGGCCGGGATCGCCGTTCCGACCAACCCGATGATGATCAACGAGAACTCGCCATGGGCGATCAGCGCCGCCCCGGCGCGCAGCTGGCCGCGCCGGGCGACGCCGTCGCGCCGGGCGGCCAGAACGCCGGTGGCCAGCTTGGTCAGCGCGGTGACGCCGGCCAGGACCATGGCCACCGGAAGCATCGGCAGCAGCTCGCGGGGGTCGACCGAAAGGCCGATCGCCAGAAAGAAGATGGCGGCGAACAGATCGCGCAGCGGGCCCAGCACCTGGCGCGCCCGGTCCGCCGTCGCCCCGGTGAGCGTGAGGCCGACCAAAAACGCGCCCACGGCCGCCGAGGCGTGCAGGGTTTCGGCGACGGCCGCGACCATCAGGGTGATGCCGAGGACCCGAAGCAACAGTTGCTCGGAATCGGGATGTTCGACCAGCCGGCCGACATGGTGCCCCCACCGGTAGGACGCGGCGAACGCCGCCAGCAGCGCACCGATCGCGGCCGCCATTCCGGCGACGGCCTCCAGCCAGCTCCCGCCCGACGCGAGCACCGCGAACGGCGGCAGGTAGGCCGCCATCGCGAAGTCCTCGAGGACCAGCACGGACAGCACGGCCGGCGTCTCCCGGTTGCCGAGCCGGCCCAGGTCCTCCAGCACGCGCGCGATGACGCCCGACGAGGAGACGTAGGTGACGCCGGCCAGCGCCAGGATGGCCACGCCGTTAAGGCCCAACAGCCAGCCCGCCGCCGCGCCGGGCGTGGCGTTGAGGACGATGTCGACGCCCGCGGACGGCAGGTGATGGCGCAGGCTGCTGGCGAACTCGGTGGCGGAGAATTCCACACCCAACGTCAGCAGCAGCAATACCACGCCGATGGGTGCGGCCGTCGTGATGAAATCCCCGGCGGCGGCCACCGGGAGCAGCCCGCCCTTGCCGAGCGACAGTCCGGCCAGCAGGTACACCGGTATCGGGGACAACGCGAAGCGGCGTGCCATCGCGCCCAGTACGGCCAGCGTCGCGAGCAGGGCGCCGAGCTGGAACAGCAGCGCCCCCGAAACCTGCACCGGTTCAGCCCTTTTCGACGATCTGCTCGACGGCGGCGATGCCCTCATCGGTGCCGATGACGATCAGGACGTCACCCCCGCGCAGCGTCTCGGCGGGCCCCGGCGAGGCGAGCACGTCTTCGTCGCGCACGATCGCGACGATCGAGGCACCGGTGCGCGTGCGCGCGCGGGTGTCCCCCAGTGGCCGGCCCGCGAACGGGCTGCCCGGCTCGATGTGGACCTGACCGGCCTCGAGGCCCGGCACTTTGCGGGTGAGCTCGGTGAAGCGTTCGGCGATGCGCGGCGCGCCGAGGATCTGGGCTACGGTGTCGGCCTCGTCGTCGGTGAGGCGCAACACCGGCCGGGCCTGGTCGGGGTCGTCGGCGGCGTAGAGCACGACGTCGAAATCACCGCCGCGCCGCGCGATGATCCCGATGCGATCGCCGGAATGGCTGGTGAATTCGTACCGAAGGCCGACGCCCGGTAGCAGCACCTCCTTGACATCCACATCCCCATACTGGCAGTTGCCGGGGCGCCGGCGCCAAGCCCTCCAGCAACCCTCTGACTGTCAAAGCTGCGCGGCCGGTTCGGTCGCGTCCCGGCGCGACGGGCGCCTCAGCGGCAACAGCATCGAGACCCGGCGCCGGTAGTCGCGGTATTGGTCGCCCAGCACCGCGATCAGGTCGCGCTCCTCGAGCTGGGTGGCGATCAGGATGTAGGCCGTCATCCCGGCCGAGAACAGCGCGTGTCCGGCCGTCATGGTGGGCACCGCCCAGAACGCGATGAGGAAGCCGAGCATCAGCGGGTGGCGCACCAGCCGATACAGCCACCGGGCGTGAAAACCTATGTGGGTGTAGGGCTTTCCACGCCAGGCCAGGTACACCTGGCGAAGGCCGAACAGGTCGAAGTGGCTGACCATGAACGTCGCGGCCAACGCGATCGCCCAGCCCAGCCAGAACAGCGCCCACAGCGCCACCCGGCCCGCCGGCTGCCGCACGTCCCAGACGACCGCCGGCATCGTGCGCCATTGGCAGTAGAGCAGCACCAAAACCGCGCTGGACAGCACCACGTAGGTGCTCCGCTCGATCGTCGCGGGCACCAGGCGCGTCCAGACGCTCTTGAACGCCGGTCGCGCCATCACGCTGTGCTGCAGCCCGAACGCCGCGAGCAGCAACAGGTTGACCGGCAGCGCCTCGCCGACCGGCGCCGCCAGCCCGTGGTCGACGGTTCGGGGCACCACGGCGTCGGCCAAAAAGCCCACCAGATACAGGAAGGCCGCGACGAACAGCATGTAGGCGGCGACGCCGTAAGCAACGGTCAAGTAGCGCTTCATGGCCTCAGTGTCGACCGCTCAGGCGCTTCAACATATAGCTCATTAGGCTCAACTTCGCGTGACGGTGCCCTAGTCAATTCTGACTAGTGATGGACTCAAGGGCCGTTTCGTGTGCATATCCCCCACCCGATGACACCAGCCGGGCCGATACCCGCTCGATCGCGGCGGCGACGACACCCGGCTGCACGATAGGCAGCATGTGCCCGCCGGGCACCTCGACGAGCTCCCCGCCACGAAGCGCCGCGGCCAACCGTCGGCCGTGACGAATCGGGGTCGGACGATCACCCTCCGCCAACACCACGACGGCGGGCGCCGTCAGCGCTGCGAGCCGCCGGTCCACCCAGTCGATGTTGCGGTGGTACGCCAGGCGATCTTCGGCCATCGCCCGCAAGTTGTCGTCGTGCAGGGTGACCTCGCCCAGCCGCCTGCGGTACACCGGGTCAACCGGATCGGGCGCAAAAGCGAAGCGCCCGTCGACGATTGCGCCCGCACGCCGAACCAGGCCGCCGACCGTCAGGTCGTTGAGCTGCCGGAGGCCCGGCAGCTGGGTGGCGCGAACCAGCCACGCCGCTCCGATCCGGAAGGGCCCCGAACGCAACCCACCGCCCGACGGCGCGATGAGCGCGAGGCCCGCGACGATCTCGGGAAAGCGCGCCGCGACGCCGAGCGACAGCAGCCCGCCGAACGAGTGGCCGACCAGCAAGCCTCGCTCGATGCCGATGTGGGCGAACAGCGCGGGAATCATGTCGACCTGGCTTTGAAAGTCCAGTGGGCCGCCTTGTGACCAGCCGTACCCGGGACGGTCGACGGCGATGGTATGGGCGCCGGGGAGCTCGGCGACCACCCGGTCGAAGTCGCGGTGGGTTCCGGGCATGCCGTGCAGCAGGACTATCGGGACGCCCGCGCCGGGGCGTTCCACATAGTGGATCCGGCGGCCGGCGATATCGGCGAACCGGCCCGCGGGTGGCGGCTTTGGCGGGCGGCGGCCCCAAATCGCATTCGCAAGAAGGGTTCCCGTGGCGAGAGCGGCAAGCGTGTTCATCGACATCCTTTGCTTACGTTGTAAGCGAAGGCTAGCGCTTACAATGTAAGCGTGCAAGCCCGGCTCGGTCGAGATGCCATCGTCAAGGCCACGCTGGAATTGATCGAGGAAGACGGAATCGACGCGGTGACGATGCGCGCGGTGGGAGCGCGACTCGGCTGCGAGGCGATGTCGCTCTATCGTCACGTGGCGAACAAGGCCGACCTGTTGCGGTTGGTCGGCGAGGCGGTGATCGCCGAAGTCCGCGTTCCCAAAACCGCGGCGAGGTGGGACGGCACACTGCGAGCAATCCTTCGGGACCTGCGGCGCGTGGCTCTCAAATACCCCGAGGCCTTCAGTCTCGTCAGCCAAGGTCCCGTGACGGCGGTAAGCGCCACCGCGGTGCAGGCCGGCATGGAAGCGCTCACCGAGGGCGGTTTGTCGCCGGATGAAGCGGCGCGGGCGCTGTGCGTCTGTCTCACCTACGCGACGGGGGCGATCAACAACGAGCTGGCCGCGAATCGCCTCGGGGGCCCGCTCGCCCGTGCCGACGCCGACGCGGATTTCAGCGGCGCACCGTTGGCGGCACACTTCCTTGGCGTGATGGCGAAGACCGACTACGCGCGGGAGTTCGAGGCCGGCCTCGACGTGGTGCTGCGCGGGCTGAATCCGGCCCGGGCGACGGAGGATCCCGCCTAGCGCCGCTTGACCGATTTCGGCGGCTTGGCGCCGCGACCCTGCCGGCGTGCGGCCTCGCGGCGCTCGCGGCGGGTGCCGCCGGCGGCCGCGCCGGCCGGGGTCTTCTGCGCGCCACCGCCGTTGCGCTGCACCTGCGCCGAACCGTCCTCGGACGGGCCGGAATACGTCAGGGCCGGCGCATCGTTCTCGATCCCCTTGGCGCGCAACGTGCTTGGCGCCTCGTCGCGGGCCGACGCGGGCGCGCCGTCGGCGCCGTCCTGCGGCGCGGCGGCGCCGGAACCCAGCTTTGCCAGCCCTTCTGGAGTCTCGACCGGGGCGACCTGCGGGGCGGGCACGGCCTCCACGGTGACGTTGAACAGGAAGCCGACCGACTCTTCCTTCAAGCCGTCGAGCATGGCCATGAACATGTCGTAGCCCTCCCGCTGGTACTCCACCAGCGGGTCGCGCTGGGCCATCGCGCGCAGGCCGATGCCCTCCTTGAGGTAGTCCATCTCGTAGAGGTGCTCGCGCCACTTGCGGTCGATGACGTTGAGCAACACGTTGCGTTCCAGCTGACGCATCGCGCCCTCACCGGCGATCTCCTCGAGCTCGGCTTCCCTTGCGGCATAAGCCCTTTCGGCGTCCTTGAGCAGGGCGTCGAGCAGCTCCTCGCGGGTCAGGTCGTCGCGGTCGGAGTCGGCGTCGGGATGCGTCAGGCTCTCGTGCGTGATCCCGACCGGGTACAGCGTCTTGAGCGCGGTCCACAGCGCGTCGAGGTCCCAGTCCTCGGCGTAGCCCTCGGCCGTCGCGCCGTTGACGTAGGCGGTGACGACGTCGCGGACCATGTCCAGGGCCTGGTCCTTGAGGTTCTCGCCCTCGAGGATGCGGCGGCGCTCGGCGTAGATCACCTTGCGCTGCTGGTTCATCACCTCGTCGTACTTGAGGACGTTCTTTCGGACCTCGAAGTTCTGCTGCTCGACCTGGGTCTGGGCGCTCTTGATGGCGCGGGTGACCATCTTGTTCTCGATCGGCACGTCGTCGGGCAGGTTCAGCCGGTTCAGCATCGCCTCGAGCGCGGCGCCGTTGAAGCGGCGCATCAGCTCGTCGCTCAGCGACAAATAGAAGCGGGACTCGCCGGGGTCGCCCTGGCGGCCGGAACGGCCGCGCAACTGGTTGTCGATGCGCCGCGACTCGTGGCGCTCGGTGCCCAGCACGTACAGGCCGCCGGCCTCGATCACCTCGGCTGCCTCCTTGCCGGCCTCCTCCTTGACGATCGGCAGCTCGGCGTGCCAGGCCGCCTCGTACTCGTCGGGCGTCTCCACCGGGTCCAGGCCGCGCTCGCGCAGCCGCTGGTCGGTGAGGAAGTCGACGTTGCCGCCCAGCACGATGTCGGTGCCGCGGCCGGCCATGTTGGTGGCGACGGTGACGCCGCCGCGCCGGCCGGCCACCGCGACGATCGCCGCCTCCTGCTCGTGGTACTTGGCGTTGAGCACGTTGTGCGGGATGCGCCGCTTGGTGAACTGGCGCGACAGGTATTCGGAGCGCTCGACGCTGGTGGTGCCGATCAGGACCGGCTGGCCCTTCTCGTAGCGCTCGGCGACGTCGTCGACGACGGCGATGTACTTGGCTTCCTCGGTCTTGTAGATGAGGTCGGACTGGTCGGTGCGGATCATCGGCTTGTTGGTCGGGATCGACACCACGCCCAGCTTGTAGATCTCGTGCAGCTCGGCCGCCTCGGTCTGGGCGGTGCCGGTCATGCCGGCCAGCTTGTCGTAGAGCCTGAAGTAGTTCTGCAGCGTGATCGTGGCCAGGGTCTGGTTCTCCGCCTTGATCTCGACGTGCTCCTTGGCCTCGATGGCCTGGTGCATGCCCTCGTTGTAGCGGCGGCCGATCAGGACGCGGCCGGTGAACTCGTCGACGATGAGCACCTCGCCGTCGCGGACGATGTAGTCCTTGTCGCGGTGGAACAGCTCCTTGGCCTTCAGCGCGTTGTTGAGGTAGCTGACCAGCGGGGAGTTGGCCGCCTCGTAGAGGTTGTCGATGCCGAGCTGGTCTTCGACGAACTCCACGCCCTTCTCGTGCACGCCGACGGTGCGTTTGCGCAGGTCGACCTCGTAGTGCACGTCCTTTTTCATCAGCGGCGCCAGCCGCGCGAATTCGGTGTACCAGTTCGACGCGCCGTCGGCCGGGCCGGAGATGATCAGCGGGGTGCGGGCCTCGTCGATCAGGATCGAGTCGACCTCGTCGACGATCGCGTAGTTGTGCCCGCGCTGCACCAGGTCGTCGAGGGAGTGCGCCATGTTGTCGCGCAGGTAGTCGAAGCCGAACTCGTTGTTGGTCCCGTAGGTGATGTCGGCGTTGTAGGCGACGCGGCGCTCGTCGGGCGTCATCTGCGCCAGGATCACCCCGACCTGCAGGCCCAGGAAGCGGTGCACCCGGCCCATCCACTCGCTGTCGCGCTTGGCCAGGTAGTCGTTGACGGTGACGATGTGCACGCCCTTGCCGGCCAGCGCGTTGAGGTAGGCGGGCAACACACAGGTCAGCGTCTTGCCCTCACCGGTCTTCATCTCGGCGACGTTGCCCAGGTGCAGCGCGGCCGCGCCCATCACCTGCACGTCGAACGGGCGCTGGTCCAGCACCCGCCAGGCCGCCTCGCGCGCCACGGCGAACGCCTCGGGCAGCAGCTCGTCGAGGGTTTCCCCCTCTTGCAGGCGCTTCTTGAACTCGTCGGTCTTGGCCCGCAGCTCGGCGTCGGTGAGCTTTTCGACGTCATCGGACAACGTGTTGACATAGTCGGCCACCCGCTTGAGGCGCTTGACCATGCGACCTTCACCAAGGCGCAGCAACTTCGATAACACGGTGTCGTCCCCTTTGGGGTGTTCCCCTGTTGGATGGCGTTCGTCTCAACGCTCGCTTGTTCGGCGCCATCCATGGTAGGTGACACGTTCGCTGAGCCCGGCCAACGTCGGCCCGAGCCGGATCAGGACAGGCTGATCAGCCCGTAGTCGTAGGCGTGGCGACGGTAGACCACCGAGGGCCGTTCGGTCTGCTTGTCGAAGAACAAAAAGAAGTCGTGCCCGACGAGCTCCATCTCGTAGAGCGCGTCGTCGACCGTCATGGGTTTGGCCTTGTGTTCCTTGGTGCGCACGATCCGGCCGGGCGCGCGGTCGTGGCGGTCGCGGTGCGCCGCGGGGTCGGCGCCGTCGTGTTCGTGCGGCTCCGCGGGCCGGGCGTCGAAGCCCCGCGCCGACGATTCGGCTGACCGGGGGGCCACCGCCGTCGCGGCGGCCAAAGACACCGGGGTCTTGTCGCCGTAGTGCACCTTGCGGCGGTCCTTGACGCGGCGCAGCCTGTTCTCCAGCTTGTCGACCGCCGCCTCGAAGGCGGCGTAGAAGCTGTCGGCGCAGGCCTCCGCGCGGCTCACCGGACCGCGGCCGCGGGCGGTGATCTCGACGCGCTGACACGACTTGCGCTGGCGGCGGTTGGGGGCGTGTTTGAGCTCGACGTCGAAAAGATAGATGGAGCGATCGAAGCGTTCGAGGCGGGCGAGTTTTTGCGAGACGTAGATGCGGTAGTGATCGGGGATTTCGACGTTGCGGCCTTTGAACACGATTTCGGCGTTCGTCATCGGTTCGGCCGGCGCGCTAACTTCTGCCGGCGGTTGGTCCAGAGTCTGACCGGAATCCACGGTGAGCCTTGACATACGTGACAACTCGTTTCCTTTTCCACGTCGCACGCGCTGCGTGCCGGCTTGCTACATCACGCGCCGACGGGGTGGAGCGGCCTTTTTTCAAAGACCGCCGCTGGCCGCCCGCCGGTGCAAGGTGCCGAATACCACCCCCTCCGCGTAGGGCGCCACCACCTGGGAAGATGCGACCGGTGGTCAAGCCAGGAAGTCTCTCACGTTGATCTCGACGTTAGCTCGTGTTCGCCTTCGGATGCCACCAATTTGGGGCGGCTGTTGCGTGTTCTTCACATGCGCTGTGGCGGCGCACAGGTTTTAGGCGGCCGCGACGGCCAGCACCGCGGCCACCCGGATGCCGGCGGCGCGCAGGGTGCTCACCGACTCGCGCGCCGTCGCCCCCGTGGTGACGATGTCGTCGACGACGAGCACCTCGGTGCGCGGGAGCTCGCCGCGCAGCCGCACCCGGCCGGCGAGGTTGCGCTCGCGGGCCGAGGTGTCCAGGCCCACCGAGTCGCGGGCCAGCGCCTTCATCCGCAGCAGCGGCGCGACGGTGATGTCGGGGTGCCCGGCGACCGCGGCCCGGGCCAGCCGGGTCACCGGGTCGCCGCCGCGCGCCCGCGCCGCCGAGCGCCGGGTCGGCGCGGGCACGACCGCCAGCGGGGCTTCGACCATCCCCCAGGTGAGCAGCCGATGGATCCCGAGCGCGAGGGTGCGGGCCAGCGGCGCGACGAGGTCGCCGCGGCCGCGTTCCTTCAGCGCGAGGATGGCCTGTCGTCGGGCGCCGGCGTAGCGGCCCAGCGCGAACACCGGCGCCCGCGGGTCGACGCGGGGGATCACCACGTGCGGTTCGTCGGGTTTGACCGCCAGCTCGGCGGCGCACGCGTCACACCAGCGCGTCGAGGGCGCCCCGCAGCCGCCGCATTCCAGCGGCAGGATCAGGTCGAGCATGCCCGCCAGTGTGGCGGCGGGGGCCGACATCGCGGCGCGGTCGCAGCGAAAGCTTTACTCGGCAAGCGGTTTCGATGCAGCAGCCCGCCTGAAACTCGGACCCGCGCTCACGGCCGGCTGCTACTGGGGGCTATACGGCGCTGCTGAGCCCGTCAACAGGCAGATCACCCGGGTGGTGGGTGGCCATTGACCAGCCATAGGTTTGCGTGGGCGGGGGCGGGCTGAGGATGAAGGTGCGGTCGGCGCGACGGGCGGGGCGATGGTGAGCAACCAGGTGGCCGCGAGCTGGACCGGCCCGGCTTGCAGTAAGGCGTGCCCGCGGCTGATGTAGGCCGCCGAACCGAGGTCGCGGTACCGGTAGCGCTTGCGGGGTCTGCCGCGCAGATCACGGCGAATGCAGTCGGCGACGTGCAGGCCGCTTTGCATCGCATTTTCGGCCACCCCGGGCAGGTCGTCACGCGAAATACGCCGGCGTGCAATGGGTTTCGTCGAACCTGGCGAGAACCGTCTCCCGCCTCAACGCGCTGTTGGCGATTGTCATGCCCGCCGTCGTCGACGCCGGTTCCTCGAGGCCCCCGACTACCGAGGTGTCGCCGCATCCGCGGTGGACAAGCCGGCCGCGGTGTCCGCCGCATCAACCGCGACGCAGGCCTGACTCAGCCCGGCAACACCGGCGCCGCCCCGGGAATCGTCAACCCGGACACTTCGGACCAGCTCTGCTGGCTCTCGGGCGCCGACGCCGAATACTGCAGCACCCCTTCGGGAGCCGCGACGTACACCGTCGAGGGGTTGGCCGCGACCGTCGTCACCGGGACCTGCACCCCGCGGGCCGGGGCGTCGGAGTTCACGCCGTCGAGGTTGACGTAGGACACCGGGTGGCTGGCGTCGGTGCGGGTGACGACGATGTCGTCGCCGGTGCGCCAGGACAGCGACACCACCGAGTTGCCCAGGCCGAAGCCCAGCCGCCGCGGGTAGGTCAGCACGTACTGCCCGGCCTGGGTCTGCTCGACCCCGGCGAGGATCACCTGGCCGTTGATCACCATCGCGGCGCGCGTGGAATCCCGCGACAGCTGCAGGTCGGTGATCGGCCCCGGGAAGGCGCTGGCCACCAGCGCGGAATCCACCGGGATGCGCGCGGGCTGCCCGGACGCCGGCTCCTGGATGGCGCGCAGCACGTTGTTGTTGTCGACCACCACCCACACGGCGTCGTCCAGCGACCAGCTGGGCCGCGTCAGGTTGTGCCCGTCGGCGGATTGCACCGCCTCGCCGCCCAGGTCGCCGATCCACAGCGACGCCGCCTGATCCGGGGCGCCGCGCCGCAGCGTCACCACCGACGCGACCTGCCGACCGCTGCGCGACAGCGCCGCGCCGGTCTGATCGCCCATGCGCCCGAAGGCGCCCGGCACCACGGTGGTGTGCTGCCCGTCCAGGCCCACCAGCGAGCCGTTGACCAGGGCATGCAGCCCGGCGCCGGCGCCGTCGGCCACGCCCGGGTCGGTGGCGGCGACGTCGGAGGTGGTCCAGCCGTCGCGGAACCGATCGTCCAGCGGCGCGCCGTCGGCGTTGATGACGTACGGGCCCCGGATATCGGCGCGGGCCAGTGTCCAAATGATCTGCGCCGCAAGCAATGCGCGGCTGTGCGGATCGGTGGTCGAGAGCTTCTCCAACTCGACGCGGGCGCCGCCGTACCCGAGCCCGATGCCGTTCTTGCCGCCGTCGGCCCGGGTCACCGGCCCCCGTAACCGCAGCGGCGGCGCCAGCAGGTTGCGCACCGTGTGGGCCATCTCCGGCCGCGGGCCGGCCAGCATCTTGGAGACGAGCTCGGTGGCCAGCTGGTCGTGATCGGCCACCGCCACGTAGCGCGGGTCGGGCACCACGGTCTTGCCGGTCGGGTCGGCGAAGTACAGCGTGTTGCGTTTGTAGGTGGCCTGGAATTGCTGCCAGTCCAAGAACACCCCGTTGGGCAGCCGGTCGATCCGCCACCCGCCCGACGTCTTGACCAACTCGATCGGACCGGGGTCGGGCAGCACGCCCTCGGCGGTTTCGAAGACCCCCACGTCCGACAGCGAGCCCAGGATGTCGGCCCGCATGGTGGCTGAAACCCGTTCGGCGGCACGGGTTTCCACGAACACGACGTGGTCGATCAGCAGCGCGCTACCGGCGTCGTCCCACGAGTTGGACGCCGACTGGGTCAGGAACTGCCGCGCCGCCAGGTGCCGGTTCGCGGGATCGGCTGTGGCCTTGAGGAATTCGCGCAGCAACACGTCGGGGTCCATGCCCGGGGTCGGCTTGGGCAGGTTCGACGGCGCCGGTCGCTCGACGGTGCCGATGGCCTGCGGGGCCGACGAGCTGGGCACCCCGGCGCAGCCGGCGAGCGAGAGCGCCAGCGCCAGCAGCGCGATGAGCGCCGGCAATCGGCGCATTACCCACTCCTTTCGGCGTGCTCGCGGGGTCGCTGACGCTCCTTCGGTTCGGGGGCGGCGGCCGGCGGCTGCTGCGCCGTCTCGGGAATCGGTTTGAGCGGCAGCGGGCTGGTGGTGACCTTGTGGCCGCGAACCAGCGGCAGCGTCAGCCGGAAGCAGGCGCCCTGCCCGGGCTCCCCCCAGGCCTCCAGCCGGCCCTGGTGCAGCCGCGCGTCCTCGATGCTGATCGCCAGCCCCAGCCCGGTGCCGCCGGAGCGCCGCACCCGCGACGGGTCCGACCGCCAGAACCGGCTGAACACCAGCTTTTCCTCGCCGGGCCGCAGCCCCACCCCGTAGTCGCGGACGGTGACGGCGACGGTGTCCTCGTCGGCGCCCATCCGGATGCGCACCGGCTTGTGCTCGGCGTGGTCGATCGCGTTGGCGATCAGGTTGCGCAGGATCCGTTCCACACGCCGCGCGTCGACCTCCGCGATCACCTCGCGGGCGGGCAGGTCGACCACCAGCTCGATGCCGGCCTCTTCGGCCAGGTGGCCCACGTTGCCCAGCGCGCTTTGCACGGTGGTGCGCAAATCGACTGCCTCGACCGACAATTCGGCCACACCGGCGTCGTGCCGGGAGATCTCCAGCAGGTCGTTGAGCAGCGTCTCGAACCGGTCCAGCTCGCTGACCATCAGCTCGGTCGAGCGCGCCAGCGTGGGATCGAGGTCGGCGCTGTGGTCATAGATCAGGTCGGCGGCCATCCGCACGGTGGTCAGCGGGGTGCGCAGCTCGTGACTGACGTCAGAGGTGAAGCGGCGCTGCAGGTTTCCGAACTCCTCGAGCTGGGTGATCTGCCGCGACAGGCTCTCGGCCATGTCGTTGAACGACATCGCCAGCCGCGCCATGTCGTCTTCGCCGCGCACCGGCATGCGCTCGGACAGGTGCCCCTCGGCGAACCGTTCGGCGATGCGCGAGGCCGACCGGACCGGCACCACCACCTGGCGCGACACTAGCAGCGCGATCCCGGCGAGCAGCACCAACAGCACGGCGCCGCCGGTGATCATCGTCCCGCGCACCAGCTGGATCGTGGCCTGCTCGTTCTTCAGCGGGAAGATCAGGTACAGCTCGAGGTTGGCGACCTGCGACGACGTCGGGGTGCCGACGATCAGCGCCGGCCCGGAGAAGCCGTCGGTGTGCACGGTGGCGTACTGGTAGGCGGCCTGCCCGGCCTTGACGAAACCGCGCAACGAGCCCGGTATCTGGTCGACGGGCCCGGCCGTGGTCGCGGCGCGCGGGCCGTCGCCGGGCACCATCAGCACCGCGTCGAACGCACCGGCCAGCCCCGCGCCCGACGCCGGGTCGGTCTTGGACGTCAACGTGTTGCGGGCCAGCTGCAGGCTGCTGTCCAGCGAGCGCGTCTCCTCGCCGTTGACGATGCCGGCGACGGTGGTGCGGGCCCGCTCGATCTGCTCGATGGCGGCCTTCACCTTGACGTCGAGCACGCGGTTGGTCACCTGGCTGGTCAGCACGAAGCCGAGGGCGAGGATCACCGCCAGCGACAGCCCCAGCGTCAGCGCGACCACGCGCAGTTGCAGCGACCGGCGCCACGCGACGCCCACGGCCCGGCTCAGCGCACCCATGCCGCGGGTCATCGGGCCAGAGCGCCCCCAGCGGCTACGAGTGCGTCGTCTCGAGCCCCAGATCATCCTGCGATCACGGAGGTCCGGCCTTGTAACCCACTCCTCGAACGGTCAACACCACGGTCGGGTTTTCAGGGTCTTTCTCGACCTTGGCCCGCAGACGCTGGACGTGCACGTTCACCAAGCGCGTATCGGCCGGGTGACGATACCCCCACACCTGTTCGAGCAGCACATCACGAGTAAACACCTGGCGCGGTTTGCGTGCCAGCGCGACCAGCAGGTCGAACTCCAGAGGCGTCAGCGAGATCTGCTCCCCGTTGCGGGTGACCTTGTGCGCCGGCACGTCGATGTCGACGTCGGCGATGGACAGCATCTCGGCGGGCTCGTCGTCGTTGCGCCGCAGCCGCGCGCGGACCCGGGCGACCAGCTCCTTGGGCTTGAACGGCTTCATGATGTAGTCGTCGGCGCCCGACTCCAGCCCCAGCACCACGTCGACCGTGTCGGTCTTGGCGGTCAGCATGACGATCGGCACGCCGGAGTCGGCCCGCAGCACGCGGCACACGTCGATGCCGTTCATGCCGGGCAGCATCAGGTCGAGCAGCACCAGATCGGGCCGCAGCTCACGCACCGCGGTGAGGGCTTGGGTCCCGTCACCGATGACCGCGGTGTCGAAGCCCTCCCCACGCAGCACGATGGTCAGCATCTCTGCCAGCGAAGCGTCGTCATCGACGACCAGGATCCTTTGCCTCATGGAGTCCATGGTGTCACCAGAACGGGACAAAATTGGGGCACCACACGGGCGTTTCTTGGCCGATCGCGGTAAATGTGGCGCGAAACGGCCGGAAATCTGCTATCCGGCGGTCCTAGCGGGCGATCAGGGTCGCGGCGAGGCGCGCCGGATCGACGTCCGCGTCGACTTGCAGCCACCGGCCGCCCCAGCCCGCGGCGGCCAGTTCGGCGTAGACGGCCCCGGTGCGCCGCTGCAGCTCGTCGTCGCGTTCGTAGCTGTCGCGGGCGCGGCCCGGTTCGGTGTCGGCGCGCTGCCGGGCCCGCCGCACGGCCAGGTCGGCGGGCACCGCGAGCAGCACCTGCCAGTCGGGGGCGGGCAGGCCCAGGCGTTGGTATTCGAGCCGGCGCACCCAGGCCACCGCCGCCCCGTCCGCGTCCTCGCGCAGGCGCGCGGCGCTGTAGGCGGCGTTGGAGGCGACGTAGCGATCCAGGATCACCACGTCGTGGCCGCGGGCCAGCGCCTCGATGTCGGCGATCGCCGCGGCGCGGTCGAGCGCGAACAGCGTCGCCATCGCGTACACCGACGACGCCAGGTCACCGTGCTCGCCGTGCAGGGCCTCGGCGGCGATGTCGGCGGTCACCGACTGCCCGTACCGCGGGAACGCCAGCGTGGCCACCGATTTGCCCGCCGCCTGCAACGCCTCCCGCAGGCCGTTGGACAGCGTCCGCTTGCCCGCGCCGTCGACCCCTTCGATCGCGATCAGCACGGCGCGAGCCTAGCGCCGCGGCGCCGCGCCGCTCAGTAGCGGTAGTGGTCCGCCTTGTAGGGGCCGTCGACGTCGACGCCGATGTACTCGGCCTGCTCCTTGGTGAGCTTGGTCAGCTTGCCGCCGAGCGCCTCGACGTGGATGCGGGCCACCTTCTCGTCGAGGTGCTTGGGCAGCCGGTACACCTCGTTGTCGTACTCGTCGTTCTTGGTCCACAGCTCGATCTGGGCGATCACCTGGTTGGAGAAGCTGTTGCTCATCACGAACGACGGGTGGCCGGTGGCGTTGCCCAGGTTCAGCAGCCGGCCCTCGGAGAGCAGGATGATCGACTTGCCGGTGTCGGGGAACGTCCACACGTCGACCTGCGGGCGGATGTTCACCTTGGTCGCGCCGGAGCGCTCCAGCGCGGCGACCTGGATCTCGTTGTCGAAGTGCCCGATGTTGCCCAGCACCGCGTGGTCCTTCATCGCCCTCATGTGCTCGAGGGTGATGATGTCCTTGTTGCCGGTGGCGGTGATGACGATGTCCGCGGTGGAGATCGCGTCCTCGACCGTCTGGACGTCGTAGCCCTCCATCAGCGCCTGCAGCGCGTTGATCGGGTCGATCTCGGTGACGACGACGCGCGCGCCCTGGCCCTTCACCGACTCCGCGCAGCCCTTGCCGACGTCGCCGTAGCCGCAGATCAGCACCTTCTTGCCGCCGATCAGCACGTCGGTGCCGCGGTTGATCCCGTCGATCAGCGAGTGGCGGCAGCCGTACTTGTTGTCGAACTTGGACTTGGTGACCGAGTCGTTGACGTTGATCGCCGGGAAGGCCAGGTCACCGGCGGCGGCGAACTGGTAGAGCCGCAGCACGCCGGTGGTGGTCTCCTCGGTGACGCCCTTCACCGACTCCGAAATCCTGGTCCACTTGTTCTTGTCGGTCTCGAAGCGGTTGCGCAGCAGCTCCAAAAAGACCTTCCACTCGGTGGGGTCGTCCTCCTCGGCGGGCGGCACCACGCCGGCCTTCTCGTACTGGGCGCCGCGCAGCACCAGCATGGTGGCGTCGCCGCCGTCGTCGAGGATCATGTTCGCCGGTTCGTCGGGCCAGGTCAGCATCTGCTCGGCGGCCCACCAGTACTCCTCGAGCGTCTCGCCCTTCCAGGCGAACACCGGGACGCCCTTGGGCTCCTCGGGCGTGCCGTACGGGCCGACGACCACGGCGGCGGCGGCGTGGTCCTGGGTGGAGAAGATGTTGCAGGACGCCCACCGGACCTGCGCGCCCAGCGCGACGAGGGTCTCGATGAGCACGGCGGTCTGCACGGTCATGTGCAGCGAGCCCGAAATCCGCGCCCCCTTCAGGGGCTGCACCTCGGCGTATTCGCGGCGCAGCGACATCAGGCCCGGCATCTCCTGCTCGGAGAGCTCGATGTCCCTGCGACCGTAATCGGCCAGCGACAGGTCGGCGACCTTGAAGTCGATGCCGTTGCGAACATCAGGGGTCAGCGATTGGGTCGTCGTCATGCGTGTTTCATCCTTTTCGGGGCGCGCCGGAACGCGGCGGTACTTAGCTTAGGTATGTTCTTGCGCCACTGTAGTCGCCGCGGCGTCGGTCCCTGAGGCGAGGCGGAGTTCCAAAGAGTCCTAGGGAACATCGACGACGCCGTGCCGCTCGACAAACGGCGTCAGCAGCCGGGCCAGGTCCGCGGCGACGTCGTGATCGGCCTCCGGCGGCATCGACACGTAGCTCAGGCAGAGCCGGACGAGGGCCCGGGCCAGCACGCCGGCGTCCTCGGCGGTGGCGGCCACCCAGCTCTGCGTCAGCGCCGCGACGAGCCGCGCCGAGGCCCGGTTGATGATGGGCGCGCTGTCGGTGGTGATGAGCTGCAGCAGGTCGGGCTTGGCGGCGCCGGTCAACAGCGACGTCACCAAGGGGTCCGCGGCGGACTCGGCGAAAAAGTCGCGGAACCCGCGCAGCAGCGCCTCGTGGATGTTGCCGACGTGGGCGTCCAGCGCGGCGTGGACGACGTCGACCAGGCGATCGGCCAGGCGCAGCGCGTAACCCTGGGCCAAACCCTGCCGCGAACCGAACTCGTTGTAGATGGTCTGCCGGCTGATGCCGGCGGCGCGGGCCACGTCCGACAGCGTGATCGCGGACCAGTCCCGGTCGAGCAGCAGGTCGCGCATCGCGTCGAGCACCGAATCGCGCAGCAGGGCGCGGGACGCCTCGGCGTAGGGCATCCGCTTCACAGGCGCGACTGTAACGCTCAGGGCCGCGCCACCTCGACCATCTCGAAGTCGGATTTCGCCGCGCCGCAGTCCGGGCAGCTCCAGTCGTCGGGGATCTCGTCCCAGCGGGTCCCCGGCGCGATGCCGTCCTCCGGCCAGCCCAGGGCCTCGTCGTACTCGAAGCCGCACTGGATGCAGCGGAACAGTTTGTAGTCGCTCATCGGCTCACCCCTAAGTTCCTTCTAAGCTTTCGAAGTCGATCTTCTCGCGCACCGAACAATCCGGACAGCACCAGTCGTCGGGGATGTCCTCCCACCTGGTACCCGGCGGGAAGCCTTCCCTCGCATCGCCGTTGGCCTCGTCGTAGACGTAGTCGCACACCGGGCAGCGGTAGGCGGCCGTCATGCCGGGACCCCGTGGGCCGCCAGCAGCTTCTCGCGCAGCCGCGGCTGCACGTTGACCCGGGTGATGTCGCCGCCGTAGTGCTCCAGCACCCGGTGATCCATCACCTTGCGCCACAGCGGCGGGAAGTAGGTCAGCGCGATCATCGACGCGTACCCGCTCGGCAGGTTGGGCGAGCCCTCCATGCTGCGCAGCGTCTGGTAGCGGCGGGTCGGGTTGGCGTGGTGGTCGCTGTGCCGCTGCAGGTGGTAAAGGAACAAGTTGGTGACGACGTGGTCGGAGTTCCAGCTGTGCAGCGGCGTGCAGCGCTCGTAGCGGCCTTTTCCGGAACCGGTGTCGACTGTTTGCCGCAGCAGCCCGTAGTGCTCGAGGTAATTGACCGACTCGAGCAGGCTGAACCCGAAGACGGCCTGGACGAGCACGAACGGGATCAGCGCCGGGCCGAAGATCGCGATCAGGGCGCCCCACAACACGACCGACAGCAGCCAGGCGTTGAGCACGTCGTTGGACAGGTAGGTCTTGGGGTGCCACGGGTTGCGGCCCTGCCGGCGCAGCCGCTGGGCCTCCAGCCGCAGCGACGAGCGAAGGCCGCCGAACACGCTGCGCGGCAAGAACTCCCAGAAGGTTTCCCCGAAGCGGGACGACGCCGGGTCCTCCGGGGTGGCCACCCGCACGTGGTGACCGCGGTTGTGCTCGATGTAGAAGTGGCCGTAGCAGGTCTGCGCCAGGGTGATCTTGGACAGCCAGCGCTCCAGCGCGTCCTTCTTGTGGCCCATCTCGTGGGCGGTGTTGATGCCGACCCCGCCCAGCACCCCGACCGACAGCGCCACGCCCAGCTTGCCGGCCCAGCTCAAGGCCCCCTCAAACCCGAGCCAGCCGAGGTCGGACGCGGTGAACAGGTATGCGCCGAAGACGACGCTGAGGTATTGGAACGGGATGAACGCGTAGGTGCAGTAGCGGTAGTACCTGTCGTTTTCCAGCTGCTCCATCACCTCGTCGGGCGGGTTCTGCCCGTCGGCGCCGAACCGCAGGTCCAGGATCGGCAGCAGCACGTAGAGCAGGATCGGCCCGATCCACAGCGGCGCCTGCGCGGCCGCGTGCCAGCCCAGCCGGTTGAGCCCCCACACGGCCGGAATCATCACGAACAGCGCGGTCGGGGCGATCAAGCCCAACAGCCACAGCCGGCGCTTCTTGTCGCGCCAGCCCGGCGCCTCGGCCCGTTGGCCCGGTCGGGGTCGCAGTGTGGTCATACGCCAAACCTCTTTCGTGAGTCTGAGCACCTCGAGGTTGGACAATACGACGCTTCGCGTCTTCTGTCTAGACAGAGATCGCTAGTTTGTAAACGCGGCCTCCGCGGTGCGGCGCCCCTGGACCGAATGCCGGTAGCCGTACCCGGCGTAGATGGCGGTTCCGACCAGCAGCCAGACGCCGAACCGGACCCACGTCAGCGCCGTGAGGTTCAGCATCAGCCACAGGCACGCGCAGATCGAGGCGATCGGAAGCAGCGGCACCCACGGGGCGCGGAACCCGCGTTCCAGGTCCGGCCTGGTGCGGCGCAGCACGATGACGCCGGCCGACACCAACACGAAGGCGAACAGGGTGCCGACGTTGACCATCTCCTCGAGCTTGCTGATCGGGAACACCGACGCCGTCGCGCCCACCACCACCGCGACCAGCGCGGTGGTGCGGACCGGGGTGCCGCGCGAACCCGTCTTGGCCAGCGGCCGGGGCAACAGCCCGTCGCGCGCCATCGCGAACAGCACCCGGCACTGCCCGAGCATCAGCACCATCACCACCGTGGTCAGCCCGGCCAGCGCGCCGATGGCGATGATCTTGCTGGCCCAATGGATTCCGTTCGCCGTGAACGCGGTGGCCAGGTTCGCCGGCTTGCCGCCGGCCTGCGTCTTGAGCTGGGTGTAGGACACCATCCCCGACAGCACCACCGCGACCGCGACGTAGAGCAGGGTGACGATGCCCAGCGACACCAGGATTCCGCGCGGCACGTCGCGCTGCGGCTCTTTGGTTTCCTCGGCCATGGTGGCGACGATGTCGAAGCCGATGAACGCGAAGAACACGATCGACGCCCCCGCCAGCACGCCGTACCAGCCGTAGTGGCTGCTGGTCGCCCCGGTGAGCAGCGACAGCACCGACTGGTTGACCCCGCTCGCCTCGTGCCCGGCCTCCGGCTTGGGGATGAACGGCGAGTAGTTGGATCCTTTGATGTAAAAGGCGCCGACGACCACGACGAGCACCACCACCGACACCTTGATGGCGGTGATCACCGCGGAAAACCTCGACGACAGCTTGGTGCCCAGCGCGATCAGCGTGCCCACCACCGCGACGATCACCAGCGCGCCCCAGTCGAGCTGGAAGGAACCGAATGTGGCCGTCCCGCCGGTGAATCCGAACACCGAACCGAGGTAGCTCGACCAGCCCTTGGACACCACGGCCGCGCCGATCGCCAATTCGAGCAGCAGGTTCCAGCCGATGATCCAGGCCAGGAATTCCCCGAAGGTGGCATAGGAGAAGGTGTAGGCGCTGCCGGCCACCGGCAGCGTCGAGGCGAATTCGGCGTAGCACAGCGCGGCCAGCGCGCAGGTGACGGCGGCGATCACGAAGGAGATCCAGATCGCGGGACCCGTGATGTCGCCCGCGGTCGAGGCGGTCACCGTGAAGATGCCGGCGCCGATCACCACCGCGACGCCGAACACGGTCAGGTCGCGCCAGGTGAGCTCCCGGCGCAGCCGGGTCTCCGGCTCGTCGGTGTCGGCGATCGACTGTTCCACCGACTTCGTGCGCCAGCGGTTGGCCACCGACCCGCCCCTCTCGTCACCCATGTGACGGCACAGTACTGGGTAGTCTGCGGGCATGCCGGAAAGCGGAAACATAGCGCGGGACCACGCGGCGGTCATCGGGGGCAGCATCGCCGGCCTGTGCGCGGCGCGGGTGCTCGCGGATCGCTACGCCCGGGTGACGGTCTACGAGCGCGACGAGCTGCCGGCCGCGCCGGCGAACCGCGCGGCGGTCCCCCAGGATCGGCACCTGCACATGCTGATGGCCCGCGGCGCGAACGAGTTCGAGAGCCTCTTCCCCGGGCTGCTCGAGGACATGGTGGCCGCCGGGGTGCCGATGCTGGAGAACCGGCCCGACTGCATCCACCTGGGCGCCGCGGGCCACGTCCTGGGCACCGGGCACACGCTGCGCGACGAGTTCACCGCCTACGTGCCCAGCCGGCCGCATCTGGAATGGCAGCTGCGCAGGCGGGTGCAAGAGCTGGACAACGTGCGGATCGTGCGGCGCTCGGTCTTCGAGCCGCGCTTCGACCGCGCGCGGCAGCGGGTGACCGGTGTGCTGGTCGACCCCGAGGCGGGCGGTGAGCCGGAGCTCGTGCCCGCCGACCTGGTGGTCGACGCGGCCGGCCGGGGCACCCGGCTGCCGGTGTGGTTGGAGCAGTGGGGATATCCGCGGCCGGTGGAGCAAACGATCGACATCGGCATCAACTACGCCACCCACCGGTTCCGGATGCCGGAGGGCCTGATCGCGGAGAAGGTGGTGGTCGCCGGCGCCTCCCACGACCAGTCGCTGGGGCTGGGGATGCTGTTCTACGAGGACCGCACCTGGGTGCTGACGACGTTCGGGGTGGCGAACGCCAAGCCGCCCAAGACATTTCCGGAGATGCTCGCGCTGGCCGACCAGCTGCTGCCGACCCATTTCAGCGCCGCACTGGCGCAGGCCGAACCGATCGGCGAGCCGGCGTTTCACGCGTTTCCGGCCAGCCGGTGGCGCCGCTACGACAAGCTGGACCGCTTCCCCGTCGGCATCGTGCCGTTCGGCGACGCCGTCGCCAGCTTCAATCCCACCTTCGGGCAGGGCATGACGATGACGGCGCTGCAGGCCGGCCATCTGAAGTGGGCGCTGCGGTTTCCGGATCACCAACTGGCCCCGGCGCTCAACGGCGCGACGGCCAGGAGCACCTACCCGGTGTGGATGATGAACGGCGTCGCCGACATCAACTTCCACCACGCCACATCCAAGGACCGGGTGCCGTGGTGGTGGCGACCGTCCGCGGCGCTGTTCGACCAATTCCTGGGGGCCGCCGAAACGGAAGCCGTTCTGGCCGAATGGTTTTTGCGCCGGTTCTCGCTGCTGGACAGCCTCTACATGGTGCCGCCGCCGCGGATCATCGGCCGCGCCATGGCGCACAACATGCGGCTGTGGCTGCGCGAGCGCCGGGCGGCGGCGCGAGAGGGGCGCGCCCTCCGAAGCGGGTCGCCGCGAGCAGTTACAGCCCTACGGTCGCCCTGAACAGCTTGGCCGGCTCGCGTGCCACCAGCCCGATGGGTCCGTCGTCGGCCGCGACCCAGGCCGCCATCCCGCGTTTCAGGGTGAGCGAGCCGGACTTGCCGTGCACCGTCGCGCAACCCTCGGTGCACAACAGGATCTGCGGACCCTCGTGGCTGCTCGACGCGTCGACCTCGTGGCCGAGGTGCTCCCCCTCCAAAGTCAGCAGCGCGACGGCGAACTCGTCGGTGGGGGTCTCGTAGACCGTGCCGAAGCCCTCGCGGCGCACGTGCGGGTGCAGCCGCGCCTCGGGGGTGGGGTTGAAGTCGAGCACCCGCAGCAACTCGGGGACGTCGACGTGCTTGGGGGTCAGCCCGCCGCGTAACACGTTGTCGGAGTTGGCCATTACCTCCACGGCGAAGCCGCGCAGGTAGGTGTGCAGGTTGCCGGCCGGCACGAAGATCGCCTCGCCCGGGACCAGCGTGATGCGGTTGAGCAGCAACGCCGCCAGCACGCCGGCGTCGCCGGGATAGCGCTCGCCCAGTTCCAGCACCGTCTTGGCTTCCGCGGCGAATTCCGTTGCGCCGGAACTGACGTAGTGGATGGCGCCGTCCAGCACGGCGGGGATCAGCACGTCGATGTCGGGCTGCGGCGCGGTGATCCAGGTGGTGAACAGCGCGCGCAGGCCGTCGGCGTCGGACTGGTCGTTGAGCAGGTCGATGTAGGGATCGAGGTCGGAGACGGCCAGCGCCCGCAGCAATTCGACGGTGCGCGACGCCGGGCGGAACCCCGCCAGGGCCTCGAACGACTGCAGCGCCACCAACAACTCCGGCTTGTGGGAGGTGTCGCGGTAGTTGCGCACCGGCGAGTTCACCGGAATGCCCAGCCGCTCCTCGCGCAGGTAGCCCTCGACCGCCTGCTCGGCGCTGGGGTGGGCCTGCAGCGACAGCGGCTCGTCGGCCGCCAGCACCTTGACCAAAAACGGCAGCACGTCGCCGAAGCGGTTCCGCGACGCCGCGCCGAGCTGTCCCTCGGGGTCGGCGACCAGCGCCTCCAGCAACGACACCTCACCGTTGTCCGTTTCCAGGAACGCCGGGTCGCCGGGGTGCGCACCGAACCAGAGCTCGGCCTCGGGGTGGGCCGCGGGGACCGGACGCCCGGTGAATTCGGCCAGGGCGGTGCGCGACCCCCAGGCGTACGTGCGCATGGCCCCGCGAAGCAGTTCCACTTGTCTATCTATCCCTGCACCAGTCGCATGTAAACCGCGGCCATCTCCAGCCGGACGGCCAATACTGCCAGTTGCTGCTCGGGGGTGATGGCACCCCCCAACGCCGGGGCGACCGTGGAGCCGGCCGCGCCGCCCGGCCCGTCGGGCACGTCTTCGGCGGCCAGCAAATACACGTCCTCGAGCCCGGCGGTCCGGGCGGCGACGACCGTCTGTTCGTCGGACAGCGTCAGCGCCAGCACCCGAAGCCGTTCGGGCAGCGGCCCGTCGATCTCCTCGTCGTGAAAGAGCGCGTCCACCGAAGACGAAGCGTCGCCGAGTTCGGCGCTCGCGCGCAGCGCCACCAGCGCGTCGGCCAGCCCGGTGGCCGCGACGACCTCGTGCGCGAGGCGCAGCACCACCGAGCTGCCGTGGCGGGCCAGCGCCAGCGTCGCCGCGCAGTCCCCGGCCAGCACCAGCCGGCGGTGGGCCATCCGCGCGGCGATCGCCTTGGCCGGGTTGGTGAACAGCTCGCGCGCGGCGCTGTTGCGCAGCGCCTCGGCGTCCAGGGCGTCGGCGAGCGCCCCCAGGTCGGTGCTGTGCCGCCTGGGGTCGACGGCTCGCAGGGCGGCCAGGCCGGCGGCCAAGTAGCGGCACAGCCCGAAATCGTCGGGAACGCTGAGCCGGGGCTCGAGCACCGCGACGCGCCCGGCGGTCGAGTCGCGCAGCGGGCCCTCGTACGGCGCCACCACCAGCACCCGCGCGCCCCGGCGCACCCCGGTCGCCGCGGCGGACACCAGCGCGGGATCGCCGGGGTCGTCGCCGGCGACGATCAGCATGTCCAGCGGGCCCAGCCACGGCGGCGCCTCGGCGGTCAGCACCACCGGTTCGGAGGACGTCCCGCCCGCCGTCGCGGCCAGGAGGGCGCCCGCGGTCTCGGCGGGCCCGCGACCGGCCACCCAGATCACGCTGCGCGCGGGGTCGTCCACGCGCAGCAGGCCCAGCTCCCCCTCGTCGGCCGCGGCCGCGACCGCGCGGACCTGCGCACCCGCCGACGACGCGGCGCGCAACAAGCCGCCGCGATCGGCGGCCAGCAGGCCGTCGGGGTCCTCGAGGTCGATCGCCCGGGTGGCGCTCACGGCGCGGCCTTTTCGGCGGCGATCGCCGAGATCTCGGTGCTGATGTGGGCCACCAGCGCGTCGACGTCCTCGGCGCTGCGAGCCTCCACGTTGAGCCGCAGCAACGGCTCGGTGTTGGAGCTGCGCAGGTTGAACCAGCTGCCGCCGCCCAGGTCCACGGTCACCCCGTCCAGGTGATCGATCGAGTGGATGCGGCTGCCGAACGACTTCAGCACGGCGTCCACACAACACGAGGCGTCGGCGACCTTGAAGTTGATCTCCCCCGACGATTCGTAGCGCTGGTAGTCGGCGGTCAGCTCCGACAGCGGCCGGTCTTGCTCGCCGAGGGCGGCCAGCACGTACAGCGCCGCCAGCATCCCGGAGTCGGCGCCCCAGAAGTCACGGAAGTAGTAGTGCGCCGAGTGCTCGCCCCCGAAGATGGCGCCGGTGTCGGCCATCAGCGCCTTGATGTAGGAGTGCCCGACTCGGGACCGCAGCGGGGTGCCGCCGCGCTCGGTGACCAGCTCGGGCACGGCGCGCGAGGTGATCACGTTGTGGATGACGGTCGCGCCGATCTCCCGGCCGAGCTCGCGGGCGGCCACCAGGCCGGTCACCGTCGACGGCGACACGGTGTGCCCGCGTTCGTCGACGACGAAGCAGCGGTCGGCGTCCCCGTCGAAGGCCAGGCCGATGTCGGCGCCGCTGTCGCGCACGAAGTTCTGCAGGTCGACCAGGTTGGCGGGGTCGAGCGGGTTGGCCTCGTGGTTGGGAAACGAGCCGTCGAGTTCAAAGTACAAGGGCAGCAGCGTGATCGAGTCGATGGCACCGAGGACGGCCGGCGCGGTGTGGCCGGCCATGCCGTTGCCGGCGTCCACGGCGACCCGCAGCGGCCGCAGCCCGGTCGTGTCGACCAGCGAGCGCAGGAACTTGCCGTAGTCGGCCAGCACGTCGCGATCGGCGACGGCGCCCGGCGGCCCGTCGTAGGTGGCGACGCCGGCGATGAGGTCGTCGCTGATGGCGCCGAGCCCGGAGTCGGCGCCGACCGGTTTGGCCCCGGCCCGGCACAGCTTGATCCCGTTGTAGGCCGCCGGGTTGTGACTGGCGGTGAACATCGCGCCGGGGCAGTCCAAAAGCCCGGAGGCGAAATACAGCTGATCGGTCGACGCCAGGCCGATGCGCACCACATTCAGGCCCTGGCCGGTGACCCCTTCGGCGAAGGCGGCGGCCAGCGCCGGCGAGCTGTCGCGCATGTCGTGGCCGAGCACCGCCTGCCGCGCGCCCTCCGCGCGCATCAGCTTGGCGAAGGCCGCGCCCACATCGGCGACCAGCGCCTCGTCGAGTTCCTCGCCGACCAGCCCACGCACGTCGTACGCCTTGACGACACGGCGAACGGTCGCGGCGGGCCGAGACATGCGGGGGCCTCCTGACGCCATAGTTTCAAGCCTCTTGACGTCAGCCTATCGGCCCGCGGAAACCGCGGGCCGAAACGGTGCAGCGGGATCGCGCGACGGGCCCGACACGCCTAGTCACTGGGGTCGGGCAACACCCGCAGGTGGCCGCGGCGGCGTCCGGACCGGGGCTCGGGCGGCGCGAGCAGGCCGCCGCTGGGCGCGGTGGCGTGGGTGCCGGCGTGCTGGACGTGGGGATCGGCAAAGCCGTCCAGGCCGCCGCACCCGTTGTGCGGCGCGCCGGTGACCCGCTGGGGCAGGCGCCGATCGCGGGGCCCGCCCTCCCGCACCGCGTCGGCCAGGGCGACCAGGTCGTCCTCGTCGGGGTGGGCGGGCTCGGCAAGCAGCGGTCCGGCGTGGCGCACCAGGTCCCATCCGCGGGGCGCGGTGATCCGGCCGGCATGGCCCACACACAGGTCCCACGAATGCGGTTCGCGCGCGGTGGCGAGCGGGCCTACCACTGCCGTCGAGTCCGAGTAGACGAACGTCAGAGTCGCCACGGCATAGTGCGGACACCCGGGCCGGCAACAGCGACGGGGAACGTTCACGCCGAAAGGCTATCGTGCGAAAACGCCGCCGAAGCGCTGGACACGCGCATCCGCTCGCCGCGCGATTCCCAACCGTTACCATCGGCGCGTGGGCGATTCGCGCGGCTCCCCGCAAAGCGATCGGTGGCGGCGACGCGCGGCCGCGCGGCGGAGGTCACGACGGGGCCGCGACATGCGCGGTCCGCTGCTGCCGCCGACCGTGCCGGGGTGGCGCAGCCGGGCCGAACGGTTCGACATGGCGGTGCTGGAGGCCTACGAACCCATCGAGCAGCGCTGGCAGGACCGGGTGTCCGACCTCGACGTCGCGGTCGACGAGATCCCGCGCATGTCCGCCAAGGATCCCGACAGCGTGCAGTGGCCGCCGGAGGTCATCGCCGACGGGCCGATCGCGCTGGCCCGGTTGATCCCGGCCGGCGTCGACGTGCGCGGTAACGCCACGCGCGCGCGAATTGTGTTGTTCCGCAAGCCGATCGAGCGACGGGCGAAAGACACTGTCGAACTCGGCGATCTGCTGCACGAGATCCTGGTGGCGCAGGTGGCCATCTACTTGGACGTCGAGCCGTCGGTCATCGACCCGACGATCGACGACGACTGAGCCGGCGCCGCGGCCGGCGGGTCAGACGATGCCGCGCTTGAGGCGGCGGCGCTCGCGCTCGGAGAGCCCGCCCCAGATGCCGAAGCGTTCGTCATGCGCCAGCGCGTATTCCAGGCACTCGTGACGCACCTCGCAGCCGAGGCAGATCTTCTTGGCCTCCCGCGTCGAGCCGCCCTTCTCCGGGAAGAAGGCCTCGGGATCGGTTTGCGCGCACAGCGCCCGGTCCTGCCACTGATCCGGCGTCGCCGGCGGCATCGGCTCGGGCTCGGGCTCGAAAGCCACTGGCGCGTCAGGGACTACGGTCAGGTGCGGGCGGACGCTTGCCGACGGCGCCGCGCCGAAAGTGGTGTGCGGTGTGCCTGTCATAACGCCCCGAAGGTGCTCATAAGACATGCTTCGTCCGCCTCCTCAGCCTTGGAATTTGAGAGGGTTTTGTGAGTCGCGCTGTTCTGATGTACAGACAATTCGAACAAGTGATCGAATCTCGGTCTGCGACACCGGAATCGGCCGGCCAACCGGGAAATGACACTGATGTGATTAGACACTTGATGACCTGCATCGTCAAGCGTTATGACGCATTTCCATATCATCTCGTGACGAAAATTCGGCGTTTCTGTTGTCTTGGACCATCGGCGTGTCGATCACATTGGTCACGGCCGCCTCGAAAAGGGGCCGCGGACCGCATCGTCGCCGGGCAGTACTGTCGAGCCCTGTGAAGGTCACCGTTCTGGTTGGCGGGGTCGGGGGCGCCCGATTCCTGCTGGGTGTTCAACAGCTGCTCGGGCTGGGGCAGTTCCAGGCTCAACAGCGCCCAGGCACCGACAACCACGAGCTGACCGCGGTCGTCAACGTCGGCGACGACGCCTGGATCCACGGGCTGCGCGTTTGTCCGGATCTGGACACCTGCATGTACACCTTAGGTGGAGGCGTCGACCCGCGGCGCGGGTGGGGTCACCGCGACGAAACCTGGCACGCCCTAGAGGAATTGGCGGCCTACGGCGTGCAGCCGGACTGGTTCCAGCTGGGGGACCGCGACCTGGGCACCCATTTGGTGCGCACCCAGATGCTGCACGCCGGCTACCCGCTGTCGCAGATCACCGCCGCGCTGTGCGACCGCTGGCAACCGGGCGCGCGGTTGCTGCCCGCCACCGACGACCGCTGCGAGACGCACGTGGTGATCACCGATCCGGCCGACGACAGCCGCCGGGCGATCCACTTCCAGGAGTGGTGGGTGCGCTACCGCGCCCAGGTGCCCACCCATAGCTTCGCGTTCGTCGGCGCCGAAAAGGCCAGCGCCGCAACCGAAGCGGTGCAGGCCATCGCCGACGCCGACGTCATCCTGCTGGCGCCGTCCAACCCGGTGGTCAGCGTGGGCGCCATCCTGGCCGTCCCCGGCGTTCGCGGCGCGCTGCGCGCCGCCACCGCGCCGGTCGTCGGCTACTCGCCGATCATCGGCGGAAAGCCGTTGCGCGGCATGGCCGACGCGTGCCTTTCGGTGATCGGCGTCGAGTCCACCGCGGAGGCGGTCGGCCGGCACTTCGGCGCCCGCGAGGCGACGGGGATCCTGGACTGCTGGCTGATCGACGAGGGCGACAAGGCCGACGTCGAGGGCCTCGCGGTGCGCGCGATCCCGCTGCTGATGAGCGACCCGAAGGCGACGGCCGAGATGGTGCGCGCCGGGCTCGAGCTCGCGGGGGTGAAACCGTGACCGAGCACGGAACCGCCTCCCCCGTCGAGATCCTGCCGGTCGCCGGGCTCCCCGAGTTCCGGCCCGGCGACGACCTGGGGGCGGCCGTGGCGGCGGCCGCGCCCTGGCTGCGCGACGGCGACGTCGTGGTGGTCACCAGCAAGGTGGTGTCCAAGTGCGAGGGCCGGCTGGTGCCGGCGCCGCTGGATGGGCAGGAGCGCGACGCGCTGCGCCGCAAGCTGGTCGACGACGAGGCGGTGCGCGTGCTGGCGCGCAAGGGCCGCACGCTGATCACCGAGAACCGGCTCGGCCTGATCCAGGCCGCCGCGGGCGTGGACGGGTCCAACGTGGGCCGCGACGAGCTGGCGCTGCTGCCGGTCGACCCCGACGCCAGCGCCGCGGCGCTGCGGGCCGGGCTTCGCGAGCGGCTGGGGGTCGACGTCGCCGTGGTCATCACCGACACGATGGGCCGCGCCTGGCGCAACGGCCAGATCGACGCGGCGGTGGGCTCGTCGGGTCTGGCTGTGCTGCATGGGTATTCGGGGGCCGTCGACCGGCACGGCAACGAGCTGGTGGTCACCGAGATCGCGGTGGCCGACGAGGTGGCGGCGGCGGCCGATTTGGTGAAGGGCAAGCTGACCGCCATGCCGGTGGCCGTGGTGCGCGGCCTCACCGTGGTCGACGACGGCTCGACCGCCCGGCAGCTGCTGCGGCCCGGCGAGGAAGACCTGTTCTGGCTCGGCACCGCCGAGGCCATCGACCTGGGCCGCCGGCAGGCCCAGCTGCTGCGCCGCTCGGTGCGCCGGTTCAGCGCCGAGCCGGTGCCGCCCGAGCTGGTCGAGGCCGCCGTCGCCGAGGCCCTCACCGCCCCGGCCCCGCACCACACCCGACCGGTCCGGTTCGTGTGGCTGCAGGACCCGTCCGCAAGGACCCGGCTGCTGGACCGCATGAAGGACAAGTGGCGCAGCGACCTCGCCGCCGACGGCCGGCCCGCCGACTCGATCGAACGCCGGGTGGCGCGCGGCCAGATCCTCTACGACGCACCGGAGGTCGTCGTCCCCTTCCTGGTGCCCGAGGGCGCCCACGCCTACCCCGACGCCGCGCGCACCGACGCCGAGCACACGATGTTCACCGTCGCCGTCGGGGCGGCGGTGCAGGCCCTGCTTGTCGCGCTGGCGGTGCGCGGCGTCGGCAGCTGCTGGATCGGCTCGACGATCTTCGCCGCCGACCTGGTCCGCGCCGAGCTGGGCCTGCCCTTCGACTGGGAACCGTTGGGCGCCATTGCGATCGGCTACGCCGAGGAGCCGCCCGCGCCGCGCGACCCCGCCGACGCCGGGGATTTGTTGATCCGCAAGTGATACTGGGGCGCATGGACTTCGCGGGCAAGGCCGCGGCCTCGGCCGACAAGGTCCGCGGCGGCTACTACACGCCCGCCCCGGTGGCCCGGTTCCTGGCCCGCTGGGTCCGCGACGCCGGCCCGCGGATCCTCGAGCCGTCCTGCGGCGACGGCCGGATCCTGCGCGAGCTGGCCGAGCTCGGCGGCGACGTCCGGGGCGTGGAACTCCTTGCGGGCGAAGCCGCCAAGGCGCGCCGCTTCGCCCCCGTCGACGCCGCGGACCTGTTCGCCTGGCTGGCCGGGGTCGACCCCGGCGGCTGGGACGGGGTGGCGGGCAACCCGCCCTACATCCGCTTCGGCAACTGGCCGCCCGAGCAGCGCGACCCGGCGCTGCAGCTGATGCGGCGCGCGGGCCTGCGGCCCAGCCGGCTGACCAACGCCTGGGTCCCGTTCGTCGTCGCCAGCACCTTGGCGGTGCGCGACGGCGGGCGCGTGGGCCTGGTGCTGCCGGCCGAGCTGCTCCAGGTCGGCTACGCCGCGCAGCTGCGCGAGTTCCTGCTGGCCCGGTTCCGCGACATCACGCTGGTGACCTTCCGGCGCTTGCTGTTCGACGGGGTGCTGCAGGAGGTCGTGTTGTTCTGCGGCGTGGTCGGCGCCGGCCCCGCCCGGATCCGCACCGTGCACCTCGCCGACGCCGACGCGTTGGGCGGCTCGGACCTAGACGTCGAAGCGGCGCCCGGGCTGCTGCACGAAAACGAGAAGTGGACCAAGTACTTCCTGGATCCCGCCGCGATCCGGCTGCTGCGCGGGCTCAAGCGGTCGCCCGCCCTGACCCGGTTGGGTTCGGTCGCCGGCGTGGACGTCGGGATCGTGACCGGACGCAACAGCTTCTTCACGCTCACCGACGCGCAGGCCGAGGCGCTGCGGCTGCGGCGGCACTGCGTCCCGCTCGTCGCGCGCAGCGCCCAGCTGTCCGGCCTGGTCTACGACTCCGATTGCCGCGCCGCCGATCTGGCCGCCGGCCGGCGCACCTGGCTGCTCGACGCGCCGCCCGACCCGACCGACGCGGCGCTCGTCGCGCACATCGACGCCGGCGAGGCCGCCGGCGTGCACCTCGGCTACAAGTGCGCGCTGCGCAAGCCGTGGTGGACCACGCCGTCGCTGTGGGTCCCCGAGCTGTTCATGCTGCGCCAGATCCACCTGGCGCCGCGGCTGACCGTCAACGCCGCCGCGGCAACCAGCACCGACACCGTGCACCGCGTGCGCGTCGCCGCCGGGGTCGACCCGGCCGCGCTGGCCGTGGTGTTCCACAACAGCGTGACGTTCGCCTTCGCCGAGATCCTCGGCCGCAGCTACGGCGGCGGCATCTTGGAGCTCGAACCCGCCGAGGCCGAGCAGCTGCCCATTCCCCCGCCGGCGCACGCCGACGCCGAGCTCGCCGGCGACGTCGACCTGTTGTTGAAGGCGGGCGAAACCGACAAGGCGCTCGACCTCGTCGACCGCCACGTCCTGATCGATCGGCTCGGTCTGTCCGGCGACGCGGTCGCGGCGTGCCGCGTGGCCTGGGCGTCGCTGCGGGGCCGCCGGACGAGGCGCGGATCCCGGTGAGCCTGCGCGACTCCGCCCTTGCGATCCTGACCGAGTGGCGGGCCCCCGACCCGTGCCAGGACGCGTTGCGCCACGCCGTGCTGGCCTTCGTGCAGGCCCGCCCGGACGCGTGCCTGCGCGAGTGCGCGGCGGGCCACGTCACCGCCTCGGCGCTGGTGCTCGACGACACCGGCGGCCGGGTGCTGCTCACGCTGCACCCGCGGGTGGGGCGCTGGGTGCAGCTCGGCGGGCACTGCGACGACGGCGACCCCGACATCGTGGCGGCGGCGCTGCGCGAGGCGACCGAGGAGTCCGGCATCGAAGGCCTGCGCATGGCGCCCGAACTCGCCGCCGTGCACGTCCACCCGGTCACCTGCTCGCTGGGCGTGCCGACCCGCCACCTCGACCTGCAGTTCGTGGCGCGCGCGCCGGCCGGCGCGCGGATCGCGATCAGCGACGAGTCCGACGACCTGCGGTGGTGGCCGGTCGGCGCGCTGCCGCCGGGCACCGATCACGCGCTGGCCTACCTGGTCGCCCGCGCGGCGCCCCGCGAACGCACCGGCGAGGGTCACACGTCGCTCGAGTAGCGGATCCCGCCGTCGGGAATCGACACCCCGGGCCACACCCGGGCGCCGCGCAGCAGCTCGCATCGCGCGCCGATGTCGGCGCCGTCGCCGATCACGCCGTCGCGGATCAGCGCCCGCGGCCCGATGCGCACGCCGAAGCCGATGATCGAGCGCTCGATCACGCTGCCCGCCTCGATCTTGACGCCGTCGAAGACGACCGCGCCGTCCAGCCGCACGCCGGGCCCGATCTCGGCGCCGCGCCCGACGACCGTCCCGCCGATCAGCACCGCGCCGGGCGACACCGCCGCGCCGTCGTGCACGAGCTGCTCGCCGCGGTGGCCGCGCAGCGCCGGCGACGGGGCGATGCCGCGCACCAGGTCCGCCGACCCGCGCACGAAGTCCTCCGGGGTGCCCATGTCGCGCCAGTAGGTGGCGTCGACGTAGCCGCACACCTTGACGTTGGCGTCCGACAGCAGCGCCGGGAACACCTCGCGTTCCACCGACACCTCGCGGCCCCGCGGGATCCGGTCGATGACGTCGCGCTTGAACACGTAGCAGCCGGCGTTGATCTGGTCGGTCGGCGGGTCCTGCGTCTTCTCCAAAAAGGCGACGACGCGGTTCTTTTCGTCGGTCGGCACGCAGCCGAAGGCGCGCGGGTCGCCCACCCGCACCAGGTGCAGGGTGACGTCGGCCCGGTGCGCGTGGTGAAACTGAAGCAACTCGCCGAGGTCGGCGCCCGACAGCACGTCGCCGTTGAACACCATCGCGGTGTCGTGCCGCAGGTGCCCGGCGACGTTGGCGATGCCGCCGCCCGTCCCCAGCGGGCTCTCCTCGGTCACGTACTCGATCTGCAGGCCCAGCTTGGAGCCGTCGCCGAACTCGGCCTCGAACACCCCGGCCCGGTACGAGGTGCCCAGGATCACGTGCTCGATGCCGGCCGCGGCGATGCGCGACAGCAGATGGGTCAAAAACGGCAGCCCGGCGGTGGGCAGCATGGGCTTGGGCGCCGAGAGCGTCAGCGGCCGCAGCCGGGTGCCCTTGCCGCCGACCAGGATCACCGCGTCGACTTGGGGAGTTGCCATCAGCGCCGCCCTTCTGCCGGGTGGCGCCGGCGAGCGCGCTGCGCGCTGCGCACCATCAGCCGCGAGCGCACCGCCAGCGAGGCCCACAGCGTCCAGCGCAGCGGCGCCCGCCACCACCCGCGGTTGCGGTCGGCCAAGAAGATGTAGGTGCTCTTGTGGTGGGCGGCCAGGTGGCTGGCCGGGTCGTGCCCGGTGGAGTGGCCCCGGTGGTGCAGGACTTCGGCCGTCGGGACATAGACGCTCAGCCAGCCGGCCTTGCCCAGCCGGTCGCCGAGGTCGACGTCCTCCATGTACATGAAGTAGCGCTCGTCGAACCCGCCGATCTGGCTGAACGCCGAGCGGCGCACCAGCAGGCACGAGCCCGACAGCCAGCCCACCACGCGTTCGCTGGGCTCCAGCCGCTCCTGGCGGTAGGCGGCGGTCCACGGGTTGCGCTTCCAGAACGGGCCGACGACCGCGTGCATGCCGCCGCGGATCAGGCTGGGCAGGTGGCGCGCCGAGGGGTACACCGACCCGTCGGGATCCCGGATCAGCGGGCCCAGCGCGCCGGCGTTGGGCCAGCGGCCGGCGGCGTCGAGCAGGGCGTCGATGCTGCCCGGTCCCCACTGCACGTCGGGGTTGGCGATGACGACCCAGTCGTCGTCCACTCCCCCGGTTTCGGAGAGCTGCGCGATCGCGCGGTTCACCGCGGTGCCGTAGCCCAGGTTGGCCCCGGTGTCGAACAGCCGCACGTTCGGGTAGCGCTCCACGGCCGCCTGCGGCGTCCCGTCGGTGGAGCCGTTGTCGGCCAGCAGCACGCCGACCGGGCGGTCGGTAGCCATCGTCAAGGAGGCCAGGAACCGCTCCAAATGCGGGCCCGGCGAGTAGGTCACCGTCACGACCGGCAGGACGTCACTCACGCGTAGAGGGTAACGGTCGAAGCGTTTCGGAATCGGCAACGGCGGCGGCCAAAGCCGCGACAAGCGCAGTGCGCCACGGCCTTAACGGCGTCAGGCCCGCGGCGGCGGACTCCCGGCTGCCCAGCGCCGAATAGGTCGGGCGCGGCGCCGGGCGGGGAAACTCCGCGGTGCTGACCGGTCGCACCCGCTCGGGGTCGGCGCCGCACTCCTCGAAGATCGCCCGGGTCTGCGCGAAGCGCGACACCGCCCCCTCGTTGGCGGCGTGCAGGATGGGGCCGGGCACGCGGTCGTCGGCGACCTGCAGCAGCGCGGCGGCCAGGTCGGCGACGTAGGTGGGCGACCCGGTCTGGTCGTCGACCACGTTGACCGGGCCGTCGCCGGCGGCCAGCCGGCGCATCACCGCGACGAAGTCCTTGCCGGTGCCGCCGGTGTAGACCCACGCGGTGCGGACGACGACGCCGTCCGACGCGCCCGGCAACTCCTCGACGACGGCGCGCTCGCCGGCCAGCTTGCTGAGCGCGTAGACGCCGCGCGCGTCGGTGTCGTCGCTGGGCTCGTAGGGCCGCGGGTCGGCACCGGCGAAGTCGCCGCTGAAGACGAAGTCGGTGGAGACGTGGATCAGCCGGGCGTTGGCGCGGGCGCAGGCGCGGGCGAGGTGCCGCGGGCCCTCGGCGTTGACCGCGTAGGCGGCCGCCTCGTCGCTCTCGGCGCCGTCGACGTTGGTGTATGCCGCGCAGTTGATCACCACGTCGCCGGCTTCGACGACGCGCTCGGCCGCGGCGGGGTCGGTGATGTCCCACTGCGACGACGTCAGCGCCAGGACGTCGCGGCCCCGACCCGCGGCCAGCCGCGCCAGACACCCGCCCAATTGCCCCCCGGCGCCCGCGATCACGAGTCGTTCTGACCTGCCCGACATGCCCATGAGTTTGGCACGGCCCGGGCGCGCCGCCGCCGGCTACCCGAGAAGCGGCTGTGTCGCAAGTAGTCTGTTGTGATGCCTGTGCAGCGTGTGATTCGTGTGATTGCCACTGTGCTGACCGTCGCGGTCGTGTTCGGCACCGGGATCGCGTGGAGCAACGTCCGCTCGTTCGAGGACGGCATCTTCCACATGTCCGCACCGTCGCTGGGCAAGGGCGGCGACGACGGCGCGATCGACATCCTGCTGGTCGGCCTGGACAGCCGCACCGACGCGCACGGCAACCCGCTGTCGGCCGAGGAGCTGGCCACCCTGAGGGCCGGCGACGAGGAAGCGACCAACACCGACACGATCATCCTGATCCGGATCCCCAACAACGGGCGGTCGGCGACGGCGATCTCGATCCCGCGGGACTCCTACGTCGCGGCCCCGGGCCTGGGCAAGACCAAGATCAACGGCGTCTACGGGCAGACCCGCGAGGCCAAGCGCGCCAGCCTGGTCAAGGCCGGCGCGTCCGCGCAGGAGGCGGCGGCGCAGGGCACCGAGGCCGGCCGCGAGGCCCTGATCAAGACCGTCGCCGACCTCACCGGCGTCACCGTCGACCACTACGCCGAGATCGGGCTGCTGGGCTTCGCGCTGATCACCGACGCGCTCGGCGGCGTCGACGTCTGCCTCAAAGAGCCGGTGTACGAACCACTTTCGGGTGCCGACTTTCCGGCGGGCCCGCAACGGCTCGACGGCCCGGAGGCGCTCAGCTTCGTCCGGCAGCGCCACGAGCTGCCGCGCGGCGACCTGGACCGGGTGGTGCGCCAGCAGGCGGTGATGGCGTCGCTGGCCCACCGCGTCATCTCCGGGCACACGCTGTCCAGCCCGGCCACGGTCAAGCGGCTGGAGGCCGCCGTGCAGCGGTCGGTGGTGATCTCCTCCGGCTGGGACGTCATGGATTTCGTGCAGCAGATGCAGAAGCTGGCCGGCGGCAACATCGCCTTCGCCACGATCCCGGTGCTCGACGGCGCCGGCTGGAGCGACGACGGGATGCAGAGCGTGGTGCGGGTGGACCCGCACCAGGTCGCCGACTGGGTCGGCAGCCTGCTGCACGAACAGGAGCAGGGCAAGACCGAGGAGCTGGCCTACACGCCGGCCAAGACCACCGCCAGCGTCGTCAACGACACCGACATCAACGGGCTGGCGGCCGCGGTGTCGGATGTGTTGAGCGCCAAGGGCTTCACCACCGGCGGCATCGGCAACAACGAGGGCGGCCACGTCAAGGCCAGCCAGGTGCGCGCCGCCAAGACCGACGACCTGGGCGCGCAGCAGGTCGCCAAGGAGCTCGGCGGGCTGCCCGTCGTCGCCGACCCGTCGCTGGCGCCCGGCTCCGTGCGGGTGGTGCTGGCCAACGACTACACCGGCCCGGGCTCGGGCCTCTCCGGCGACCGCACGGTGTTGCCCGGGCGGGTGTCCAACGCCGGAGCGTCTCCGGGACAGGGGGCCGACCCCAACGTTCCGCCGCCGTCGCCGATCCTGACCGCCGGCTCCGACAAGCCGGAGTGCATCAACTGAGCACGCTGTCCGGGGCCATCCTGGATCCGATGCTGCGCGCGGATCCGGTCGGGCCGCGCATCACCTACTACGACGATGCCACCGGCGAGCGCATCGAGCTGTCGGCGGTGACCCTGGCCAACTGGGCCGCCAAGACCGCCAACCTGCTGCGCGACGAGCTGGGCGCGGGGCCGGCCAGCCGGGTCGCGATCCTGCTGCCGGCGCACTGGCAGACGGCGGCGGTGCTGTTCGGGGTGTGGTGGATCGGGGCCGAGGCGGTGCTCGAACCGGGGACGGCGGCCGCCGCCGACCTGGCGCTGTGCACCGCCGAGCGCCTCGACGAGGCCGACGGGACGGGCGCCGCGGAGGTGGCCGTGCTGTCGCTGGACCCGTTCGGCCGGCCCGTCCCCGACCTGCCGATCGGCGTCACCGACTACGCCACCGCGGTGCGGGTCCATGGCGACCAGGTCGTCCCCGAACGGCATCCGGGCCCGGCGCTGGCCGGGCGCTCGGCCGAGGAGATCCTGGCCGAGTGCCAAAGTGCGGCCGCCGCAAGGGGAATCACGCCGGGTGACCAGGTGCTTTCCAGCGCGCCGTGGACCGACGCCGGCGCGCTGGTGGACGGCCTGCTGTCGATCTTGGCCGCCGGGGCGTCGCTGGTGCAGGTCGCCAACCCCGACCCCGCGTTGCTGCACCGAAGGATCGAGACCGAGAAGGTGACGCGGGTCCTGTAAGCGCGAATCCATATTGATATCGCAATATTTCGATGTTAACGTCGCTCTAACGCGCGGTGGCAACACGGAAGGTTTGGTCAATGGCGGCGTACGGGCTCTTCGCTAAGGCGGCATCGACGGTGGTCACCGGCCTGGTCGGGGTGACGGCCTACGAAGTGGTGCGCAAGGCGCTGGCCAAGGCCCCGCTGCACGAGACCGCGGTGTCGGCGGCCGAGCTCGGGCTGCGCGGCACCCGCAAGGCCGAGGAGGCCGCCGAGTCCGCGCGGCTCAAGCTGGCCGACGTCATGGCCGAGGCCCGCGAACGCATCGGCGAGGAGGCGCCCACGCCGTCGATCGCCGACGCCCATCAACACGAGCACTGACCCGAAGTCGCTGCTTTGCAAGTCATTTCGGACGCCGCCGGGCGCATGCGGGTCTCGGTCGACTGGGTGCGCGCCGACTCCCGCCGGGCGGTCGCGGTCGAAGAGGCCGTCGCCAAGCAGGACGGGGTGCGCGTGGTGCACGCCTACCCCCGGACCGGCTCCGTCGTCGTGTGGTACTCACCCCGGCGCTGCGACCGCGCCGCGGTGCTGGCGGCCATCGACGGCGCCGCGCGGGTCGCCGCCGAGCTGATCCCGGCCCGCGCCCCGCACTCGTCGGAGATCCGCAACGCCGACGTGCTCCGCATGGTCATCGGCGGCGCGGCGCTGGCGCTGCTGGGGGTGCGCCGCTACGCGTTCGCGCGGCCGCCGCTGCTGGGGCCGAGCGGCCGGTTGTTCGCCACCGGCGTCACCGTCTTCACCGGCTACCCGTTCCTGCGCGGGGCGCTGCGGTCGCTGCGCTCGGGGCGGGCCGGCACCGACGCTTTGGTCTCGGCGGCGACGGTGGCCAGCCTGGTGCTGCGGGAGAACGTCGTCGCGCTCACGGTGCTGTGGCTGCTCAACATCGGCGAGTACCTGCAGGACCTGACGCTGCGACGCACCCGGCGCGCCATCTCCGAGCTGTTGCGCGGCAGCCAGGACACGGCCTGGATCCGGCTCGACGACGGCAACGAAGTCCAGGTGCCGATCGACACCGTGCAGATCGGCGATCAGGTGGTGGTGCACGACCACGTCGCGATCCCGGTGGACGGCGAGGTCGTCGACGGCGAGGCGATCGTCGACCAGTCCGCGATCACCGGCGAAACCCTGCCCGTCAGCGTGATGGTGGGCTCGCGCGTGCACGCCGGGTCGGTGGTGGTGCGCGGGCGGGTGGTGGTGCGGGCCGGCGCCGTGGGCAACCAGACCGCCATCGGGCGCATCATCGCCCGGGTCGAGGAGGCCCAGCACGACCGGGCGCCGATCCAGACGGTCGGCGAAACCTTTTCCCGCCGTTTCGTTCCCACGTCGTTTGTCGTTTCGGCCATCACCCTGGCGATCACCGGCGACGTCCGCCGGGCGATGACGATGCTGCTGATCGCGTGCCCCTGCGCGGTGGGTCTGGCCACCCCGACCGCGATCAGCGCCGCGATCGGCAACGGCGCGCGCCGCGGCATCCTGATCAAGGGCGGTTCGCACCTCGAACAGGCCGGCCGGGTCGACGCGATCGTCTTCGACAAGACCGGCACGCTGACCGTCGGGCGCCCGGTGGTCACCAATATCATTGCGCTGCACAAGGACTGGGAGCCCGAACGGGTGCTGGCGTACGCGGCCAGCTCCGAGATCCACTCCCGCCACCCGCTGGCCGAGGCGGTGATCCGCTCCACCGAGGAGCGCCACATCAGCATCCCGCCGCACGAGGAGTGCGAGGTGCTGGTGGGCCTGGGCATGCGGACCTGGGCCGACGGCCGGACCCTGTTGCTGGGCAGCCCGTCGCTGCTGCGCGCCGAGAAGGTGAAAGTGTCCAAGAAGGCGTCGGAGTGGGTCGACAGGCTGCGCCGCCAGGCCGAGACGCCGCTGCTGCTGGCCGTCGACGGCACGCTGGTGGGGTTGATCAGCCTGCGCGACGAGGTCCGGCCCGAAGCCGCCGAGGTGCTGAAGAAGTTGCGCGCCAACGGGATTCGCCGCATCGTGATGCTAACCGGCGACCATCCCGACATCGCCGAGGTGGTCGCCGGCGAGCTCGGGATCGACGAGTGGCGCGCCGAGGTGATGCCGGAGGACAAGCTCGAGCTGGTGCGCGAGCTGCAAAGCGACGGCTTCGTCGTCGGGATGGTCGGCGACGGCATCAACGACGCCCCGGCGCTGGCCGCCGCGGACATCGGGATCGCCATGGGGCTGGCCGGGACCGACGTCGCCGTCGAGACCGCCGACGTGGCACTTGCCAACGACGACCTGCATCGCCTGCTCGACGTCCGCGACCTGGGCGCCCGCGCCGTCGACGTCATCCGGGAAAACTACGGCATGTCCATCGCCGTCAACGCCGCCGGGCTGATCATCGGCGCCGGCGGCGCGCTGTCCCCGGTGCTGGCCGCGATCCTGCACAACGCGTCGTCGGTTGCGGTGGTGGCCAACAGCTCCCGGCTGATCCGCTACCGCCTGGGCTGAAAGCCGTGCGACAATACCGCTCGTAAGGCGATGACGATGCAGGAAGCCGGTGCGAATCCGGCGCGGTCCCGCCACTGTCATCGGGGAGCGACCCTCACTAGCCACGGCTCGTCAGAGTTGGAAGGCGAGGCGAGCAGCGATCCGAGAGCCAGGACACTCGCGTCGTCGCATCCTGCGACCCGGGGCGGTGTACCCCGAGAGAGCTGGCCCCCATGCCACGTCCGTCCTGGCATCGCGCCGCCCCGGCGCCCGAACCGACCCACGCATCGTGACCGCGCCGATCTGGATGGCGTCGCCGCCGGAGGTGCATTCGGCGCTGCTGAGCGCCGGCCCCGGGCCGGGCGCGCTGCTGGCCGCCGCGGCGGCGTGGCGGTCGCTGGGCACCGAATACGCCGCGGCGGCCCACGAACTCGGGGAGCTGCTGGCGGCGGCGCGGGCGGGGTCGTGGGACGGCCCGACCGCCGACGCCTACGTGGCCGCCCACGCCCCGCACCTCGCGTGGCTGGAGCAGGCCGGCGCCAACAGCGCCGCGACGGCCGCCCAGCACGAGACCGCCGCGGGCGCCTACACCGCAGCGCTGGCCGCGATGCCGACCCTGGCGGAGCTGGCGGCCAACCACGCCACGCACGCGGTGCTCGTCGCGACGAATTTCTTTGGCGTCAACGCGATCCCGATCGCGCTCAACGAGGCCGACTACGCGCGTACGTGGATCCAGGCCGCCACGGTGATGAGCACCTACCAAAGCGTCGCCACGGCGGCGGTGACGGCCGCACCGCAGACGACCACGGCGCCGCAGATCATGAGGGCCGCGGCCGCCGAGTTGCCCCCCGACCGGCAGAACGACATCTTGGATTGGTTGCAGCGCAACGGGTTTACCGACTTCTACTACACCTACCTGCAGCCGCTGATCGACTCGGTGGCCAACGACCCGTTCTTCGCGGCGCTGTTATCGGGGTTCGACCCCTGGCTGCCCCTGGTCGGCAATCCCCTGAGCTTCCTCAGCCCCTTCAACATCGCGTTCGCCCTCGGCTACCCGATGGATTTCGCTTCGTATTCCCTGTTCCTCTCGGAGACCTTCGGGTTCATCTCGTTGGATGTCACCGCGGCGTTCGCCTCGGGCAACCCCACGATCATCGGCTGGACCCTGGTGTTCGTCACCGTCGAAGCCATCGGCACCGTCATCACCGACACCATCGCCCTGCTCAAGACGTTGCTGGAACAAAACATTGCGCTGCTCGTGGTCATGCTGCCGCTGATCACCGCGTCCCTGGCGCCGCTGGCCGCCATCCCCGCGACGCTGGGCGGCCTGTCCGGCCTGGCCGGCATCAAGGGCCTGATCATCGCGGTGCCCCCGGCGCCGCCGGCCAGCATGCCGCCAGTGGTGGCGGCGCGGCACTGACCGCGGGCATGGGCGGCCACGCCTACCTGGTCGGCGCCCTGGGCGCGGACGCCCGCAGGGCGGCGGCCGCCGGCGCCCGCAAGCCGGCGGCGGAACCGGACGGCGCCGACGCCGCGGCGGTCGCGGCGGTGCCCGAGGAACGGGCCGCATCGCAGCGCCGCCGCCGGGCCAAGGTCACCCAGCTGGGCCGCGGCTACGAATACATGGACCTCGGAACCGAGCCCGCCCCCTCGGACAGCGGCGCGGGAGCCCCGGGCTTCGCCGGGACCGCGGCGAGGGACGGGGCCGGGACCGCGGCGGGGCTGACGACGCTGGCGACGCGCCTACCGATGATGCCCGGCACGTGGGAAGCCGACCCGGACTGACCGCCGCGCGTCAGCAGCCGCAGGCGTGGCCGCGCCAGGCGTGGATCCCCTCCCACACCGCGATGCCGGCAATCCCCAGCCCGATCGCCGGGTCGACCCACCAGCCGCCGGCCCAAACGGCCGTGACGGCAAGGCCACCCAGCACCGCGGCGGCCTGCGCGGCGCACAGGTAGTTCTGGTTGCCCGCGCCCTCGGTGGCCTCCGAGCCCAGCCGCTTCCCGAGCACGCGGTCGGCCCGGCCGAGGATCGGCATCGCCACCAGGGCGAGCGCCGTCAAGCCGATGCCGATCACCGAGGTCTCGGCGCGGTGCCCGTCCGCCAGGCCACGGGCGGATTCGGCGGCGATGTACGGGGCCGTCAGCCAAAAGGACACCGCCACACCGCGCTGGGCGCGCCGCTCGGCCGTCTCGGACAGGGTGCGGGAGCCGGAAAAGCGCCACACCACCATCCCGCTGCCCAGCGCCTCGGCCCCGCCGCCCAGCGCCCATCCGGTCAGCGCGACGGACCCGACCGCCAGCCCCTGCCACAGCCCGACGGCGCCCTCGACGAGCACCACTGTCAGGCTGACCCAGGCCAGCCGCCGCGCCCACTGCGCGCTTCGCCGCCAGCCCGCGTCCCTCGCAACCGCCGTTCGGCGCGGCGGCCCGACGGTCGGCGTCATCGTCTGCATCCGGCGATGCTAGCGGCGAGGTAGGCCGGCGGTCGGGATGCCGGACCGGACGGAAACCGTATCGTTATTGTTGCTAACCAGTCGAGGAGAGGGGACTGTTTCGATGACGCGGACCGAAAACGACACCTGGGACCTGGCGACCAGCGTGGGCGCCACCGCCACCATGGTGGCCGCCGGAAGGGCCCGCGCCACCCGTGACGGGCTGATCGACGACCCGTTCGCCGAGCCCCTCGTGCGGGCCGTGGGCGTCGATTTCATGACCCGTTGGGCCACAGGCGAATTGAGCGCCGCGGACGTCGACGTCCCCGGTGCCCCGTGGGGCATGCAGCGCATGACCGACATGATGGCGGCCCGCACCCGCTTGATCGACGCGTTCTTCGCGGAGGCGGGCGCTGCGGGAATTCGCCAGGTCGTCATCCTGGCGTCTGGACTGGACGCGCGCGCCTACCGGCTGGCGTGGGCGACCGGCACCACGGTGTTCGAGGTCGACCAGCCCGAGGTCATCGCGTTCAAGACCGCCACCATCGCCGAGCTCGGCGCCGCGCCCGCGGCCGAGGTGCGCAACGTGCCGATCGACCTGCGCCACGACTGGCCGGCCGCGCTACTGCAGGCCGGGTTCGACACGGGCCGCCCGGCCGCCTGGGCCGCCGAGGGCCTGCTCGGGTTCCTGCCGGCCGAGGCGCAGGATCGGATGCTGGACCAGGTCACCGAGCTCAGCGCCGACGGCAGCCGACTGGTGGCCGAGGTGTTTTTCAACACGGGGGTCAGCGGGGACGCGCTCAACGCCGCCAGCGAGAAGTGGCGGGACAACGGCCTCGACATCGCGCTGGGCGACCTGGGCTTCCCCGGCGAGCGCAACGACGTGGCGACCTACCTGGCCGACCGCGGCTGGCGGCCGGTCCGCACCCCGCTGAATCGGCTGTTGGCCGACAACGGATTACCGTTGCAACCCGAAGGCCCCGACGCGCCGTTCGCGCGGAACCACTACTGCACCGCCGTGCTGCACAAGGCGGGATAAAGGAAGGCCGACATGCCAAACACCCAGGCGCCCAAGCCCCTTGACGGCTACCGGGTGCTCGACTTCACCCAGAACATCGCCGGGCCGCTGGCCGGGCAGGTGCTGGCCGACCTGGGCGCCGAGGTGATCAAGGTCGAGGCGCCCGGCGGGGAGGCGGCCCGGCAGATCACCGCGGTCCTGCCGGGGCGCCCGCCGCTGCCCACGCTGTTTTTGCCCCACAACCGCGGCAAGAAGTCGCTCGCGGTGGACCTGACCACCGACGAGGCCAGAAAACAAATACTGCGGCTCGCCGACACCGCCGACGTCGTGCTGGAAGGGTTTCGTCCCGGGGTGATGGAACGCCTCGGCCTGGGCCCCGACGACCTGCGCGTGCGCAACCCCAAACTCGTCTATGCGCGGCTTTCGGCCTACGGCGGCAACGGCCCGCACGGCAGCCGGCCGGGCGTCGACCTGATGGTGGCCGCCGAGTCGGGGATGACCACCGGAATGCCCACGCCGACCGGCAAGCCGCAGATCATCCCGTTCCAGCTGGTCGACGCCGCCAGCGGCCACGTGCTGGCCCAGGCGGTGCTGGCCGCGCTGCTCAACCGCGAGCGCCACGGGGTGGCCGACGTGGTGCGGGTCGCGATGTATGACGTCGCGGTCAACCTGCAGGCCAGCCAGCTCACCATCCACCTGAACAAGCCGAGCGCGGCGGGCAAGCCCGACTCCGCGCCAAATCCCAAGAAGCGCAAGGGCGTTGGATTCGCCACCCAGCCGTCGGACGCGTTCCGCGCCGCCGACGGTTACCTGGTGATCAGCGCGTACGTGCCCAAGCACTGGGCCAAGCTGTGCCAAATCATCGGCCGGCCCGACCTGATCGACGACGAGCGATTCGCCGACCAGCGTTCGCGCGCAATGAATTACCCGGAGCTGACCGAGGAGCTGGAGTCGGCGCTGGCGGCCAAGACCGCCGCCGAATGGGTCGAGCTGCTGCAGGAGGGCGGCCTGATGGCCTGCCTCGCTTACACCTGGAAGCAGGTGGTTGACACCCCGCTGTTCGCCGAAAACGAGCTGGCGCTGCAGGTGGGCGGCGGCGACGACAAGATCACCGTGGTCCGGATGCCGGCGCGGTACTCGAGCTTCGACGCCGCGGTCACCGATCCCCCGCCGGCCGTCGGCCAGCACAACGACGCGTTCCTGGTCAGGGAACCAGCTTGACCACCCGGTCGTTGCCGCGGTCGGCCACGTAGACGTTTCCCTTGCCCTGGCCGCTGGTGTCCACCGCCACCGCCAGCGGGGTGTTGAGGCCGGTGAACGGCAGCACGGTCGGGACGTTCGATCCCGCCGGCAGCTTCTTGACCTGGCTGCTGTCGTGCTCGGTGACGAAGACGTCGCCCGCGGGGTTCACCGCGATGCCCCACGGTACCGAGACGCCGCTGAGTGGCAGCTCGATTTGGGCGTTCGTCCCGACCTCGAGCTTGAGCACCCTGTTGTTGTCGGTGTCGGCGACGAAGACGTTGCCGGCGGGATCCACCGCCACGCCGTCCGGGTTCTTCAGCCCGTCGAACGGCAGCACCGTCTGGGCGTTCGACCGGGCCGCCAACTTCAGCACCCGGCTGCCGCCCCGGTCGGCGACATACACGGCGCCCTGGGAATCCACCGCCACACCCTCGGGGTAGTTGAGGCCGTTGAAGGGCAGCACCGTCTGGTTGTTCGAGCCGGTCGTCAACTTCACCACCCGGTTGTTGAAGTCGGTGACATATACCGTGCCGGCGTCGTCCACCGCCAGCCCCTGCGGCTGGTATAGCCCGTTGAACGGCAGCACCCTGGGGGCGCTCGTCCCAGCCGGCAACTCCACCACCCGGCCGTACATGCCCTGACTGGTCACGTAGACGTTGCCGGCCTTGTCCAGGGCCACCCCGCCCGGGGAGAGACGGAAATCGATGCCGTTGAACGGCAACACGCTCTGCCCGGACGCCTCCTTCGGTTCGGAGTGCGACGCGCGCAAGATGACCGTGACGATCGCGACGACGGCCACGACCACGACCGCGACGATGGCGCCGACGATCCACCATTTGCGCCTTCGGTCCGCCGAGGGCCCGCCCCAATAGTCGGACTGTGCGGCCCGCGGCGGCGGATACGACGCGGGCACGGATTGGCTGCGCCAACCGGTGACGCCGTCGGGCGGCGAGACCCTGCCACCACCGCCGTCGGCGGCCGGCGCCGCCGGCCAGCTGACGCCGCCGTTGGGCGTCACCGGACGGGCCATGGTCTCGGCGGCGGCGATCGGCTGCCCGTGCTGCAAGATCGCGACGGCCTGGTGCTGCTCGGAGGTGGAAAGAGCATCGTGGGCCGCGGCGGCCAGCTCGCCGGCGGTGCGATAACGCTCCTCGGGGTTTTTGGCCATGCCCCGGGCGATCACCTGATCCAGGGCCGCCGGAACCCGCCCGGGCATGAGCTGGCTGGGCCGCGGGGGCGCGTCGAACAGGTGCGCGGCGATCAACCGCTCCATAAGGTCCGCCCGGAACGGGGGCGACCCGGTCAAGCACTCCTCCAACACGCAAGCCAGCGAATAGATGTCGGCGCGGTAGGTGACGTCGTCGCTGGTGAACCGCTCGGGCGCCATGTACTTGCAGGTGCCCATCGCGGTCCCGGTCTGGGTCAGCGCCGGGTCGGCGGCGGCGCGAGCGATCCCGAAGTCCACCAGGTAGGCGAAGTCGCTGTTGGTGACGAGGACGTTTTCCGGTTTGATGTCGCGGTGCGTCACGCCGCTGGCGTGCGCGGCGTCCAGCGCCGCCGCCACCTGGCTCACGATGGCCACCGCCCGCGGCGGGCTCAGCGGCCCGGAGCGTCTCAGCATGGTGGCCAGGTCGGCGCCGTCGATCAGGCGCATGTCCAGATAGAGGCGCCCGTCGATCTCGCCGTAGTCGTGGATCGGGACCACGTGCGGCTCGGTCAGCCGGCCCGCGGCATCGGATTCGCGCTGCATCCGCGCGCGAAACATCGGGTCGCCGGAGAATTGCTCGGAAATCAGCTTCAACGCCACCACGCGGTGCTTGCGGGTGTCCTCGGCCTCGTAGACCTCGCCCATCCCGCCGCGGCCGAGCAGCCGCAGCAATCGGTAGGGCCCAAACTGCGACCCCATTCGCGAACCCGGCGCGCTCACCGTGGAGGCTCCCTTCTAAGCAAGCGTTCGTCTGTTCACGCGATAGCGTTCACAGCGCTCGCCAGTTTGGACTGGAACGAACTCGGCATCGGGATCGATCCGTACTGCTCCAATCCATCTTGCCCCGGGCCTATCGCGGCCTGCATGAACGCCTTGACGGCCTGCCCGGTCGCGGCGTCCGGGTAGTGCGAGCAGACGATCTCGTAGGTCGCCAGCACGATCGGGTAGGCGCCGGCCTGGGTCGGCTTGTAGAACGACGACGTGTCCAGCACCAGGTCGTTGCCCTGCCCTTGGAACCGAGCCCCGGCAATGGTCTTGCCGACCGAGTCGGTCGTGATCGACACCGGGTCCGGGCCGGCCGAGGTGATGATCTGGGCCATGTGCAGCTGCTTGCCCACCGCGAACGACCACTCGTTGTAGGTGATCGACCCGTCGGTGTTCTGCAGCGCCGCCGACGTGCCGTTGTTGCCGCTGGCGCCGTCGCCGACGCCGCCATTGAACGTCTCGCCGGTGCCTTTGCCCCACGCGCCGTCGGACGCGCCGTCTAGATATTTCTGGAAGTTGGCCGTGGTCCCGGATTTGTCGCTGCGGAACACCACGTGTATGGGCGTCGAGGGAAACGAGGCGCCCCCGTTGAGCGCCTTGATCGCCGGGTCGTCCCACTTGGTGATGGCGCCGTTGAAGATCTTCGCCGCGGTGGGTCCGTCCAGCTTCAGGGAGCCGACGCCGTTGACGTTGTAGGTGATCGCGATCGGACCGAACACCGTGGGCAGGTCCCACGCCGGGGAACCGCATCGCGCGGCCGCCCGGTCGGGCTGGCCCGTCGACGGATTCAGCGGGACGTCGGAGCCCGCCAGGTCGGTCTCGTTGTTGACGAACTCCTCGACGCCGGAGCCGGAGCCGTTGGCGTTGTAGTCCAGCGTGTGACCCGGGCACGCGCGCACGTAGGCGTAGACGAACTGCTCGACGGCGTTCTGCTGCGCGGTCGAGCCGCTGGCGTGGAGGCGGTTCTTGCCGCCGCAGTCCACCGGTATCGGCTTGGCGCTGGACCCCGACGACGTGTTCGAGTTGCCGCCGCATCCGGCTAACACCAGCGCGCCGGCGGCGAGCAGGCTCAGCGCGGCGTTGGCCCGGATTAACCTCACGCAGCTCCTCCGTAGCGTCGGAACGTGTGGGGCGCACGCACGCACGTTGGTTACAAATAAGTGAACCACTCGTGAATATACAAACCCTTGGATATGGGCGTGGGATTAGCGCCAGCTTCTAGGTTGCTGAAAGCCCTGTTAAGTGCGGGTGTCGCGCCGGTTACGCGCAGTAGCATCGGATCTTGATGGTCCGTGAACAGCTCGACGCCGACACGGGGGTCGCCCCTCGGGCCATGGCGGCGGTGGACCTCACCCTCGGCTTCGGCGCCAAGACCGTCCTCGATCGGGTGAGCCTGGAGTTCCCGGCGTGCGCCGTCACGACGCTGCTTGGGCCGACCGGTTCCGGAAAGACGACCTTTTTGCGGACCCTGAACCGGATGAACGACAAGGTCTCCGGCTTCCGGCACAGCGGCGACGTCCTGATGGGCGGGCGCAGCATCTTCTCCGGCCGCGACCTGATGGAGTTTCGGCGCAGCGTCGGCATGCTGTTCCAGCGGCCCAATCCGTTCCCGATGTCGATCATGGACAACGTGATCGCCGGTGTGCGCGCACACAAAATGGTGCCGCGCAAGGAGTTCAAGAACGTCGCCGAGGCCCGGCTGACCGAGGTCGGCCTGTGGGACGCGGTCAAGGGTCGGCTCGGGGACTCGCCGTTCCGGCTCTCGGGTGGTCAGCAGCAGTTGCTATGCCTGGCCCGCGCGCTTGCGGTCGGCCCCGAGGTGCTGCTGCTCGACGAGCCCACCTCCTCGCTGGACCCGACGACGACCGAAAAGATCGAAGGGCTCATCCGATCGCTCGCCGACCGCCTGGCCGTCGTCATGGTGACCCACGATCTGGCCCAGGCCGCCCGCACCGGCGACCGCACCGCCTTCTTCTTTGAAGGCCGGCTGGTCGAGGAGGGGCCTACCGAGCAGCTGTTTTTGTCGCCGAAACGTGAGGAAACCGCCCGCTACTTCGCGCCGTTCCGGCCGGCGCAGGCGGGCGCGGCAAAGGTCGGGGCCACCGACAGCTAGCAAGGGCCACGAGGGGCCCGCCGGTGCGATGTGCGAGGAAGCGAGGACGTGAAGACTCGGTTGGATGCGCGGCTCGCCCTGACGGCCCTGGTGACGACCCTGGGGGTCGCCGCGTGCGGTTCGCACGCCGCGGCCCCCAAGGGGGGCGCGCCGAGCGCCGGGCCCAACACCGGCGCCGTCGCCACCGTGCCGGCGACGTCCACCACGGAGCTGTCGGAGACCGGCAGCACGCTGCTCTACCCCCTGTTCAGCGAGTGGGGCCCCGCCTATCACGCGAAGTATCCGAACGTCACCATCACCACCCAGGGCAGCGGTTCGGGCGCCGGCATCTCCCAGGTCGCGGCGGGGGCGGTGCGCATCGGCGCCTCCGACGCCTACCTGTCCGAGGGCGACATGAGCGCGCACCGGGGCCTGATGAACATCGCGCTGGCCATCTCCGCGCAGCAGGTCAACTACAACCTGCCGGGCGTCCATCAGCACCTCAAGCTGAACGGCAAGGTGCTCGCGGCCATGTACCAGGGCAGGATCAAAACCTGGAACGATCCGCGGCTGACCGCCCTCAACCCCGGCCTGCAACTGCCGGACACGCCGGTAGTTCCGCTGCACCGCTCCGACGGGTCCGGGAGCACGTTTCAGTTCACCCAGTACCTGTCCAAGCAGGACCCCGACGGCTGGGGCCGCTCGCCGGGCTTCGGCACCAGCGTGGACTTCCCGGCGGTGCCGGGGGCGCTGGGCGAGAACGGCGACGGCGCCATGGTGACCGGCTGCGCGGCGAATCCTGGGTGTGTCGCCTACACCAGCATGGGCTCCCTCGACGCGGCCGACGAGCGGGGCCTCGGCGAGGCCAAGCTGGGCAACGCCTCGGGCAAGTACCTGCTGCCCAAGGCCAACACCATCCAGGCCGCCGCCGGCGGCTCCGCCTCGAACATCCCGAAGAACCAGGCGATCTCCCTCATCAACGGCCCGGCCGCCGACGGGTACCCGATCGTCAACTACGAGTACGCCATCGTCAACAGCCACCAACCCGACGCCGCCACCGCCCAGACGCTGCAGGCGTTCCTGCACTGGGCGGTGACCGACGGCAACGACCCCTCGTTCCTGAACAAGCTTCACTTCCAGCCGCTGCCGGACTCGGTGGTGCAGTTGTCGGTCGCCCAGATCGCCAAGATCAACGAGTGAGCCCAAACCGTCAGTAACGCAAGGGAATTAAAGGGAACGCAAAGGGAACGAAAAGGAAGGTGAGGGATCGTGAAGATGCGCTTGGGCAGGTTCTTGGCTGTGGCGGCGGCCGCCCCGCTGGTGTTGGCCCTGACTGTAAGCGTGGGCGCCTGCGGTCCGAACTCGACGGGTGGCTCGTCGAATCAGGGGGCCGGCGGCGGCGGGGTCGCCACGACGCCGGCGTCCTCGCCGGTGACGTTGTCGGAGACCGGCAGCACCCTGCTGTATCCGCTGTTCAACCTGTGGGCCCCGGCCTATCACGGCAAGTACTCGAACGTCACGATCACCCCCCAGGGCACCGGCTCCGGCACCGGGATCTCCCAGGCGGCGGCCGGGGCGGTCAACATCGGCGCCTCCGACGCCTACCTGTCCGAGGGCGACATGGCCCAGCACAAGGGCCTGATGAACATCGCGCTGGCCATCTCGGCGCAACAGGTCAACTACAACCTGCCCGGTGTCACCGAACACCTCAAGCTGAACGGCAAGGTGCTGGCCGCCATGTACCAGGGCGCGATCAAAACCTGGAACGACCCGCAGATCGGCGGGCTGAACCCCGGCGTAAACCTGCCGCCCACCCCGGTGGTCCCGCTGCACCGCTCCGACGGATCCGGTGACACCTTCCTGTTCACCCAATACCTGTCCAAGCAGGACCCGGACGGCTGGGGTAAGTCGCCCGCCTTCGGCACCACCGTCGACTTCCCGGCGGTGCCGGGTGCGCTGGGCGAGAACGGCAACGGCGGCATGGTGACCGGTTGCGCGGGAACCCCGGGCTGTGTCGCCTACATCGGCATCAGCTTCCTCGACCAGGCGCAGCAGAAGGGACTCGGCGAGGCGCAACTGGCCAATGCCTCCGGCAAGTATCTGATGCCGGACGCCCAAAGCATCCAGGCCGAGGCCGCCGGTTTCGCGTCGACGACGCCGCCGAACCAGGCCATTTCGCTGATCAACGGCCCGGCCCCGGACGGGTACCCGATCGTCAACTACGAGTACGCCATCGTCAACGGCAGCCAGAAGGACGCCGCCACCGCCCAGACGCTGCAGGCCTTCCTGCATTGGGCGATCACCGACGGCAACAACGCCTCGTTCCTGGACAAGGTGCACTTTCAGCCGCTGCCGGCCCCGGTGGTGAAGCTGTCCGACGCCCAGATCGCCAAGATCAGCGCCCAGTAGGGGTTCGGTGACTGCCTCCACGATGCCGCGCGCGCCGGGCCGGATTCAGCGATTCCGCCGCGTGAGCCGCCCGGGCGTGGCCGTGCGTTGGCTGGGCGCGGTGGGCGCGGTGATCCCGTTGCTCGCGCTCGTGTTCGTGCTGACGACGTTGATCTTCGAGGCGCTGCCCGCGATCCGGCTCAACGGCCTGCACTTTTTCAGCGCCACCGACTGGAACCCGGGCAACACCTACGGCGACGCCGTCGTCACCCGCGGCGTCCAGCACCCGGTCGGCGCCTATTACGGGGCGCTGCCGCTGATCGTCGGGACCCTCGCGACCTCCGCGATCGCGCTGATCATCGCGGTGCCGGTGTCGATCGGCGCGGCGTTGGCCATCGTGGAGCGGCTACCCAGGCGTCTGGCGTCGACCATCGGGATGGTGCTCGAATTGCTCGCCGGCATCCCCAGCGTCATCGTCGGCCTTTGGGGCGCAATGACGTTCGGGCCGTTCATCGCCCACAACGTCGCGCCGGTGATCGCCCGCAACGCCCCGGACGTGCCGGTGCTCGGCTACTTCCGCGGCAACCCCGGCAACGGGGAGGGCATGTTGGTGTCCGGCCTGGTGCTGGCCGTGATGGTCATTCCGATCATCGCCAGCACCACCCGCGACCTGATCCGTCAGGTGCCGGTGCTGCCCCGCGAGGGGGCGATCGCGCTGGGAATGACCGACTTCGAGTGCGCGCGCAGGGTCACCCTGCCGTGGGTGTCGAGCGGCATCATCGGGGCCGTGGTGCTCGGGCTGGGACGCGCGCTGGGCGAGACGATGGCCGTCGCGATGGTCTCCGGTGCGGTGTTGGGCGCGATGCCCACCAACATCTATGCGACGATGACGACCATCGCCGCCACGGTTGTGTCACAACTGGATTCGGCGATGACCGACTTCACCGACTTCGCGGTGAAGACCCTCGCCGAGGTTTCGCTGGTGCTGATGGTGATCACGTTGCTGACGAACGTGGCGGCCCGCGCCATGGTGCGCCGCGTGTCGGGCACGGCGCTGCCCGTCGGGCGGGGGGTCTGACGTGAACGCGAGGGTTATCAGCCGGCGGAAGGTCGTCAACGCGCTGTTCTGGGCCGCCTGCGTGTGCTGCCTGGCGGTGGTGGTCGTGCCGACGCTGTGGATGCTGATCGAGGTCGTCTCCCGCGCCTTGCCGGTGTTCAGGTGGAGCGTGCTGACCGAGAACACGCGCGGCAACGGCGGCGGTTTGCGCAACGCGATCATCGGCACCGTGGTCGTCGGCATCGGAGTCATGCTGGTGGGCGGGTCGGTGAGCGTGTTGACCGGGATCTACCTGTCCGAATTCGCCGGCGGCCGAACGCGATCCGTCCTGCGCGGCGCGTACGAGGTGTTGTCCGGCATCCCGTCAATCGTGCTCGGCTACGTCGGCTATCTTGCGCTCGTGGTGAAGTTCCACTGGGGCTTCTCGCTGGCGGCGGGGGTGCTGACGCTATCGGCCATGAGCATCCCGTACATCGCCAAGGCCACCGAATCCGCGCTCGCCCAGGTGCCCACGTCCTACCGGGAGGGTGCCGAGGCGCTCGGGTTGCCGCTCGGCTGGACCTTGCGCAAGATCGTGCTCAAGTCGGCGATCCCCGGGATCGTCACCGGCCTGCTGGTCGCGCTCGCGCTCGCGGTCGGCGAAACGGCGCCGATGCTCTACACGGCGGGCTGGTCGAATTCCGCCCCGACCGGAAAGCTCACAAACTCACCGGTCGGCTACCTGACCTACCCGATCTGGACGTTCTACAACCTGCCCTCGAAGCATGCGCGCGCCCTGTCCTACGACGCGGCGTTTTTGCTGATCATCTTCGTGCTGCTGCTGATCCTCCTGGGCCGGTTGATCACCTGGTTCGCCCGGAGGCACTCCGAATCCCGCTAGCCCGCTCAGACGCCGGGCAACCGCACCACCTGAACGAAGAACTCGTCGATCTGGCGGACCGCGCTCATGAACTGGTCGAGGTCGACGGGCTTGGTGACGTAGGCGTTGGCGTGCAGTTCGTAGCTGCGCAGGATGTCCTCCTCCGCCGAAGAGGTGGTGAGCACGACGACGGGGATTCGCGACAGGTCCGGGTCGGACTTGATCTTCTCCAGCAGTTGGCGGCCATCGTATTTCGGCAGGTTCAGGTCGAGCAGGACGAGGTCGGGCCGGGGCGCGTCCGGATAGGCGCCGCGCCGGTAGAGGAAGTCCAGGCCCTCCTGCCCGTCGCGGGCGACGTGCAGGTTGTTTTTGAGCTTGTTGTGCTCGAACGCTTCCCGGGTGATGAGCTCGTCGCCGGGATCGTCTTCGACGAGCAGGATCTCGATCGCTCTACCGGCCGATGTCATTGGGCTCCTTCTGCGCTGGCTGGGGTCGCTACCGCCTCGGGGATCGGCAGCGTGAACTGAAACCGGGTGCCGTCGGTGTAGGACGTGTCGACCCAGATGGTGCCGCCGTGGTGCTCGACGATCTTTTTGCACAGGGCAAGCCCCATACCCGTCCCGGAGTACATGTCGCGGCCGTGCAGCCGCTGGAAGATGACGAAGACCTTTTCGGCGAACTCGGGGGCGATGCCGATGCCGTTGTCCGACACGCTGAATAGCCATTCGCCGCCGTGGTCGCCGGTGCGCCCTTGGCAGTCGATGACGACGCTGGGCGCGCGACCGGTGTGGCGGAACTTCACCGCGTTGCCGATCAGGTTCTGCCATAGCATCGTCACCAGCGTGGGATCGCCGATGATCTCGGGGAGGGGCTGTGACGGGCGCACGATCTCGGCGTCGGCCTCCTCGATGGCGGTGGCGAGGTTGGCCAGGCCGGCGTCGAGGGCCTGGCCGAGGTCGACCTGGGTCTGCAGGGTTCCCAGCCGCCCGACGCGCGAGAAGGTGAGCAGGTCGTTGATCAGCACCTGCATGCGCTTGGCCCCGTCGACGGCGTAGCCGATGTATTCCATGCCGCGTTCGTCGAGCTTGTCTCCGTAGCGCTTCTCGAGCAGCTGGCAGAACGAGGCGACCTTGCGCAGCGGCTCCTGCAGATCGTGGGATGCGACGTAGGCGAACTGCTCGAGTTCGGCGTTCGAGCGCCGCAACTCCAAGGCCTGTTCGTCCAAAAGCGTTCGCGCCGAACGAGATTTGTCGAGCTCTTCGACGAGCCGTTCGCGCATGTTCTCCACGTCGATCGCCATGTTGCGGATGTCCTTGGGCCGCTTCGGCGGTGAGATCCGTTCGCCGAAGTCCCCGTCGGTGATCCGCCGGCACGCCGCGGCCAGCGCGGCCAACGGCCGGGTGACCGCGTCGCGCATCAACAGCCCCAGCGACGCCGCCGTGCCGAAGAACAGCACCACCATCGCCCCCAGCATCCGATCCCGCCAGGCATCGGTGTGCCGCAGGTCGTCGGTGGCGCGATCGCGCGCCGCGGCCAGGTTCGCGTTCTGCGTGTCGAAAAGCGTACGCAGGTGGTCGAATTCGGCCTTACCCCGCTCCGTGGCAGGCCGGTTGGTGACGTTGCGGCCGGCCGGGGCCACGCTCGCGATCGCCGGTTCGGCGTAGTTGGACCGCCAATCGGCGGCGGCCTTCTCGACGGCGTCGAGGTCGGCGATCAGGTCCGGGCGCCGGTCCAGCCGCCGGCGAATCTCGTCGGCCGCGGCCCGTTCGGCGTGCTGCCCGTCGTAGTAGGGGGTCAAGAATTGCCGGTCGGCGGTGATCAGATAGCCGCGCACGCCGGTTTCCTGGTCCCGCACCGCCGACTGCAGCTGGTAGGCGACGACGCGGGACGGCTCGATGCCGTCGACGAGCCCGCGCAGCATGTCGTCGGTGTGGTGCAGCAGCAGGCCGCCGATCAGGGCGCCCCCGAGCACCATCCCGCCGATGGTGGACAGCAGCAGGGCCTGCCATCCGCGCACCGTGAGCGCCGAGAGGCGCGGCGGGCGCAGCGCCGGGGTCACGCCGTGGTCCTCTCGACGCGCAGCACGGCGATGTCGTCGGTGAGGCCCCCGCGCGGCTCCGCGAGCCGCTGGGCGCCGTCGATCAGGGCGTCGACGAACGCGGAGCCGTGCAGGTGGGCGTGCGACCGGGCCAGCGCGAGCAACCCGTCCTCGCCCAGGCGCCGGGCGCCCTCGCCGGAATACCCCTCGAACAGGCCGTCGGTCAGCAGCAGCAGGCCCTGGCCCGCCCCCAATTCCAGCTCGTGCCGCGGCCACTCGTCGGCGCGCAGGCCCAGCGCCGGCCCCGCGGGCGGCTCGACCCATTCCACGGCGGCGCCGTGCTGCAGCAGCATGCCCGGATGGCCGGCCCGCACGGCGGTGACCCGCGAGCTGCCGGGCTGGATCCCGAGGCTGAGCACCGTCGCGAAGATGCCCGTGTCCGTCCGTTCGGAGTGCAGCACCTGCTCCAGCCGCCGCATCAGGTCGACGCCGTGCACGCCGGCGAAGGTCAGGGCGCGAAACGCGATCCGCAGCGCCGCGCCCAGGGCCGCCTCGTGCGGCCCGTGCCCGGCGACGTCGCCGATCAGGACGTGCACCACCCGGTCGGGCGTTTGGATGACGTCGTAGAAGTCGCCGCACAGCAGCGCGTCCTCGCGGCCCGGCCGGTAGCGGGCGACGATGTCGACGCCGGGATCGTCGAGCAGCAGCGGCAACGGCAACAGGCCGCGCTCGAGCAGCGCGTTCTCGCGGGCCCGCAGCCTGCTGGCGTGCAGGTCGGCGGAGATGAGCTCGGCCCGTTTGCGCTCGATCGCATAAAACACTGCCCGGCGCAGCATTTCGGGTTCGACGCGCCCCTTGACCAGATAGTCCTGCGCGCCGGCCGCCACCGCCGAGGCACCGAAGTATTCGTCGTTGAGTCCGGTCAGCACGACGATCGGGACGGTGACGTCGCGTTTGGCGATGCGGGCCAGGGCGTCCATCCCGGTGGCGTCGGGCAGGTTGAGGTCCAAAAGGACACAGTCGGGGCGGGCCGCCGCGAGCTCGCGCTCGGCGTCCGCCATCGACTGCGCCCAGATCACCCGGATGTCGGCGACCGCGTCGGAGATCAAATCCTCCACCAGCGCGGCGTCGGCGCGGTCGTCCTCGACCAGCAGCAACGACAGCGACCGCCACTGCGCCGCCGGAATGACTGGAGCACGCACGGGCGCCAATCTCCCAGCCGTCCATGGCTGCGCGTTCACGTAGAAACTCCCTGGCGGCGGTCAGACCGCCTGCTGTGTGACGATCGTCGGGCTAGATGGCCGGTGCTGCTTACCGACTTGATTAGGTGCGGTTACCCCCGAAGGGCAATTGCGGGAGATCCTATGCGGTACGGCCGCGCTTTCCCAACAGGCGGCGCCTGACGATCAGCGCAGCAGCGCCCGCGACATCACCACGCGTTGAATTTGGTTGGTGCCCTCGTAAATCTGGGTGATCTTGGCGTCGCGCATCATCCGCTCGACGGGGAAGTCGGTGGTGTAACCGGCGCCGCCGAACAGCTGCACGGCGTCGGTGGTGACCTCCATCGCCACGTCGGAGGCGAAGCACTTCGACGCCGCCGAGACGAAGCCGAGGTTGGGTTCGCCGCGCTCGGCGCGGGCGGCCGCCTGGTACACCAGCAGCCGCGCGGCCTCCACCTTCATCGCCATGTCGGCCAGCATGAACTGCACGCCCTGGAAGCTGCTGATCGACTGCGCGAACTGCTTGCGGTCCTTGGTGTAGGCGATGGCCGCGTCCAGCGCGCCCTGGGCGATGCCCACGGCCTGCGCGCCGATGGTCGGGCGGGTGTGGTCCAGCGTCGCCAGGGCCGTCTTGAAACCGGTGCCCGGCTCGCCGATGATCCGGTCCCCCGGGATGCGGCAGTCCTCGAAGTACAGCTCGGTGGTCGGCGAACCCTTGATCCCGAGCTTCTTCTCCTTGGGCCCGATGGTGAACCCCGCGTCGTCGATGTGCACCATGAACGCCGAGATGCCGTTGGCGCCCTTGTCGGGGTCGGTCACCGCCATCACCGTGTACCAGCTCGACTTGCCGCCGTTGGTGATCCAGCACTTGGCGCCGTTGAGGACCCAGTCGTCCCCGTCGGCCCTGGCGCGGGTCCGCATGGAGGCCGCGTCGCTGCCGGCCTCGCGTTCGGACAGCGCGTAGGACGCCATCGCCGACCCGTCCGCGATCGACGGCAAGACCTGCTTCTTGAGCTCCTCCGAGCCGCGCAGGATCAGGCCCATCGTGCCGAGCTTGTTCACCGCGGGGATCAACGACGCCGACGCGTCCACCCGCGCGACCTCCTCGATCACGATGCACGCCGCCACCGAGTCGGCGCCCTGCCCGCCGTACTCCTCCGGCACGTGCACGGCGTTGAAGCCCGAGGCGTTCAGCGCGTCCAGCGCCTCCTGGGGAAACCGCGCGTTCTGGTCCACGTCGGCGGCGTGCGGGGCGATCTCTTTTTCGGCCAGCGCGCGGATCGCCGTCCGCAGCTCCTGGTGCTCCTCGGGCAGTTGGAACAGATCAAACGACGGGTTTCCGGCCCATCCAGCCATCTCGAGCCTCCTATGCTACTAGCCGGTAACTTTACCGCGCAGCTGCTGCAGCGCCGAATCCTTGGCCCGCACGCTGTCGGCCAGCCGCTCCTGGAACGCCACGATCCGCGCCCGCAGCGCCGGATCGGATGAGGCCAGCATGCGCACGGCCAGTAGGCCCGCGTTGCGGCCGCCGCCGATGGACACCGTCGCGACCGGAACCCCCGCCGGCATCTGCACGATCGACAGCAGCGAGTCCAGGCCGTCCAGCCGGGCCAGCGGGACCGGCACCCCGATCACCGGCAGCGGCGTCGCCGAGGCGACCATGCCGGGCAGGTGGGCGGCGCCGCCGGCGCCGGCGATGATCACCTCGAGGCCGCGGTCGGCGGCGCCGCGGGCGTAGTCGAACATCACCTGCGGCGTGCGGTGCGCCGACACCACGCGGACCTCGGTGGGTATGTCGAACTCGGCCAGCGCGTCGGCGGCGTCGCCCATCACCGACCAGTCGCTGTCGCTGCCCATGATCACGCCGACGCGAGGATCGCTAGCCATGTGGGTCCCATCCGTCCGTCCACTGCCCGTGTGACAACCAGTGTGCCGCCATCTCGGCCCGGTCACGCAGCTCGGCGAGCTCGGTGGCGTCGGAGCCGAGGAAGTTCACGTGGCCCACCTTGCGGCCGGGTCGTTCGGCCTTGCCGTACAGGTGGACCCGGGCGTCGGGCATCCGCCCGAACAGATGGTGCAGCCGCTCGTCGACGCTCATCGCCGGCTCGTGCGGGGCGCCGATCACGTTGGCCATCACGGTGATCGGCGCGATCGCGTCGGTGTCGCCGAGCGGATAGTCCAGCACCGCGCGCAGGTGCTGTTCGAACTGGCTGGTGCGCGCCCCGTCCATGGTCCAGTGGCCCGAATTGTGGGGCCGCATCGCCAGCTCGTTGACGAGCAGGTCGCCCCCGGTGGTCTCGAACAGCTCGACCGCGAGCACGCCGACGACGCCGAGTTCGGCGGCCAGCCGCAAGGCCAGCCGCTGGGCGGCCGAGGCCACGTCGCCGTCCAGCTCCGGCGCGGGGGCGATCACCTGCACGCAGATCCCGTCGCGCTGCACGGTCTCCACGACGGGCCACGCCGCCCCCTGCCCGAACGGTGAGCGCGCCACCAGGGCCGACAGTTCGCGGCGCAGGTCCACCTGTTCCTCGGCCATCACCGGCACCCCGTCGGCCAAAAAGCTGGTCGCGATCTCGCGGGCGTGCGAGGGGTCGCGGGCCATCCGCACGCCGCGCCCGTCGTAACCGCCGCGGATCGCTTTCACGACCACGGGTCCGGCGATGCGCCGCGCGAAGGCGTCCAGTTCGTCGACGCTGCGGATCTCGGCGTAGCGCGGCACCGCGGCGCCCAGCGCCTCCAGCCGCCGCCGCATCACCAGCTTGTCCTGCGCGTGCACCAGCGCCTCGGGCGGCGGCGCCACGTTGACGCCCTCGGCGACCAGCTTCTCGAGCAGCTCGGTCGGCACGTGCTCGTGGTCGAAGGTCAGCACGGTCGCCCCGGCGGCGACGCGGCGCAGGTCTTCGAGGTCGGTGTGCGAGCCGATCACCACGTCGGGGCTGACCCGCGCGGCCGATTCGTCGGGCGCGGCGGCCAGCACCCGCAGCGACTGGCCCAGCGCGACGGCGGCCTGGTGTGTCATGCGGGCCAGCTGGCCGCCGCCAACCATGGCGACGACGGGGGTACGGGGCTTGGGCACGGCCCTCATGGTGTCACGGCGGCCGGCCGATCGTTGACCGGCCGAGACGCCCGGCCGTCATTACCCTTTTGCGACCCTTTTGCGCCGCTTTCGCGTTCCTCCGTACACTGACGTGTTGTGTCCTTCGCCGATGCCATGATTGCGCGCCTGCCGCAGGTCGTTCGGCCGTATTTGCTGCGCCACCATGAACTGATCAAATTCGCGATCGTCGGCGGCACCACCTTCATCATCGACTCGGCGATTTTCTACACGCTCAAGCTGACGATCCTGGAGCCCAAGCCGGTCACCGCGAAGGTGATCGCGGGCATCGTCGCCGTCATCGCGTCCTATGTCTTGAACCGCGAGTGGAGCTTCCGCGATCGCGGCGGCCGCGAACGCCATCACGAGGCGCTGCTGTTCTTCGCCTTCAGCGGCGTCGGCGTGCTGCTCTCGATGGCGCCGCTGTGGTTCTCCCATTACGTCCTGCAGCTCCGGGTGCCCACGGTGTCGCTGACGTTGGAAAACATCACCGACTTCATCTCGGCCTACATCGTCGGCAACCTGCTGCAGATGGCCTTCCGCTTCTGGTCGTTTCGGCGCTGGGTGTTTCCCGAGGAGTTTGCCCGCAACCCCGAAAAGGCGCTGGAGTCCGCGCTTACCGCCGGCGGCATCGCCGAGGTCTTCGAGGACGAGCTCGAGGGCGGGAACGTCACGCTGCTGCGCTCGTGGCGCAACCGGGCGAGCAAGTTCACTCAGCTCGGCGACTCCTCGGAACCCAGGGTGTCGAAGACCTCGTGATACAGCAGCGAGTGCACCTCGCGCAATCGCGGAATGTCGTAGAACTCCAACGGATCTTGTGACGCCGACTCGACAATCAGGGTCCCGGTGCGAAATATCCGCTCGGTCAGCTTGTCGCGGAATTCCACGCTGTTGATTCGGGCCAGCGGGATGTCGATGCCGCTGCGGGTCAGCACCCCGTGCCGGTACATCACCCGCCGGCTGGTGACGACGAAATGCGTGGTCAGCCAGCCCAGGAAGGGCCACAGCGTCAGCCATCCGACGATCACCAGCCAGACGCCCCAGATGACGCCGTAGATGATGTTTTTGGCCAGCTGCTCCCAGTGGGTGGAGTTGAGGTAGCCGGACCCGAACGCCGCGAGCGCCGTCGCGAGGACGAGGACCACGACGGGCCAGATCAGCCGCTTCCAGTGCGGGTGGCGGTGCAGCACCACCTGTTCGCCCGCGGCCAGCGCGTTATCGGGATAGCCCACCGCCCCAAGCTAGCGCAAATGCACGACGTCGCCGGCCGAGATGACCGCGGTTTGCCCACCGCTCTCCACACACAGCCTGCCGTGGTCGTCGATGCCGGTCGCGGTGCCGACGAGTTCCTTGCCACCGGGCAGGTGGGCGTGCACCCGCGAGCCGATCGTCAGGCTCCGCTCCCGGTAGTCGGCGGCCAGCTGCCAGTCGGCCCCCCGCGCGGCCCGCCACGCGACGATGCGCCTGCCGAGTTCGCGCAGCAGCGCGCCGACCAGCCGGGCGCGGTCGGGGGCGGGCACGCCGAGGTCGAGCAGCGAGGTCGCCCCGGGGCCGTCGACCTCCTCGGGGGCCTGAGTCACGTTGAGCCCCAAGCCTATTACCACCACCGGCTTGGCGACCTCGGCCAGGATGCCCGCCAGCTTGCCACCCCCGGCCAGCACGTCGTTGGGCCACTTGAGGCCCACTGAGGCCCCGGCGGCCCCGGCGGCCCCGGCGGCCCCGGCCCGGTCGAGCAGCGGGGCCACCGCGTCCACGACCGCCACCCCGGTCGCGAGCGGCAGCCAGCCCCACCCGGCCACCGGCACGTCGACCACGCTGACACCCACCGACATCGTGATCTGGGCACGCGGGCTCGCCGACCAGCCGCGCCCGTGGCGCCCGCGGCCGGCGGTTTGGTGCTCGGCGATCAGCACCGCCCCGGCGACGTCGTCGCCCGACGCGGCCCGCGCCAACAGGTCGGCGTTGGTGGAGCCGGTTTGCTCGACGACGTCGAGCCGGCGCCACCCCAGCCCGGCGCCGATCAGCTCGGCCCGCAAGGCGGCCTGGTCCAACGGTGCTCGGAGCTGGTCTCGGTCTGTCACCGGGCCCAGCCTAGGACCGCGCGCCGCCGGCGGGTCATGACGTCGAGCATGTCTAGGACGGCCAGGTGGCTGAACAGCATGCTGGTCCCGATCGGGTTGCCGCCGCCGGGATAGGCGGTGCCGCTGGGCGCGGCCATCGTGTTGCCGGCGGCGTAGAGGCCGGGGATGGGATCGCCGGACGTGTCGAGCACCCGGGCGGCGGCGTCGGTGCGCAGTCCGCCCTTGGTGCCCAGATCCGAGATGCCGAACGCCGCCGCGTGATACGGCGGGCGCTCGATGGGCACCAGCGGCGAGGCGCCGCCCGAGAACGCGCGGTCGAAAGCCTCGTCGCCCCTGCCGAAGTCCTCGTCGACGCCGGTCGCGGCGAAACCGTTGAACCGGGCCACCGTTGCCGCCAGCCGCCCGCCCGGCACCCCGATCTTGCCCGCCAGTTCCTTTAGGGTGTCCGCGGTGTGCCACAGGCCGGCGGCGACGTACTTCTCCGACTCGACGATGCTGACGTTGGGCGCCTTCACCGGCGGGACCTCGCCCTCGGCGTCGTCGTAGATCATCCAGTAGGGCAACGTCAGTGAGCCGTCCCGCAGTTGCGCGATGATCTCGCGCCCGGCCCGGTCGTAGGCGCGGGACTCGTTGACGAACCGGTTGCCGTCCTGGTTGACGAAGATCCCGCCGGTGAACCACAGCGCGAACGCGGACCGGCCGTCGGGGTGGGTCATGCCCGGCGACCACCACGCCTGGTCCAGCAGGTCGGTGTCGGCGCCCGCGGCGATGCCGGCCTTCAGCGCCAGACCGCGGCTTCCCGGGCCGCCCATGGTGTCTCGCGCCGTGCCCGGCACGCCGTACTCGCGGCGCATCTCCTCGTTGTTCTCGAAGCCGCCGGCGGCCAGCAGCACGCCCAGCCGGGTCCGGACGGCCCTGCGCCGGCCGTCGTTCTCCACGATGGCCCCCACCACCGCACCGTCGGACACCACCAGCTCGACCAACGCGGTGTTGCGCCGCAGCGACGCGTTCGGGTATCGGCCGATGGCCGTGAGGAACCGCGCGATCAGGGCGCGACCTCCCAGGTAGTAATCGGAGGGCGGTTTTGCGCCGAGCCGGTCGGTGTCCAGCGGCCCGCGGATCACCTCCCGCAGCTCGGGGGCGGCGGCGACCCTCCAGGGTTTCGCGGCGATGTGGCGCTGACCGTCCAGCCGCGCCTTCGGGGCCATGCCGTAGTAGTCGGGCCAGGGCAGCGGGACGAACTTCAGGTCCGGTTCGGCCTCCAGGTACTCGATCAGCCGGGCGCCGCCGCGGACATAGGCGTCTTGCAGCTCGCGCGGGGTGCGGTCACCCACCACCGAGTGGTAGTAGGTGAGCGCGTCCTCGATGGTGTCGTCGACACCGGCCCTGAGCAGCACCGGGTTGCACGGGAACCAGACGCCGCCCCCGCCGGAGTAGGCGGTGGTGCCGCCGAACTTGTCGGTCGCCTCGACCAGCAGCACGTCCAGGCCCTCGCGCGCCGCGGTGTAGGCGCCGGTCACGCCGCCGCCGCCCGATCCCGCGACCAAGACGTCGTGCTCTTCGCTCCAGTCGACCATGGTCTTTTCGCCCGTCGGTTTAGGGCCGCCCGGTCATTCCGTTACCGCCAGGTTCGCCTCGGTCCGCGGATCGAGGCGGGGTCCAGTTCCAGCCGGGAGGTCATCCGCTCAATTTAGCGACGCCCGCAATATCATGCCGCCACCAAAGTGCCTTGATGCGGGCCGCGACCAGCCCCGCCGCTAAGCTCGACAGCCATGACGAGCGTTACCGACCACACCGCCGAGCCCGCCGCCGAGCACACCGTCGACATCCACACCACCGCGGGCAAGCTGGCCGAGCTGCACAAGCGTCGCGAGAAGTCGCTGCACCCCGTTGGGGAGGCCGCCATCGAGAAGGTGCACGCCAAGGGCAAGCTGACCGCCCGCGAGCGCATCTACGCGCTGCTCGACGAGGACTCGTTCGTCGAACTCGACGCGCTGGCCCGCCACCGCAGCACCAACTTCGGGCTGGAGAAGAACCGGCCCCTCGGCGACGGCGTGGTCACCGGCTACGGCACCATCGACGGCCGCGACGTGTGCATCTTCAGCCAGGACGCCACGGTGTTCGGCGGCAGCCTCGGCGAGGTCTACGGCGAGAAGATCGTCAAGGTCCAGGAGCTGGCGATCAAGACCGGCCGGCCGCTGATCGGCATCAACGACGGCGCGGGCGCGCGCATCCAGGAGGGCGTCGTCTCGCTGGGCCTGTACAGCCGGATCTTCCGCAACAACATCCTGGCCTCCGGCGTCATCCCCCAGATCTCGCTGATCATGGGCGCCGCCGCCGGCGGGCACGTCTACTCCCCGGCCCTGACCGACTTCATCGTCATGGTCGACCAGACCAGCCAGATGTTCATCACCGGGCCCGACGTCATCAAGACCGTCACCGGCGAGGACGTCACCATGGAGGAGCTCGGCGGCGCGCACACCCACATGGCCAAGTCCGGCACCGCGCACTACGTCGCCTCCGGCGAGCAGGACGCCTTCGACTACGTGCGCGAGCTGCTCAGCTACCTGCCGCCCAACAACTTCACCGACCCGCCCCGCTACGCCGAGCCGGTGCCCGAGGGCGCCATCGAGGACAACCTCACCGCCGAGGACCTCGAGCTGGACACGCTGATCCCCGACTCGCCCAACCAGCCCTACGACATGCACGAGGTGATCACCCGCATCCTCGACGAGGACGAGTTCCTCGAGATCCAGGCCGGGTACGCGCCGAACATCGTCGTCGGGTTCGGCCGCATCGAGGGTCGCCCGGTCGGCATCGTGGCCAACCAGCCGACCCACTTCGCCGGCTGCCTGGACATCAACGCCTCGGAGAAGGCGGCCCGCTTCGTGCGGACCTGCGACTGCTTCAACATCCCGATCGTGATGCTGGTGGACGTGCCGGGCTTTTTGCCGGGCACCGGGCAGGAATACAACGGCATCATCCGGCGCGGGGCCAAGCTGCTGTTCGCCTACGGCGAGGCGACCGTGCCGAAGATCACGGTCATCACCCGCAAGGCCTACGGCGGCGCGTACTGCGTCATGGGTTCCAAGGACATGGGCTGCGACGTCAACCTGGCGTGGCCGACGGCCCAGATCGCGGTGATGGGCGCCTCCGGCGCCGTCGGGTTCGTGTACCGCCAGAAGCTGACCGAGGCGGCCAAGAACGGCGAGGACGTGGACGCGCTGCGCCTGCAGCTGCAGCAGGAGTACGAGGACACCCTGGTCAACCCGTACGTCGCGGCGGAGCGCGGCTACGTCGACGCGGTGATCCCGCCGTCGCACACCCGGGGCTATATCGGGACGGCGCTGCGCCTGCTGGAGCGCAAGATCTCGCACCTGCCGCCCAAGAAGCACGGGAACATCCCCCTGTGAGTAAAACGAGCGGAGCCAACGCAGTGACCGACGGCAAGCGGGATCCGCACGAGCCGCACATCCAGATCCTCAAGGGGCGGCCGACCGAGGAGGAGCTGGCCGCGCTGATCGCGGTGCTGGGCAGCGTCCGCGCCGCCTCCCCCGAACCGACCCGACCCGAGCGCACCCGCTGGGGCCTTCCGGTCGACAGGCTGCGCTACGCCGTGTCGAACTATCAGCGAATCACCTTGCAGCTCAAGGTGCACATGCAGCAGTGACGCGACTGGTGCTGGGCTCCGCCTCGGCCGGTCGCCTCAGGGTGCTGCGCCAGGCCGGCGCCGACCCACTGGTCGTGGTGTCCCGCGTCGACGAGGATCACGTCACCGCGGGCCTGGGCCCGGACGCCGCGCCGACCGAGGTCGTGTGCGCGCTGGCGGCGGCCAAGGCCGACGACGTCGCCCGCCGGCTGGACGGCGGCGTCGCGGCGGATTGCGTTGTCGTGGGCTGTGATTCGATGCTCGACGTCGACGGGCGGCTGTGCGGCAAACCCGGATCGCCCGACGCCGCGGTGCGCCAGTGGCAGCTGATGGGCGGCCGGTCCGGCCGGCTCCACACCGGGCACTGCCTGCTGCGGCTGATCGACGGCACCGTCACCCATCGCGAAATCGAATCGGCTTGCACCACAGTGCGTTTCGCCGCGCCGACCGAGGCCGAGCTGCGGGCCTACGTCGCCGATGGCGAGCCGCTGCACGTGGCGGGCGGGTTCACCCTCGACGGCCTGGGCGGCTGGTTCGTCGACGGCATCGACGGCGACCCGTCGAACGTGATCGGGGTGAGCCTGCCGCTGCTGCGGTCGCTGCTGGCGCGCGCCGGGCTCTCGGTGGCCGCGCTGTGGGCGGCCCACGCGGGCGGCACCTGAGCCCGAGCGCCGAGCCTGCCACCGCGCGCGGGCCGCGCGTGCGGGGCTGGCGGTAGGCTCGGAGGCGTGTCATTACCGCCCGATCCAAGCCCCGCCCTGGCCGAATACGCCCACCCCGAACGACTGGTCACGGCCGACTGGCTGTCGGCCAACCTGGGCGCCCCCGGCCTGGTGATCGTCGAATCCGACGAGGACGTGTTGCTCTACGACGTCGGCCACATTCCCGGCGCGGTCAAGATTGACTGGCACACCGACCTCAACGACCCGCGCGTGCGCGACTACATCAACGGCGGGCAGTTCGCCGAGTTGATGGACAGCAAGGGCATCGCCCGCGACGACACGGTGGTCATCTACGGCGACAAGAGCAACTGGTGGGCGGCCTACGCGCTGTGGGTCTTCACGCTCTTCGGCCACCCCGACGTGCGCCTGCTCAACGGCGGGCGCGACCTGTGGCTGGCCGAGCGCCGCGAGACCACCCTGGAGGTCCCGACCCAAACGTCGACGGGCTACCCCATCGTGCAGCGCAACGACGCGCCGATCCGGGCGTTCAAGGACGACGTGCTGGCGATCCTGGGCAGCCAGCCGCTGATCGACGTCCGCTCGCCCGACGAGTACACGGGCAAGCGCACCCACATGCCCGACTACCCCGAGGAAGGGGCGCTGCGCGCCGGGCACATCCCCACCGCCCGATCGATCCCCTGGGGCAAGGCCGTCGACGAGAGCGGCCGATTCCGCAGCCGCCAGGAGCTCGAGGAGCTCTACGGCTTCCTGCGGCCCGACGACAAAACGGTGGTCTACTGCCGCATCGGCGAGCGGTCCAGCCACACCTGGTTCGTGCTCACGCATTTGCTGGGCAAGCCCGACGTGCGCAACTACGACGGCTCGTGGACCGAGTGGGGAAACGCCGTTCGGGTGCCGATCGTCGCCGGAGAAGAACCGGGAGCCGTGCCGGTCTGATGACCGCTTCCGAGGGCCTGCCGGCCCCCTTGGCCGAGGTGGTGTCCGAGTTCGCCGAAGTGCAGGGCCAGGACAAGCTGAAGCTGCTGCTGGAGTTCGCCGATGAACTGCCGGCCCTGCCTCCCGAGCTGGAAGAGGCGGCGATGGAGCCGGTGCCCGAGTGCCAGTCGCCGCTGTTCCTACACGTCGACGCCCACGACCCGGACCGGGTGCGGCTGCACTTCAGCGCGCCGGCCGAGGCGCCGACCACACGGGGATTCGCCTCGATCCTGGCCGCGGGGCTCGACGAACAACCGGCCGCCGACATCCTGGCGGTGCCCGAGGATTTCTACACCGACCTCGGCCTGGCCGCGTTGATCAGCCCGCTTCGGCTGCGCGGCATGTCGGCGATGCTGGCCCGCATCAAGCGCCGGTTGCGCGAAGCGGCCTGATGACATACCTGACGACAAAGGGATGGCAGACCGGGTGCCGGGGCTGACGGCGCGGCGCATAAACTTCCCCGGACAAGACTTGTAAGAAATCCTCTTAGAGAAGAGACTTCCAGCCAAACAGGAGGCGAAGTGGCTAGTCACGCCAGCTCGAGGATCGCCAAGGTGCTCGTCGCCAATCGCGGTGAGATCGCCGTCCGGGTGATCCGCGCGGCCCGCGACGCGGGCCTGGCCAGCGTGGCGGTCTACGCCGAGCCCGATGCCGACGCGCCGCACGTGCGGCTGGCCGACGAGGCGTTCGCCCTGGGCGGGCAGACCTCCGCCGAGTCCTACCTGGACTTCGGCAAGCTCCTCGACGCGGCCGCCAAGTCGGGCGCCAACGCCATCCACCCCGGCTACGGGTTCCTTTCGGAGAACGCCGATTTCGCCCAGGCGGTCATCGACGCCGGGCTGATCTGGATCGGTCCCAGCCCCCAGTCGATCCGTGACCTGGGCGACAAGGTCACCGCCCGCCACATCGCCGCCCGCGCCCAGGCCCCGCTGGTGCCGGGCACCCCGGACCCGGTGAAGGACGCCGACGAGGTGGTGGCCTTCGCCGAGGAGTACGGCGTGCCGATCGCCATCAAGGCGGCCTTCGGTGGCGGCGGCCGCGGCATGAAGGTGGCGCGCACCATCGAGGAGATCCCGCACCTGTACGAGTCGGCGGTGCGCGAGGCCGTCGCCGCCTTCGGCCGCGGCGAGTGCTTCGTCGAGCGCTACCTGGACAAGCCCCGCCACGTCGAGGCGCAGGTGATCGCCGACCAGCACGGCAACGTCGTCGTCGCCGGCACCCGCGACTGCTCCCTGCAGCGCCGCTTCCAGAAGCTGGTCGAGGAGGGGCCCGCGCCGTTTTTGACCGACGCGCAGCGCAAGGAGATCCACGAATCCGCCAAGCGCATCTGCAAGGAGGCGCACTACTACGGCGCCGGCACGGTCGAGTACCTGGTCGGCCAGGACGGCCTGATCTCGTTCCTGGAGGTCAACACCCGCCTGCAGGTCGAGCACCCGGTCACCGAGGAGACCGCCGGCATCGACCTGGTGTTGCAACAATTCAAGATCGCCAACGGCGAGCGGCTCGAGCTGACCGAGGACCCGACCCCGCGCGGGCACGCCATCGAGTTCCGCATCAACGGCGAGGACGCCGGCCGCAACTTCCTGCCCGCCCCCGGCCCGGTGACCAGGTTCCACCCGCCGGCCGGCCCCGGCGTGCGGCTGGACTCGGGCGTGGAGACCGGCTCGGTGATCGGCGGCCAGTTCGACTCGATGCTGGCCAAGCTCATCGTGTACGGCGCCGACCGCAACGAGGCGCTGGCCCGGGCGCGGCGCGCCCTGGACGAGTTCGAGGTCGAGGGCCTGGCCACGGTGATCCCGTTCCACCGCGCGGTGGTGAATGACCCGGCGTTCATCGGCGACGAGAACGGCTTTTCGGTGCACACCCGCTGGATCGAGACCGAGTGGGACAACACCATCGAGCCGTTTACCGCCGGCGAGCCCCTCGATGAGGAGGACTCGCGCCCGCGGCAGAAGGTGGTCGTCGAGGTCGGCGGCCGCCGCCTGGAGGTGTCGCTGCCCGGCGACTTGGCGCTCTCCAACGGTGCCGCCGATCCGGCCGGGGTGATCCGCAAGAAGCCCAAGCCGCGCAAACGCGGATCGCACGCGGGGGCCGCGGCCTCCGGTGACGCCGTCACCGCGCCGATGCAGGGCACGGTGGTCAAGGTCGCGGTGGAGGAAGGACAGGAGGTCTCCGCCGGGGACCTGGTCGTGGTCCTCGAGGCGATGAAGATGGAAAACCCGGTCACCGCCCACAAGGACGGCGTCATCACCGGGCTTGCCGTCGAGGCCGGGACCGCGATCACCCAGGGCACGGTGCTCGCCGAGATCAAGTAACCAGGAAACCATTTTCCTGGTTAACGATTGTCGGCCCCGCCGGGCACGGGTACGTTCAGGACCGGTTGAGTTCACAGCCGCCCGGGTAACGTTGGGGACGCGGAAAAAGCGAACTCCCGATCAGCGTCATGCAAAGTCACGATGTCTGTGGCCCAATCTTGGCAGCAAAGCCGGACCGCCCAATGGAGCTCTCTGGGCGCCCTGATCACCGTCAACGGCGAACTCGACGCCGCCATCGCCGCGCGTGGTCGTCAACCTGCGGGGCCTGGGATTCATTGGCACGGCAGGCTTTTCGGCGCTGCTGCAAATCAACGATGTGCTCCGGTGCCCGGTTGCACCGGGCCATGGTGCCCAGCCCCGCGGTGTCGCGGTTGTTGCGCATCTGCGACCCCGACGCCATGCTGCCGGTGACGACGCCCCGCGCGGAGCCGCTTTTGCGGCCGACCCGGCGGCGCAGGCAGCGCCGGCCCCTACTGCAACTGGTCCCGCAGCCGCGCTAGCGACTTGGCCAACAACCGCGACACGTGCATCTGCGAGATGCCCACGCGCTCGGCGATCTGCGTTTGAGTCATCGACTCGAAAAACCTGAGCACCAACACCATTCGTTCCCGCTCGGGCAGCGCCTCGAGCAGGGGACGCAGCGCCTCGCGATCCTCGATGCGGTCCAGCCCGGAGTCCACGTCGCCCAGCGTGTCGGCGATCGCGCGCGCGTCGTCGTCGTCGCTGCCGCCGCCGGTGTCGATGGACAACGTGTTGTACGAGCTGCCCGCCACCAACCCCTCGACGACCTCCTCGCGTTCCATGCCCAGCTCGGCGGCGAGTTCGGTGGCGGTCGGCGCCCGGCCGAGCCGCTGGGACAGTTCGGCCGTGGCGGTGCCCAGGCGCAAGTGCAGCTCCTTGAGGCGCCGCGGCACCTTGACCGACCAACTGTTGTCCCGGAAGTGACGGCGGACCTCCCCCATGATGGTGGGCACGGCGAACGACACGAAGTCCGAGCCGGCCTCGACGTCAAAGCGCACGACGGCGTTGACCAGGCCCACCCGCGCCACCTGGACCAGGTCGTCGCGCGATTCGCCCCGGCCCTCGAACCGGCGGGCGATGTGATCGGCCAGCGGCAGGCACCGCTCCACGATCTTGTCGCGCTGACGCTGGAACTGCGTCGAGTCGGCCGCGACACCGGCCAACTCGCGGAACATGTCCGGGACGTCGGCGTACTCGTTCGGCCGCGAGACCGAACTACCGGAGGTTCGCGAGGTCACCTGCTAGAGGCCGCCCGTCGCGCGGTCAGCGTAATACCGAAAACACTGCCGGTTTTGTCGGGTTCGCGGCCGTCGTGGAAGGTCTGGACGTCGTCGGCCAGCGATGTCAACACATGCCAGCTGAAGCTGCCGGGCGACACCACGTCGTGGGTCTCGCATGCCGCGGAGGCCTCGACCACCAGTTTGTCCTCGTGCGGGTCGACCACCACGACCAGCGTCGCGTCGGGGGTGGCCGAGCGGATCAACCGGGTGCACACTTCGTCCACCGCGAGCCGCAGGTCCGCGACGGCGTCGAAATCGAGATCCTCGAAGGTGCCGATGGCGCCCACCAGGGTGCGCAGCATCGCGAGGTTCTCCAGGCGCGCCGCAACGTGCAGCTCGACGGCGCGGTGGCCGCGGTGGCGCTTGTTCGCGCGCGATCCGGCATCGGTCATCTGGTCTCCCGGCAATGTCTGGTTGTCAGTACTACTGCGTTGCAGGCCGCCGTCGACCGTCGGTCGCAGCGGGTTAATCATGCGCACCGCCGGGTAGGCCGCGCGAGACGGGCGGCCCCGGGATGGCCGACATCCGCACCCGCCGGCTCGGGCGCGTCGCCGTGATCAGGCCGGCCGTGGTGATTGTTCTCGCAGCAAGCATGTGGGCGGGTGTCGTCGTGATGTCGCGCCCAGGACGGGGTAATCACGCTAACGCAACCCTTTCGGCACTCGTCATGGTGTAGACCTGATACCCATTCGGCCCGGCGAATAACCCAGCGGAAGCGGGCCGCGCGGGCGCGCCGAACGATCCTTAACACTCCGAAGCGACGGACCTACACTTGATGCATGAAGCAGGCTCTGCTTCGGGCGGTTGTGCTTCTGGCCTCGTGGGCGGTCGGGCTGCTGGTGGCGGCCTGGGTGGTGCCCCGCGTCTCGGTGTCGGCGTCGGGGTTCGTGGTGGCGGTGGTGCTGTTCTCGGTCGCGCAGGCCACGCTGTCGCTGGCGATCGTGAAATTGCCGCGTGCCTACGCGTCGCTGTTGCTGGGCGGCACCGGCCTGGTGCTGACGATCGTCGCGCTCGGGCTGGCGTCGGCGTTGACCCACGGGCTGTTGATCCACGGTTTCGCCTCGTGGCTCGCAACGACGGTCGTGGTGTGGCTGGTGACGACGGTGGGGGCGATCTCGGTGCCCGAGGCGCTCGCCCGAGACGACGCCCGGGCGGCCTGAGCCGCCGGTCGGCGGCGAGGGTCTTGCGAGAAGGGAAAGGCGATGGGCGACAGGCATCACGATCCGACGGACCATTTCCGGACCACGCAACCCCACGCCGGTTTCACGATGAAGGACAACCTCTACTGGCCCGGCATCATCCTGCTGGCCGTGGCGATGGGCGGGATGATCAGCACCACGGCGGCCGCCGCCTACCGGCACTACGAGTGGCTCGCGACGACGGTGCTCATCGCCGTGCTGGGCACGCTCGCCGGGGCGCTGTGGTTCGTCGTGGAGCACCGCCGGGTGAGCCGCATCGACGAGCAGTGGGGACGCGACGCCGACAGCCCCGCTCCGCGGCCCCGCAGCAAGGAACCCACCCCGTCCTAATGGTGGTTGCCGCGGCGCGGGCCGGTCTAGAGGCCGAGCACCGGGCCGGCGATCGGAGACACGCCCAGGCCCAGCGTCAGCACCATCAGCGTGAGCAGGAACCAGCCCGCGCCGTGCCATCCCCACCAGGTGCCGTGCGCCTTCCAGACGCGGTAGGTGCGCAGGAACGCCCAAATCCCCCCGGCCAGCAGGATCAGCGGAGCGCCCAGCGCCAGCATGGTCCGCTGGGGCGCCCCGCAGGCCACGGTGTCGACGCCCGTGCCCGGGCAGGTGCTGACCCACAAGGCCGCCAGGATCAGAAAGCCGACCCCCGCGACGGCGGTTAGGACGGCAAACCGGATGGCGGCGTGCACCTCGCCGTCTTCCTGTCCCAAGTGGTCACCGGGTGACCGCTGATCGGCTGTCTGCATCCGTCGCCCCGTCCTGCTCTGTCCTGCTCGGCCTGCCCGCTTAATCCATCGTTCGTTGCGGTGAATTAGTTACGCGCGGCGCGCAGTGGGACAGGTACCCGGCGGTAAACCCCGGTAAACGGCCGCCATGGCGGCGCGCGGGCGGGGAATCGTTGAGTCGATCTCGCGGGCAGCAACTGTCCGGCGTCGTCGACGATGCCAGCCACTGCCCGGCCGGTTCGGCTGACCGCGGTTTCGGCAAAAGGCGCATTTCGGGTACCATGCAGCCGCTTGTCGACCTGCTCAGCGCCGGTCGGACTTTTCGGCCGAGGATCGCAGCTTGACGAAAACCGCAATGGATCGAGAGCTCGGGTTCTGGGAAGGGGTGAATGAATCTCGCGATACGCAGCACGGCGCCAGAAGTGATGGATGACGCGAGTGTCGACCTAGCCGATTACCAACGCTGCTTGACCGAATTGGCCCTCGTCAATCGCCTGACGTTCACCCATCGCCCGACGTTGCGCTGGTTGGCGCGCCAGGCGAGGTCATTGCCGCGCGGTGCCGCATTCTCCGTGCTGGACGTCGGCTACGGGGACGGCGATTTGCTGCGCGCGATCGCGCGCTGGGCGGGGCGACGCGGGCTGAAAGCGGAACTGACCGGCATCGATTTGAACCCCCGCAGCGCCGCCGCCGCGCGCGCGGCCACACCGCCGGGAATGTCCATCGATTACCGAACGGGCGACGTCTTCTCCTACCAACCGGACCGCCCGGTGGATTTCATCGTCAGCTCGCAGGTGGCGCACCACCTCAGCGACCAAGACATCGTCGAGTTACTGACCTGGTTGGAGACGAATTCCGTCCACGGCTGGCATCTGGCGGATCTGCATCGCCATTCGTTGGCGTATTACGGCTTCCCCATCCTGGCCCACCTGATGCGTTCCCACCGCATCATCCGGACCGACGGAATGATCTCCATCGCCCGGGGCTTCCGCCGCGAGGATTTGCAGCGATTCTTGGAGAAGGCGGACCTGAGCGCGGAGATTTCGTGGTACGCATTCCGGTTCTGCGTGCGCCGGACCAAAGCGAGTTGATCTACCAGGGCGTATGCGGCCCTCCCGGGCGTGCGCGCCGCTGCGATTTTCATTGTTGAAATTCCGCCGGGCGCCCATGAGTACTATCTGACACATGGCAACAGCCAGGAGGCGGTTATCCCCTGAAGACCGCCGAGCCGAGCTGCTCGCTTTGGGGGCGGAAGTTTTTGGGAAGCGACCGTACGACGACGTCCGCATCGACGAGATCGCCGAACGGGCCGGGGTGTCCCGCGCTTTGATGTACCACTACTTCCCGGACAAGCGGGCGTTCTTCGCCGCGGTGGTCCAGGACGAGGCCGACCGGCTGCACGAAGCCACCAACCAGCTGCGCCCGGCCGGTCTGACGATGTTCGAAGAGCTCAAGCTGGGTGTGCTGGCCTACATGGCCTACCAGCAGCAGCATCCCGAGTCCGCGTGGGCGGCGTATGTCGGCCTGGGCCGGTCCGACCCGGTCCTGCTCGGCGTCAGCGACGACGCCAAGAACCGCCAGATGGAACACATCATGAGCCGGATCGACGAGCTGGTGGCGGCGTCCCCGGACAAGAAGCTGAAGCCCGACGTGGAGCGGCACCTCAGGGTCATCCTGCACGGCTGGCTGGCGCTGACGTTCGAAATCTGCCGGCAGCGGATCATGGACCCGACCACCGACGCCGACAAGCTCGCCGAAGCGTGCGCCCACGCGCTGCTGGACGCCATCGTGCGGATCCCGGACATTCCGCCCGACCTTGCCGAGGCGATGGCCACCGCGCGACTGTGAGTGCATGTCGGTAGCTGTTGGCACCATGGTCGGGTGAGCAATCCCGACCCGCTCGGCCCGTTCAGCGCGATCACCCGCGAGTGGTTCGACAGCACGTTCGCCGCACCCACCACGGCGCAGGCCGAAGCCTGGGAAGCCATCGCCGAGGGCGCCAACACGCTGGTCATCGCGCCGACGGGTTCCGGGAAGACGCTCGCCGCGTTTTTGTGGGCGATCGACCGGCTTGCCGCCCGTCCCGACGACCCGGGGCGGCCGGCCGGCACGCGGGTGCTCTACATATCACCGCTCAAGGCGCTGGCCGTCGACGTCGAGCGCAACCTGCGCACCCCGCTGGCCGGCCTGGCCAGGGTCGCGCAGCGCCACGGCCTGCCGGCGCCGGACATCAGCGTCGGGGTGCGCTCGGGTGACACCCCGCCGGCAACGCGCCGCCAGCTCGTCGCGCACCCGCCCGACGTGCTGATCACCACCCCCGAATCGCTGTTTCTGATGCTGACCTCGGCCGCGCGCGAAGCCCTGGCCGGCGTCCAGACGGTGATCGTCGACGAGATCCACGCCATCGCCGGCGGCAAGCGCGGCGCCCACCTGGCCCTGTCGCTGGAGCGGCTGGACGACCTGCGTGGCGGCCCGCCCGCGCAGCGGATCGGGCTGTCGGCCACCGTGCGCCCGCCCGAGGAGCTGGCCCGGTTTTTGTCCGGGGCAGGCCCCACCGCTCGGACGCGGGTGGTGGCCCCGCCGTCGGCCAAGACCCTGGAGCTCACGGTGCAGGTGCCGGTGCCCGACATGGCCAACCTGGCCGGCAACAGCATCTGGCCCGACGTCGAGGCGCGGCTGGTGGATCTGATCGAGTCGCACGGCTCGACGATCGTGTTCGCCAACTCGCGGCGCCTGGCCGAGCGGCTGACGGCCCGGCTCAACGAGATCCACGCCGAACGGGCCGGGATCCCGCTCGGAACGGACGCGAACCCGGGCGTGCCCGGCGGGGCGCCGGCCCACCTGCTGGGCAGCGGCCAGACCTACGGCGCACCGCCGGTGCTGGCCCGCGCCCACCACGGGTCGGTCAGCAAGGAGCAGCGGGCGGTGGTCGAGGAGGACCTCAAGCGCGGCCTGCTCAAGGCCGTGGTGGCGACCTCGAGCCTGGAGCTGGGCATCGACATGGGCGCCGTCGACCTGGTGATCCAGGTGGAGGCCCCGCCGTCGGTGGCCAGCGGCCTGCAACGCATCGGGCGGGCCGGCCACCAGGTCGGCGAGGTGTCCCGGGGCGTGCTGTTCCCCAAGCACCGCACCGACCTGATCGGCTGCGCGGTGACGGTGCAGCGGATGCTCTCCGGCCAGATCGAGACGATGCGGGTGCCTGCCAACCCGCTTGACATCCTGGCCCAGCAGACCGTGGCGGCCGCGGCGCTGGAGCCGCTGGACGCCGACCGGTGGTTCGACACGGTGCGGCGGGCCGCGCCGTTCGCGACGCTGCCGCGCAGCGTGTACGAGGCCACCCTGGACCTGTTGAGCGGCAAGTACCCGTCCACCGAATTCGCCGAGCTACGGCCGCGATTGGTCTACGACCGCGATACCGGCACACTCACCGCGCGCCCCGGCGCCCAGCGGCTGGCGGTCACCTCCGGCGGCGCCATCCCCGACCGCGGGCTGTTTACCGTGTATCTGGCCAGCGAGGCCGAAAAGCCGTCCCGGGTCGGCGAACTCGACGAGGAGATGGTCTACGAGTCGCGTCCCGGTGACGTCATCTCGCTGGGGGCCACCAGCTGGCGGATCACCGAGATCACCCACGACCGGGTGCTGGTCATTCCCGCGCCGGGCCAGCCGGCCCGGCTGCCGTTCTGGCGCGGCGACGACGCCGGCCGCCCGGCCGAGCTCGGCGCCGCGCTCGGCGCGTTCACCGCCGAGCTGGCCCGGCTGAACCGGGAGGAGTTCGACAAGCGTTGCGCGGGTTTGGGTTTCGACGCCTACGCCACCGACAACCTGTGGGGGCTGCTGGACGAGCAGCGCAGCGCCGCGGGGGTGGTTCCCACCGACGCCACGCTGTTGGTCGAGCGGTTCCGCGACGAGCTCGGCGACTGGCGGGTGATCCTGCACTCGCCGTACGGGCTGCGGGTGCACGGGCCGCTGGCGCTGGCGGTGGGCCGGCGGCTGCGGGAACGCTACGGCATCGACGAAAAGCCGACCGCCTCCGACGACGGCATCGTGGTGCGCCTGCCCGACACCGTCTCCGACGACGGCGTTGACGCGCCCCCGGGGGCGGACTTGTTCGTCTTCGACGCCGACGAGATCGACCCGATCGTCACCGCGGAGGTGGGCGGCTCGGCGCTGTTCGCGTCGCGGTTCCGCGAATGCGCGGCCCGCGCGCTGCTGCTGCCCCGCCGCCACCCGGGCAAGCGCTCGCCGCTGTGGCACCAGCGCCAGCGGGCGGCCCAACTGCTCGACGTGGCCCGCAAGTACCCCGACTTCCCGGTGGTGCTGGAAACCGTCCGCGAATGCCTGCAGGACGTCTACGACGTCCCCGCCCTGACGGCCCTGATGACCGGCATCGCCCAGCGCAAGGTGCGGGTCGCTGAGGTCACGACCGACCGTCCCTCCCCGTTCGCGGCCTCCCTTTTGTTCGGGTATGTCGGCGCGTTCATGTACGAGGGCGACACCCCGCTGGCCGAGCGCCGGGCCGCGGCGTTGTCGCTGGACAGCACGCTGCTGGCCGAGCTGCTGGGCCGGGTCGAGCTGCGCGAGCTGCTCGACCCGGACGTGGTCGCCGCGACGGCCCGCCAGCTGCAGCACCTTTCCGCCGACCGTGCCGCCCGCGACGCCGAAGCGGTCGCCGACCTGCTGCGGCTGCTCGGCCCGCTGACCGAAGAGGAGGTGGCCGCCCGGGCCGGCGGGGCCGACGTCGGCGGCTGGCTGGAGGGCCTGCGCGCCGCCCGGCGCGCGCTGACGGTGTCGTTCGCCGGCCGCAGCTGGTGGGTGGCCGTCGAGGACATCGGCCGGCTCCGCGACGGGGTGGGCGCGGCGGTTCCGCTGGGCGTGCCGGCCGCGTTCACCGAGGCCGTCGCCGACCCGCTGGGCGAGCTGCTGGGTCGCTACGCCCGCACGCACACCCCGTTCACCACCGCCGAAGCCGCCGCCCGGTTCGGGCTGGGGCTGCGGGTGACCGCCGACGTGCTGGGCCGGCTGGCCGCCGACGGGCGGCTGGTGCGCGGCGACTTCGTGGCGGCCGCCTCGGTCGCGGCCGGCGGAGAGCAGTGGTGCGACGCGGAGGTGCTGCGCATCCTGCGGCGCCGCTCGCTGGCGGCGCTGCGCGCCCAGGTGGAGCCGGTCAGCACGGCCGCGTACGGTCGGTTCCTGCCGGCCTGGCACCGCGTGGGCACCTTTGACTCCGCCAACCTCTCGGGGCTCGACGGCCTGATGTCGGTGATCGACCAGCTGGCCGGCGTGCGGATGCCGGCCTCGGCGATCGAACCGCTGGTGCTGGGGCCGCGGGTCCGCGACTACTCCCCCGCCATGCTCGACGAGCTGCTGGCGAGCGGCGAGGTCACCTGGTCGGGCGGCGGGGCGATCTCGAGCGGCGACGGCTGGATCGCGCTGCATCCCAGCGATTCGGCGCCGCTGACGCTGGCCGGCCCGGCCGGCATCGACTTCACCGACGCCCACCGCGCGATCCTGGACACGCTGGCCGGGGGCGGTGCGTACTTTTTCCGCCAGCTGGCGCACGACGAGATCAATGAGGCGGCGCTGAAAACCGCGCTGTGGGAACTGGTGTGGGCGGGCTGGGTCACCGGCGACACCTTCGCGCCGATCCGCGCCATGCTCGGCGGCGCGGGCGCGCGCAAGCGCGCCGCCCCCGCGCACCGCGCGCACCGCCCGCCACGGCTGAGCCGCTACAGCCTGGCCCATCCCACCGCCCGCGCCGCCGACCCGACGGTGGCGGGGCGCTGGTCGGCCCTGCCGGCCCCCGAACCGGATTCCACGCTGCGCGCCACCTACCAGGCCGAGCTGCTGCTGAACCGCCACGGCGTGCTGACCCGGGGCGCGGTGACCGCCGAGGGCGTGCCGGGCGGGTTCGCGATGCTCTACAAGGTGCTGAGCACCTTCGAGGAGTCCGGCCGGTGCCAGCGCGGCTACTTCGTGGAGTCGCTGGGCGGGGCCCAATTCGCCGTCGCCTCCACCGTGGACCGGCTGCGCGGCTTCACCGACGGGATCGACCCCGAACGGCCGCAGTACCGCGCGGTCGTGCTGGCCGCCACCGACCCGGCCAACCCCTACGGCGCCGCCCTGCCCTGGCCCGCCCGCCTCGACGACGAGCAGGGCGCCGCGGCCCGGCCCGGCCGCAAGGCGGGCGCGCTGGTGGTGCTGGTCGACGGCGAGCTGGCGTGGTTCCTCGAACGCGGCGGGCGGTCGCTGCTGACCTTCACCGACGACCCGGCGGCCGACCACGCCGCCGCGCTGGCCCTGGCGGAGCTGGTCACCGCCCGGCGCGTCGCGTCGATCCTGGTGGAACGCATCGACGGCGCGCCGGCGTTGCAGCCCCGCGCCGGCGGGCCGGGGCCGGTGGTCGAGGCGCTGACGGAGGCGGGATTCGTCCGCACGCCCCGGGGAATGCGGCTGCGGTGAGCGATGCCCGAGGGTGACACGGTCTGGCACACGGCGGCGCTGCTGCGCCAGCACCTGGCCGGGCGCACCCTGACGCGCTGCGACATCCGGGTGCCCCGATTCGCCACCGTCGACCTCACCGGCCACGTCGTGGACGAGGTGCTCAGCCGCGGCAAGCACCTGTTCATCCGGGGCGGGCCGGCCAGCATCCACTCGCACCTGAAGATGGACGGCAGCTGGCGGGTCGGCAACCGGCCCGCACGGGTGGACCACCGGGCGCGAATCATCTTGGAAGCCAACGAGGTTCGCGCCGTCGGGGTGGACCTCGGCGTGCTCGAGGTGCTGGAACGCGACCGCGACGCCGAGGCGGTCGCCCACCTGGGACCCGACCTGCTCGGCCCCGACTGGGACCCCGCCCGCGCCGCGGCCAACCTGACCGCGCGCCCGGACCGGCCGCTCGCCGAGGCGCTGCTGGACCAGCGGGTGCTGGCCGGGATCGGCAACGTCTACTGCAACGAACTGTGTTTCGTCAGCGGGCACCTGCCCACCGCGCCGGTCGGCGCGCTCGGCGACCCGGCCCGGCTGGTCGCGCGGGCGCGGGACATGCTGTGGCTCAACCGATCGCGCTGGAGCCGCTGCACCACCGGAGACACCCGCACCGGCCGGCAGCTGTGGGTCTACGGGCGCTCGGGGCAGCCCTGCCGTCGCTGCGGCACCCCGATCGCGTTCGACGACACCGGCGAGCGCGTGGCCTATTGGTGCCCGTCCTGCCAGCGCTGAACTTCCGGCCGCGCCATGCAATGATCTTCCGGTGTCAGCGACCACCCGGATATCGCGCGGCCTTGGCGCGGTGCTCACGTTGCTCGGCATTGCGGCGGCGGCCTGCCCGGCCGCGCGCGCCGACGCCGTCGACAACGCGTTCGTGACGGCGGTCAAAAACAAGGGCATCCAGTTCGCGTCACCGCAGGCGGCGATCGTCGCGGGTCACGAGGTCTGCGACGAACTCGATCTCGGCAAGCAGAAGTCCGACGTCGCCAACGAGGTGATGACCAACAGCAATCTGGACGGCTACCGCGCCGGGTATTTCATCGGCGCGAGCGTGGCGGCGTACTGCCCCAGGCACCGCGCGTCATGAGATGGCGTCGACCGCGGCCGACAACCGCGGCTTGAAGTCGTGCGGTATGGGGATGTACCCGTTGTCCGTCAGCCCGTCCTGCCCGGCACCGATCGTGCTGCGCAGGAACGCCTTCACGGCCGCACCGACCTGCGGGTCGGGATATTTCGAGCACACGATCTCGTAGGTCGCCAGCACGATCGGATAGGCGTCGGGCTGGTTGGGCCGGTAGAACGAGATGGTGTCGAGGGCCAAGTCGTTGCCCTGCTTGATGAACCACGCGGCGGAGATCGTCTTGCCCACCGAGTCCGCGCCGATTTCCACCGGGTCCGGGCCGGCCGACGTGACGACCTTGGCCATGGTCAGGTGCTGCGCCTGGGCGAACGACCATTCGTTGTAGGTGATCGAGCCCTCGGTGGCCTTGACGGCCGCCGCGGCCCCGTCGTTGCCCTTGGCGCCCTCGCCGACGCCGCCGTTGAACGTCTTCCCGGCGCCCTTGCCCCACGCGCCGTTGGACGCCGTGTCGAGGTAGCGCTGGAAGTTGTCCGTGGTGCCGGACTCGTCGCTGCGGAACACCACACGAATCGGCTCGGCCGGCAGGGTGACGCCCGGATTCAGCGCCTGGATCGCCGGGTCGTTCCAGGTTGTGATGCCGCCGTTGAAGATTCTGGCCGCGGTGGGACCGTCGAGGCTCAACCCCGACACGCCGTTGACGTGCAAGGCGATCGCGATGGGACCGAACACCACCGGCAGATTCCACGCGGGCGAGCCGCACCGCCGCTGCGCCCTGGCATACTCGTCGGCGCTCAGCGGAGAGTCCGAGCCGGCGAAATCCGTCTGGTTGCCCAGGAATTCGCTGATCCCCGCGCCCGAACCGTTGGGCGTGTAGTTCAGCGACTGCCCGGCGCAGGCCTGTTCGAAGGCCTTGACGAATCGGGTCATCGCGTTCTGCTGGGCGGTGGAGCCGCTGGCCCGCAGCGTCGGCTTGCCGCCGCAGGCGACCTTCGCCGGCGACGCGCTGGTGGTCGCAGCGCCCCCGGCGGTGTGATGGTCGCCACCGCAGGCGCACAGCAGCGCCGCACCGGTGACCAGGATGCCGGTGGCGGCGCCAAAGCGATTGAGCCGCAATCGGATTCCCGCAAAAATACCGGATGAGACGATCGCGGCCATGAGGCATGGTAACAAGATCGGCCCGTCGCCGCCTGCGGGCTAGTTGCGGGCGTGCGCCACGAAGAACTGCGCGATGACCTCCGAGGCGTCCAGCGCGCGCGAGGTGCGCCCGATGATCGCCTGGGGCAGATACTGTTTGCCCCCCGGCCAGGTGTGGCCGCCGTTGTCGATCTGGTAGAACACCACCTCGGTGGACGCCGCGCACCCGGCCGAATCGAAGCGGTGCACGACGGTGCCGTCCCCCACGTTGGGCAGCACCTGCACCGTCGGATCTCCGTGGCAGCCATCGACTGCGCGCCACTTGTCCACCATGCTGGTGACCGCGATGGCATGGCTGAGCCCGCCGCGACCGCGCACGTCGCCGCCCTTGAACGGCACCAGCGGGTCCGCGGTGCCGTGCGCCTCTAGGACCGACACCGGTCGCGACGGGTTGCAGGCCACCCCGGCGCCCAGCGTGCCCGCGACGGGCGCGATGGCGGCGAAGACGTCGGCGCGCTCGCAGGCCAGCCGGTTGGACATGAAGCCGCCGTTGGACATGCCGGTGGCGAACACGTGCCCGGGCGCGATGTTGTAGTCGCCCTGCAGCTTTGCCGCCAGCGCGACCAGGAACCCGACGTCGTCGACGTGGCGGCGGTCCGCCGGCGACGCGCCCCGCCCGTCGGCCCAGCTCTTCTCGAAACCGTCGGGATAGGCCACCACGAGGTGGTTTTCATCGGCGACCGTGTCGAAGTCGGTCAGCCCCCGCTGCCCCACCCCGGTGCCACCGCCGCCGTGCAGGCTGAGCACCAACCCGACCGGATCGCCGGGTGGCACGTGCACGGTGTACGTCCGGTCCATGCCGCCGGAACGCAGGGTGCCGGGCACGTCTCGGACGCTGGCCGCCGAGACGTGCCGCTCGCCGCAGCCGACCAGACACGCCGCCAGCACAGCCAGCGACAACCAGCGAAGGTACGGCACGGGGGTCAAGTTACCGATCGCGCGGCCCGGCGCGGAACGAACTCGTGTTGCGCTGTTCGCAATATCGGCGATCATTGGATAAAGCCAAGCCGTAACCTGCTGGCAACGTTGTAGACCGAACCTGAAGCCATCTAACCAATGACTCGTCCGTCCACAGGGGTATCAGAAATGACAAATACGCGTTCGCGCAAACGCAGCCCGCGACTGGCCCTGTTGGCTGCGGGTTTCCTCCCGGCGGTCGCGCTGCTCGGCCCGGTCGCCGCGGACCCGGTCGCTCACGCCGACGGCACCGACGACGCGTTCATCACGGCGCTGCATAACCACGGCCTCGCGCACGAGTCGCCCAAAGCCGCGGTCACGGCCGCTCATCTGGTGTGTCACCAACTCGACCTGGGCAAGACCCAGGACCAGATCGCGACCGACGTGATGAACAGCAGCGGCCTCGACGGCGACAACGCCGGGTTCTTCGTCGCCCTCGCCGAGCGCGCGTACTGCCCGCAATACGCCGACATCCCGTCCTGACGGGTCGAGCGCCACACGCGTCCCGCGAGGCTGTAACCTGCAGCAAACGCGCCACAACGGCGCGCTTAGCGACTAAAGGTGGTTCGCCCGGTGGGAGTAGCGGAGATGACTGGCACCCCTGCACGCGTGCGCGGCGTGGCGCCGCTGGTGTGGGCCGCCGGCATGGTAGTGGCCGGGACGCTCGCGACCATGACGCCGGTGGCCGCGACCGCAAACGCCGACGCGACCGACGACGCCTTCCTGTCGGCGCTGAGGGGCAAGGGCATCCACTTCGGTTCCCCGGACAAGGCCTTCGTCGCCGGTCACGAGGTGTGCGACGAGCTGGCTAACGGCAAGACGGCGGTGCAGGTCGCCTCGACGGTGCAGAGCAACAGCAACATGGACGGCTACCACGCGGGTTTCTTCGTCGGGGCGGCGATCCGCGCCTACTGCCCGCAGTTCGCGTCTTAACTCGAACGAAACGTCGCGCACGCAAAGACGTGACGTGTCGGCATAAAAATTCAGGTACCAACGACCCTGGAGACTATTTAAGTGGTATCGAGAATTTTAGTCGGCGCCGCCGCTGCCGTCGGGACGGCAATCGCGATGGCGGCGCCGGCCGGCGCCGATCCCAGCGTGTTCAACGACCTCAGTTGCAGTTGTCCGCAGACCGTCTCCAACGGCGGGTCCTCGGTCGCGGACCAGATCGATCGGGGCATTCAATCCGGTCTTGCCGGCACGAATGTCGTTCGGGCCGAACAGTAGTTGAGCCGCCGCGCCTGCTCGGCTTCGGGCGCAACGGGTTTGAAATCGAAGACGACCTCCTTGACCGTCCCGGTGAACGCGTAGGGCGCCTTGTCCTCGTAGCGGCACCAGGACGGGATTGCCGTACTTCGGTCGCCGCGGTGAGGGTTTCGAATTCCCGGCGGGCCGCGTCGAGATCCTGGTGGCCGGCGACGATGACCAGCGTTTGCTCTTCGCTCATGGCTCGGCGGACTACGTCCGCACCCGCGCCCGCGGGGCGAAACGCCGTGGATGTAGTGAAAGCGCGCGGCGCGGCGCCGGATGCGATGGGCGTGCCCGCGCGTGCGCTGCGGTTGCCCGACGTGGTTCATCGGCTCGGCGTAGAACATCAGCTTGGCAAGCTCCACCAGGATCAGATAAACGACGACAAAGCCGCCCAGCACGGCGAAGAACTGCCACGGCAGCGTGGTGAAGCCGAGGGTGTGGGCCAGCGGCGAGATCGTGAGTACGACTCCGGTAACGACCACCGTGAGGCTGGTGATGGTCAGCGGGACGCTGGCGCGGCTGCGGAAGAACGGCACCTTGCGCGTGCGGATGGCGAAGATGATCAGGGTCTGCGTCGCAAGCGATTCCACGAACCAGCCGGTGCGGAACTCGATGGCGCCGGCGTGCAGCACGCCCAGCATCAGCCCGAACGTCAGGAAATCGAACAAGGAGCTGATCGGCCCGAAGATCAGCATGAACCGGCGGATGAACGCGACGTTCCAGTGCGACGGCGCGTGCAGCTGCTCCTCGTCGACCCGGTCGGTCGGGATCGCCAGTTGCGAGCTGTCGTAGAGCAGATTGTTCAGCAGGATCTGGCTGGGCAGCATCGGCAGGAACGGCAGCAGCGCCGAGGCGGCGGCGGCGCTGAACATGTTGCCGATGTTGCTCGACGTGCCCATCAGCACGTACTTGATGGTGTTGGCGAAGATCCGCCGGCCTCGGCGACGCCGGTGGCCAGCACGCCCAGGTCCTTTTCCAGCAGCACCACGTCGGCCGCGTCCTTGGCGACATCGGTGGCGCTGTCGACCGAAATCCCCTCGTCGGCCGCGTGCAGGGCCAAGGCGTCGTTCACACCGTCGCCGAGGAAGCCGACCGATCGCCCGTTGCGGCGCAGCGCGACGATCAGCCGCGCCTTCTGCTCGGGCGAGATGCGGGCGAAGATGGTGTGGTTTTGCGCCGCATCGACGAACCCGTCGTCGTCGAGGGGCTCCGGCTCGGCACCGGTGACGGTGCCCTTGGAGGCCAAACCGAGGTCCGCGCAGACCTTTTCGGCGACCCGCGCGTTGTCGCCGGTGGCGACCTTGAGTTCGATGCCCAGCGCCGCCAGCTGCGACAGGGATTGGCGTGCGGCTGGTTTGGGTTCGTCGGCGAAGACCAGGAAGCCCGCCAGCGTCAGGTCGCGTTCGTCGTCGGCGGTGATGGTGGTGAGCTCGGCGGCAGGCCGGGTGGCGACGGCGACCACCCGGCGCCCGGCGCCAAACAGACCCGCGAGGGTCTCCTGCGCGACGGCGGGCGTCGCTCGGCAACGATCCAGCACCTGCTCGGGCGCGCCTTTCATTACGAGGAGGCGCGTCCCGTCGTCGTCGACCAACACCGACGACGCGCGGCGCTCGTGGTCAAACGGCAGCGTCGCGACCCGGCGCACCGCCTCGCCCACCAACCGCCGTGGCTGGGTCGACTCCCAGAGCGCGGCGTCGAGCGGATTGGCGCTCACGCCACCGGATTCCGGGTCGACGTCGGTGGCGAGCGGCCCGAGCCGCCGGACCGGATCGGCGGGGGCGCCGGCGGGGTCGATCGCGTCGATCAGGCGGATCCGGCCCTCCGTCAGGGTGCCGGTCTTGTCGGTGATGAGGATGTCGATGTCCCCCAGGTCTTCGATGCATACCAGGCGCTTGACGAGGACCTTCGCCTTGGCCAGCTGCCGCGACCCCGTCGCCAGGCTGGTGCTGACCACGGCGGGCAGCAGCTGCGGCGCGATGCCGACCGCGATCGCCAGCGAGAACAGCACGGAATCGATGATCGGCTTGGCGAGCAGCAGGTTGCTGGCCAAAATGACCACCATCAGCGCGATCGCGACCTGCAGCAGCAAGTAGGAGAACCGGCGCAGCCCCACCTGGAAATCGGTCTCGGGTTGACGCTCGTCCAAACCCGCTGCGATGCGGCCGAATTCGGCACCCTTACCGGTGGCGTACACCACCCCGGTGCCCACCCCGGCGCTGACGATGGTGCCCATGAACGCCAGGTCCGTCGACTCGGCCAACTCGGCGCCGGTGGACACCGCCTCCGGCGATTTCTCCGAGCCCATCGACTCCCCGGTCAGGATGCTCTCGTCGCATTCCAGGCCGCTAACCTCGATCAGCCGGACATCGGCTGGCACCGCCTCACCCAGCGACAGCCGGATCACGTCGCCCGGAACCAGGTCGGTGACGTTGACCGCGACGAACTTCGAGTCGCGCCGCGCCAGCGCGCGGTGGTGCACTCCCGCGTGCAGGTCGGCGGCGCCCGCTCGGCGCGATACTCGTTGAAGAAGCCCAAACCGATGCTGGCCGCAAGAATCACGCCGATGATGACCGCCTGCATGCTGTCGCCCAGGAAGTACGAGACGATCGCGGTGCCGGCCAGCAGGATGAGCACCGCGCTGCGCAGCTGACGGCCAAGACCGCGAGCGCGTTGACGTGGTGGGTCCGCACCGCGTTCGGGCCGTGCCGCGCCAGCCGGGCGGCGGCCTAGGTGCTCGACAGCCCCGCGGCCGAACTGTCCAGCCATCCCAGAACCTGCTCTACCGGAGCGCCGGCGACCTGCTTGGCCGTCAGCGCCGCCGAATCCAGCACGCTGGTCACCGGGTCTCCTCCTCGGCCGGCAGCACACCGCTATCCATGAAGATGACGGGGCGACCGATTTCGACGGCGTGATCGGCGAAGCGCTCCTAAAGGCGGCCCACCGCACATCTCGCCCAGGCGCCCGGCCAAGTCATCTAGCTCCTCGTGACAGGCGGTTCGCATCCGCCAATCATCGCCGCGGCGGCGGCTACGCGACAGAGGCTTAAGTTCTCTTCCTCAGGCCGCGAACCCGCCGAAAGCCCTGGCGCAACCTGCCGTTCACGCTCGAAACACACTGCGGCCACCTGCGGCGTTCAAGTGAAATGCACCCGCGGAAGTCGCGGCGGCCGATTCGGTGCCGCCGGCAATGTTCACCAAAACTTGCCCGGCCTTTCGCGTGACGAGAGTCCCGCATTCAAGTGGCGATGGTATTCGCAGTTGCTGGCCCAAGACCTGCCAGTGATGTGACACCCGGCCCTAGTCGGCCCGGCGAATGCGGTTCAGGCTGACGACAAGGCCTGTATTCCCGAAGGGAACGGTGTGGGCGGCAGAGGATTTGCGACTTTGGTGTCGCTGAGCGTCGGTGCGCTGGCATCGGGCGGTATCGCCTGGCTGGTCGGCGCGCGCGACGTCGCCGACGGGTGCTGGATCGCGGGGGCGGTGGCGGCCCTGGTTCCGGCGACGGTCTGGGTGCTAGCGGCGCTGCGCCGCGGCCGGTTCGGGGTCGACCTCATCGCGGTCCTGTCGCTGGTCGGCACGCTGCTGGTCGGCGAGTACCTCGCCGGTGCGTTGATCGCCGTGATGCTGGCCGGTGGCCGGGCGCTGGAGGCCGCGGCCGAGCGCCGCGCGTCGCACGACCTGCGGGCCCTGCTCGAACACGCCCCGCGGTTCGCCCGCCGCCGCGTCGGATCGACGGTCAGCACGATCGACCTGGCCGACGTGGCGATCGACGACCTGCTGGTCGTCGGCCCGGGCGAGGTGGTGCCCGTGGACGGGCGCGTCGCCAGCGCCGCGGCGGTGCTCGACGAGTCGGTGCTGACCGGCGAGCCACTGCAGGTAGAGCGCGGATTGGGCGAACCGGTGCGTAGCGGGGTGGTCAACGCCAGCGGCGCGTTCGACATGCGCGCCACCGCCACGGCCGAGGACAGCACGTACGCCCAGATCGTGCGGCTGGCCGCGCGGGCCGGGGCCGAGAACGCGCCGGTGGTGCGGCTGGCCGACCGCTACGCGGCGTGGTTCTTGCCGTTGGCCCTGTTGGTCGCGGGCGGGGCATGGCTGGCCAGCGGGTCGGCGGTGCGGGCCGTCGCCGTGCTGGTAGTGGCGACGCCGTGCCCGCTGCTGCTTGCCGCGCCGGTGGCGATCGTGTCCGGGCTGTCGCGGGCGTCGCGGCGGGGCGTGGTGGTGCGCGGCGGTGCCGCTCTCGAGAACCTTGGCCACGCAACGACTTTGGTGATGGACAAGACGGGCACGTTGACCATGGGGCGCCCCGTCGTCATCGACGTCGCGGCCGCGCCGGGGCGCGACGCCATCGACATTTTGCGCCTGGCGGCGTCGGTGGATCAGCTGTCCCCGCACGTGCTCGCCGAGGCGATCGTCACCGAAGCCCTCGCCCGCGGCCTGCGGCTGTCGCTTCCCACCGACGTGGTCGAGGAACCGGGGCGGGGCGTCACCGCCACCGTAGGCGACCAGCGCATCTACGTCGGCAAACTCGGCGGAGACACGTCAACGGAGTGGGCCCGCGCCGCGGTGAACCGCGCCCTGCTGGACACCGCCGCGATCGCCTGGGTCTGCGTCGACGGGCGACCGGCCGGCGCGGTGCTGCTGCGCGACCCGCTGCGTCGCCACGCACCACGCACCGTGCGCCGGTTGCGCGGCGCCGGGCTGCGGCGGCTGGTGATGCTTACCGGCGACCGCGCCGAGCCCGCCCGCGAGGTCGCCGCGGTCTTGGGGCTCGACGACTTCTACGCCGAGCAGAGCCCGGCCGACAAGGTGGCCGCCGTGCGCGCCGAACAGGGCCGCGCGGTCACCGTGATGGTCGGCGACGGGGTGAACGATGCCCCCGCGCTGGCCGCGGCCGGCGTCGGCGTCGCGATGGGGGCGCGCGGTGCCACCGCCTCCTCGGCTGCCGCCGACATCGTGTTGACCACCGATCGGCTGGAGCGACTCGCGGACGCGATGGACATCGCGCGGTGGTCGCGGCGCATCGCCGTGCAGAGCGCGGTCGTCGGCATGGGCCTGTCGCTGGCCGCGATGGCCGTCGCCGCTCTCGGGTGGCTGCCGCCGGCCGCCGGCGCGCTGCTGCAAGAGGGCATCGACGTGGCGGTCATCCTCAACGCGCTGCGGGCCCGGCGCGGCGACCCGTCCCTCGACGTCGACCTGCCCGCGGAAACCGAACGGATGCTGCGCCGCTTCGATGCCGAACACGACGAGCTGCGCGACACCATCGGCCTGCTGAGGGAGGCGGCCGACCGTCTGGCCGAAGCGCCTAATCAAGCTGCGCTGCAGGCGGTCACGCGCGCCCATGGCCTGCTCGTGGACCGCATCCTTCCCCACGAACGCGCCGAGGAAACCCAGCTCTACCCCGCCCTGGCCCATCCGTTGGGCACCGGCGAGGCCACCGCCACCATGAGCCGGACCCACGCCGAGATACAACGGCTGTCGGACCGGATCGGCGCGCACCTGGCCCTGGCCCGAAGCGGCGGCCGTGTCAAGCCGGACCAGGTCGACGACCTGCTCGCCTGCCTGTACGGGCTGTACGCGTTGCTGCGCTTGCACTTCCTGCAGGAGGAGGAAAACTACTTCACCCTGAGCGCGGACGAACCCGCCGAAGGGTCATCCCGCTGAGGGCGGCCGGGTCATGAAGGTGCCCTTGATCTCCAGCCCGTACTCGATGTCGTCGTAGTCGCGTCCCTGCTTGGGGCCCTTTTTCGACTTGGCCGGCGGCGGCATCATGAACGGCGGCATCGGGATCGAGGGCAGGCCGAATTCCCCTGCGGGAAGCTCGGATACGGCCGACGCGAGCTGGACCGGGGCCGAGGCGAGCATCCCCACCGTCGCGGGCGGCATGGTCAGCCTGCCGATCGAGACGCCGACGCCCATCGCCGCGGCGGGCGCCGATCCGACGGCGCGCGCCGCGTTGGCCAGGTTGGCCGCGACCCCGCCCAGCGCCGCCTCGCCCTCGGCGAGCCCCTGCCCCACGTCGCCGCCCAGGCTTTGAACGCCCTGGGCCGTCGAGACCTGCGCCAGGTAGCTGAGCAGGTTGATGGGGATCCCGCCGGCGATGAACTGGTTCGCGTAGGTGTTGACCAGCCCGAACCAGCCCTTCTGGGGGTCGAAGCCGCCCGGGGTGGAAAGCAGCGACGTCAAGAAGTCCCCCAGCGCGGTTTGCGCCGGGGTGGCGGCCGCGGGCGACGCGCCCACCTGGGCGGCGGCCGCCGTCGGGCTGACGATCGGCGCCGGCGGGGAGAACTGCGGCAGCTCGAGGGCCTGGGCGGTGGCGGCCCGGTAGCGGTTGAGCGCGGCCGCATTGTCCACCCACATCGCCTCGTACTGGGCCTCGGTTTCGGCGATCGGGGCCAGGTTGGTTCCGAGCCAATTGGTGGCCAGCAACTGCGCCAGCCGCGCCCGGTTGGCGCTGACCGCCGCCGGCACCACCACGGCCTGGCGCGTCGATTCGAAGGCCGCCGCCGCGGCCCGCGCCGAGGAGGCCAGCTGTTGGCACTGCGCCGCGGTGGTGCCCAACCACGCGAGGTAGGGCGCGACGGCCTCGACCATCGCCTCGGCCGACGGACCGCGCCAGTCCTCGGCCAGCGACGACAAGACCGAGGCGTAGCCGGGAAGCGAATCCTCGATCTCGATGCCCAGCTGTTGCCACACCCCCGCCGCCTCCACCCAGGAGCCGGCGCCGGGTCCGGAATGGATCAGCGCCGAGCTGACCTCGGGGGGCAGTATCCCAAAGTCCATGACGTCACCCCGGCGGGCCCGGGTAGGCTGAAAACGGCGTGACGACTTCGGCGGTGATCCTCAAATGCGTTACGCGCCGGGACATTTCGCGGCCCCACCGGTTGTCGCCGGGGCCGGCGGCATTCGGCGTACGTGGTCGTGATGCACCATCGCCGGTCCTCACCCACCCGACGGCGATCGGGGCATCACCGATCCCTTGAGTTCCTTGCCGACCTGGAGGTCCTCGTACTTGGGCTGTTTACGTTTGCGCCAGCCGCTGCCCGCCGAGATGGGCGGGGGCATCAACGGCGGCAGGAACGGCAACCCGGCGTCGCCGGCATCCAGCGGCGACGCCGCCGACGCGAGCTGGACCGGGGTTTGCGTACCCGGCAGCAGGCCCACCACGGCCGGCGGCGCGGTCAGCTTGCCCAGCGACACCCCGACGCCCATCGCTCCCGCGGGCGCAGACCCGACGGCGCGCACGGCGCCGGCCAGGTCGGCCGTCGCGCTTCCCAGCGCCGACTCGCCTTCCGATATGCCCTGACCTACCTCGCCGCCGACGCTCTGCAGCGCCTGCGCGGACGTGGCCTGCGCGACATAGCTGAGCAGGTTGATCGGGAAGCCCGACGAGATGAACTGGTTCGCGTAGGTGTTGGCCAGGCCGAACCAGCCGGCGTTGGGGTCGAACCCGAAGGGGGTGCTGATCAGGTTCGTCAGCAGGTCCCCGATGGGCGACTGCGCCGGGGTGGCGGCGGCGGCCGACGTGGCGGCGGATTCGGCGGCCGCCGACGCGGGATCGGCGATCGAGGGCGGCGACGAGAACTGGGGCAGGTCCAGGGCCTGGGTCGCGGCGGCCTCATAGCGGGTCAACGCCGCCGAATTGCTAGCCCACATGGCCTGGTACTGGGCCTCGTTCTCGGCGATCGCGGCCAGGTTGCTACCCAGACGGTCGGTCGCCAGCAACCGCGCCAGCTGCGCCCGGTTGGCCGCGACCTGTGCGGGCTGCACCACCGACGACTGGGCCTGGGTGAACGCCGCCGCGGCGGCCTCCGCCGAGGCGGCCACCTGCTGACATTGCTGCGCGGTGGCGCGCAGCCAGGCCAGGAACGGCTCGGCGGCCTGGGTCATGGCCGCCGCGGACGGCCCCTGCCAGGCCTCGCCGAGCGAAGACACCACCGAGGCGTAGGTGGGCACGGTCTGCTCCAGCCCGACGCCCAGGTTTTGCCACGCGCCGGCCGCCTCGATCAGCGACGCCGCGCCGGGACCCGAGTGGATCAGCGCGGACGTCAGCTCCGGCGGCAACGCCATGAAGTCCATGACCGTCACACTCGCCATACCGGGTACGGCCCGGCAAACTCGCGTCGACCGCAAGGCGAACACACGTCGAACATCGCGGAATACCCGTCGAACATTGCGCATCCCCGCCTTCCGTTGCCGAATCCGTCGCTGACAACGATAGCCCGTCAAATAGCCTTCGCTTCGGCTTACCGCGGTGAGCACCGCCCTCACACGGTGACCGACGCGCCGCGGCGCAACTCGACGATCCGGTCCGCCATCCCGCGGCGCCGCGTCTGATCGACGAAATCGGCCAGCGGCGAGGCGAAGACGCCGTGGTCGTCGAAGTGGATAGCAAGGTCAGCCCACCGGCGATCAAGGTGGTGGCGTTGCCCACGAACGTGACGGTGATGTCCATAATCTGAGCTACCCGGCCCGCGGCGATCAAACGCCGCGGCGCCGCAACGGGTTACGGCCCGGGGCGGCGACTGACGAACTCCCGGCGCGCCCCGGTGAGCGGATCGGTGAACTCGATGCGTTGCGCCAGCAGCCGCAGCGGCGTGCCGAAGTCGTCGGCCGGCACCTCAATGATGTTGGGGTACAACGGGTCTCCCTCGATCGGGATCCCGAGCGAGGCCATGTGCAGGCGCAATTGATGGGTGCGCCCGGTCCGCGGCGTCAGGCGATACAGGCCGTCGGAAAGCGACTCCACCAACGTCTGGGCGTTCGGAACGCCCGGCTCGCTGACGGCCTGCAGGTGTCCCCGGCGCTTGACGATGCGGCTGCGGACGACGCGTGGCAGCTCGAGGTCCGGGTCGACGCCGGCGCGCGCCAGGTAGGTCTTGGCGACCAGGCCGCGGGCGAACAGCGTCTGGTAGGCGCCGCGCACCTCGCGCCGGGCGGTGAACAGCAGCACCCCGGCGGTCAGCCGGTCCAGCCGGTGCGCGGGGCTCAGCTCCGGCAAGCCCAGTTCCCGGCGCAGCCGCACCAGCGCGGTCTGCGCGACGTGGCGCCCCCGGGGCATGGTCGCCAGGAAGTGCGGCTTGTCGACGACGACGATGTCGTCGTCGCGATAAAGCACCGGAATGTCGAACGGGACGGGCACCTCGTGCGGCAGTTCGCGATACAGGTAGACCACCGCCCCCGCGGGCAGCACCGTGTTGTGGTCCACCACCGCGCCGTCGGCGCCGACGACCTCCCCGCCCAGCACCTTGGCCCGGGCCGCCGGGCCGAACCGGGCGGTCAGCTCGGCCAGGACCGGTCCGCCGCGCAGCCGCAGCCGGGCCGGGCCCAGCCCGTCGCGCACGGGCAGCGGGGCTCGCCTCAACGCCGCGTCACTTCAGGGGCACCGGCTCGAGGATCTCGGCGCGCGCCTCGGGCGCGCTGGCCCGCAGCTCGTCGGCCGACACGTCGTCGGGCTGGGCCTGCGAGAGGATCTCGGCCTTCACCCGCGCGGCGTAGTTGGCGACCTCCCGCTCGACGTCCGCCGCGCTCCAGCCCAGCGCGGGCGCCACCACGTCGGCCACCTCACGGGCGCAGTCGACGCCGCGGTGCGGGTACTCGATGGAGATGCGCATCCGCCGGGCCAGGATGTCCTCGAGGTGCAGGGCCCCCTCGGAGGTGACGGCGTAGCGCGCCTCCACCCGCAAATAGCCCGGCGCCTCCTTGATCGGGCGCAGCAGGTCGGGTTCGTCGTCGGCCAGGGCCAGGACGTCGCCGACCAGCGACCCGTAGCGGTCCAGCAGGTGGCGCACCCGGTACGGGTGCAGGCCCTTGAGCGCCGCGACGTGCTCGGCCTGGTTGACCAGCGCGAAGTACCCATCGGCGCCGAGCAGCGTCACCTTCTCGGTGATCGACGGCGCGACCCGGGCCGGGACGAACTGCGCCGCGGCATCGATCGCGTCGGCGGCCATCACCCGGTAGGTGGTGTACTTGCCGCCGGCGATCGCCACCAGGCCGGGCGCGGGCACCGCCACGGCGTGCTCGCGCGACAGCTTGGAGGTTTCCTCGCTCTCCCCGGCCAGCAGCGGCCGCAGCCCGGCGTAGACGCCGTCGATGTCGGCGTGGGTCAGGGGCGTGGCCAGCACGGTGTTGACGGTCCGCAGGATGTAGTCGATGTCGGCCTTGGTGGCCGCGGGGTGCGCCAGGTCGAGGTCCCAGTCGGTGTCGGTGGTCCCGATGATCCAGTGGCTGCCCCACGGGATCACGAACATCACGGACTTCTCGGTACGCAGGATGATCGCGACGTCGCTGACGATGCGGTCGCGCGGCACCACGACGTGCACGCCCTTGGACGCGCGCACCTGGAACCGGCCGCGCTGCTTGGACAGCGCCTGGATCTCGTCGGTCCACACCCCGGTCGCGTTGACCACGACGTGGCCGCGGACCTCGGTGATCGCGCCGTCCTCGGAGTCGCGGACCCGCACGCCTGTCACCCGGTCGCCCTCGCGCAGCAACGCCACCACCTGGGTCGAGGACCGCACCACCGCGCCGTAGTGCGCGGCGGTGCGCGCGACGGTCATGGTGTGCCGGGCGTCGTCGACGACGGTGTCGTAGTAGCGGATCCCGCCGATCAGCGAGGTGCGCTTGAGGCCCGGGCATAGCCGCAGGGCACCGGCGCGGGTCAGATGCTTTTGCGCCGGAACGGATTTCGCGCCGCCGAGCCGGTCGTAGAGGAAGATGCCCGCGGCGGTGTAAGGGCGTTCCCAGACCCGGTGGGTCAGCGGGAACAAGAACGGCATCGGCTTGACCAGGTGCGGCGCCAGCTTGGTCAGCGACAGCTCGCGCTCGTAGAGCGCCTCGCGGACCAGGCCGAACTCCAGTTGCTCGAGGTAGCGCAGCCCGCCGTGGAACATCTTCGACGAGCGGCTCGACGTGCCCGACGCCAGGTCGCGCGCCTCCACCAGCGCCACCTTGAGCCCGCGGGTGGCGGCGTCCAGCGCGCATCCCGAGCCCACCACGCCGCCGCCGATGACCACCACGTCGAACTGCTCGCTGCCCAGCCGCTCCCAGGCCACCCGGCGTTGCTCCGGTCCCAGCGCGGACGCCGCCGAACGCGGCTCGCTGGGTGCGTGGATCCGGTCGCTCACTGCGGAAACTCCTGTCGGTTACTCGCCGGTAGGACGTGCAAACCCAAGGCTAACCGTTGCCGGGTCCGCGCGCCCCGCGTTCTACGGGCCGGTCAGTCCAGATCGTCGTGGGCCATCAGGCGGCGCGCGGCCTCGGTGATCGAGCCGGACAACGAGGGGTACACGGCCAGCGTCTGCGCCAGCTCGTTGACGGTGATGCGGTTGGTCACGGCCACCGCGATCGGCAGGATCAGCTCCGAGGCGATCGGCGCCACCACCACGCCGCCGATCACCACGCCGGTGGACTTGCGGCAGAAGACCTTGACGAAACCCTGGCGCAGGCCCGACATCTTGGCCCGCGCGTTGGTGCGCAGCGGCAGCATGATGGTCCGGGCGGGCACCGAACCGTCGTCGATCATCGACTGCGGCACCCCGACCGCGGCGATCTCGGGCCGGGTGAACACGGTCGACGCGACCGTGCGGAGCCGGATCGGGCTGACGCCCTCGCCCAGCGCGTGATACATCGCGATGCGGCCCTGCATGGCGGCGACCGACGCCAGCAGCAGCAGGCCGGTGCAGTCGCCGGCGGCGTAGATGCCCGGCACCGAGGTCCGCGACACCCGGTCGACGGGCAGGTAGTCGCCGGGCCCCAGCTCGATGCCGACCCGCTCCAGGCCCAGGCCGCCGGTGTTGGGGACCGACCCGATCGTCATCAGGGCGTGGCTGCCCTCGACGGTGCGGCCGTCGGTCATGGTGACCAGGACGCCGTCGTCGGTGCGGGTGACCGATTCGGCGCGGGCGTTCTTGACGAGCTGGACGCCGCGTTCGGCGAACGCCTCCTCCAGCACCAGCGCCGCGTCGGCGTCCTCGTAGGGCAGCACGCGGTCGCGGCTGGCCGCCACGGTCACCGGCACCCCGAGCTCGGTGTAGGCGTGGACGAACTCGGCGCCGGTGACGCCCGAGCCGACGACGATGAGGTGCTCGGGCAGCGTCTTGAGGTCGTAGAGCTGGCGCCAGGTCAGGATGCGCTCGCCGTCGGGCCGCGCCGACGGCAGGATCCGCGGGCTGGCGCCGGTGGCGATCAGCACCACGTCCGCCTCGAACTCGGTGGCGGCGGGGCCGTCGGGCCCCGGATCGGAGTGGGTCGCCCGCACCCGGTGCTTGGCCAGGCCGGGCGTGGGGTCGATCAGCTCGCCGTGGCCGGCGACGACGCGCACGCCCATGCTGCGCAGCTGGGCGGCGATGTCGGCCGACTGCTCGGAGGCGAGCCGCTTGACGCGGGCGTGGATCTGCGGCAACGAGATCTTCGCGTCGTCGATGTCGATGTCGAAGCCCAGCCGCGGCGCCCGGCGCAGCTCGGTGCGCAGCCACGTCGAGGCGATGAACGTCTTGGACGGCACGCAGTCGTCCAGCACGGCCGCCCCGCCGACGCCCTCGGCATCGATCACGGTGATGTCGGTCGCGTCGGTCCGCTCGGCCGACAGCGTGGCGGCGACGAGCGCGGCCTCGTAACCGGCCGGCCCACCGCCGAGGATCACGATGCGCGTCACCACACGCCCTAACCTAATTGGCCTCCGCGCCGCGGCGCGGCGCGAGGGGCGAACCCCGCGAAACGCTCGGGTGAATGGCGCATGAGCGGGTGCCGTTTAAGCTTTTCCCCGTGCCGCTCTACGCCGCGTACGGGTCGAACATGCATCCCGAGCAAATGCTGAAGCGCGCGCCGCACTCGCCGATGGCCGGAACCGGCTGGCTGCACGGGTGGCGGTTGACGTTCGGCGGCGAGGACATCGGCTGGGAAGGGGCGCTGGCCACCATCGTCGAGGACCCCGACTCGAAGGTGTTCGTCGTCCTCTACGACATGACCCCGGCCGACGAGAAGAACCTGGACCGGTGGGAGGGCTCCGAGTTCGGCGTCCACAAGAAGATCCGCTGCCGCGTGGAGCGGCTCTCCTCCGACACCACCACCGATCCCGTGCTGGCCTGGCTGTATGTGCTGGATGCCTGGGAGGGCGGCCTGCCCTCGGCGCGCTACCTCGGGGTGATGGCCGACGCCGCCGAGATCGCCGGCGCGCCCGAGGATTACGTGCACAACCTGCGGACCCGCCCCGCCCGCAACATCGGCCCGGGAACCAGCGCCTGACCCCTTGTCGCGAGCGTGCGTGTTGGTACGCCGACACGCCGATGCGGCCCGGCATTCTGCGCACGTTCGCGACGTCATGCGGCCCCCAACAGCTGCGTCTCGAGCCGACGGACGAGTTCGACCGGCCGGTACCTGACGTCCTCGGCGACGATGGGCACGACCGCCCAACCCAGCTCCTGGAGCGCGCCGGAGCGCCGGCGGTCCCGTCGAAACGCTTCCGGGCCGCTATGCCAGTCGACACCGTCGTACTCCGCCGCGACACGCGCTTCGGGCCAGGCAAAGTCGAGCCGCCAGATGCGCCCCCGCAGGTCCACGACCTCGTGCTGCAGGATCGGGGGTGGCAATCCACCGTCGATCATCACCAGCCGGGCCTCGCTCTCCATCGGTGACTCGGCCAGCGGGGAGGCCAGCGGCAGCAACTCGCGCGTGTGAACGACGCCGCGCCGGCCTGCCTGGCGGTTGACCGCCCGCTGCAGGTCGTCAGGGCTGCACGTGCCGCTGCGCAGCGCGGCGTCCAGCGTGGCCAGTGCCCTCGGCCGCCGCAGCCCACGGGCGACCTCGATCGCCGTCCAGGCCGGCGTCGTGATGGGCCGTCCCGCGACCCTCGTCAGTGGCGCCCCCGCGCGGCGGTGCACGACCAGCCCGCGCGTCGGACGCAACTGCCGCCCGCCCGGATTGAGCACATGCAGGGCCGGATCCCGTTCGGTGTCGAAGCCGTGGACCTCCGCAGCCGTATTCAGGCACACCGCCACCGTGGTGCCGGCCGCCAAATCCAGACCGCGCAGCTGCAGGCCGCGGTCCAGCGCTCCGCGACCGTAGACGCCATACCAAACCTTTTGCAGCACACCGTATTTGAGCGCGGCCTCCAGCTGTCGACGGGTGAGGTGCTGCAATGCCTGGGCGGAGGTCACCACGCCGCCTTGCGCGTCGAGCAGCCGGCAAAGCTGCGCATCCACGCCGGGTATCGTCGGCCGGTCTCAGGCCCGGCACAATTCACCCCTGCCGAGGGTGCGCAGAATGCCGGTCCGAACCGGTGTGTCGCGTACAAACACGCACGTTCGCGCCTCGAAAGCCGAGCTAGAAGAGCCCCGCCTGCTCGACGATGTTGACCATCACGCGCAGCCCGATGTCCAGCGCCCGCTCGTCGAGGTCGAAGTTCGGCTGGTGCAGGTCCAGCTGGGGCCCGTCGCCCGACCACACGCCCAGCCGCGCCATCGCGCCGGGGATCTCCTCGAGGTACCAGGAGAAATCCTCGCCGCCGCCCGACTGCCGGGTGTCGGCCAGCGCGTCGGGGCCGACGGCCTCGATCGCGTGGGTGAGGATCCGCGTCGAGACGTCCTCGTTGACCACCGGCGGCACGCCGCGCCAGTAGGCCAGCGTGTGCTCGATCGCCAGCGGCGACAGCAGCGCCGACACGGTGTCGCGGATGATCTCCTCCAGGGCGATCCAGGTCTGCCGACTGGCGGTGCGCACGGTGCCGGCGAGCACACCCGTCTGCGGGATCGCGTTGGGCGCCACCCCGGCGTTGACCGCGCCCCACACCAGCACGGTGCCGTTGCGCGGGTCGATGCGGCGCGACAGCACCCCGGGCAGCCCGGTGATCAGCGTGCCCAGGCCGTAGACCAGGTCGGCGGTCAGGTGCGGCCGCGAGGTGTGCCCGCCGGGTGAGTACAGCGTGATCTCGAGCTGGTCGGCGGCCGAGGTGATCGGGCCCTGCCGGACCGCGATCTTGCCGACCTCCAGCCGCGGGTCGCAGTGCAGGGCGAAGATCCGCGACACCCCGGCCAGCGCGCCGGCGGCGATGGCGTCGATCGCCCCGCCGGGCATCAGCTCCTCGGCGGCCTGGAAGATCAGCCGCACCCCGACCGGCAGCGCCGGCACAGTCGCCAGCGCCAGCGCGGTGCCCAGCAGGATCGCGGTGTGGGCGTCGTGGCCGCAGGCGTGGGCGACGTTGGGCATCGTGGAGGCGTACGGGGCGCCGGTCCGCTCGGCCATCGGCAGCGCGTCCATGTCGGCGCGCAGGGCGATCCGCGGCTCGTGCTCGGGGCCCATGTCGCAGATCAGCCCGGTCCCGCCGGGCAGCACCTTGGGGTTCAGGCCGGCGTCGGCCAACCGCTCGGCGACGAACTGGGTGGTGGCGTACTCCTGGCGGCCCAGCTCGGGATAGCGGTGGATGTGCCTGCGCCACTCGACGAGATCGTCGTGGTGGGCGGCCAGCCAGGACTCGGCGCTGTCGACGAGGCTCATGACCGCGCCTCGCCGCGGCGCTGCCGGGCGCCCAGCACGCGGTCGCGTTGGCCGGGGTCCTGGGCCAGGTGAACCACCGTGCGCGACAACATGATCGCCCCGTCGACGACGGCGCGGTCGGCGCTGGGACCGGCGGCCGCGGCCGCGAAGGCCCGCTGGTGCACGGTGGCGCCGCCGGCGTCCACCCCGATCACCGGGTGGATTCCCGGCAGCACCTGCGTCACGTTGCCCATGTCGGTGCTGCCCATCGGCAGCTGCGTCTCGTATTCGGGCGCCAGCGGCTCGCGCCCGAGCCGGCGCATCTCGTCGCGGCAAACGTTGGCCAGCCAGGGGTCGGGCTTGAGTTCGTCGTAAGGCGGTGCGGGATGGTCGATCTCGTGTTCGCAGCCCGTCGCCAGGGCACCCGCCGCGAAGCACGCGAACATCTTGCCCTCCAGCTCACGCAGCGAATCGGCGTCGAGCGCGCGCATCGCGTACTGCAGCGTGGCGTGGCCGGGGATGACGTTGACGGCCTGACCGCCGTCGGTGACGACGCCGTGGGTCATCTGGCCCGGCGCCAGCTGCTGGCGCAGCAACCCGATCGCCACCTGCGCGACGGTCACCGCGTCGGCGGCGTTGACGCCCAGATGCGGCGCCACGGCGGCGTGGGATTCCTTGCCCCGGTAGGTGACGAGCACCTCGGACAACGCCAGCGAGCGCGTCCCGGCGATGTCGGCCGGCCCGGGATGCACCATCACCGCGACGGCGACGTCGTCGAACGTCCCGGCCCGCAGCAGCAGCGCCTTGCCGCCCCCGGCCTCCTCGGCGGGCGTCCCGAGCAGCGCGACGGTCAGCCCGAGGTCGTCGGCCACGTCGGCGAGCGCGAGCGCGGTGCCCACCGCGGAGGCGGCGATGACGTTGTGACCGCAGGCGTGCCCGATCTCGGGCAGCGCGTCGTACTCGGCGCAGATCCCGACCACCAGCGGCCCGCTGCCGAAGTCGGCGCGGAACGCGGTGTCCAGGCCACCGGCGCGCGCGGTGATCTCGAAACCGCGCTCGGCCACCAGCGCCTGCGCCTTGGCGCAGCTGCGATGCTCCGCGAAGGCCAACTCGGGCTCGGCGTGAATGGCGTGGGACAACTCGACCAGGTCGGCGCCGCGTCGCCGCACGACTTCCTCGACACTGTCCAATGCGGTCGCTGCGGGCATCTTCGCAGTATCCCACCGCCCGGATTCCGCGGTCGCCGCCCCGACCGGCGCGGCGACCGGATGCCGGCACGCCAATCTATTCGTCATGATATATGCCACTTTAGTGGACTAAAGGTATGTAACCCTGCTATCTATATGACATCTATTCACAAAAATTCTTGACCCCGAAGGACGGAACCCGGCATGAGCTTTTTGGTGCTGCCGCCCGAAATCAACTCGCTACGGATGTTCGTCGGCGCCGGGTCAGCACCGATGCTCGAGGCCGCCGCCGCCTGGGACGGCCTGGCCAACGAGCTGGCGGGCGCGGCGTCGTCGTTCGCGTCGGTGACCTCGGGCCTGGCCGCGGACGCCTGGCAGGGCCCCGCGTCGGCGGCGATGCTGGCCGCGGCCGGCCCCTACGCGAGCTTCCTGCGCGCCGCGTCCGCCCACGCCCAGAACGCGGCCGCCCAGGCCCAGTCCGTGGCCGCGGTGTTCGAGGCGGCCCAAGCGGCGACGGTGCACCCGGCGGCGGTCGCGGCCAATCGCACCGATCTGGTGTCGCTGGTCGCCTCGAACCTGTTCGGCCAGAACGCCCCGGCGATCGCGGCCACCGAGGCCGAATACGAGCAGATGTGGGCCCAGGACGTCGCCGCGATGGTCGACTATCACGCCGGCGCGGCGGCGGCGGCCGCCGAGCTGCCGGCGGTGCTGCAGCCGCTGGACAGCATCTTCGGGGTCCTCGACAACATCCCCGGATACAACCTCTTCGGGATCGGCAACCAGAAACTGCTGACCCTGGGCATCGGCAACCAACTGGCCTGGAACCTGGGCAGCGGGAACCTGGGCGAGCTGAACCTGCTGGGCAGCGGCAACATCGGCGACGTCAACCTCGGCAGCGGCAACTTCGGCTTCTGGAACCTGGGCAGCGGCAACATCGGCAGCGCCAACCTGGGCAGCGGCAACATCGGCAGCTTCAACCTGGGCGGCGGCAACAACGGCAGCTACAACTTCGGCCTCGGCAACATCGGCGGCAACAACTTCGGCTTCGGCAACCTGGGCTCGCTGAACATCGGTTTCGGCAACACCGGCACCGGCAACATCGGCATCGGGCTCACCGGCGACCACCAGATCGGCGTGAACCTCGCGGGCGCGCTGAACTCCGGCATCGGCAACATCGGATTCGGCAACTCGGGCACGGGCAACATCGGCTTCTTCAACTCCGGCAACGGCAACGTCGGCATCTTCAACTCAGGCCAGTTCAACTCGGGCATCGCCAACTCGGGCATCCTCAGCGCGGGGTTGTTCAACTCGGGATCCCACAGCACCGGTGCGTTCAACTCGGGCGACTACAACACCGGCGCCTTCAACGCGGGCAACTACAACACCGGGTTGTTCAACTCGGGCAGCATCAACACCGGCCTGTTCAACTCCGGCGACCTGAACACCGGCGTCGGCTACCTGTTCGACGGCCCTGGCCCGAGTTCGGGCTTCGGCAACCTCGGCATCGGGAGCTCGGGCTTCGACAACGCCGGCGACGACGCCTCCGGCGTGGGCAACATCGGCGACTACATCTCGGGCTTCTTCCGCGCCGGCACCTGACGGGTCAGCGGCGCCCCACGGCTTCGCCTTGAGGCGATAGCAGTCGTTAAGCTCGCCCAGTGTGAGCCGCCCCGCGTCCGATCCCGACGACCTCGCGCGGCGGGCGGCACAAGCCATCGCCGAGCGCACCGGGGTCGACCGGCACGACGTCGCCGTCGTCCTCGGGTCGGGCTGGTCGCCCGCCGTCGCGGCCCTGGGCTCCCCCACGGTCGGGCTGCCGCAGGCCGACCTGCCCGGCTTCGCGCCGCCGACCGCCGTCGGGCACACCGGCGAACTGCTGTCGATGCGCGTCGGCGGGCATCGGGTGCTGGTGCTGGTCGGGCGCGTGCACGCCTACGAGGGGCACGACCTGTGCCACGTGGTGCACCCGGTCCGGGCGGCCTGCGCGGCCGGCGCGCACACCGTGGTGCTGACCAACGCCGCGGGCGGCCTGCGCGCCGACATGGCCGTCGGCCAGCCGGTGCTGATCAGCGACCACCTCAACCTCACCGCGCGGTCGCCGCTGGTCGGCCCGCACTTTGTGGACCTCACCGACGCCTACTCGCCGCGGCTGCGCGCGCTCGCCCGCCAGGCCGACCCGGAACTGACCGAGGGCGTCTACGCTGGGCTGCCCGGGCCGCACTACGAGACGCCCGCGGAGGTGCGGATGCTGCGGACGCTGGGCGCCGATTTGGTCGGGATGTCGACGGTGCACGAGACGATCGCGGCCCGGGCGGCCGGCGCCGAGGTGCTGGGCGTGTCGCTGGTGACCAACCTGGCGGCCGGCATCACGGGGCATCCGTTGAGCCACGCCGAGGTGCTCGCCGCCGGGGGCGCGTCGGCGGGCCGGATGGGCGCGCTGCTGGCCGGCGTCATCGCCCGGCTATAGCGACGTGACGCCCGAGGAGTGGATCGCCCACGATCCCGACCCCGACACGGCCGCCGAGCTCGCCGCGTGCGGTGGTGACGAGCTGGCGGCGCGGTTCGCCCGCCCGCTGAGGTTTGGCACCGCCGGGCTGCGCGGCCCGGTGCGCGGCGGGCCGGACGCGATGAACGTCGCGGTGGTGTCGCGCGCGACGTGGGCGGTGGCCCGGGTGCTGCGTGAGCGTGGCCTGGCCGGGGCGCGGGTGATCGTCGGGCGCGACGCCCGGCACGGCTCGGCGGTGTTCGCGACCGTCACAGCGGAAGTTCTTGCCGCCGAAGGGTTTTCGGTGCTGTGGCTGCCCGGCGCGGTGCCGACGCCGGTGGTGGCGTTCGCGGTGCGCCAGACCGGGGCGGCGGCCGGGATACAGATCACGGCCTCCCACAACCCGCCCGCCGACAACGGCTACAAGGTCTACTTCGAGGGCGGCATCCAGATCGTCTCGCCCACCGACCACCAGATCGAGGCGGCGATGGCCGCGGCGCCGCCGGCCGACGAGATCGCCCGCGCGCCCGTCGCGCCCGCCGACACCGATCTGGTCGAGCGCTACGTCCGGCGCGCGGCCGCGGTGCGCCGCGGTACCGGTTCGGTGCGGGTGGCGCTGACCCCGCTGCACGGGGTGGGCGGCGCGGTCGCCGTCGACGCGCTGCGCCGCGCCGGGTTCGGTGAGGTGCACGGCGTCGGGGCGCAGTTCGCGCCCGACCCGGACTTCCCCACCGTCGCCTCCCCCAACCCCGAGGAGCCCGGGGCCGCCGACGCGCTGCTGACCCTTGCCGCCGACGTCACCGCCGACGTCGCGATCGCCCTGGACCCAGACGCCGACCGGTGCGCGGTCGGCATCCCCACGCCCTCGGGATGGCGGATGCTCTCCGGCGACGAAACCGGTTGGCTGTTGGGCGATTACATCCTGTCGCGCGCGCCGGCGCCGGGAACCGCCGTGGTGGCCAGCAGCGTGGTGTCCTCGCGGATGCTGGCCGCGATCGCCGCAAGCCACGGCGCCACCCACGTCGAGACCCGCACCGGGTTCAAGTGGCTGGCGCGCGCCGACTCCGGCGTCCCGGGGACGCTGGTGTACGCCTACGAGGAGGCGATCGGGCACTGCGTGGACCCGCAAGCCGTGCGCGACAAGGACGGGATCAGCGCCGCGGTGTTGGTGTGCGACCTGGTCGCGGCGCTGGCCGAGCGGGGCCGTTCGGTGCCCGACGCGCTCGACGGCCTCGCCCGCCGCTTCGGCGTGCACGACGTCGCGGCGGTGTCGCGCCGGGTCGCCGGCGCCGGCGAGGCCGCCGAGCTGATGCGCCGGCTGCGGGCCGACCCGCCGGGCCGGCTGGCCGGGTTCGCCGCCGACCTCGCCGACATCGGCGACGCGCTGATCTTCACCGGCGGCGCCGACGACGTGTCGGCCCGGGTGGTGGTGCGGCCCTCCGGGACAGAGCCGAAGTTGAAGTGCTACTTGGAAATTCGGTGCGCGCCGGTCGACGATCTGCGGCGGGCCCGAGACCGCGCCCGCGCGCTGCGCGACCGGCTGCTCGCCGAAGTGCGGGCCTGGTGACCCAAGCGGGCTAGCCTGATTGCCCGGCTCCTCCTCACGCCGCGCCGCGGCGCGCATCGTCGCCGGGCTGGCTAGCGCGGCCCGAATTGCCGGTCGCCCGCGTCGCCGAGACCCGGCACGATGTAGGCGATCTCGTTGAGCCCGTCGTCGACGGCGACGGTGAAAAGCCGCGCGTCGGGCGCCGCTTTCCCAAGCGCGGCAATGCCTTCCGGCGCGGCCACGGCGCACAACGCGGTGATGCCCGAGGCGCCGCGCCGCCGCAACAGCTCGATCGCGTGCGTCAACGACCCACCCGTGGCCAGCATCGGGTCGAGCACCAGCACCGGCTGGCCGGTCAGGTCGTCGGGCAGCGACTCGAGATACCCGGCGGGCAGGTGGGTGCCCTCGTCGCGGGCGACACCGACGAATCCCACCCGGGCCTCCGGCAGCAGCGCCAGCGTCGCCTCGACCATGCCCAGCCCGGCCCGCAGCACCGGCACCAGCAGGGGCGGATCGGCGATCCGCACCCCGAGCGTCTCGGTCAGCGGCGTGCGGATCGGGAAGGTCTCGCGGGCGGCGTCGCGGGTCGCCTCGTACACCAGCATCGCGGTGACGTCCCGCAACGCCGCGCGGAAGCCGGCGTTGCCGGTGCGCTCGTCGCGCATCGTGGTCAGCCGGGCCAGCGCCAGCGGGTGATCGACGACGCGCACCTCCACGGGATGTGACCCTATATAACGATCGGGCGTTCATTTGGTTAATGTCGCGCTCAGCCGGCCGCGTCGGCGCCGCGTCGCCGCAGGCCCGCCCATATGCTGCCCGCGTGCGGCGTCGAAGAGGGTTGGCGGACAGGGCATATCGAGCGCTCCGGGTGGTCGGGGCGGCCGCGCTGGCGGGGCTGGTCGCCACCCCGCTGGCCCCCCGGGTGGGGCTGGCGGCGGCCGCGCTGCCCCGGCCCGCGCACGTCGTGATCGTGATCGAAGAGAACCGGTCCGCGAGCCACATCATCGGCAACAAGGCGACGCCGTTCATCAACGCGCTGGCCGCAAACGGCGCCAACATGGCCCAGTCGTTCGCCGAGACCCACCCCAGCGAGCCGAATTACCTGGCCCTGTTCGCCGGCAGCACGCTCGGGGTCACCACGGACGCGTGCCCGGTCGACGGGGGCGCCACCCCCAACCTGGCCTCGGAGTTGCTGGCCGCCGGCTACACCTTCGCCGGCTACGCCGAAGGCCTGCCCGCGGTCGGCTCGACCGCCTGCAGCGCGGGCAAGTATGCGCGGAAGCACGTGCCGTGGGCCAACTTCACCAACGTGCCGCCCGCCACCTCGCTGCCGTTCTCGGCCTTCCCGATGGGCAACTACGCCAGCCTGCCGACGGTGTCGTTCGTCATCCCCAACAACGACGACAACATGCACGACGGCTCGATCGCGCAGGGCGACGCCTGGCTGAGCCGCGAGCTGTCGGGCTACGCGAACTGGGCGGTCGCCAACAACAGCCTGCTGATTTTGACCTGGGACGAGGACGACGGCGGGCCCCGCAACCAGATCCCGACCGTGATCTACGGCGCGCACGTGCAACCGGGCACCTACAACGAACGGATCAACCACTACAGCGTGCTCGCGACGCTCGAGCAGATGTACGGCCTGCCCAAACTGGGCTACGCGGCCGGGGCCGCGCCGATCGCGACCATCTGGGCGGCCTGACTCGGGTCTGCCGCGGCGCGCGTCGCTATTGTGTGCCGCATGGCAGCTGACCTCGTGCCCATCCGCCTGAGCCTGTCCGCCGGTGACCGCTACACCGTGTGGGCGCCCCGCTGGCGCGATGCCGGCGACGAGTGGGAGGCGTTCCTGGGCAAGGACGAGGACCTGTACGCGTTCGAGACGGTGGCGGACCTGGTCGCGTTCGTGCGGTCGGACACCGACAACGACCTCGTCGACCACCCGGCGTGGAAGAACCTCGTCGAGGCGCACGCGCACCGCTTCGAGCCCGCCGAGGACAAGCGCTTCGACCTGGTGGCCGTCGAGGAGCTGGTGGCCGAGAAGCCGACCGAGGAATCGGTGAACGCGCTGGCCGGCGCGCTGGCGATGGTGTCGTCGATCGGATCGGTGTGCGAACTGCCGGCGGTGTCGAGGTTCTTCAACGGCAACCCCAATTTGGGCACGGTCACCGGCGGCATCGACCACTTCACCGGCAAGGCCGGCCTGAAGCGCTGGAACGCGATCGCCGAGGTGATCGGCCGAGGCTGGGACGACGTGCTCGCCGCGATCGACGACGTCGTCGCCACCCCGGAGGTCGACGAAAAGCTGTCGGCCAAGGCCGCCGAGGAACTCGACGAGGAACCCGACGAAGGCGAGCAGCCGGCCGCCGACGAGGTGGCCGACGAGGACGAACCCGGGGACGAATCCGGGGAGGCCGGCACCGAAGACGAGGCCGAAGACGAGCCCGAAGACGAGGAGCCGGACCGCGCGCCCGGCGACACCGTCGTGCTCGGCGGCGACGAGGACTTCTGGGTGCAGGTCGGCATCGACCCGATTCGCATCATGACGAGTTCGGGCACCTTCTACACGCTGCGCTGCTACCTCGACGACCGCCCGATCTTTCTGGGCCGCAACGGGCGGATCAGCGTGTTCACCTCGGAGCGGGCGCTGGCGCGCTACCTCGCCGACGAGCACGACCACGACCTGGCCGACTTGAGCACCTACGACGACATCCGCACCGCCGCCACCGACGGCTCCCTGGAGGTCGAGGTCACCGACGACAACATCTACGTGCTGTCGGGGCTCGCCGACGACCTCGCCGACGGGCCGGACGCGGTGGACCGCGACCAGCTCGACCTCGCCGTGGAGCTGCTCCGCGACATCGGGGACTACTCCGAGGAAACCACGGTGGACAAGGCGCTCGACACCGCCCGGCCGCTGGGCAAGCTGGTGGCCTACGTGCTCGACCCCGACTCGATCGCCAAGCCCACGCCCCCCTACGCCACCGCGGTGCGGGAATGGGAGAAGCTGGAGCAGTTCGTCGACGGGCGGCTCAGGCGCGAATAGGGCGCGCCGCGCGTTTGACGCTCTTCCCAGACTCCTCTTTACTGGCGGGCAGCAGCAACGGCCCGACGGGCCCTAAGCGGGAAGGTGAGGTCAGTGTCGCTTCCCGGCATCGGCCCGCTGCCCCTATACGGCTTCCAGCGCCCCGGCATGCTGCTGTTCGGCCTGGTGCCGCTGGCCCTGCTCGCGGTCTACGTCCTGGTCCAGGCGCGGCGCCGGCGCCGGCTGCACCGCTACACCGACTCGGCGGTCCCGCAGTCGCGGTGGCGGCACGTCCCGATCGCGGTCTCGCTGCTCTCGCTCGTCCTGTTGACCATCGCGCTGGCCACCCCCACCCACGACATGCGCATCCCGCGCAACCGGGCCTGCGTGGTGCTGATCATCGACATGTCCAACTCGATGCGCGCCACCGACGTCGAACCCAACCGGCTCAAGGCCGCCGAGCAGGCGGCCAGCCAGTTCGCCGGTCAGCTGACGCCGGGCATCAACCTCGGCCTGGTCGGGTTCGCCGGCACGCCCTACCTGCTGGTCCCGCCGACGCCGCAGCACCAGGCCACCCTCGAAGCGCTCAAGAAACTCGAATTCGCCGACGGCACCGCCACCGGCGAGGCCATCTTCACCGCCCTGCACGCGGTCAGCGCCACCGCCGTCACCGGGGGCGACACCCCGCCCCCGGCCCGCATCGTGCTGCTGTCCGACGGCGGCGAGAACAAGCCGACCAACCCCAGCGATCCGCACGACGGCGCCTACACCGCGGCCCGGCTGGCCAAGGACCAGGGCGTGCCCATCTCGACGATCTCCTTCGGCACCAAGGGCGGCGAGATCGAGATGAACGGCCAGCGGGTCGCCGTCCCGGTCTCGACGGACCAGATGAAGACGATCGCGCGGCTGTCGGGCGGGCAGTCCTACACCGCGACCAACCTCGGCGAGCTCAACAAGAGCTATGACGCCATCGAAAAGGACATCGGGTACCGCACCGTGCCGGGCCCGGGCAGCGCCGGGTGGCTGCGCCTGGGTGTCATCGTCGCCCTGATCGCCACGGCGCTGGCCCTGCTGATCAACCGGCGCCTGCCCACCTGAGCGGTCAGGCCGGCAGCCTGCGGTTCAGCACCAGCCCGGCGAGGATGGCCCCGGCCAGCACCACGGCGCCGAGCAGCATCCAGGCGAGGCTGGCGTCGCCCTTGACGGTCTCGTAGCCGATCTGGCGCTGCAGCGTCGAATAGACGCTCTCGAGCGACTCCAGGCTGTCGGCGTGGAACGCCTGGCCGTCGGTGATCTTGCAGATCTCCTGCAGCGTCTGGTCGTCCACCGGGACCGGGATCGTGGCGCCCTGGTACTCGACGGTGCCGTACGGGGTGCCGAAGGAGATCGTCGAGATCTGCACCCCCTGGTTCCTGGCGGCCCGGGCCGCGGTGAACGCGCCCTCGGGAGCGTTGGGGTCGAGCGGCACGTTCTCGGCGCCGTCGGACTCCAGCACGATCCGCGCGGGCGGCGGCCCGTCCCCGCCGCCCATCACCGAGCCGACGGTCGCGATCGCCTGCAGCGCGGTGAAGAGGCCCTCCCCGGTTGCGGTCTTGGGTGCCGGCTTCAGGCCGTCGATCGCGGCCTTGACGGCCTGCCGGTTGGTCGTCGGCGCTACCAGCAGCGAGGCGTTGGCGGCGAACTCGACCAGGCCCAGGTTGATGGCGGGCGTGAGCTCGTCGGCGAACTTCTTGCCGGCCACCTGCGCGGCGGCCAGCCGGTTGGGTGGCACGTCGGTGGCGGCCATCGACTCCGAGACGTCGATGACAAGCATGACCACCGCGCGGTTGAGCGGGATCCGGATGTCCGACGTCGGCCCCGCCATCGCGGTGGTCAGCAGCACCAGCGACACCGCGAGCAGGATCGTCGGCACGTGCCGCCACCGGCCGGCCCCCGCCGGCGCCACCCGTTCCAGCACCTCCATGTTGGCGAACCGCAGCACCCTGCGGCGCCGGGCGAACTGCACCGCCACATAGACGCCGAGCACCAGCAGCACGGCCAACAGGAACAAGAAGAACCAGGCGTTCTGGAAACCGGTCAGCGACACCGGGCCCAGCAGCGGCAACTTCATGTCCAGCCACACTATTCGCCGAGCCCGCACGCTGCATGGCCCGGCCGCCCCGACGGGGCCGGGTCAGCCGCGCCGCTGCGTGAACTTGATGTCGAGGCTGCGCAGGTGGGTGTGCAGCCCGGCGTCCTGGACGGGGATCAGGTGGGCCGGCTCGTCGCTCTCGTTGTAGTGGGCGTGCCACATGCCCGGCGGGGTGGTGAAGGCGCCGCCGGCCTGCCAGTCCACCCGGATCGGGTCGACGATGTCGCCCCGCTCGTCCAGGCGGGTGCCCAGCAGCGTGTAGCACCCGTGGGGCGGGGCGTCGAGGATCAGGTCCAGCGCCACCGACTGGTGCCGGTGCGGGCGCTGCTCCTGGTGCGGCGGCAGGACGCCGAACATCGCCCACAGCACGTGGGTGATCGTCAGCGTCTGCTCCTGCTCGGCGTTGGCCAGGAGCACGCTGACGCGGCTCTTCTCGTTGGCACCGGGCCGCGCGGCGATCTCCTCGAGCTTGGCCACCGCGTCGGCGCGGCGGAACTTGGTGGGGCAAAACCGCGGCCGGGTCGCCTCGACGCCCAGGTAGCGCAGCAGCGGCTCGTCGTGCACCCAGTACAGGGCCGCGTCGGCGTCGGCGTAGAACGCCGACCGCGTGGCGGCGGGCAGCGTCACGAAATCGCCCTTCTCCCAAGCCATCGGCCGGCCGTCGACGTCCGCGTGTCCCCGGCCGTAGAGCACGTAGAACAACTGTGAGGTGGCGTTGGGGTTGGTGTCGACGTGCTCGCCGGCGCGGATGCGCACGAAGCTGGCGAGCAGCGCGGGGCTGGTCGCCGGGCCGGTCGCAAGGCCGAGGTCGTCGGACAGGTCCAGCGCGACGGCGCCGGTCGGCGCGTCGAGGTACAGCTCGGGGCCGAACCGCCTGACCGGGACCTGGGGAGCGTGGCCCGAGCCGATGGGGTTGGCCGCCTTAGAGTACTCGAAGTAGCGCGCCGAGCCTTCCCAGTCGGCCCAGTCGTCGAGCCGGCCCTCGAACCCGCGCTCGGCCACGTTCGTCGGCGGGGCGGGCACCGTCGGGTCCAGGTCGGGAATCAGTGACTGCGTGGCGTTCGCGAGGGACATCCCAGCGCCTTCCTCGATAAGTTGCTCAATACGTTGCTTCTTGCACTTTAAATGTATCTATCTTGTATCTAAGCGTCAACCGCCGATCGCGCGACCGGGCCTCAGGCGCCAAACGTGATGGTGTCGGGACCGGGGGCCCGACGAATGGTGTTACAAGCCCGCCGATTCGGGGAACCCGCGTTGAAGACGGGGCCCACCCGGGGCGCCGCTACAAACGGGAGCAGCAATGATTGGATCAATAATCCTCGCGATCATCGTGGGCGCGGTCATCGGTGTGGTAGCCCGCCTCGTCATGCCGGGCAAGCAGAACGTCGGCATGATCATGACGGTCGTGCTCGGGGCCGTGGGCGGCCTGATCGGCTCGGCGGTGGCCAGCCAGTTCGGCTACCACAACACCAACGGCGGAATCGCCTGGATTCCGTTCTTCGTCGGCGTCGCCGCCGCGATCGTCCTGATCGCGATCTACGAGGCCGTCACCGGTCGCCGCACCGGCCACCGGCTGACCCGGTAGTCGCCCTGGCGCGAACTCGCCGCCGCTTCGCTTTGCGGCGGCGAGTTCCTCGCGTCAGCCGATCAGCTCAGCCGATCAGCACCGCATACCGCGGCTTGATCACCTCGTCGATGATCGCCAGCCGCTCGTCGAACGGGATGAACGCCGACTTCATCGCGTTGATGGTGAACCGCTCCAGATCGCTCCACCCGTAGCCGAAGGCCTCGACCAGCCGGTGCATCTCGAGGCTCATCGTGGTGTCGCTCATCAGCCGGTTGTCGGTGTTGACGGTGACCCGAAAGCGGGTGCGCGCCAGCAGGTCGAACGGGTGCTCGGCGATGCTTTTCACCGCGCCGGTCTGCACGTTGGAGCTCGGGCACAGCTCGAACGGAATTCGCTTGTCCCGCAAGATCGACGCGAGTCGGCCCAACCGGACGGTTCCGTCCTTCAGCACGTCGATGTCGTCGACGATGCGCACCCCGTGGCCCAGCCGGTCGGCGCCGCAGAACGCGATCGCCTCGTGGATGGACGGCAGCCCGAACGCCTCACCGGCATGGATCGTGAAGCGCGCGTTGTGGTCTCGCATGTACTCGAACGCGTCCAGGTGTCGCGTCGGCGGGTTGCCCGCCTCGGCGCCGGCGATGTCGAAGCCCACCACGCCCTTGTCGCGGAAGCGGATGGCCAGTTCGGCGATCTCCCGCGACACCGCTGCGTGCCGCATCGCGGTGACCAGCAGCCGCACCTTGATCGGCCGCCCCGCGGCCGCGCAGGCCTTCTCCCCGGCCGCGAAGCCGTCCAGCACGGCGTCGACGATCTCGTCGAAGGACAGCCCGCGGTCGATGTGCAGCTCGGGGGCGAAGCGCACCTCGGCGTAGACGACGGAGTCGGCGGCCAGGTCCTCGACGCACTCGTAGGCCACGCGGTACAGCGCGTCGGGGGTCTGCATCACCGCGACCGTGTGGGAGAACGGTTCCAGGTAGCGCTCCAGCGAGCCGCTGTGCGACCGGGTGCGAAACCACGTCGCCAGCTCGTCGACGTCGGTGGCCGGCAGCCCGTCGTAGCCGACCTGGCCGGCGATGTCGATCACCGTCGACGGCCGCAGCCCGCCGTCGAGGTGGTCGTGCAGCAGGGCCTTGGGCGCCTTTTTGATCTGGTCTAGCGCCAGTGGTGTCGTCACGTGGTGATCCGATCGATGATCAGCGGCCGGGCAGCCGGTGCGGCGTCGCCGACGCTGAACGCGCCGTCCAGCTCGGCCGCCGCGGCGCCGAACCGCTCGGGCGTGTCGGTGTAGAGGGTGAACAGCGCTTCGCCGGCGGCCACGGGCTCCCCCGGCCGGCGGTGGATGCGGATCCCGGCGCCCGGCTGCACCGGTTGGCCCGGACGGGACCTGCCCGCGCCGAGCCGCCAAGCTGCCAACCCCACCGCCATCGCGTCGATATCGCCCATTGTGCCGCCCCGCGGCGCGGTCACGGTCTCGGAACACGAACCGATCGGCAACGGGGCGGCCAAGTCCCCGCCCTGGGCCGCGACCAGCCGGCGAAAGCGGTCCATCGCCGTGCCGTCGCGCAGCGCCTGGGCCGGATCGCGGTCCTCGATGCCGGCCAGCCGCAGCATCTCGGAGGCCAGCCGCACGGTCAGCTCCACCAGGTCGGGCGGCCCGCCGCCGGCCAGCACCTCGAGCGCCTCGGCGACCTCGAGCGCGTTGCCGACGGCCGCGCCCAGCGGGGCGTTCATGTCGGTCAGCAGCGCGTGGGTGGACACGCCGTGGGCCGCGCCCAGCTCGACCATGGTGCGCGCCAGCTCGCGGCAGGCCGCCTCGGAGTCGAGCAGCGCCCCGGCGCCGACCTTGACGTCCAGCACGACCGCGCCGACCCCCTCGGCCAGCTTCTTGCTCATCACCGAGCTGGCGATCAGCGGCAGCGACTCGACGGTCGCGGTGACGTCGCGCAGGGCGTAGAGCTTCTTGTCGGCCGGCGCCAGGCGCCCGGCGGCGAAGATCGCGGCGCCGACGTCGCGCAGCTGGTCGCGCAGCCGCCCCTCGGACAGGTCCGCCGTGAAACCGGCGATCGAGTCCAGCTTGTCCAGCGTGCCGCCGGTGTGCCCGAGCCCGCGGCCCGACGCCTTGGGCACCGCCGCACCGCAGGCGGCGACGGCGGGCACCACCGCCAGCGTGGTCTTGTCGCCGACGCCGCCGGTGGAGTGCTTGTCCACCGTCGGCAAGCCCAGGCCGGTGAAGTCCAGGCGCTCGCCCGACGCCACCATCGCCGCCGTCCACCGGGCGATCTCGCCGTGGTCCATGCCGCGCCACACGATCGCCATCAGCAGCGCCGCCATCTGCTCGTCGGCCACCCGGCCGTCGGTGTAGGCGTCGATCACCCAGTCGATGGCCGCGTCGGAGAGCCGGCCGCCGTCGCGCTTGGTCCTGATCACCGTCGGCGCGTCGAACGCCGCGTCGAGGTGGGGGCGGGTCAAGACGGCCCCCGCGGCAGGTCGGCGGTGAAGGCGTCGGGCAGCAGCTCGCCCAGCCGGCGGGGGCCCGCCGGATGGTCGACGAGCAGCTCCGGGCCGCCGTGCTCGTGGAGCACCTGCCGGCATCGACCGCACGGCAGCAGCGGGCGCCCCCGCGCGTCGACGCACGCCAGCGCCACGAGCCGGCCGCCGCCGCTGGCATGTAGGGCGCACACCACGCCGCACTCGGCACAGAGACCAAGGCCATATGAGACGTTTTCCACATTGCAGCCGGTGACCACCCGGCCGTCGTCGACCATCGCGGCCGCCCCCACCGCGAACTTGGAGTAGGGTGCATACGCCCCCGCCGCCGCGCGGGTTGCCTTGTCCCGCAGCGCATTCCAATCGACATCAGGCATATCGCCACCCCGCTCACCGATGGGCCGACCCGAGCGAACACCCTACCTCTGACACGAACTTCGCCCCGCGGCTGTCGGACTCGGCCAGCTACCTGGCAGGGTTAGGCTGGACTGCCCGGCTCGAGTGCGTGCGGGTGTCCAAGAAGGCGGTGAGGACTGGGTGACTACGCAGGCAACCGCGGATCCGGCTGCATCCCAGCAACCGTCCGCGAAGACCCGCAAGCGGCGGCCACCCCGGACCCTGTACCGGGGCGACCCCGGCATGTGGTCGTGGGTGCTGCACCGCATCAGCGGCGCGACCATCTTCTTCTTCCTGTTCGTCCACGTCCTGGACGCCGCGATGCTGCGGGTGAGCCCGCAGACCTACAACGCGGTGATCGGTGACTATCAGACCCCGATCGTCGGCCTGATGGAGTACGGCCTGGTCGCCGCCGTGCTGTTTCACGGGCTGAACGGGATCCGGGTCATCCTGATCGACTTCTGGGCCGAGGGCCCCCGCCACCAGCGGCAGATGTTCTGGATCGTCGGCGTCGTCTTTTTGCTGCTCATGGTCCCGGCCGGCGTGGTGGTCGGCATCCACATGATGGAGCACTTCCGGTGACCGGCCCCGACCTTCAGCTCGGGCGCGGGCAGTTGGCGCCGGTCAAACAACGGAGCCACGACCGCCCCGCCAGCCTGGACAACCCGCGCTCGCCGCGCCGCCGCGCCGGCATCCCCAACTTCGAGAAGTTCGCGTGGCTGTTCATGCGGTTCTCCGGGGTCGCGCTGGTGTTCTTGGCGGTCGGGCACCTGTTCGTCATGCTGATGTGGGACAACGGCGTGTACCGCATCGACTTCAACTACGTGGCGCAGCGCTGGGCGTCGCCGTTCTGGCAGTTCTGGGACCTGGCGCTGCTGTGGCTGGCGCAGCTGCACGGCGGCAACGGCCTGCGCACCATCATCGACGACTACAGCCGCAAGGACAGCACCCGGTTCTGGCTCAACAGCCTGCTGCTGCTGTCGATGGGGTTCACGCTGGTGCTGGGCACCTACGTGCTGGTGACGTTCGACCCCAACATTTCCTGATCGAGGGAGGCGACCGCCAGTTGATCCAGCAACACCGATACGACGTGGTCATCGTCGGCGCCGGCGGTGCGGGGATGCGCGCCGCCGTCGAGGCCGGCCCCCGGGTGCGGACCGCGGTGCTCACCAAGCTCTACCCCACCCGCAGCCACACCGGCGCCGCCCAGGGCGGCATGTGCGCCGCGCTGGCCAACGTCGAGGACGACAACTGGGAATGGCACACCTTCGACACGGTCAAGGGCGGCGACTACCTCGCCGACCAGGACGCCGTCGAGATCATGTGCAAGGAAGCCATCGACGCGGTGCTCGACCTGGAGAAAATGGGGATGCCGTTCAACCGCACCCCCGAGGGCCGCATCGACCAGCGCCGCTTCGGCGGCCACACCCGCGACCACGGCAAGGCCCCGGTGCGCCGCGCCTGCTACGCCGCCGACCGCACCGGCCACATGATCCTGCAGACGCTGTACCAGAACTGCGTCCGCCACGACGTGCAGTTCTTCAACGAGTTCTACGCGCTGGACCTGGTGCTCACCCAGACCCCGACCGGGCCGGTGGCCACCGGCGTGGTCGCCTACGAGCTGGCCAGCGGCGAGATCCACGTCTTTCACGCCAAGGCCGTGGTGATCGCGACCGGCGGGTCCGGCCGCATGTACAAGACGACGTCGAACGCGCACACGCTGACCGGCGACGGCATCGGCATCGTGTTCCGCAAGGGACTTCCCTTGGAGGACATGGAGTTTCACCAATTCCACCCGACCGGCCTGGCCGGCCTGGGCATCCTGATCTCCGAGGCGGTGCGCGGCGAGGGCGGCCGGCTGCTCAACGGGGAGGGCGAGCGCTTCATGGAGCGCTACGCGCCGACGATCGTCGACCTGGCGCCGCGCGACATCGTCGCCCGCTCAATGGTTTTGGAAGTTTTGGAGGGCCGCGGCGCCGGCCCGCACAAGGACTACGTCTACATCGACGTCCGCCACCTCGGCGAGGACGTGCTGGAGTCCAAGCTGCCCGACATCACCGAGTTCGCCCGCACCTACCTGGGCGTGGACCCGGTGCACGAGCTGGTGCCGGTCTACCCCACCTGTCACTACGTGATGGGCGGCATCCCCACCACCGTCACCGGACAGGTGTTGCGGGACAACACCTCCACCGTGCCGGGGCTGTACGCGGCCGGCGAATGCGCGTGCGTGTCGGTGCACGGCGCCAACCGGCTGGGCACCAACTCGCTGCTGGACATCAACGTGTTCGGCCGCAGGGCCGGCATCGCGGCCGCCGACTACGCCGACGGGCACGACTTCGTCGACATGCCGCCCAACCCGGCCGCGATGGTCGTCGGCTGGGTCGGCGACATCCTCTCCGAGCACGGCAACGAGCGCGTCGCCGACATCCGCAGCGCGCTGCAGCAGTCGATGGACAACAACGCCGCGGTGTTCCGCACCGAGGAGACGCTCAAGCAGGCGCTCACCGACATCCATGCGCTGAAGGAGCGGTATTCCCGGATCACCGTGCACGACAAGGGAAAGCGCTACAACAGCGACCTGCTGGAGGCGATCGAGCTGGGCTTCCTGCTGGAGCTGGCCGAGGTCACCGTGGTGGGTGCGCTGAACCGCAAGGAGTCCCGCGGCGGGCACGCCCGCGAGGACTACCCCAACCGCGACGACGTCAACTACATGCGTCACACGATGGCCTACAAGCAGGGCAGCGAATTGTTGAGCGACATCGCGCTGGACTTCAAACCCGTCGTGCAGACGCGCTACGAACCCAAGGAGCGCAAGTACTGATGACGGCTGAACCCGAAGTGTTGCCCGTCGACCCGCCGTTGCCGCCGGTCCCGGAGGGCGCGGTGATGGTGACCGTCAAGATCGCCCGGTTCAACCCCGACCAGCCCGACGCGTTCTCGGAAACCGGTGGGTGGCAGAGCTTTCGGGTGCCGTGCCTGCCCAGCGACCGGATGCTCAACCTGCTGATCTACATCAAGAGCTACCTCGACGGGACGCTGACGTTCCGGCGGTCCTGCGCCCACGGCGTGTGCGGATCGGACGCCATGCGCATCAACGGCGTCAACCGGCTGGCGTGCAAGGTGCTGATGCGCGACCTGCTGCCCAAGAAGCCGGGCAAGCCGCTCACGATCACGGTGGAGCCGATCCGCGGGCTGCCGGTGGAAAAGGACCTCGTCGTCGACATGGAGCCGTTCTTCGACGCCTACCGCGCGGTCAAGCCCTACCTGATCACCACCGGCAATCCGCCGACGCGGGAACGCATCCAGAGCCCGACCGACCGGGCCCGCTACGACGACACCACCAAGTGCATCCTGTGCGCGGCCTGCACCACCAGCTGCCCGGTGTTTTGGCACGAGGGCAAGTACTACGGCCCGGCGGCGATCGTCAACGCGCACCGCTTCATCTTCGACAGCCGCGACGAGGCCGCCGCCGAACGCCTCGACATCCTCAACGAGGTCGACGGGGTCTGGCGGTGCCGGACCACGTTCAACTGCACCGAGTCCTGCCCGCGCGGCATCGAGGTCACCAAGGCGATCCAGGAGGTCAAGCGCGCGATCATGTTCTCGCGCTAGATGGCAGCCCGGGCGCCGCGGGTCAGGGTTTGCCGCCATCTCGCGGGTCAACAAAGCTCGTGATGATGACTTCGGTTGCCGCCCAACCGTTTAGCCCGATACATCGCGGCGTCGGAGGCGGAGATCAACTCCCGGAGCAGCGACTGGGGGTCGGGTGCGGCGTCGTCGAGATGCGTGCAGGCGGTGCCGATGCTGGCGGTGACCCCCGCGGCGCAGGCCGCGATGGCCCGGCACATCCGCGCGGCCAGCGACTCGGCGTTGCACGTCGACGCCGTGCCCGCCAAAAGAAATTCCTCGCCGCCGCTGCGCGCCACCACCGCCTGGTTGTCCGCGGCGGCCAGCAGCGCCTTGGCGACCTGCACCAGCGCGTGGTCCCCCGCCGCGTGGCCGCACCTGTCGTTGAGCGCCTTGAAGTTGTCAAGGTCGATCAGCATGACCACCAGGTGGGAGTCGATGCCCCGCCGGGCCAGGATCATCCCCAGCGCCTCGTGCTGGAACGCGCGCCGGTTGAGTAGGCCGGTCAACGGGTCGCGGTCGGCGCGCGACAGGTCTCCCGCCAAGGCGCGCACCAGGATTCCGATGGCCAGCGGCAGGGCGATGTTGACCTCGATCACCAGCCACAGGTCCACCCCGGCGAGGCTGGGATGTCCGGACCGCACCAGCGCCACGGCCTCCCAGGCGCCGACGGCGGCGGCGGCCGCGAAGTTGTACAGCACGAATCCCGTAGTGTGAAAGAACGCGAAGTAGGCGCCGAAGGTCGCGAAGGCCACGCAACCCACGAGCGCGGCCAGCGGGTTGGGGTGCGCCAGGCAGGCCAGGGCGACGGCGGCGTTGCACGCCACGCCGAAGACGATCGATTGCCAGCGCGTCGGCCACCGCCAGATCCACAGCACCATCCCGCCCACCCCGGCGGCCATGGCGACCCAGGTCATCAGCACCGCCGCCGGTTCGAGCGGGCCGTCCGAGCCGGCCAACAGCGCAACCAGGCACAACACCATCGAGGCCGAAAGGAAGGCCATCAGAGCCCGAGTGGCCCCGCTGACGCCCCGTGAAGCGAGGTAGCCGGAAAGCCAGTCGTACTGATCGGCCCGCCACCACCGGCTGAACAGCCCGGTCATCATGAACTCTTGCTCGCTCCCCGTCGCCCCCGGCTAATCCGCATGCTACGGCCCGCGCGGGGCGGACGAGGCGGATTGCCGCCGGTCCGGGGAGCCGTCACAGTTTTGCGGGCCGTCTCGTCTCAAGGGGTATGACACAGAAAACCCGCATCGAACCCCTGCCACCCCAGCGCGCCGGACTGCTCACCCGAGTGATGTATCGGGTGGCCAAGCGGCGCTACGGCCAGGTGCCGGAGCCCTTCGCCGTCGCCGCGCACCACCGCAAGCTGCTGCTCGCCGGCGCCGTCCACGAGACCATGCTCGACCGGGCGTCCACGACGCTGCCGGCGAGCGTGCGGGAGCTGGCCGTCTACTGGACCGCGCGCGCCATCGGCTGCTCGTGGTGCGTCAACTTCGGGTCGATGCTGCAGCGGCTGGACGGCCTGGACATCAAGCGCCTGAAGGACATCGACGATTACGCCACCTCGCCCGCCTTCACCGACGACGAGCGCGCCGCCATCGCCTACGCCGACGCGATGACCACCGACCCGCACACCGTCACCGACGAGCAGGTCGCCGACCTTAGGGCCCGCTTCGGCGACGCCGGCGTGTTCGAGCTGACCTATCAGATCGGGGTGGAGAACATGCGGGCGCGGATGAACTCCGCGCTGGGAATCACCGAGCAGGGCTTCAATTCCGGCGACGCGTGCCGCATCCCGTGGGCCGCTAGCCCCGCAGCGGGGAGCCGGTGAACTTCTCGGGGTTGGCGACATCCCATAGGGCGCAGACCTTTTTGTCGCGCACCGTCATCGCCGTGATCCGCGGCATCAGCTCCCGATACCCGTCGCTCGCGGGGCAGCCGGGCGTGTAGATGCCCAATTCGCCGTTGACCAGCCCCAGCTGATAGGCGCTGAACATCGCCGGCCCGTACCGCTGCGCCAGCCCGAAGATGAACCGGACCACCCTGTCGGGGCCGTGGATGACCTGAACGGCGGTGGGCGCCTTGCCATTCGAATCCCCGGTGAACGTCACGTCCGGGTGCAGCAGCGCCACCACGCCCGCCATGTCGCCCGAGGCCATGGCGGCCAGCAGCCGGCCCACCACCTCGTCGTGCGAGGGGTCGGGTTCGGGTGGCGGCTCGGCGCTGACGGCCTTGCGGGCCCGCGACGCGAGCTGCCGCGCCGCGGCCTCGCTGGTGCCCAGCACCCCGGCCACCTCGGCGAAGGGCACGGCGAACCCGTCGTGCAGGACGAACGCGACCCGCTGGTCGGGGGACAGGCGCTCGAGCACCACCATCGCCGCGAACCGGGCGTCCTCGTTGGCGACCACCGCGGACAGCGGGTCGGTCCGGTCGAACCCGGTGACCACCGGCTCGGGCAGCCAGTGGCCGGTGTAGGTCTCGCGGCGATGCGCGGCCGAGCGCAGCCGGTCCAGGCCCAGCCGGCTCACCACGGTGGTCAGCCAGGCCCGCAGGTCGGTGATCGCCTGGCGCTGGGCGTGCCAGCGCAGCCACGCCTCCTGGACGATGTCCTCCGCGTCGGCCACCGTGCCGGTCAGCCGGTAGGCGACCGCCATGAGATGTGGCCGCAGCGCCTCGAATTCGCTGACCTGCTGGGCGGAGGTCATACGCCGAGCGTAGCCCCACCGACACTTTCGGCGCCGAAAGTCGCGGTGGCGCTACGCTCGCGGGCAAGATGACCGAACATTTGTGGCTGCACTTCGCCCGGCACGGCCCGGGCGTCAGGCCGCCGATCATCACCCGCGGCGAGGGCGTGACCATCTACGACGACCGCGGCAAGAGCTACCTCGACGGGCTGTCCGGGCTGTTCACCGTGCAGGTCGGCCACGGCCGCACCGAGCTGGCCGAGGTCGCCGCCCGGCAGGCGGGCACCCTGGCGTTCTTCCCGCTGTGGGGATACGCCACCCCGCCCGCGATCGAGCTCGCCGACCGGCTGGCCGGCTACGCGCCCGGCGATTTGAACCGGGTGTTTTTCACCACCGGCGGCACCGAGGCCGTCGAAACCGCGTGGAAGGTGGCCAAGCAGTACTTCAAGCTCACCGGCAAACCCGGTAAGCACAAGGTGATTTCGCGATCGGTCGCCTACCACGGCACCACCCAGGGCGCGCTGGCGATCACCGGGCTGCCGCGCTACAAGGCGCCCTTCGAGCCGGTGACCCCGGGCGGCTTCCGCGTGCCCAACACCAACTTCTACCGCGCGCCCGAACCCTTGCGCGACGACCCGAAGGCGTTCGGGAGGTGGGCCGCCGACCGGGTCGCCGAGGCCATCGAGTTCGAGGGCCCCGACACCGTGGCCGCGGTGTTCCTCGAGCCGGTGCAGAACGCCGGCGGCAGCATCCCGCCTCCCCCAGGCTATTTCGAGCGGGTGCGCGAGATCTGCGACGCCTACGACGTGCTGCTGGTCTCCGACGAGGTGATCTGTGCGTTCGGCCGGATCGGGTCGATGTTCGCCTGCTCGTCGGACATCGGCGACCTCGGCTACGTGCCCGACATGATCACCTGCGCCAAGGGCATGACGTCGGGCTACTCGCCGATCGGCGCGATGATCGCCAGCGACCGGCTGTTCGAGCCGTTCAACGACGGCGAAACGATGTTCCCGCACGGCTACACGTTCGGCGGCCACCCGGTGTCGGCCGCGGTCGCGCTGGCCAACCTCGACATCTTCGAGCGCGAGGGCCTGTGCGACCGCGTCAAACGGCACGCCCCCGCCTTCCGCGCCACCCTGGAGCAGCTGTACGACCTGCCCATCGTCGGCGACGTGCGCGGCGAGGGCTATTTCTACGGCGTCGAACTGGTCAAGGACCAGGCGACCAGGCAGACCTTCACCGACGACGAACGCCGCGCGCTGCTGGGCCGGGTGTCCGCTTCGCTGTTCGAGGCCGGGTTGTATTGCCGCACCGACGATCGCGGCGATTCGGTGATCCAGCTGGCGCCGCCGCTGATCAGCGGTCAGGCCGAATTCGACACCATCGAGGCGATCCTGCGCGGCGTGCTCAGCGAGGAGTCGGACCGGCTGTAGCCAGGACCCGCTTGACCTCGTAGGCGGCCAGCAACACCTCCCGCGAGTGCGCGGGCGACGCGCTGGCCGCCATGCGCGTCTGCGCGTTGCACAGCCAGGTCAGCGCGGACCGCAGGTCGCCGTCGGGGGTGGCGTCGCGATGCGCCTTCAGCTCGGTCAGGACGCGGTCGAGCCCCGAGCCGCGCACCTGGGTGCCCTTCTCGACCTGCCTGACCAGATGTTCCAGCGAGCGCGGACCGTCGCCGTCGCGCCGCAGCTTTGACCAAAACCCGTTGTTTGGAATGGCACGCCCTTTGCACCGCAGGTGGTGTCGCACTGACCGCCTGCCAGCGTAGTGCCTCGACGCGACCCCCGCTCGCCCGGGTCGCTCGTAACATCCGTCCCATCCGTCACAGCGCGGCTCCCCGGAATCCGGCCGCCGATCGCCTAGTCTGCACAAGCGATGGACCTCCTCCGCCCCACGTCGTGCCTGGCAGCGGCCGTATTCGTGATGGCCGCGCCGGTGGCGCTCGCCGCGCCCGCGATCGCCGAGCCGCCCCCCGGCCCCAACGCCGGGCCCCCGAACTGCCCGTTCCAGGTGAACACGCCGCCCGCCGTCGACTCCTCCGAAGTGCCCACGGCCGGTGACCCGCCGCTCCCGCTGGCCGTGCCCGCCAAGCCGGTCGGCGGCGAGGCGCTGGGCAGCTGCGGCATCGTCGCCGCCCCCAACACGCCGCCGCCGCCGGGGGACGTGTCCGCCGACGCGTGGCTGGTGGCCGACCTGGACAGCGGCGCCGTCATCGCCGCCAAGGACCCGCACGGCCGGCACCGCCCGGCCAGCGTCATCAAGGTGCTCATCGCGATGGCGTCCATCAACGCGCTGCCGCTCAACAAGGCCGTCCCGGGCACCGCCGAGGACGCGGCCGCCGAGGGCACCAAGGTGGGCGTCCAGGAGGGCGGCGTGTTCACGGTCAACCAGCTGCTGCACGGCCTGCTGATGCACTCCGGCAACGACGCCGCCCACGCGCTGGCCATGCAGCTCGGCGGCATGCAGCAGGCGCTGGAGAAGATCAACGTGCTGGCCGCCAAGCTCGGCGGCAAGGACACCCGGGTGGCCACGCCGTCGGGGCTGGACGGGCCGGGCATGAGCACCTCGGCCTACGACATCGGGTTGTTCTACCGCTACGCCTGGCAGAACCCCACCTTCGCCGACATCGTCGCCACGCGGACGTTCGATTTCCCCGGCCACGGCGACCACCCCGGCTACGAGCTGGAAAACGACAACCAGCTGCTCTACAAGTATCCGGGCGCGCTGGGCGGCAAGACGGGCTACACCGACGACGCCGGCCAGACCTTCGTGGGCGCGGCCAACCACGACGGCCGGCGGCTGATGGCGGTGCTGCTGCACGGCACGCGGCAGCCGATCGCCCCGTGGGAACAGGCGGCGCACCTGCTCGACTACGGGTTCGCCACCCCGCAGGGCACCCAGGTGGGCACGCTGATCGAGCCCGACCCGTCGCTTCTGCCGGGCAAGCGTGACGCCGCCGACCGGCCGGGCGCCGCGCAGGCCGCCGGGTTCATGCCGTCGGCGGACGCGGTGCCGGTGCGGGTGGGCGTTGCCGTGGTCGGCACGGTCATCGTGTTTAGTTTGATCATGGTCGCACGCTCGATGAACCGCCGACCGCAGCACCGTTGACCGCCCGGTCGCGGGGCCTGCTGGTCGGGCTGACCGCCGCCAGCGTGGGCCTCATCTACGGCTACGACCTGTCGATCATCGCCGGCGCGCAGCTGTTCGTCACCGAGGACTTCGGGCTCACCACCCGCCAACAGGAGCTGCTGACCACGATGGTGGTGATCGGCCAGATCCCCGGGGCCCTCGGTGCGGGGGCGCTGGCCAACGCGATCGGCCGCAGGAAGTCGGTGCTGCTGGTCCTCGTGGCGTACGCGGCCTTCGCGCTGCTGGGCGCGCTTTCGGTGTCGCTGCCCATGCTGTTGGCGGCGCGCTTCCTGCTGGGCCTGACGATCGGCGTGTCGGTCGTGGTGGTGCCGGTGTACGTCGCGGAATCCGCCCCGGCGGCGGTGCGCGGGTCGCTGCTGACGGCCTACCAGCTGATGATCGTCAGCGGGCTCATCGTCGGCTACCTCACCGGCTACGCCCTGGCCGGCACGCACGGCTGGCGGTGGATGCTGGGGCTCGCCGTGGTTCCCGCAATCTTGTTGCTGCCCTTGGTATTTCGCATGCCCGACACGGGCCGGTGGTACCTGCTGAAGGGCCGGGTCGACGACGCCCGGGCGGCGCTGCTGCGGGTGGAGCCCACCGCGGACGTCGACGCCGAGCTCGCCGAGATCGGCGCCGCGTTGAGCGAGGGCTCGCCCGGATTCCGGGGCGCCGTCGCCGAAATGCTGCGGGGCATGCTCCGTCGCCCGTACGCGCGGGCCACCTTCTTCGTGATCACCCTGGGTTTTCTGATCCAGATCACCGGCATCAACGGGATCATCTACTACAGCCCGCGGATATTCGAGGCCATGGGCTTCACCGGCAACTTCGCGCTGCTGGGGTTGCCGGCGCTGGTCCAGGTGGCCGGCCTTGGCGCCGTGGGCATCTCGGTGGCCCTGGTCGACCGGGTGGGCCGGCGGCCGATCCTGTTGACCGGCATCGCCATGATGGTCGCGGCCGACGTGGCGCTGCTGGCGGTGTTCGACCGGGGCCTCGGGGGCGCGGGGCTGGTCTTCGGGTTCGCGGGCCTGCTGGTGTTCATCATCGGCTACACGATGGGCTTCGGCTCCCTGGGTTGGGTGTACGCCAGCGAGAGCTTCCCGTCGCGGCTGCGGTCCATCGGCTCGAGCGCGATGCTGACCTCCAACCTGGTCGCCAACGCGATCGTCGCCGCGGTCTTCTTGACGATGCTGCACTCGCTCGGCGGCGCAGGGACTTTCGCGGTCTTCGCGGTGTTCGCCGCGGTCGCCTTCGGCTTCGTCTACCGCTACGCCCCGGAGACCAAGGGGCGCCAGCTCGAGGAGATCCGGCACTTCTGGGAAAACGGCGGCCGATGGTCCTGATTTGCGCCGGGACGATGGTCCTCGACGGGCAGGTCAGCCGGCCGGGATGGTTACGCACGTCCGGCGCAACGATCGCGGCGTGCGGCGCCGGCCCGCCGCCCGTGCCGGCCGACCGGGATTTCCCCGATTGCACCGTGGTCCCGGGGTTTGTCGACATGCACGTGCACGGCGGGGGCGGCGCCTCCTACACCGAGCACGACGGCATCAGAGCGGCCGCCGATTTCCACCTGGCCCACGGCACCACCACGACGCTGGCCAGCCTGGTCACCGCCGCTCCGGCGGAACTGATCGCCGGCGTGCGCGCGCTCGCCGCCGCCACCGCGCGGGGCACCGCCCAGACGACCATTGCCGGCATCCACCTGGAGGGGCCGTGGCTGAGCCGGGCCCGCTGCGGGGCCCACGACCCCGCCCTGATGCGCGACCCGGACCTGGCCGAAATCGACGCGGTGCTCACCGCCGGCGACGGCGCGATCCGCATGGTGACGCTGGCGCCCGAACTGCCCGGAAGCGACGCGGCGATTCGGCGGTTCCTGGACGCGGGAGTCGTTGTGGCCGTTGGGCATACCGATGCGAACTACGAGCAGACCAAGAGGGCCGTCGCCGCCGGCGCCACGGTGGGCACCCATCTGTTCAACGCGATGCCGCCGCTGCACCATCGGGAACCGGGACCGGCGCTCGCGCTGCTGCAAAGCACGGACGTGACCGTCGAACTGATCGCCGACGGCGCCCACGTGCACCCGGAGGTGGCGCGCGCGGTGATCCGGGCCGTTGGACCCGAGCGCGTCGCCGTGGTCACCGACGCCATCGCCGCGGCCGGCCGCGACGACGGGGCGTTTCGGCTGGGCGGCGTGCCGATCGACGTCGTCGCCGGCGTGGCGCGGGTGCGCGGGACGTCGACGATCGCCGGCAGCACCGCCACCATGGACGCGCTGTTCCGCACCGCGGCGGCCGACGTCGGGCTGGCCGCCGCCGTGCGGCTGACGTCGGCGACGCCGGCCCGGGCGCTCCGCCTCGACCGGGTGGGCAGCCTGCGGGCCGGCTACGACGCCAATCTCGTTGTGCTGGACGGCGAGCTGCGCGTCGCGGCCGTCATGGCGCGCGGCGACTGGGTCGCCGACTAGCGCGGCCGGCGGGTCAGCCGCGAAAACACAAGCGCCCCGGCGGCGCCCAAGCCCATCGCGGTCAGCGTCCGGCGCGCGCCGAGCCCCTCGTCGACGCGCACCCGCGGGGCGATGATCGCCGGCGGCGGCGGGTCGACCGGCTTGGCGCGCGGATCGGTGGACGCGGTCGCGGCCCAGGCGGCGGCGAAGAGCACCAGGTACGCCGTGATGTAGAAGAACACCATCAACCCCAGCGCCGGCCCGAACGTCGCGCCGGCCGGGCTGCGCAACACCGTCCGCAGGTAGAGCGACGCCACCTGCTTGAACGCCTCGAACCCCACCGCCGCGAGCAGCCCGGCCCGCGCCGAGGCGACCACGTCGACCTTTTCGCGGGGCAGCCGCGCGATCAGCCAGGTGAACAGCACCCACGACACCAGCAGCGAAACCACCACGGACAACAGCCTGAACCCCCAGTCGAACACCGAAAGTTCGGGCACGCCAAGCCATCTCAGCACCGCACGCATCGGCGCGGCCTGAGCCAGCGTTGACAGCACGATGGTGGCCAGCGCCACCGCGAACGTCCACAGCATGGCGATCAGGTCGGACAGCTTGTTGCGCACGAAGCCCGGCGACTCGACGCGCTGTTCCCACCACATCTCGGTCACCGCCGCCCTCAGGTGCGAGATCCAGCCCAGCCCCGCCCACGCCGCCGTGGCCAACCCGATGACGCCCACCGAGGTGCGGGCGTCGATCGCCGAGCCCATCAGGTCCGTCAGCTGCTGCCCCAGCGCGCCGGGCACCGAGGCCCGGATGCGGTCGTCGATCGTGCGCAACAGGTCTGGCCGGCGGGACAGCAAAAAGCCGAACACGGCGAAACCCACCATCAGCAAAGGGAATAGCGCGAAGATCGTGTAGTAGGTCAGGCCCGCCGCCAGGAAGCCGCCCTTGCGGTCATCGAAGCGTTGGTAAGCGCGCATCACGTGGTCGAACCGCGCAAAGCGGGCCCGCAGCCGATCCAGGATCCCCGGCTTGGCCGGCTCGCTCATGGTGAACCCTATTTCGGTTGGGGAAGGAAGCCCAACCGATCGTAAACCCGCCGAAGGGTTTTGCCCGCGACCTCGTCGGCGCGGGCGGCGCCGCCGGCGAGCACCGACTCCAATTCGGTGCGGTCCCCCATCAGTTCGTCGACCCGCGCCTTGATCGGCCGCACGAACTCGACGACGGCCTCGGCGGTGTCCTTCTTCAGGTCTCCATAGCCGCGCCCGGCGTAGCCCTCGACGAGCTTGTCGATCCCGACGCCGGTGACCGCCGACTGGATGCTCAACAGGTTCGACACGCCCGGCTTGGCGTCGGTGTCGTAGCGGATCTCGCGCTCGCTGTCGGTGACCGCGGAGCGAATCTTCTTGGCGGACAACGCCGGGTCGTCGAGCAGGTTGATCAGCCCGGCATCGGAGGCCGCGGACTTGCTCATCTTCGACGTCGGGTCGGCCAGGTCGTAGACCTTGGCGGTGATTCTCGGGATCAGGACGTCGGGCACCACGAAGGTGTCGGGGAAGCGGCTGTTGAATCGCTGCGCGATGTCGCGGGCCAGCTCCAGGTGCTGGCGCTGGTCCTCGCCGACCGGCACCAACTCGGTGTCGTAGGCGAGCACGTCGGCGGCCTGCAGCACCGGGTAGGTGAACAGGCCGACGGTGGCCGAGTCGCTGCCCTGGCGCGCCGACTTGTCCTTGAACTGCGTCATGCGCGACGCCTGGCCGAAGCCGGTGAAGCAGCCCAGCACCCACGCCAGCTGGGTGTGCGCGGGCACGTGGCTCTGCACGAAAACGGTGCTGCGGGCCGGGTCGATGCCCAGCGCCAGGTATTGCGCGGCGGTGATCAGGGTGCGCCGGCGCAGCGCCTCGGGGTCCTGCGGAACGGTGATGGCGTGCAGGTCGACCACGCAGAAGAACGCGTCGTATTCGCCGGGGTGATCGTCCTGCAGCGCGACCCACTGCCTGACCGCGCCCAACGCATTACCCAGGTGAAGCGAGTCGGAGGTGGGTTGCACGCCGGAGAACAGCCGGCGGGATCCGGTAGCGGTGCTCATGATGCCCTGAATCTTTTCACGACGCTCTTTTTCGCGGCGTTCTCCCCGCCGGGCCATTTGCGGTACCGCCGGTACCGCCTTTAGTGTCGGGGTATGACGTCTCGTACGCCGATCCACCTGGGCTCCGGAGAGCCGGTGCTGCTGCTGCATCCGTTCCTGCTGTCGCAGGCGGTGTGGGACGACGTCGCCCGGGGGCTGGCCGATACCGGCCGTTACGAGGTGTTCGCCCCGACGATGGCGGGCCACAACGGCGGCCGGTACGCGGGCACCTGGCTGCTGAGCTCCGCGGTGCTGGCCGACCACATCGAGCGTCAGATGGACGAGCTGGGCTGGAAGACGGCCCACATCGTCGGCAACTCGCTGGGCGGCTGGGTCGCGTTCGAGCTGGAGCGGCGCGGCCGGGCGCGCAGCGTGACCGGGATCGCACCCGCGGGCGGATGGACGCGCTTCAGCCCGGGCAAATTTGTGGTCATCGGGAAATTCATCGCGCTCATGCCGGTGCTGTTGGCGGCCCGATTGCTCGGGCAACGGGCGCTGCGGCTGCCGTTCAGCCGTCAGCTGGCCACCCGGCCGCTGAGCGGATCAACGGACGGCCTGAGCGAGCAGCAACTGTCCGGCGTCGTCGACGATGCCGGACACTGCCCGGCCTATTTCCAGCTGCTGGTCAAGGCGCTGCTGCAGCCCGGGTTGCTGGAGCTGGCCGAGACGGCCGTGCCGACTCACCTGGTGCTGTGCGACAAGGATCGAATCTTCCCGCCGCGCCGGTTCAGCCGGCATTTCACCGACTTTTTGCCCGAGGAAACGAAGGTCACCACGCTCGACGGGGTCGGACACGTCCCGATGCTCGAGGCGGCCGAACGCGTCACCGCGGTGATCACCGGCTTCCTCGACCAGTGCGTCGCGGCCGACCCGGGCCGCGAGCAGCCGACGGGCTAACCGGCGAGCGCCTTTTCCAAATTCTCGGCGATGGAGTTCAGGAACTCCTCGCTGTTCTGCCACTCCTGGTCGGGGCCGATCAGGATGGCGAGGTCCTTGGTCATCTTGCCGCCCTCGACGGTGGCGATGACGACCTCTTCGAGCTTCTTGGCGAACTCGATCACCTCGGGGGTGCCGTCCAGCTTGCCGCGGTGCTGCAACCCGCGGGTCCAAGCGAAGATCGAGGCGATCGGGTTCGTCGACGTCGGCTTGCCGGCCTGGTACTGGCGGAAGTGGCGGGTCACGGTGCCGTGCGCGGCCTCGGCCTCGACCGTCTTGCCGTCGGCCGTCATCAGCACCGACGTCATCAGGCCCAGCGAGCCGTAACCCTGGGCGACGGTGTCGGACTGCACGTCGCCGTCGTAGTTCTTGCAGGCCCACACATAACCGCCCTCCCACTTGAGGCAGGCCGCGACCATGTCGTCGATCAGACGGTGCTCGTAGGTCAGGCCCTCGGCCTCGAACTGCTCCTTGAACTCCTCGTCGTAGACGCGCTGGAACTCGTCTTTGAACATGCCGTCGTAGGCCTTGAGGATGGTGTTCTTGGTCGACAGGTACACCGGCCACTTGGCGTTCAGGCCGTAGGCGAACGAGGCGCGCGCGAAGTCGCGGATCGATTCCTTGAAGTTGTACATCCCCATCACGACGCCGCCGTCTTCGGGGATGGTCACCACCTCGTGCACCATCGGCTCGCTGCCGTCGGCGGGCGTGAACGTCAACGTCACCGTGCCGGCCTGCTCGACCTTGAAGTTCGTCGCCCGGTACTGATCGCCGAAGGCGTGACGGCCGATGACGATGGGCTTGGTCCAGCCCGGAACCAGCCGCGGCACGTTGGAGATCACGATCGGCTCGCGGAAGATGGTGCCGCCCAAGATGTTTCGGATCGTGCCGTTGGGCGACAGCCACATCTTCTTGAGGTTGAACTCCTGGACACGCGCCTCGTCGGGGGTGATGGTCGCGCACTTGACGCCCACGCCGTGCTTCTTGATGGCATACGCCGCGTCGATCGTCACCTGGTCGTCGGTGCGGTCGCGGTGCTCGATGCCGAGGTCGTAGTACTCGAGGTTGATGTCGAGATGCGGCAGGATCAGCATGTCCTTGATGAACTTCCAGATGACACGGGTCATCTCGTCACCGTCGAGCTCTACTACCGGCCCTTTGACCTTGATCTTGCCGTCGGACATGCGGTCAACTCCCTATCTCGCGGCCCCCGAACCTCACGAGCCTAGCGAGGCCGCCAGTGCCTCGTTGAACGTCTTGCTCGGCCGCATCACCGCGGTCGTCTTCTCGGGGTCGGGGTAGTAGTAACCGCCGATGTCGACCGTCTGGCCCTGCGCCTCGGCGAGCTCGGCCACGATGGTGTCCTCGTTCTCGCGCAGCGAATCGGCAAGCGCGGCGAAGTGCTTGCGCAACTCCTCGTCGTCGGATTGATCGGCGAGTTCGGCGGCCCAGTACAGCGCGAGATAGAACTGGCTGCCGCGGTTGTCGAGCTCACCGGTCTTGCGCGACGGGCTCTTGTTCTCCTCCAGCAGCCTGCCGATCGCGGCGTCCAGCGTCTTGCCCAGAATCTTGGCGCGCTCGTGGCCGGTCTTGATGCCGACGTCTTCGAAACACGCGCCCAGGGCCAAAAATTCGCCGAGGGAGTCCCAGCGCAAGTGGTTTTCCTCGACGAGCTGGTGGACGTGCTTGGGCGCCGAACCGCCCGCGCCGGTTTCGTACATGCCGCCGCCGGCCATCAACGGCACGATGGACAGCATCTTGGCGCTGGTGCCCAGCTCGAGGATGGGGAACAGGTCGGTGAGGTAGTCGCGCAGGATGTTTCCGGTCGCGGCGATGGTGTCCTGACCGCGCATCGCGCGCTCGATCGTGTATCTCATGGCCCACACCTGCGGCATGATCTGGATCTTTAGGCCCTCGGTGTCGTGCTCCTTGAGGTACGCCTTGACCTTCTTGCGCAGCTCGACCTCGTGCGGCCGCTCGGTGTCCAGCCAGAACACCACCGTCATGCCGGAGTTGCGCGCCCGGGTGACGGCCAGCTTGACCCAGTCGCGGATCGCCGCGTCGGTGACGATGGGCATGCGCCAGATGTCGCCCTCCTCCACGTTCTGGGTCAGCAGGACTTCCCCGGTGTCGAGGTCGACGATGTTGGCGACGCCGTCCTCGGGGATCTCGAAAGTCTTGTCGTGCGACCCGTATTCCTCGGCCTGCTGGGCCATCAGGCCGACGTTGGGCACGGTGCCCATCGTCGTCGGATCGAACTGGCCGTGGGTCTTGCAGAAGTTGATGATCTCTTGGTAGATCCGGGAGAACGTCGACTCCGGGTTGACCGCCTTGGTGTCCTTCTGCCGCCCGTCAGCGCCCCACATCTTGCCGCCCGCGCGGATCATCGCCGGCATGGACGCGTCCACGATCACGTCGTTGGGCGAGTGGAAGTTGGTGATGCCCTTGGCCGAATCGACCATGGCCAGCTCGGGGCGGTGCTCGTGGCAGGCGTGCAGGTCGCGGATGATCTCCTCGTGCTGCGACGCGGGCAGCGACTCGATCTTGTTGTACAGATCCACCAGTCCGTTGTTGACGTTGACGCCGAGCTCGTCGAAAAGCTCCTGGTGTTTGGCGAAGGCGTCCTTGTAGAAGATCTTCACCGCGTGCCCGAAGACGATCGGGTGGGACACCTTCATCATCGTCGCCTTGACGTGCAGCGAGAACATCACGCCCGTCTCGTAGGCGTCCTGCATCTGCTCCTCGTAGAACTCGACGAGGGCCTTTTTGCTCATGAACATGGAGTCGATCACGTCGCCGTCGCCCAGCTCGACTTTTTCCTTGAGCTCGAGGGTCCGCCCGCTCTTGGTCTCCAACACCATCTTGACGTTGCGCGCACGGTCCAGCGTCATCGACTTCTCGCCGTGGTAGAAGTCGCCGTGCCGCATGGTGGCGACATGGGTGCGCGACGCCGGCGACCACTCCCCCATGCTGTGGGGGTGCTTGCGCGCGTACTCCTTGACGGCCTTCGGCGCCCGCCGGTCCGAGTTGCCCTGTCGCAGCACCGGATTGACCGCGCTACCAAGGCATTTGGAGTACCGCTCGCGAATCTCCTTGTCTTCGTCGGTCTTCGGGCTCTGCGGATAGTCGGGGATCTTGTATCCCTTGCCCTGCAGCTCCTTGACCGCGGCGACCAGCTGGGGCACCGACGCGCTGATGTTCGGCAGCTTGATGATGTTGGTGTCGGCCAGCTGCGTCAGCCGGCCCAGCTCGCTGAGGTTGTCCGGGACCCGCTGCTCTTCGGTGAGGTGGTCGGGGAACTCGGCGAGGATCCGGGCGGCCAGGGAAATGTCGCTGGTCTTGATCTCGATGCCTGCCGGCTCGGCGAAGGCACGCAGGATCGGTAGGAACGCATAGGTGGCCAACAGCGGGGCCTCGTCGGTCAGCGTGTAGATGACGGTCGGCTTTTCGGCGCTCACGGTCCCTCTCCCGGCGTGGAAAATCTTCGGATATCGGTCAGATGTCTGGGGGCTCAGCGTTCTTGCTGCCACGTTATCAAGGGTGTTTGGACAGGTGTCCGCGTGCAGGCGGGCCCGGGCGCTCTACCGGGGCTCGCATCGGGGTTGGCATCGGGGTTGGCATGAAGTCGGCACAATAGATAGTCTTCGTATTGGTCATGAGCGCCAGCGCAAAGCCCCGGCTTGCTGGCCGGCAACCCTCCAACCGCGGTGGGGTGCCCCGGGTGATGACCAGGTTGAGTAGCCCCAACCGGCTATCCGGCAAGCGCGGGTCCGCCATGACGGGCCCCTGAGTAGACAGGGCAACGTGATGTGCATCGAACCAGCTCATTCGCGCCTCATCGTGTTCCGGTGCTAGCCGCCGTCCTGCGGCGGGCGTCGTCGGCGATGGCGTCCCGGACCGCTGCGAACACCCCCTTTGCCTACTTCCGCTCTAGTTCGTCCTCTAGCAGAAAGCACCGCCAGTGACCTCCGAGAACAGCACCGAATCCGATCCGACCGCGCATTGGTCGTTCGAGACCAAGCAGGTTCACGCCGGACAGAGCCCGGATTCGGCCACCAGCGCCCGCGCCCTGCCGATCTACCAGACCACCTCCTACGTCTTCGAAGACACCGCGCACGCCGCCGCGCTGTTCGGGCTCGAGGTGCCGGGCAACATCTACACCCGGATCGGCAACCCCACCACCGACGTCGTCGAACAACGCATCGCCGCGCTCGAGGGCGGCGTGGCCGCGCTGTTCTTGTCGTCCGGGCAGGCCGCTGAGACATTCGCCATATTGAACCTCGCGAGTGCCGGGGATCACATCGTCTCCAGCCCGCGGCTGTACGGCGGCACCTACAACCTCTTCCACTATTCGCTGGCCAAGCTCGGCATCGAGGTCAGCTTCGTCGAGGACCCCGACGACCTCGATTCGTGGCAGGCGGCGGTGCGGCCCAACACCAAGGCCTTCTTCGCCGAGACGATCTCCAACCCCCAGATCGACGTCTTGGACACCCCCGGGGTCTCCGGCGTCGCCCACGCCAACGGCGTGCCGCTGATCGTCGACAACACCATCGCCACGCCGTACCTGATCCAGCCGTTCACCCAGCGCGCCGACATCGTCGTGCACTCGGCCACCAAGTACCTGGGCGGGCACGGGGCCGCGATCGCGGGCGTCATCGTCGACGGCGGCACCTTCGACTGGACGCAGGGCCGCTTCCCCGGGTTCACCACGCCCGACCCGAGCTACCACGGCGTGGTCTTCGCCGAGCTGGGGCCGCCGGCGTACGCGCTCAAGGCGCGCGTGCAGCTGCTGCGCGACCTGGGCTCGGCCGCTTCGCCGTTCAACGCCTTCCTGGTGGCCCAGGGCATCGAGACGCTGAGCCTGCGCATGGAGCGCCACGTCGCCAACGCGCAACGGGTGGCCGAATTTTTGGCCGAACGCCGGGACGACAAGCAAGGGGTGCTGTCGGTCAACTACGCGGGGCTGCCCAGCTCGCCGTGGTACGAGCGGGCAAAGAAGCTGGCGCCCAAGGGAACCGGGGCGGTGCTGGCGTTCGAATTGGCCGGCGGCGTCGAGGCCGGCAAGGCGTTCGTCAACGCGCTCAAGCTGCACAGCCACGTCGCCAACATCGGCGACGTGCGCTCGCTGGTGATCCACCCGGCGTCGACCACGCACGCGCAGCTTTCCCCCGAGGAGCAACTGAGCACCGGGGTCAGCCCGGGGCTGGTCCGGCTGGCCGTCGGCATCGAAGGCATCGACGACATCCTGGCCGACCTGGAGCTCGGCTTGGCCGCCGCGCGCAAGTTCAGCGGCGACGCCGCTGACGTCCCGGCGGCGGTCTAGGGAAGCTGACATGACGATCTCCGACGTTCCGACGCAGACGCTGCCGGCCGAGGGCGAAGTCGGCTTGGTGCACATCGGGTCGCTGACCACCGAGAGCGGCGCGGTGATGGACGACGTCTGCATCGCCGTCCAGCGTTGGGGCGAGCTGTCGCCTACGCGCGACAACGTGGTGGTGGTGCTGCACGCCCTCACCGGCGATTCGCACATCACCGGCCCGGCCGGGCCGGGGCATCCCACGCCGGGCTGGTGGGACGGGGTGGCCGGCCCGGGCGCCCCGATCGACACCGACCGCTGGTGCGCGGTGGCCACCAACGTGCTCGGCGGCTGCCGCGGCTCCACCGGCCCCAGCTCGCTGGCCCGGGACGGGAAGCCTTGGGGCTCAAGGTTTCCCCTGATCACCGTGCGCGACCAGGTGGAGGCCGACGTCGCCGCGCTGGCCGCCCTTGGCATCGACCAGGTGGCCGCCGTCGTCGGCGGATCCATGGGCGGCGCAAGGGCTTTGGAGTGGATCGTCGGTCATCCCGAGCGCGTCCGGGCCGGGCTGCTGCTGGCGGTCGGCGCCCGTGCCACCGGCGACCAGATCGGCACCCAGACCACCCAAATCGCGGCCATCAAGGCCGACCCGAACTGGCAGGGCGGCGACTACCACGGCACCGGGCGCACGCCGGACGCCGGGCTGACGATCGCGCGCCGCTTCGCCCACCTGACCTACCGGGGCGAGGTGGAGCTCGACACCCGCTTCGCCAACGACCGCCAGGGTGGCGAGGACCCCGTCCCCCCGTTCGGCGGCGGCCGCTACGCCGTGCAGAGCTACCTCGAGCACCAGGGCGACAAGCTGTTGTCCCGATTCGACGCCGGCAGCTATGTGATCCTGACCGAGGCGCTCAACAGCCACGACGTCGGCCGCGGCCGCGGCGGGGTCGAGGCGGCGCTGCGCGGCTGCCCGGTGCCGGTGGTGGTCGGTGGCATCACCTCCGACCGGCTGTATCCGCTGCGCCTGCAGCAGGAGCTGGCCGAGCTGCTGCCCGGGTGCGCCGGCCTTCACGTCGTCGAGTCCATCTGCGGGCACGACGGCTTCCTGGTCGAGTCCGAGGCGGTCGGCGAGTTGATCCGCGAGACGCTCGATTTGGCGGGCTCAGCGGGCGGGGAAGGCGCGCGGCGCAGGTGTCCGAGGTGACGCGCACCAAGCACGACCGCTCCTTGTCGTTCGGCGCGGCGACCGCTGCCTACGAGCGCGGCCGCCCCTCCTATCCGCCGGAGGCCATCGACTGGCTGTTGCCGCGCGGCGCGCGCCAAGTGCTCGATTTGGGCGCGGGCACCGGCAAGCTGACCACCCGGCTGGTGGAGCGCGGCCTGGATGTGGTGGCCGTCGACCCCATTCCCGACATGCTCGAGGTGCTGCGCAGCTCGCTGCCTGAGACGCGCGCGCTGCTGGGCACCGCGGAAGAAATTCCGTTGGAGGACAACAGCGTTGACGTCGTGCTGGTCGCGCAGGCATGGCACTGGGTGGATCCCGAGCGCGCGATTCCCGAGGTGGCCCGGGTGCTGCGGCCCGGCGGGCGGCTGGGCCTGGTGTGGAACACCCGCGACGAACGACTCGGCTGGGTGCGCGAGCTGGGCGAAATCATCGGTAGGGACGGGGACCGCGGTCGCTTCGACGTCAAGCTCTCCTCGTCCTTCACCGAACCCGAACGGCATCAGGTCGAGTGGACGAATTACCTTACGCCGCAAGCGTTGATCGATCTGGTGGCCTCGCGGAGCTACTGCATCACCTCGCCGACCGAGGTGCGCACCCGAACGCTGGATCGGGTGCGCGAGTTGCTGGCCACCCATCCGGCGCTGGCGAATTCGACCGGCCTGGCGCTGCCCTATGTCACCGTATGCATCCGGGCGGCGCTGGCGCAGTAGTGCGGGTCGCTACGGGTCGTCGTCTTTGTGGTGGAGGAGTTTTTCGGGGTGCCAGTAGGTGTTGGCGCGGGGTTGGCCGTGGTCGAGGTGTGGGGGTGGGATCCATTCGGTGTCGCCGTTGGGGTTTTTGCGGGTGGTCCGGCCGTTGGGTTTGAGGATGTGGTGTTGGGCGCCGCAGGCGAAGGTGGGGTTGTTGATGTCGGTGTGGCCGCGTTGGGCGTAGTCGGTGACGTGGTGGACTTGGCTGCAGTGGCCGGGCACGGTGCAGCCGGGTGCAGTGCAGCCGCGGTCTTTGGCGTACAAGACGATTCGTTGGGCGGGGGAGGCCAGCCGTTTGGTGTGATACAGCGGCACCCCCACCGACAAAACCGCCGCCAAGGATTCACAGAAACAAAAGTGACGCAAGGGATTCCACGGCGGTGCGCCTCAGAAGTTGAGCCCGGAGAACATGACCCGGTTGGGGTCGTATTTTTGCCGCACGGTGGTCAGCTGCGCGAGGTTGGAACCGAAGTAACGCGACGCCGACGTGTTGGGCTCAAGATAGTTCACGTAGCCGCCGACCGAAAACTGTTGCACCGCTTGGTGTGCCGCGCTCACCCACTGCGTCGCGGCGGCCACCTCATTGCTCGCCGGCTCCACATACCACTGCAACACCGCCGACTGCTGGCGCCACGGGAACGCGCTGTCGCCCGCGCCGATGTCCCCCACCGCACCGCCCAACGGCTCGACGAGCACCGATGCCTGCCCGGCGGTCGACGGCCATTCCCCGATGGCCGTCGCAATCCCATGCGCCGCAGCGGCGTTGACGGTCGAGATCACATCGGACCCGGCCACGAATCCGCGCGGCGACGGCGTCGAGCTGCCACCGGCCAAATACATCACCAGGTCCATCCGGCCGAACGTCTTGGCCTGAACGGCGCTGGGCGCCACGCCAACCGCGGACTTGATAGCGTCCGTCATCGCCGTGCCGGCGCCCGCCGGAGCGGTGGCCAACACGTGGCAGTTCGGCTGGCTCCCCCCGAAGGACAGGTCCACCAGGCCCCACTGGTTGCGGTCCGCGGCGTTCAGCCACGACTGCCAGCCGACGAGCACCTGCACCGCCGAGGACGGCGGGAAGTCGAGCCGGACTAGGTCGGTGTCGCCGATTGCGAACGTGGAGAACGTCATCGACGTTGTCACCCCGAAGTTGCCGCCGCCACCGCCGCGCAGCGCCCAGAACAGATCCGGATGATCATTGGCCGACGCGGTGACCACCTCGCCGCTGGGCAACACCACCGTGGCCGACTGCAGCGCGTCGCACGTCAGCCCGGCGTGGCGGGAGTCGGCCCCCAAGCCGCCGCCGAGCGCCAGGCCCGCGATGCCGACCGTCGGGCAGCTCCCCGCGGGGACGCCCCGCCCGGCGCTCGCCAGCGCCTGGTGCACCGCGTACAGCGTGCTCGCCGGCGTGACCGTGACGTTGCCCGCGCCGTCGACGGTGGCGCCGCCCGGCATCCGGCGCAGATCCAGCACCATCACCCCGTTGGCGCTCGATGCCCCGATGTACGAATGCCCGCCGCCGCGCGGGGCGACCTTGAGCTGGTTGGCGGCGGCGAAGGACAGCGCCTTCTGCACGTCCGACTGCGAGGACGCGGTAACCACCGCCACCGGATTGGAATTGTTGTAGAACGAGTTGAAAACCTGCTTCTCGCTTACGAATTGGGCACCGCTGGACGGAAGCAGCACGCTACCGCCGATCGACGACGCCAGCCCGGCCCAGCCGCTTCCGGCGTCGGCCCCCGCGCGGGTTGTCCCGAAAACCGCTCCCGCCGCTAGCATTCCGGCGGCGCCGCGAAGAAACGCCTGGCGCGAAATCCCCCTCTGCCCGCAAAGCTCCATCGGACGGCTGTGATTCGTCGTCATGGGCCGGATTCTTAACCATCCGGCACCCAAAAGCGCGGCCTCGCCGCGAGTGTCAGATCACAGTGTGGCCTCGATCGGTTGGCGATCGCGCGGGCAAGCCGTGGCCGAACCGGGTTGCCCAATAACCGACACCCGGGCCGCGGCGGTCTTACGAAACGCTTATTGCGCAAACCTTAATCGCACCGTGTTGTAAACGTGACAGTTATGGATCAGAGTTCTTAGCGTGATTCGAGTGCCAAAAGTGCACTCCTCGACAGAAGGGGCGGCTGGCATGAAGACACTCGCACGCACACACGGTTGGCATTGGTCGTTTCGCCAGCAGCCGCTGACCATCCGCCTGCTCGCGGCGGCCGCCGGGCTGCTGACCGTGGCCGCCGCCTTCGCGGCGCCGGCCGAGGCCGACCCCGCGGACGACAATTTCATCGACGCGCTCAACCACGCCGGCATCGACTTCGGCGAACCGGGCAACGCGATGTCGGTGGGTCAGTCCATCTGCCCGATGCTCGCCCAGCCGGGCGGTAACTTCGCCGCCGCCGCGGCGAGCGTCGCCCACCGCGGCTTGTCCCCGCAGATGGCCCAGATGTTCACCACCATCGCGATCCAGATGTACTGCCCGCAGGAGATGGCGAACATAGCCAGCGGCAACCCCACCGCCGGTCTGCCCCAAATCCCGGGAATGCCTGGCGTCAACGGGCTCCCGGGAACGTACGGGCTCCCGGGGACGTCGGGGCTCCCGGGAATGGGCGGGATACCGGGGATTTAGTCCAATGGTGGCGACCCGCGCCCCGCTACGCCGCGCTTGCGATCGCCACTAGCGCGTCCCCAGCGGGTCGATGGTCCACGCGATGTAGACCATCGCCGCGGCAACCGTCGCGGTGGTCACGAAGTCGATGCCCTTGGCGCGGACCACCAGCAGCCCGGCCCGCTCGTCCGATAACACCAACCGCAGCACCGCCGCCACGCCGACGCCGATCCCGATCAGCAGGGCACCGCGGCGCCAGAAGTTGGCCCCCGCCAGCACAAAGGCCGCCGCAAACGTCAACCCCACCAACAGGATTGGCCACTGCGCCCGGATCGCGGCACCCATCGTCATTGCCGCTCGGCCAGTTCCACGACGTTGGTCAGCAGGAAGGCGCGGGTGAGGGGGCCGACGCCGCCGGGATTCGGCGACACGTGCCCGGCCACCTCCCACACGCCGGGATGCACGTCGCCGACGAGCCCGTCCGGGGTGCGGCTGACGCCCACGTCGACGACGGCGGCGCCGGGACGCACCATGTCGGCGGTCAGCATGTGTGGGACGCCGACGGCGGCCACGATGATGTCGGCCTGCCTGGTGAAGGACGCGAGGTCGCGGGTTGCGGTGTGGCACAAGGTGACCGTGGCGTTCTCGGAGCGCCGGGTCATCAGCAGCCCCAACGGGCGGCCCACCGTCACACCGCGGCCGATGATTACGGCGTGCGCGCCGGCGATCTCGACGTCGTAGCGGCGCAGCAGGTGCACGATGCCGCGCGCGGTGCACGGCAGCGGCGCCGGGTTGGACAGCACCAGCCGGCCCAGGTTGGTGGGGTGCAGCCCGTCGGCGTCCTTGGCCGGGTCGATGCGCTCCAGCGCCGCGTTCTCATCCAGGTGCTTGGGTAGCGGCAACTGCACGATGTAACCGGTGCACTCCGGGTTGGCGTTCAGCTCGTCGATGGTGGCGTGCAGCTCTTCGGTGCCGATGTCGGCGGGCAGGTCGCGGCGGATCGAGGTGATGCCCACCTTGGCGCAGTCGGCGTGCTTGCCGCGGACGTAGGCCTGCGACCCGGGGTCGTCGCCGACCAGGATGGTGCCCAGCCCGGGTGTGCGGCCGGCGGCCGTCAAGGCGGCCACCCTTTCTTTGAGGTCGACGAAGATCTCGTCCCGGGTGGCCTTGCCGTCCAGCGTGATTGCGCCCACGGCTGACAGTCTGGCAGAGATCGATGATGGTGACCCACCGCGCCCGGCTTGGCCGCCCGCTCGCGATCACCATTAGGCTCCCGATATGTCCAGCCCTCCCGACGTGCTCAGCCCGGCCAAGCTGGGGCCGATCACGCTGCGCAACCGGACGATCAAGTCGGCGACGTTCGAGGCGCGTACGCCCGATGCGCTGGTGACCGACGACCTGATCGAGTACCACCGGCTCCCCGCCGCCGGCGGCGTCGGCATGACCACCGTCGCCTACTGCGCGGTGTCCCCCGGCGGCCGCACCGAGGGCAACGGGATCTGGATGCGCCCGGAGGCGGTGCCGGGGTTCCGCCGGCTGACCGACGCCATCCACGCCGAGGGCGCGAAGGTCAGCGCCCAGATCGGGCACGCGGGCCCGGTGGCCAACGCCCGCTCCAACAAGGCCACCGCGCTGGCACCGGTCCGGTTCTTCAACCCGATCGGCATGCGGTTCGCCAAGAAGGCCACCCGCGACGACATCGACGACGTGCTGGCCGCGCACGCGAACGCCGCACGGCTGGCCATCGAAGCCGGCTTCGACGCGGTCGAAATTCACTTGGGCCACAACTATTTGGCCAGCGCCTTCCTCTCGCCGCTGATCAACCGGCGCGACGACGAGTTCGGCGGGTCGCTGCAAAACCGCGCCAAGGTGGCCCGCGGGCTGGTGATGGCCGTTCGGCGCGCCGTCGACAAAGAAGGGGCGCCCATCGCGGTCACCGCCAAGCTCAACATGGCCGACGGCGTCCGCGGCGGCATCAGCACCGAGGAATCGCTGACCACCGCCAAATGGCTGCAGGACGACGGCGGCCTGGACGCGATCGAACTGACCGCCGGCAGTTCGCTGGTCAACCCGATGTATCTGTTCCGCGGCGACGCGCCGGTCAAGGAGTTCGCCGGCGCCTTCTCCCCGCCGCTGCGCTGGGGCATCCGCATGACGGGCAAGAAGTTCATGCGCGAGTACCCCTACCGGGAGGCCTACCTGCTGCGCGACGCCAAGCTGTTTCGCGCCGAGCTGACGATGCCGCTGATCCTGCTGGGCGGCATCACCAACCGGGAAACGATGGATTTGGCCATGGCGGAGGGATTCGAGTTCGTCGCGATGGGCCGGGCCCTGCTGGCCGAGCCGGACCTGATCAACCGCATCGCCGCCGACGGCGCGCGGCACAGCGTGCGTTCGGCCTGCACCCACTGCAACCGGTGCATGGCGACCATCTACAGCCGCACTCGGTGCGTGGTGACGGGGGCGCCGGACGCGATCCACGCCACCGGGTGACGGCGGCGCTACAAGCTACAGTTGTGCCAATGAGTGCACCAGCCCCACCGGCGTTGACCGTTCGTAGTGACGGGTCGGAACGCACCTTCGCAGCGGGTCACGACGTGGTCGTCGGCCGCGATCTCCGGGCCGACATGCGCATCACGCACCCGCTGATCTCGCGCGCCCACCTGTTGCTGCGCTACGACCAGGGCCGGTGGCTGGCGATCGACAACGGCTCGCTCAACGGCACTTTCGTCAACGGGCGCCGGGTGCCGGTGGTCGAGATCCACGACGGCCAGAGAGTCAACATCGGAAACCCCGACGGCCCGCAGCTGACCTTCGAGGTGGGCCGCCACCAGGGGCTGGCCGGGCGGCCGCCGCGCACCGAGTCGATGGGCATCCCGGCGGTGGCCCACTCCGGCACGGCGTGGCCGGCCTCGCAGGCGCCGGGGCAACCCGTGTACCCGACCAGCGGGGGCGGCCGGCCCCCGGCGTATCCGCCCAGCGCGCCGCCACCGCCTAACTTCCAGGCACCACCGCAGATGGCGGCCTCGCCGGCGGCGCCAGAGACCCAGATGTCGCCCAGCTCGGCCAAGCCACCCGAGGTCGCCAACCTGGCGACGAAGATGTTCCAGGCGCTGCGGTCGTCGCGGTCCGGGGCCATCCCCAAGCCGGCCGAGGCGCAAACGATCGGCCGGGCCACCGACAACGACATCGTCATCCAGGACGTGCTGGCGTCACGCCACCACGCGTTTTTGACGCAGACGCCGCTGGGCACCGAGATCCGGGACGCGCACAGCGTCAACGGGACGTTCGTCAACGGCGTGCGGGTCGGCTCGGCGGTGCTGACCGCCGGCGACGTGGTCACGATCGGCAACGTCGACCTCGTCTTCAACGGCGAGACCCTGGTGCGCCGCACGGAGGCGGCGACGCGCACCGGCGGGCTGGAGGTCAACTCGGTCTGCTTCGACGTCGACGGCAAGCGGCTGCTCAACAACATCTCGCTGACCGCCCGCCCCGGGACGCTGACCGCCATCATCGGCGGATCCGGCGCCGGCAAGACCACGCTGTCGCGGGTGGTCGCCGGCTACACCAGCCCCAGCTCCGGCTCGGTCACCTTCGAGGGCCACAACATCCACACCGAGTACGCCTCGCTGCGCAGCAGGATCGGCATGGTGCCCCAGGACGACGTCGTGCACCGGCAGCTGACCGTGAACCAGGCGCTGGGTTACGCCGCCGAGCTGCGGCTGCCGCCCGACACCAGCAAGGCCGACCGCGAGCAGGTCGTCGCGCAGGTGCTCGAGGAACTCGAGCTCACCAAGCACGCCGACACCCGCGTCGACAAGCTCTCCGGCGGGCAGCGCAAGCGCGCCTCGGTCGCGCTCGAGCTGCTGACCGGGCCGTCGCTGCTGATCCTCGACGAGCCGACCACCGGCCTGGACCCGGCGCTGGACCGGCAGGTGATGATGATGCTGCGCCAGCTGGCCGACGCCGGCCGCGTGGTGCTGATCGTCACGCACTCGGTGTCCTACCTCGACGTGTGCGACCAGCTGCTGCTGGTGGCCCCGGGCGGCAAGACGGCGTTTCTGGGGCCGCCCAGCCAGATCGGTGCGGCGATGGGCACCACCAACTGGGCCGACATCTTCGCCAAGGTGGGCGCCGACCCCGACGAGGCCAACCGTCGCTTTCTGGCCGAGCACCGGCCGCCGCCGGCCCCCTCCGAACACAGCCCCGCCGCCGACCTCGGCGAACCGACCCACACCGACGTGCGGCGCCAGTTCTGGACGGTCGCCCGCCGCCAGGTCCGCCTCGTGGTGTCCGACCGCGGGTACACGGTGTTCCTGGCGCTGTTGCCGTTCCTCATCGGTGTGCTGACCCTGACCGTCCGCGGCAAGAGCGGGTACGGCATGTCGGATCCGTTGGGCAACAACCCCGCCCAGCCCGACCAGATCCTGGTCATGCTCAACGTCGGGGCGGTGTTCATGGGGACCGCGCTGACCATCCGCGACCTCGTCGGCGAGCGCCCCATCTTCCGCCGCGAACAGGCGGTCGGCCTGTCCACGGCCGCCTACATCGCCGCCAAGATCGTGGTGTTCTCCGCGTTCGCGATCGTCCAGGCGGCGATCGCCACCATCATCTCGGTGATCGGCTGGGGCAAGCCGCTTTCCGGGCCCGTGCTGCTGGGCGACGTCCGATTGGAGCTGTTCGTCACGGTCGCCGCGACGTGCGTGGCGTCGGCGCTGCTCGGCATGGCGCTGTCGGCGCTGGCCCAATCGCAGGACCAGATCATGCCGATGCTGGTGGTGTCGATCATGAGCCAGCTGGTGTTTTCCGGCGGCATGATCTGGGTGACCGACCGGATCCTGCTCGACCAACTGTCGTGGCTCACGCCCGCCCGGTGGGGCTTCGCGGCGTCGGCGTCGACGATCGACACCCACCGGCTGATCCCCGGCCCGACCGACCCGAAGGATCAGCACTGGGACCACAAGGCCAGCGCGTGGCTGTTCGACATGGCCATGCTCGGGGTGCTGTGCGTGGCCTACACCGCCATCGTCTGGTGGAAGATCCGCCTCAAGCGCCGCTGAACCGCCCGTGAATCGGCCCGTGCTGACGGTTCGCTCCGGCCGGTCGACGGCCAACTTCGCGCCGGGCCGCGACGTCGTCGTCGGCAGCGACCTGCGTGCCGACCTGCGGGTGGCGCACCCGCTGATCGCCCGCGCCCATCTGCTGCTGCGCTTCGAGGGCGGCCGGTGGGTCGCGGTCGACAACAACTCGATGAACGGCGTGTTCGTCGACGGCCGGCGGGTGGCGGCCCTCGACATCGACGACGGCCGGAGCCTCAACATCGGCAAGCCCGACGGGCCCCGGATCACCTTTCACGTCGGACAGCACCGCGGCGCGGTCGGCCTGCTGCCGCCCACGGACTCGGTCCCGACGATCGTGCCGCCCACCGGCCCGGTGCCGGTGCCCGAACAGCCCGCACCCCCGGGGCCCGCCGGACCGGCGCGGGCA
>NZ_LQPJ01000131.1 GCF_002101785.1 Mycobacterium palustre
CGACACGCCACACCCCACCCGGGGGTTCTCCTCACATCAAGCCGACACGCCTGCTACCAACGTCCTGGCCGAGTACACCTAGCGATGCCGTCGTCGCGGATGGGCGCCGTCGGCGACGTCACCGAGCTGGCGCCCTCGCGCTGCTGCGGGCGCACGGCATGAACCGCGTCTTGTGCGAGGGCGGACCGACCCTGCTCGGCGAGCTGGTGGACGCCGGCGCCATTTCCGAGATCTGCGTGACGCTGGCTCCCAAGCTCGCCAAGAGCCAGCCGGTGGGTCACCGTGAGCCGTCGCGGCTTTCGGTGCCGGTGGCGATGCGGCTCGAGCACGCCCTGACCTGCGACGACTACCTGTTCCTGAAATACCGTCGCTGAGCCGGGAGCGCCACGTCGGCCAGTTTCTGCACATCCGCTCGGCATGCGGCGAATGCGGGTGCTTCCTATGATGAAGGCTTGGGGAACTTTTCATCGAACAGCCTGCGCGGCATTGCGTTCGGTCGATCGTCGTTTACTCTTTCGCGGGCACACCGAGGAGGACCGTCGGGCCAGGTGAGCGATCCAACCCACGAGGATGAATTCCGCAATCTTGCGGTGAACCGACTGCGACCCAGCGAACTTCACTGGGCACTCAACCACGACGCCGTACACGGGATCGCCTACGCCTTCAAAAACCCCGTCGCCGTCGCCGAGGCCATCGACGACCCCCAGGACGACAGGAAGACGTATCTGATCCGCGTCAGGCGGGACGACTTGGCCAAGGCGCTGACCAACATCAACGACTGGATCGTCAAAAACCCCGGCCCGGAGGGGATGCAGGCCTACGGCTTCGTCCGGGCGCTGTCCCGAGAGGGCCTCAGCGAGCGCAAAACCGGGGACGAGGAGCGCCGCTGATCCGGCGCGGCCGCCGGTGCGCGACCCAGAGGCCACCACCCGCCGAACCGGGATTAGCTGGCATTCTCGCTATTCACGGTGCCCCGCGGTTGCCGAAACCATTAGCCTTATGCCTGGCAGGCCACGTTTGCAGCGGCTTGCGGCGCCCTGTGGCGGGTGAGGAGTCGGGAATGGGTGAGACGACCGCGGATTCGCGGGAGGGCTCGCAGTTCGGGCCGTACCGGCTACGGCGGCTGGTGGGTCGCGGCGGGATGGGCGACGTCTACGAGGCCGAGGACACGGTGCGCGAACGGATCGTGGCGCTCAAGCTGATGTCGCAGGCCCTCTCCAGCGACCCGGTCTTCCGCTCGCGCATGCAGCGCGAGGCCCGCACGGCCGGGCGGCTGCAGGAACCGCACGTCGTGCCGATTCACGACTTCGGCGAGATCGACGGGCAGCTCTACGTGGACATGCGCCTCATCGACGGCAAGAACCTGGCCACAATGCTGAGCCGCTACGGGCCGCTGTCCCCGCCGCGGGCGGTGGCGATCGTGCGCCAGATCGGCTCGGCCCTCGACGCCGCGCACGCCGCCGGTGTGATGCACCGCGACGTGAAGCCGGAGAACATCCTCGTCAGCGCCGACGACTTTGCCTACCTCGTCGATTTCGGCATCGCCAGCGCCACCTCCGACGAGAAGCTGACGCAGTTCGGGACCACCGTGGGCACCGTCAAATACATGGCCCCGGAGCGGTTTAGCGACGCCGAGGTCACCTACCGGGCCGACATCTACGCGCTGGCCTGCGTCCTTTACGAGTGCCTGACCGGTTCCCCGCCCTACACCGGTGACACCATCGGCGTGATGGGCGCCCACCTCAACCAGGCGATCCCGCGCCCCAGCGCCGCGCGGCCGAGCATCCCCGTGGCCTTCGACGGCGTCATCGCGCGCGGCATGGCCAAGGATCCGGCGGCCCGCTACGCCACGTGCGGCGACCTCTCGGCGGCCGCCTACGCCGCGCTGGCCACCCCCGACCAGGACCGCGCGACCGACATCCTGCAGCGCAGCCAGGTGGCCAACATGCCGGCCGCGTTCGCGGGCCAGCCGCCCAGCGGATTCGCGCCCACCCAGCCGCCGGCGATGGCCAGCCACGGGCCGCCGCAGAACCAGGCGTGGCCCGCGACGTCGACTCCCCCGGCATCTGTTGGGCTCGGCGGACCGGCGCCCCAGCCGACGGGGTGGCCCGGCGTCCCCGGCTGGGGCACCGGCGACGTGGGCGCGACCGGGACGCCGCTCTGGGGGCCGCCGCCCCGGCGCGGACGCAACCCGTGGCCGTGGGTGGGCGCCGCCGCCGCCGCGGCGGTGGTCGTTGTGGTCGGGCTGATCGTCGTCGTGGCCCACCCGTGGGAATCGTCGCCGTCCGCCAAGTCCACGTCGGCGCCGCCACCGCCGCCGCCGGACGCCGTCGAGCTCAAAACCCTCGATGACGGCGTGTACGTCGGCAGCTCGGCGGCACCGACGACGATCGACATCTTCAACGAACCCATCTGCCCGCCGTGCGGCAGCTTCATCCGGTCCAACGCGAGCGATATCGACACCGCGGTGAACAACAAGAAGCTTGCGGTGCGATACCACCTGTTGGACTTCCTCGACGACCAGTCGCACAGCAAGAACTACTCCACGCGAGCGGTCGCGGCCACGTATTGCGTTGCGGGACAAGGTGATCCGAAGCTGTATACCAATTACTACTCGGGCCTGTTCGCCAGCAGTTTCCAGCCCGCCGAGAACGCCCCGGAAGACCGCACCGACGGCGAACTGGCCCAGCTGGCCAAGACCGTCGGCGTCGATGCCAGCGTGCTCGACTGCATCAAGGGCGGCGACGACGTCGGCATCGCCAAGGCCAAGGCCGCCGCGGGCGATGCGACGCTGACCGGGCTCAACGCCACCGGGACGCCGTTCGTGTGGGACGGCACCAGGTCGGTGAACTACCAGGATCCGACCTGGCTGACCAAGCTGATCGGGTAGCCCCCGCCCGCTAGTCGCCGGTGCGGGCGAACTTCACGTCGACGTCGGTGCTGCCGCAGTTGACCCCGGCGGAATTCGCCACGTTCTCGTGGCCGTGCCCGGTGAGCAGCGCGACCGGGTCCTGGGCCGGTTGCGGCAGCGGGAAGTGCGCGACGATCCTGACGTGCGCGGTCCCGCCCTTGGAGCACCGGCCGTCGAACTCGCGGTCGTAGACCCATTCCCCGTTGGCGAAGACCAACGCCATGGCCGACGCCGGCGGCGCGTGGAAGAAGCTCATGCACCGCTCGCCGGTGCGCAGGCAGTCGGTCCGCACCGCATAGTCCTGCTGCCCTTTGTAGCCGCTCGGGGTGACGTCGGATTCGTGGTAGTGCCCGCGCACCGCCTCGGCCGGCGACACCACCCGCGGCGGCACGGTGTTCGGATCGGGAAGCGTGCTGACGTCGACGTCTCCCGTGCGGGTGAAGGTGACCGTTCGTTTGTTGGCGCAGCCCTTGTCCATGATCTCGGTGGCCTCGCCGGCCAGGGTGCCGTCGGGGTGCGGTTGCAGCGTGAACGTCTCCCAGATCTCGCCGTCGAGCTTGGTGTTGGTGCATGTGCTCGAGCCGACGCTGACGGCCACCCAGGTGTCGCCGACCTGGTCGAAGATGATGGTCGGCACCTGCATGCTCTCCCCGGTCAGGCGGGTGGCGGTCGCCACGCACCCGGTGGGGCGGCACGCCGAGCTGATGCCCCAGGTTTCCGTCGACGGCGCGACTCCCGGCGCGGGTTGGCCTTCGATGCTGCCGATGCGGGCGAACTCCGCGCGGTACACGCCCGTGAGGGGCCCGGTGTTGGGCGGCGGCGCCTTGGGCGACGGGGCGGGTGCGGGCGCCGCAGTCGGGGCCGGCTTGTGGGGCTGGCTGAGCCTGTCGGTGGCGAAGACGCCGCCCGCGATCAGCAACGCGGCGGCCGCCACGGCCGGGACGAGGACGGCGGGTCGGCGGAGCCGTTGTGCCGCAGGCGGTTTGGGCCGCAGCGCCGTGGTGGGCGCCACCACGCCGATCGAGGGTTGGGTGTCTTGGGTCTCCGGGTGGGCCGGGATCTGGCCCGCGTAGGTGAAGGTCGGGTTCGGCCGCGGACCGAGACGGGCCGCGAACTCCCCGCAGCTGCCGAACCGGCCGGACGGCTCCTTGGCCAGCGCGGTGGCGAACACCGCATCCAGCCCAGCCAATTCCGGCCTCCCGGCGCCGATGGACGGCGGCGGGGCGTTGACGTGCTGGCTGATCACCACGGCGGGATTGGGGTCGACGTAGGGCTCGACGCCGGTCAGCATGTGAAATGCGGTGCACGCCAACGCGTATTGATCGGCTCGCCCGTCGATCGGCTCGCCCTTCAACTGCTCGGGCGCCGCGTAGGCGGCGGTGCCGACGGTCATGTTGGTCGCGGTCAGGCCGGTCGCGTCGTCGATGCGGCGCGCGATGCCGAAATCGGCCAGTAAGACCCGGCGCGCCTGCCCGTCGGACTCGCCCAGCAAGATGTTGGCCGGCTTGACGTCGCGGTGCAGCAGCCCCCGATGGTGTGCGTAGTCCAGCGCCGAGGCGACCGCGGTGATGATGGGCACCACCTCGTCGAGCGGCATCCCGCCCGGGTACTCGTCCTGCACCAGCCGGCCCACATCGGTGCCGGGCACGTAGGCCATCGAGATCCAAAAGTGGCCGTCCTCTTCGCCGCGGTCGTGGACCCTGACGATGTTCGGGTGCGTCAAACCGGCCGCCAGGTCGGCCTCGCGCACGAAGCGGGCCCGAAACTCCGCGTCGGCGGTTAGCTCCGGAGGCAGCACCTTCAGCGCGTCCTGGCGCGGCAGCCGCGGATGCGCCACCAGGTACACCTGACCCATGCCGCCCGAGCCGAGCGACCGAATGATCGTGTATCCGGCGAACACCCGGCCCGCCTCGAGCGACATGGCCAAATCGTAGGTCTTGTTTTTGCGGCTGTCGGGCACTTGACGTCCTTTCCGGTCCGGCGGGCGAACGGCGAGGCGCCCGTTGGCAGAAAGGTTGCGGCACACGGCTTGCCGGATGGTCGCGAAGTTCTTGCGAAATCCTTGCGGCGCCAGGCTTCCTCGGCGCTCAGCCGCGGCGTGGGCCCGCGTCCTCGCCCTCGGCGTCGGCGACGGTCAGCGGCAACGCCAGCTCCTCCAGCGGGCGCTGCTCGGCGGCAACGCCGAGCCACAGTTCGATCAGCCCCGCGGTCGCCATCACCGCGGCCCCGATGAGGAACGACCAGACCACCAGGCCGCGCTGCCCGGAATTGATCAGCTGACCGAACAGCAGCGGGCCGGTGATCCCGCCGATCGCCGTGCCAATCGCGTAGAAGAACGCGATCGCCAGCGCCCGGGTTTCCATCGGGAAGATCTCGCTGACGGTCAGGTAGGCCGCGCTCGCGCCCGCCGAGGCCAGAAAGAAGGCCACCGCCAGCACGGCGATGAACGTCCAGGCGCCGCCGGTCTGGGTCACGAAGAGCACCGCGAGGACGACGGCCACCGCGGCCGAACCGATGTAGGTCAGCGTGATCATCGGCTTGCGGCCGACGGTGTCGAACAGATGCCCGAGCGCCAAAGGGCCGACGAAATTGCTGAGCGCCCACAGGATGAAGAACACCGGCACCGTGCCCGACGGGACGCCGTAGAACCCGCTCAGCAGGGTGCCCAGGTTGAACGTCACGCCGTTGTAGAGGAACGCCTGGCCGATGAACAGCGCCAGGCCCAGCACGGCGCGCCGGGGATAGAGCGTGAACGCGACCCGGGCGATCTCACGAAACGAAATGGCCTGGCGCTGGCGGATTTTGAGCGGACGGCCCTGCGGCTCGGGCAGCGGCCGGCCCGTCTCCCGCTGCACCTCGCCCTCGATCTCGCCGACGATGCGCTCGGCCTCCTCGTCGCGGCCGTGGATGAACAGCCAGCGGGGGCTTTCCGGGACGTTGCGCCGGACCAGCAGGACAAAGATGCCGAAGACGGCCCCGATGCCGAAGGCAAGCCGCCACCCGATGTTCGCCGGGAAGTTCGACGTGTTCAGCAGCACCAGCGCCCCAGCCGCCCCGGCGGCCGAACCCATCCAATACGTCCCGTTGATGATCAGGTCCACGCGACCGCGCACGCGTGCGGGGATCAGCTCGTCGATCGCCGAGTTGATCGCCGCATACTCCCCGCCGATGCCGGAGCCGGTGAAGAAGCGCGCGATGAAGAAGTACCACGGCGCGAACGCGAACGCGGTCGCGACGGTGGCGGTCAGGTACACCGCGAGGGTCAGGATGAACAGGTTGCGCCGCCCGAACCGGTCGGTCAGGTGGCCGAAGAACAGCGCGCCCAGACAGGCGCCGGCGATGTAGAACGCCGCCGCCAGGCCGATCTGCGCGGGATTGAGTTCGATGCCGCTGCCCTTTTCGGTGAGGCGCGACGACACGTTGCCGACCATCGTGACCTCGAGCCCGTCGAGGATCCACACGCCGCCGAGCCCGATGACGACGCGCCAGTGAAACCGGCCCCAGGGCAGCCGGTCCAGCCGCGCGGGCACGTGGGTGGTGATGGTTCCGGTCTGCACGTCGTCGCTCATCGGGCTCCTCTCGTAAGTGAACACAAGAATTACCCCGTCGAGGCGCGTCGCACGCCTCAGTTCCGGTCGGTGCGCGCCTCCTCGGGCGTCCAGGCCGGCGGCTGGCCCGGGTGACCCGGGAACAAAAAGTCGAGGAACGCCGCGGCGGTGGGCTGGGGTTCGTGGTTGGCGAGCCCGGGCCGCTCGTTGGCCTCGATGAAGGCATAGTCGGTGCCGGTGACGTCGGGGACCAGCAGGTCGATGCCCGTCACCTTGATGCCGATCGCCTCGGCCGCCGTCACCGCGACCCGGCACAGCTCGGTGTTCACCTCGGCGGTGACGTCGTGGATGGTGCCGCCCTGGTGCAGGTTGGCGGTGTGGCGCACGCGCAGCCGGGTGCCCTGGGGCAGCACGTCGTCCATCCGCCACCCGGCCTCGGCGACCGTGGCCTCGGTGATGTCGTCGAGCGGGATCTTCGACTCGCCGCCGGTGGCCGCCGAGCGCCGCCGGCTCTCGGCCGCGATCAGGTCCCGCACCGTGTGCTCCCCCGTGCCCAGGATTTCGGGCGGCAGCCGCAGCGCGGCGGCCACCACCCGACCGTCGATCACCACCAGGCGCAGGTCGTGGCCGCTCACCCGCTCCTCGATCAGCACCTCCGGGTAGTGCTCGCGCGCGCGCGCCACCGCGGCCGCCAGCTCGTCCGGGCCCTGCTCGGCGGTCACCCCGACGGTGATGCCCTTGCCCTGTTCGCCGCGGGTGGGTTTGACCACGGCCTCGCCGATCTCCTGCAGGAAGGCGTAGTCGTCGTCGTCACCGGTGGCCAGGCGGGCGCGCGGCACCGTGATGCCGGCCTCGGAGACCAGGCGCCGGGTCAACCGCTTGTCGTCGCAGCGGCACATGGCGATCGCCGAGGTGAACTCGGACAGCGATTCGCGGGTGATGACGCTGCGGCCGCCGTGGGTGAGCCGCATCTCGCCGGTTTCGGCGTCGAGGACCTCGACCCAGATGCCGCGGCGCAGCGCCTCATCGGCGATGATCCGGGCGTAGGGATTGAGGTCGTCGACGGTTTCGGGCGGCGGGCTGAACAGCGGCTCGTTGATCGCGTTCTTGCGCTTGATCGCCAGCACCGGCACGCGGCGGAAACCGAGCTTTTCGTAGAGGTTGATGGCGGCGGCGTTGTCGTGCGCCACCGACAGATCCAGGTAGGCGCGGCCCTTGCGGCGGTAGTGCTCGGCCAGCGCGCGGGTCAGGGTTTCGCCGATCCCCGGTAGCGCCGCGGCCGGATCGACGGCCAGGGTCCACAGGCTCGACCCCTCCTCGGGGTCTCGGAACAGCTCCTCGTGGTCGACGCCGGTCACGGTGCCGACCACGGCGCCGTCGTCGTCTCGCACCGCGAGCAGGTATTTCACCGCCTTGACGTGTTGATGGTTGTGCCAGATCGTCTCGACCGGCGCCGGCACCATCCCGCAGCGCACGAACACGCGGTTCATCGCGTCGGCGTCGGCCGGGGTCTTCAGCGTGCGCACCGTCACCCCGACCGGCGGCGACGGCGCCCGGTCCTCGTCGTGCGCGCCGGTAAAGCGCAGCCGGTAGGTGTGGCTGGGGTCGATGAACAGCTCGTTGGGCGCCCCGGCAACCACGACGTGGGACTCGCGGGCGTAGATGCAGATGTCGCGCCGCCCGGGGGCTTCGCGTCGCAGCGCCTCGGCCAGCGTGTTCGCGTCGGCGAACGTCTGCCCGAATATCAGTCGGCCCCAACCCAATTCGAGCTCGACGTCCTTGGCCATCGCGTCCACCAGCTCGGGCGGCGAGGCGTCGTGCAGGGCCAGCGTGATGGCCTCGGTGTGCTCCTCCGGGTGGTCGGTGCCGCTCATGCGGCCGTCCCGGTCACGCCGTGGCGCTGCAACCACAGCTCCAGCAGGGCGATCTGCCACAGCTCGTTGCCGCGCAATGGGGTCAGCTTGCCGTTGGGGTCGGCGAGCAGAGCGTCGACGGCGTCGGTGCGAAACAGCCCGCGCTCCTTGGCGATCGGCGAATAGAGCGCGGCGCGAACCATTTCGAGGTACGGCCCCTCGAGGTGGGTCAGCGCGGGAACCGGGAAATAGCCCTTGGGCCGATCGATGACCTCCGACGGAATCACCCGCCGCGCAGCCTGTTTCAAAACGCCCTTGCCCTCATGGGCGGTCTTCAGTTCCGGGGGGCAGGTCGCCGCCAGCTCGACCAACTCGTGGTCGAGGAACGGAACCCGACCCTCCAGACCCCAGGCCATGGTCATGTTGTCCACGCGTTTCACCGGGTCGTCGACCAGCATCACGGTGGTGTCCAGGCGCAGCGCCCGGTCGACGCCGGTGTCGGCGCCGGGCCGCGCGAAATGCTCGGTGACGAAGCGCTCGCTGGGGTCGCCTTCCGCGAAGTAGGCCGGCCCCAACAGGTTCCTGACGCCGACCGCGTCGCGGTCGAAGAACGCGCCGCGATACTCGGCGACCGCACCCTCCAGGGTGGCTGCGGCCGGCGAACCCATCGGCGGGTACCAGTGGTATCCGGCGAACACCTCGTCGGCGCCCTGGCCGGACTGCACGACCTTCACGTGGCGCGCCACTTCCTGGCTGAGCAGATAGAACGCGACGCAGTCGTGGCTGACCATCGGCTCGCTCATCGCGCCGATCGCCCCGTCGAGGGCGGGCAGCATCCGCTCGGTGCCGATGCGGATCTGGTGGTGGTCGGTGCCGAATCGCCGGGCGATGATGTCCGACCACCGGAACTCGTCGCCCTCGACGCCACCGGCCGACTCGAAGCCGATGGAGAAGGTCGACAGCCCGTGCTGGCCGGCCTCGGCGAGCAGCCCGACGATCAGGCTGGAGTCGACGCCACCGGACAGCAGGCACCCGACCGGAACGTCGGCGACCAGCCGGCGTTCGACCGCGACCCGCAGCGACTCGAGCACGGCGTCTTCCCAGTCGCGTTCGGACCAGTCGGCACGGTCGTCGCGGCGGGTGAAGTCGGGCGTCCAGTAGGTGGTGGTGGTCCGCCGGCCGTCGGGCTCGACGGCCACCAGGGACGCGGGCGGCATTTTGCGCACGCCCCGCAGGATGGTCAGGGGGGCGGGCACCACGGAGTGAAACGTCATGTAGTGGTGCAGCGCGATCGGGTCGATGCGGGTGTCCACGCCGCCGCCGGCCAACAGCGCCGGAAGCGTCGACGCGAACCGGATCCGGCGGGCGTCCGCGGTGAAATACAAGGGTTTGATGCCGAGCCGGTCGCGGCCGAGCAGGACGCGACCGCTGTCGCGTTCGACGATGGCGAACGCGAACATGCCGTACAAATGGCTGACGAAGTCGTCACCCCACCGGTGATAGGCCTTGATCAGGACCTCGGTGTCGCTGTGCGAGAAGAACCGGTAGCCGTGGCCGGTGAGTTCGCGGCGCAGCTCCTGGTAGTTGTAGATGCAGCCGTTCCAGGCGACGGCCAGGCCCAGCTCCGCGTCGACCATGGGCTGGGCGCCCGCCTCGGTCAGGTCGATGATCTTGAGGCGACGGTGCCCGAGGGCCACCCGGCCCTGTGACCAGGCCCCGGCCGCGTCCGGCCCCCGCGGCGCCAACACGGCGGCCATCGCCGACACGGCCGCGACGTCGGGCACCCGGTCGTCGAGTCGTACCTCCCCGGTGACTCCGCACACCTGTTTGACCCTACCGGGTCCGGCGCGCCCTGGGCCCATCGATCCGCGATCGGTGTTTGCCCGGCGCTGCGCATCGCCTCGGCGAGAACGACGCCCGGATTTCGGCTAACGTTCAGTTAAGTCGTCGTTGACTCGAAGCACAAACCCTTTCAGGGGAAGGCTCTCGCCCGGCATGCAGGTTCCTCGACGGAAGCTTTCGGTCGCCGGCGCGGCCCTGCTGTTCGGCGCCGCGCTGCTGTTCGCGGCGCCCGCGTCTGCGGATCGAGCCGACGACGCGTTCGTCGCCGCGCTCGGCAAGAACGGCATCCCCGTGCCCGACCCCGGCACCGCGATCACGCAGGGGCGGGCGGTGTGCTCCGGGCTGGACAAGGGCCAGGACTCGTCCGTCGTCGCGATCCGGCTGATGAAAGAGACGAATCTCACGGCCAAGCAAGCCGGCTTCTTCGTCGGGGTCTCGGTGGCGTCCTACTGCCCGGAATACAAGGGCACGCTCGACCCGTCGATGACCTGGCTGCTGCCGTTTCCGCCGATGATGTGAGTCCGCTCAGGCGTGGCGGTCCGCCCGCGCCCGGCGGATCAGCAGGATCGCCTTGACGATCAGAAACGCCACCGCGACGCCCATCAGCAGCGTCGACAGCGCGTAGGCGCCGTACTCGGCGCCGCGGTTGTAACGGTCGTTGACCAGCAGCGTGAGGGTTTGCGACTCCCCCGGCAGGTTGGACGACACCATGATGACGGCGCCGAATTCGCCCAGGGTGCGTGCGGTCGTCAGCACGATGCCGTAAGTCAGGCCCCATCGGATCGACGGCAGCGTGATCCGCCAAAACGTCTGCCACCCGCTCGAACCGAGCGTCGCCGCCGCCTGTTCCTGCTCGGTGCCCAGCTCGACGAGCACCGGTTGGACCTCGCGGACCACGAACGGCAGCGTCACGAAAATGCTGGCCAGCACGATGCCCGGCACGCCGAAGATGATCCGCAGTCCGAGGTTGTTCTCGACGAAGCCCAACGCCCCGGCCGACCCCCACAGCAGGATCAGGGCGACCCCCACGATGATGGGCGACACCGCGAACGGCAGGTCCACGATCGCCTGCAGCACTGCGCGGCCGCGAAACCGATTGCGCGCCAAGAGTAATGACACGAACACACCGAACACCACGTTGAGCGGCACCACGATGGCGACCACGAGCAGCGACAGGTTCAGCGCCGAGAGCGCCGCCGGGGTGCTGATCCAGTCGAAGAACTGGCCCAGACCCGGCCGGAAGGTCCGCCACAGGATCACCGACACCGGAACCACCAGCATCACGCCGACATAGCCGAACACCGCGTATCGGGCGAGGTAGCGCGGCCAGCGCAGCGTGGTCACGCGGCCTTCTCCTCGCGCCTGGCCGCGCGGCCGCCGACGACCCGCAACAGGATCAGGACGGAGAACGAGACCGACAGCAGCACAATGGAAATGGCGGCGGCGCCGGTGCGGTCGTCGTTCTCGATCAACGCGCGGATCCACTGGGAGGACACCTCGGTCTTGCCCGGCACCGCTCCCCCGATCGACACCACCGAGCCGAATTCACCGATGCAGCGGGAAAACGTCAGCCCCGCACCGGTCAGCAACGCCGGCAGCAGCGATGGCAACACGACCGAGGTGAAGACCTTCGGACCGGTGGCGCCCAGCGAGGCCGCCGCCTCCTCGGCCTCCGGATCGATCTCCAGCAGCACCGGTTGGACGGCGCGCACCACCAACGGCAGCGTGACGAACGCCAGCGCCATCGCCACCCCCGGCGGGGTGTGCTGCAGGTGAATGCCCACCGGGCTGCTTTTGCCGTAGAGGGCGAGCATCACCAGGCTGGTGACGATCGTGGGCAGCGCGAACGGCAGGTCGATGATCGCGTCGATCAGCCCCTTGCCGACGAAGTCGTCGCGCACCAACACCCACGCGGTAAGCAGGCCGAAGATGACGTTGAACATCGTCACCGCAACGGAAATCGTCAGTGTCACCCGGAACGATTCCACTGCGGCGTGCGACGTGACGGCCAGCCAGAAGGCCTGCGAGCCGCCACCGCCGGCCTGCCAGGCGATGGCGGCCAACGGCAGCAGCACGATCACCGACAGCCACAGCGTCGTCACGCCGATCCGGAGCGACGTGAAGCCCGGCGCTGCGGGCGCGCCCGCGCTGGAGCGCGGCCGCGCGAGGTCGGGCCGGACGGCCCCCGGGTCGGGCGTCGTCAGGGCGGTCATCCGGTGGCCTGCAGGTAGATCTTGGTGATGCTGCCGGTGCCCCGGTCGAACAGCTGCGGGTCCGCCGCGCCCCAGCCGCCGAGTTCGTCGATCGTCCACAGCTTGGTCGGCACCGGAAATTGGTCCCGGAAGCGGGCCGCCACGGCCGGGTCGACGGGCCGGAATCCGGCCTGCGCCCACAGCTTCTGCGCGGTTGCCGTGTATTGGAAGTTCTTGAACGCCGTTGCCGCCTCTGGGTGGGCGCTGCTGGTCACCACCGCCACCGGGTTCTCGATCTTGAAGGTCTGGCTGGGCATGACGTGCTCGACGGCCTTGCCCTGCCGCTCGATGGCGATGGCCTCGTTCTCGTAACTGATGAGCACGTCGCCGCTGCCTTCCACGAAGACGTCGGTTGCGATGCGTCCCGATCCCGGGCGCAACTTGACGTGTTCGCGTACCAGCTTGCCGATAAAATCCGTGCCGGCCCGGCTGTCCGCGCCGCCGCCGCTCTTGGCCGCGTAGGGCGCGAGCAGGTTCCACTTGGCCGAGCCCGAACTCAGCGGGCTGGGCGTGATGACCTCGACGCCCGGACGCAGCAGATCGTCCCAGTCCCTGATGTTCTTCGGATTGCCCTTGCGCACCACCAGCGTCACTACCGACCCGAAGGGGATGCCCTTGGTGGCGTCCTTGTCCCAGTCCGCAGACACCTTGCCCGCCTTGACCAAGCGGGTGATGTCCGGTTCGACCGAGAAGTTGACGATGTCGGCCGGCTTGCCCTCGACGACCCCGCGCGATTGGTCCGCCGAGGCGGCGTACGACGTGACCACCTGGATGCCCTTGCCCTCCTCGGAGGCGTTGAACGCCGGGATAACCCTGCTCCAGCCGGGCTCGGGGACCGAGTACGCCACCAGGGTGATCTTGGTGTTGACGTTGCCCGGTCCGCCGCCGCCCACCGCGTCGCTGGCGCCGCCCTGACACGCCGCCAGCAGGCCGGCCGTGACGGTGAGCGTCAGGACCGACCGCACGGGGGCCGCGCCGCGGATGTGGGTGAGCAATTGGTGGCCTTCCGGTGGGGACATACCTGCGTCGATCCAGTCGCTGCCGGGTGGACGCCGAGAATTTCACCGACGATTCGCCAACTCCTCGACCGCGCATGGGATTTCGAGTCAGCGACAACAATGCACGAACGGGGGGCAAACCATGGGCGCCGCGTGCATGGCGCGAAGCCTAACAGCGCGCGGGCGCCGGCGCGCGCCGTCAGCAACCTGGGTCTCGGCGCCGCCGGCGTGTGGGGCTCCGCCGGCAGGGACGCCCGATCGCGGGCTTACCGCCCCGTCAATCCGGCGCGGCGGATTCGGCCAGCCGGCCGAGGGCCGGCAGCGATCGACTTGCCAGCAACCGGGCGGAGCCAACGGTGACCGGATAGCCCGCCATGCTGGGCACTTTCAGCGACGGCGGCCGCAAACTACAACTGCGGGGGGCGCGGCGGTGCGGCTTGCCACGGGCACCATTCGTCTCGCGGCAGGTGCCCGGCCTCCCGCGCGCTTAAGACGCGACCCGCACGCCGGGCTAAAAGTCACGGTGAGTAAAACACCGCCTCACGTATCGCTTTTGTCGCGCGGGTGGCCGAGTTAGCTTTGTTACGAGACGATTTGCGGCACCAAGGGGAGCCATGGCGCGCACGGACGTCGGGCGTGGGATGCGGGCTAGGTGTCGCGGGCGGGGTTTCAGCGCCCGCGGATGCCGCGGTCGACCTCCTTCACCCGCTTGTGCGGGTAGCGGCGCTCGGCGTGCGCCTTGGCGTGCGATTTCGGCAGCACGTACAGCGTTTCCTTCTTGTCCTGCAACGGCTTCAGCACCAGGTCCATGAACCCCTTGCGGTCGTTGAGGTATGGCTCGATGACGTCCTCCCCGGCCGGGCACACCGCCAGGCAGTAGGCGGCCTTGTAGTTGGGCTTGAACGCCAGGCTCTGCCACATCGACGCGTTCTCCGAATCGGTGACCCGCGCCCGGAAGTCGGTCGCGTCGGCGCTGTCGGCGATGGTCTAGACCCAGTCGGTGAACCCGCCCATGAACTCGCGATAGTTGTGCACCGAGCACGCGACGAAGTCGAACGCGCCGTCCTTGCCGATCGCGCCGACCGGGCACGCCGCGACGCACAGCTTGCATTCCAGGCACGGGTTGTAATCCAGCGGCTCGCCGTAGCTGCTGATGGGCGCGTCGACCAGGATCGTCCCGAGCAGGATGAAGTTGCCGAACTTCGGGTGAATCACGTTGCGGTGGATGCCCATGGCGCCGAGTCCGGCGGCCACGGCGACCGGCTTGTGCGCCACCACCCAGATCCGGCCCGGGAAGTTGTCCATCTCCATGGGGAAGGTCGCCGACGGGTTGAGCGCCCGATAACCGGCGTCCTGCAGCCGGCGCACGATGCGGTGCGCCGCCTCGTTGAGCACCTCGCCGCTGCGGTGAAACTCCTGGTTGGCGACGCTGCGCGCCGCCGAACGGACGTTGTCGCGGTTCATCTTCACGACGAGCGAGATGTAGCTCCTGGAGCCCGGCAGCGCCGCCTGGACGTGCTCGACCTCGGAGGCCAGGGCGGGGTTGTCGACGCTGGCGAACCCGACGTCGTCGGCGCCCGCGGCCAGGCACACCCGCCGTAGCCACTCGGCGTCGAGCACGCCCGGGCGCCGCGCCGCGCGCGATCGGACCTTGCGCACCGTGGGGTGCTCGGCCAGCCGGCCGGGAATTTTGTCCGCCATGCTGAGTACAGTACACAATACTCAGCTCGCCTGCACCGCGGGGCGGAATGGCCGGGTCAACAGGATTTGACTCGGGCGCTAACGCATGCGAGCCCGACGCGGTGATCGATTTGAGTGAGCAGACGATCATCGACCGGGTGTCGGATCGGTTGATGCGGAAATATCCCGGCGTTCCGGCCGATACCCTTGGCTGCCGTCGTGCGGGGCGTGCACGCCCGGTTCGACGGGCGACCGGTGCGGGAGTACGTCCCGCTTCTCGTCGAGCGGTGCGCCGGCGACGAACTGGGCGCCTCGCAATGGCCGGCTGACCGGCCCTCGATCGTCAAGCGCGGCAAGTGGTTTCGTGCGCTCAGCTTTCCACGGCGCGGATCGCGTGTGCGGTGATCCGGCCGTATTCGGCGGCGATGATCACCGCCGGCGCGATGCCCGGCGAGGCCCTCGCCGTTGGATCCCCACGCTCGTGACACCAGCGGGTGGCGAATGGCCGCCGGGTCGGGAACGTAGGCGGTATCGAACGCGGCGCTCATCCACGGCTTAAGCACCGCCCGACCGCCCAACGGCGTGCGCTGGTTTTCTGACGCCTTTGCCGACCCGGCGACCCATCATGCGATGGCGGTGGCGGCACGCCTCGCGGGGCAACGCGCGGCGCGTCGCTGCGGCGTTTTGCCCGCGGCGACGGGGATGATCAGACACCGATGACGAGCGCCGCGAACGGGGTCGCCGCTGCCGGGCGCGGCCTGGCGGCGCTGGCCTGCTTGGGCGTGGGCGCCGCGTGGTTGATCGCCCCGGCGGCCGGGGCCCGCGCGGAGACGGGCCTGCCGGTTCCGGACGCCGAGCACGAGCTGGGGATGTACGGCGACCCCGCCGCGGCGGCGCGCTACTGGCATCGGCAGCATTCGTCGGATTGCGGGGAGCTGGCGGTCGCCGACGTGGTCGGCCAGATCGTCGGCCGGGCGCCCACCGAGGCACAGATCACCGCCCTGGCCGAGGCCACTGCCAGCGCCATGGGGCCCGGTCCCGTCTGGAGATCGCCGGACGGCGACACCGATATCGGAGATCTGCCGGTGCTGCTGTGGCACTACGGGATCCGCTCCGACAACGTCCAGACCGACATCGGGGCGCTGGAGCAGGATCTGGCCGCGGGGCGCAAGGTGATCGCATTGGTCAACGCCGAAACCATTTGGGACAGGCCGGGCCGGCGGGACGCGGCCAACCATTTCGTCGTCGTCACCGGGATCGACACCAGGGCTCGCGTGGTGCACCTCAACGACAGCGGCATCATCACCGGCCGCGACGAGCGGATCCCCGTCGCCACCTTCGAGCGGGCGTGGGCGCCCAACCACAACTCGGCAATCGTCACGAGGTGACGCCGGGCGCCTCGGCGACTCCGAACCGATTGTGCAGGCGGGCCAACGGTTTCGGTGCCCACCAGTTGACCCGGCCGAGCAGATGCATGAACGCCGGCACCAGCAGCATCCGCACCAGCGTCGCGTCGACCGGCACCGCCACCGTCAGCCCGAACCCGAACAGCCGCATGACCGACACCTGCGCGGCCATCAGGGCGGCGAACGAGATCACCATGATCAGCGCCGCCGCCGTGATCAGCCGTGCGGTGTGGGCCACCCCCAGCGCGACGCTTTCGTCGTTGGCGCCGGGGTGCTCCCGACACACCGACCCCCGAATTCGCTGAGCGCGAAGCGAATTCCCACTCCCGCACCCAGGTGTTGCGGGCCTACGCGCCCTACGCGATCATCATCGCCGTCTTTGTCATTTGCCAGATCCCGGTGGTGAAAGGGCTTTTGGACAAGGCGACCTACGTTGTGCACTGGCCCGGCCTGCATCTCTACACCGCCAAGGGCACCCCGTCGACGCTGCCAAACTTCACCTGGAATCTGCTGACCACGCCGGGCACCCAGATGCTCGGGGCCGGCGTCCTGACCATGGTGGCGCTGCGGCTGTCGGCAGGGCGCTTCGGGCCTACGGCGCCACTTTGGATCAGCTGCGGTGGGCCATCGTCACCGTGATGGCGGTGCTCGCGCTGGCGTCGTGATGAACGCGTCCGGACAAACGATCACCCTGGGCACGTGGATGGCTGGAGCCGGGGGCGCCTTCGCGTTGCTGTCCCCCATCCTCGGCGGGCTCGGGGGCGCGGTGACGGGCTCCGATACGTCGTCTAACTCTTGTTCGGCGCGCTGCAGGTGACCGCGGCCGCCAAGGCCGGGTAGTCACCGGTGCTGATGGCCGCCGGTAGCAGCTCGGGCGGCGTGCTCGGCAAGATGATTCGCCGCAGAACCTCGCCATCGGCGCCGCGGCGGTGGGGGTGCACGGCAAGGAGGGTGACATCTTCCGCCGGGTATTGCTCTGAAGCCTGCTGTTCCTGGCGTTCATCTGCGCGCTGTCGGCATTGCAGGCATCGGTCCTGTCCTGGATGGTGCCCTGATCGGAAGCCGATCTTTGACGGCCGGAGTTGGAAAATGATTGCCGCACGGGTCACATGGGGCGCTAAGCTGCTGCGGGTGGGCAGTGTCGCGTTAGCCAACACGCGGGGCCGCTGGCTGGCGATCGCGGCTTCCCTCGTCGTCTCCGCCGGCATGATCTACGCCCAGACCACGGAGCCTCGGTGCTGCGGCGACACCCGCATCGAGACCCCGTCGGCGCCGCCCGCGAGCCCAGGAGCCGTGGCGCCGCCCGCGACGCCAGCTGCCGTGGCGCCCCCCGCGCCGCAGGCCGGCACCCCGGCGGCCGACGCGCCGCACGTCGCGACGCCCGCGGAAGTGAACTCGTTGGCGGCGAACGCGCCCGCCGCCGCCCCGGGCCAGCAGTTCCAGATCCCGCTGCCCGTCGGCGTCGCACCCGAGCAGCGGCTGCAGGTCAAGACCATCTGGGCGGCCCGCGCGATCAGCGTGCTGTTCCCCGAGATCAAGACGATCTACGGGTACCGGGAGGACCCGTTGCCGTGGCATCCCAACGGGCTGGCGATCGACGTGATGATCCCGAACCACGACTCCCCCGACGGCATCGCGCTTGGCAATCAGATCGCGGGCTACGCCCTGGCCAACGCGAAGCGCTGGGGCATCAACCACGTCATCTGGCGGCAGAAGATTTATCCCGGTGTGGGCGCGCCGAGTTGGACGGCGAACTACGGCAACGAGACCCTCAACCACTACGACCACGTCCACATCGCCACCGACGGAGGCGGCTATCCGACCGGGCACGAGACCTATTACATCGCGTCGATGACGCCGTCGCCGCCCGAGTAGCACCACGAAAGGCCTTGGCGCACTGCGTGATTCGTGCCCAGTCGCGGGGCCGTCGTCACAGGCCGAGGAGACCCAGCAAGTCACCGCTGAGCGGGGGCACCGTCACCTGACCGCCGCCCAGGGTCGACGGCAGCGTCAGCAGACCTCCGGTGATGACCGAGGGAATGCCGACGTCGCCGCCGCCGGCCACCGAGGGCAGGCTCAGCACGCCACCGGTGAGGATCGACGGGATGTTCACGGCCCCACCGCCGGCGACCGGGGGCAGGCCCAGCACGCCACCGGTGAGGACCGACGGAACGCTCAGCTGCCCGCCGCCCAGGAATGACGGCAGGTTTACCGAGCCGCCGGTGAGGATCGAGGTCACGACGCCGCTGATCGGCGGCACGGTGAACACGCCGCCGCCGACGCTCGAGGGCAGGCTCAGCAGGCCTCCGGTGATGATCGAGGGCAGACCGAGGATGCCACCGCCGAGGGACTCGGGCAGGTTCAGCACGCCACCGGTGAGGATCGACGGGATCGCCAGCTCGCCGCCGCCGAGGACCGGCGGCAGTTCCACCACGCCGCCGTTGATGATCGGGCTCAGGGCGTTGACGACCGCGGGACCCACGCTGGAGATCGGCGGCAGGGTCAGCGCCGCGCCCCCGAGGACCGGCGGGAAGTTGAGCACGCCACCGGTGATCAGCGACGGCACGGTCAGCGCGCCGCCGCCCAGGATCGGCGGCAAGCTCACCACGCCGCCGTCGAGGGTCAGGCTCACGCTGCCACCCAGAACCGAGCTCAGGTTGAAGTCGGCGCCGGCGGCGGCCTGCGCCCCGGCGCTGGCGGCGGCCTGCGCCCCGGCGCTGGCATTGCTCGCGGCCTGCCCGAGCGCTTCCTGGACGGGCGCCGCCACGGCGCTCGCCAACGCCTGACCGGCGGCCGCCTCGGCGCTGGCATACGCGCCGGCTCCCGAACTCATCAAGCCGACGAACCGTTCGTGAAACGCGTCCGCCTGGGCGCTGATGGCCTGGAAATCCAGGCCGAATTCGTTGAACATGTTTGCGACCAAGGCGGATATCTCGTCCTGGGCGGCGGCGGCCACCGCGGTCGTGGGCGCCGCGGCCGACGCGGCGGACCCAGCCAGCAACGAGCGGACGCCCGCCAGGTTCTGGGCGGCCGCGACCACGTCGTTCGGAGCCGTGAACAGGTACGACATAACCCGCCTCCCGCCGACCCAATCAATACGGCCGCCCGACGACCTAAGGATCATGAGCCTAATAGGACATAGCGAAAATGCATAACGAAAACAAAATTTTTCAGCGATAGCCCGCCAAACTAACTCGCCACCTCCCGCGCCGGTAGCGCCGCGATCGCCGCCGCCCAATTTCGGCGGCCGGTGGAGCCGTTCAACGGCGCGGTGACGCGCCGGTTTCCGCCTACCGCTGAACTGCGTTTTTCGGGGGCCCTGACCCTATGAAAAATTCGGTGAACAATACCTACTACAGGGCGTAGTATTCAGCTAGTTCCCACCCACGCAACGGAGGTGCAATATGCGGTGGAGTTTCGCCCAGATCGGCCTGCTGATCATTTGCGCTTTTCATGTCATTCAGGCGGTAATCGGCCTCATCGTCGAACCGAGCTTCGCGACGGGTCCCAACGCGCCGACCGTCCAACTGCTCGGGATGGACTACAACGGCTGGCACGCCGTCGCCGGCCTGGCCCTGTTCGCGCCGGGCCTGGCGTTCGCGATGCGCAAGTCGTGGGCCGTGCTGTATCTGCTCTTGGCCGCGCTCGCCGGTGCGCTGCCCGGCGTTTGGGGCTTCTTCTCCCATCAGGTCGCCTTCGTGTTCACCTTTCCGAACAACATCACCGACGCGGTGGTGCACTTGGTGACCGCGGCGGTGATGGTCGCGGTCGCGGCCATACAGATCCGTTTGGACGGCGGAATCAAATACTCGTTGGCCGATCTCCGAAAAGCGCCTTGAGGCAACGCCTTAACGCAACGGCTTACTGGGCGGTCCAGCCGCCGTCGATCGAATAGCAGGAGCCGGTGACGGTGCCGGCCGCGTCACCGGATAGGAAGGACTTTCCCGTCGCGTTGGCGCGCGCCTCGACCTGCTGCGCCACCAACGGCGTCATCACCCAGCCGGGGCAGATCGCGTTGCAGGTGATGCCCTCTGCGGCCGTTTCGATCGCCCCCACCTTGGTCAGCCCGACGACGCCGTGCTTGGCCGCGACGTAGGCCGCCTTCTTGGCGCTCGCCACCAGGCCGTGCGCCGACGCGATGTTGATGATCCGGCCCCAGCCCCGGCGCTTCATCCCCGGCACGGCGCAGCGACAGGTGTGGAGGCCGCCGAGAGATTCTTGGCGATGACGGCATCCCAGCGCTCGACGGAAAAGATTACGGACTTTCCGCGGATCATCTGACGCTCGCCCCTCCTCCGGCACCCGGCTGCCCGAACCGAGTCTTCCCTACGGGGAAGGCGGCCGCGTCAGCGTTCTACGCCGACGACGCGGGCTCGACCGCGACGAGTTCGGTGAGGCCGCTGATGGTGAGCACGGGCATCAGCAACGGGTGGGCGATCAGGCTGATGCGGTCGGCGCGGGCGAACAAGGCGTTGACGGCGGCGCTGTCCAAGTACTCCACCGCGCTGAGGTCGACGGTCACCGTGTTGTCGGCGTCCGCCGCCTCGGTGGCAGCGGTGGTCAGAGCGGTGTTGAACGCGTCGACGTTGCTGAGGTCGATTTCGCCGGCCGCGACCAGCACGACACTCTCGTCGTTGCGTGTGGTGTCGAGGGTCAGCGACGTGGCCATCAGGTGATCCTTGCCGAGAGATGAACCGTGGTGCCCGCGGAGTCGGGGTTTATGGTGACGTCGTGCATGAGGCCGCGCATGAGGGCGATACCCCGGCCGCGATTGGTCTCGCTGGCCGGCTGGGGAGTCTTCCACGAGCCGGTGTCGGTGATCGTCAGGTGGACCTGGTCGACGAGGACGGTCGCATCCAGGCTGATGGTGCCCTGCGGACTGTGGCGGTGGCCGTGTTCGATCGCGTTGGCGACGGCTTCGCCGGCCGCGATGAGCACGTTCATCGTCTGCTCCGGGTCCAGCCGCACCCGGGTCAACCAGCTCCGCAACGCGTGTCGGGTCGGCGCGAGGTGGCTGACGTCGGCGGGGAACGTCAGCTCCAACGGGGCGGGATGGCGGTAGAGCAGAAGCACGACGTCGTCCTGATAACCGCCGTTCGGCGCTAGATCGGACATGATCTGGTTCGCCAAGTCGTCCAGCGTGGTGGTCCGGCCTTCCTGCACGAGCCCGGTAACACGCGAGATGCCGTCGTCGAGCGGACTGCGCCGGCGTTCGACGAGACCGTCGGTGTAGAGCAGCAGCGTGGCGCGGGCGGGCAGGGTGACGCGCGCCTCAGGACGCGGCCAGTCGCGCCGGACTCCCAACGCGATGGTGTGGCCGTCGTCGAGCCGTTGCGTCGTGCCGTCGGGGTAGACCAGGACGGGCGGCGGGTGACCGGCGCTGGAGTACACCAGTTCCCCGGTGTCGGGGCTGAGCACCGCGCAGACGGCGGTGGTGCATTGGGCGCCGGGCAGCCGCGCGGCGAATCGGTCCATTCCCGCGAGCGCGGCGCCGGGGCTGGGGTTTTCGAAAAGCAGTGCGCGGCAGGCGCTGCGGACCTGTCCCATGACGGTCGCGGCGGCCAGACCGTGCCCGACGCAGTCACCTACGATCAACGCGATGCGCCCGTCGTCCAGGTCGACGAGGTCGTACCAGTCGCCGCCCACCTGCAGGGGCCGGGTGGCGGCCTGGTAGCGCACCGCGAACCCGTGCGGCAAATCGGCGGGGCCCAGGATCGCGTGCTGCAACGCCAGCGCGGTTTCGCGCTGCTGGTCGACCTGGTACACCCGCTGCAGGCTTTGGCCGAGGCGACCCGCGAGCACGGTGAGCAGGGTCTGGTCTTCGAGGGTGAACGGTCGTTGCTCGGACAGGTCGATCCAGACCACGAGCACCCCTTCGGGATGCTGCAGCGCGATGCCCGCCGTTCCGGGCTTGGTGGTGTTGGGGGTGAGCAGCTCCCCGTCGCGCAACGCGCTGAGGATCCGTCGGGTGTCGGACGGGAGGTCGGCCCAGCGCGCGGGCTCGCCGACGGAGACGACCTGCGGGTCGCCGCCGTTGGGTTCGGTGGAGGAATTGTTGCCGGGGAAGGTGACGGCCAGGACGCGGCGTGCGCGCCACAGCCGGCGCAGTTCCTCGGCCGCGGTCTGCACCGCCTCGTCGACGCTGTCGGCCTGGGCGAGTTCTTGGTTCAGCGCGTGCTCGCGGCCCGCCGCCAGCGCCAGGGCGATGGCGGCGTGCCGGGCGAAGTCGCTGACGAGTTCGAGGTAATCGTTGCCGAACGCGGGCTGCTGCGGGTCGCGGGCGACGGCGATGACGCCGAGCACCGCGTCGTCCGCGATCAGCGGCATGACGATCGCCGAGCGTTCACCGACGTCGGTGAACCCCTCGATCGGGTACTGGAAGGAATCGGTGATCAGCGGCAGGCCCCGGCGCGCGACGCCGCCGGTGGTGGAGCCGTCCATCGGAATCTGCTGGCCGATCACCTGCGAGGCGTAGCGGCCCGCCGTCGCCGCCACGACCAGGGTGTCGACCTGGTCGACGGGCAGGTCCGGCTCTCGCGGAACCAGCAGGATCGCCTGTTCGGCGCCGGCCAGCTCCAGCGCCCTGTTCACGATGAGCTGCAAGGGGCCCGTCTGCGGGTCGCCGGACAGCAGCGCGGTCGTGATCTCGCGGCTGGCCTTGGTCCACTTGGCCGCTTCCCGTTCCCGCTCGAACAGTCGCGCGTTGTCAATCGCGGCGGCCGCGGCGGTCGCCAGCGCAAGCACGGCGGCCTCCTCGGAGTCGGAGAAGACCCTGCCGGGCCGGTGGTCGGCGAGGTACAGGGTGCCGAAGTCGACTGCCCGCACGGTGATGGGGAACCCGAGGAAGGCCCGCAGCGGGGGGCCCTGCGCATGCAGGTCGGCGGCCCGCGGGTAAGTGCTCAAGTCGTCGACCCGCAGCCCGCCGCCCACCGGCAGATCGCCGAGTCCCCGCGCCGTGTCGTCGTCGATGCCGACGTTGACGAAGGAGGCGAAGGTGCCGTCGGGCCCGCGTATCCCCAGCGCGCCGCACGGGGCGCCGGTCAGCTCGATCGCCGCGTTGACGATGCGATGCAACGTCACATCAAGGTCCAGGTCGGAACTGATCTCGACGATGACGCGCACCAGGCGTTCCATCTGGTCCCGCGCGGCAACCAGTTCGTCGAGCTGGTCAGGCATCCCGCTCGCCCGCTCGCTTCGGCCCTGCGAGGTGAAGGCCGAATCCCGCGGGTCGCTGTCCATGGCTACAAACCTAATCGTTAGTTTGCGGACTTCCGCGCGATTCGGGTGTCCGCGGCGGTGTGACGCCCCGAACCACACGGCGACCACTAAGCCGGACTAAGCCGGACTAAGCGGCGCTAGGGCCGATCCATGACGAGTGCGACGCCTCGTTTTGGTCGTGGCGGCGGGACGGCGCGCGGTGAAGGCGGGTCACCGGAGCCGTCTCCCAATCGCTCGACGCGCCGCGGCGTTCGAGCCGGCGCGAGATCCACCAGGCCGCCGTGACGACCGCGAATCCGATCGCCAGCAACGCCAGGACCTCCGAGAACGCGATCACCACGATGATGCCGGCGAAGATCCAGAACACCGCGGCCTCGACGTCGTGCGCTTGATGGTGTCCGCTGATCGTGGTGTGCCGCATGTCTGCCTCGCTCCGGTTGATGCCCCGCCTGGAACGGGACTGCGTCGTGTAACGCCCGGAGCCGCAGAAAGGGTGCCCGATTCCGCGTCCTGGTGACCCAATTCACCCTGCGGCCGGCGAACCTCAGATCCCGAGTTCTTGGTCGATCTGCGGCCAGTATTGGGGCCCGTCCGGCGTGAGGATGATCCAGTCGTGAATCTGCCCGTTGGCCAGCACGAAGTTGAAGTTGGCGTGCGCCATGTCGGCAAAGTTCTTCAGCACGAGCACGTCGGGCGACAGCGAGTCCAGGTTGCCCGAATAGACGTACGTTGGCGGAAGATCGTTCAGCGACCCGAACAGCGGGCTCACCTCGTAGTTGTTCTCGGGAAGGCCGCCCGCCCAGAGCTTGGCGAGCTGCTGTCCGGGGCCGACGGGAAGCAGCGGATCCTGAACGAACGCGATGTTCGGGTTCGTCATGCTGACGTCGAGCCACGGGGACAGCAGCACCATCGACGACGGCCTCTGCAGACCGTTGGCCACCGCGTATTCGGCGGATGCCAACGCGAGGTTGCCGCCGGCGGAGTCGCCGATCACGCTGACCCGCGACGTCGGATGGTCGACGATCAGCTGGTTGACGAAGCCGGCCATGCGGGGCACCACCGTGCCGGCGGTGCCGCCCTGCTGCAGCAGCGGGTAGATCGGCACCTCGAACGTCGCGCCGGTCTGGTAGGCCGTCACCGTGTAGTCGAGCCAGTGGAAGATCGACGGCGCGAAGATGAAGGCGCCCCCGTGCATGGCCACCACGTAGTTGCCCGACGGATGAGCCGGCGTGATCTGCACGACAGGCATTCCGCCGTACGTCGTGTACTGGACCGATTCGCCGAGCAGCAACGTCAGCAACTGCGGCGGGGAGTTGCTGAGGAACGGGCCCAGCAGCGGATTGTTCCCCGTGAACAGCGACAGGAAAAACGAATTCGGGTTCTGGATTTGGCTGTCGAGCCCGGAGAACGCCAGGAACGGTTTGACCGGCAACAGCGCGGCTTCTTCGAGCCTGGTCGCCAGCGACGGTCCGCCGGTGTAGGTGCCCGTCTGCGACGCCGCGAACGGCGGCGCGGCCGGCGCCCCGAAGACCGTTCCGAACACGGTGTTGTACAGCCGCGTGAAGCCGTCGGCCGCCGCCGTCGGGAGCTGCTGGATCTCCTGCTCCACGACCGAGAGGCCCCCGGCGATCTCGCTCGGCAGATCCTGCAGCGCCAGCTCCCACTGCCCCAACTGCGCGACCGTCGCCGACGCGCTGGTGTGATAGCCGCCCATCACCGAGACGTCGTGGGCCCACATCTCCTCGTATTCGGCCTCGACGGCCGCGATGGCCGGCGCGAATTGGCCGAACAGGTTTCCGCTGACCAGCGCCCTCAGTTGGCTGCGGTTGGCGGTGACCGCCCCGGGGTCGACGATCGTTGCCAGCGCGTCCTCGAAGGCGGTGGCCGCCGCGCGGGCCTGGGCCGCCGACTGTTCGGCTTGCGTGGCCGCGCTTTGCAACCAGTTGACGTACCGGGCGGCCGCGCTCGTCATCGACGCCGACGACGGGCCTTGCCAGGCCTGGCCGGCGAGGTCTGACGTCACCGAGCCGAACGCGTTCACCGCGGAACTCAGCTCACTGCTGATCCCCGCCCAGGCCGCCGCCGCCTCCAGCATCGGCCCGGAACCGGGACCGTCGAGCAGCAGCAGCGAATTCACCTCGGGCGGCCACACCGCAAAGCTCATACCGCGTCCCCTCCACTCAGCCATTGAGCAGCGCCATTCCCGAACGTATACAAGGGTCACCGCCGAGCGGAAGAGCCTCTTAGCGATTCGCGCTAACGGTCCGGACAGATAATGACCACCCGCCGTTATCCAGACGTTGCGTCGACAACGGCGTGTGCGCGGAGCGACCTTGGCGCACACCAGGCATGATTGACTCATGCTCTTCGAGATCGCGAGACTGCTTGTGGTCGTGCGGAATCGAGCCCGCGGACTGCGCCGACGGCCTCACAACTGAGGCAACTACCTACGGCTGCTCCTGCGCGGCACACTTGACGATCACCGCCGCGAAGTGCGGGTCGAAGCCCATCTGCTGTAGCTTCCCGGCTTCGGAGGCGGGTGAAGCGCCCGCCTTGAGATCCATCACGACCTGCCGCGCGAGCTGCATGCTCTGCGAATCGGGTTCCGACAACGGGACCTGCGCGACGCTTCCCACGCAGCGGCTGTAGCCGCTGAGATCGGCGTGGGCCCGGGGCGTCTGGCCCATGAATGCCACCGCGATGGCCGCGCCAACGGCCGCGGCGACATACGTGAAACGCATCTTCGCATCGTATCGCCGAGTGTCCCGGACGTGAAGGGTCGCCAGAATCGCCCTGCGGCCCGACGATTTGTGTTGCGGCGCAACGCTTTACCGCGTTTTGTAGGCGAGGCGGGCGAACTGCTACCACGAACGCTCCGGGGCCATCACGACCAGACCGATAGGCTGGCGCTTTGGACGATCGCGTTTTTCGAGGGGTAACGCCATGCCTGCACCGTCAACTGAGGTCTTCGACCGCTTGCGCCAGCTGGTCGCGATCAAGGACACCGCCGCGCGCGAGGCCAAGGCGATCGACGAAGTCTTCACCGGCAGGCCGTTGACCTCCATCCCCGTCGGCACCGCGGTCGACGTCGAGGCCGCTTTCGCCGGGGCGCGCACCGCCCAGGCCGACTGGGCGAGCCGCCCGGTCAGCGAGCGCGTCGAGGTCATCCGCCGCTACCGCGACCTCGTCGTCGAAAACCGCGAGTTCCTCATGGACCTGCTGCAGGCGGAGGCCGGCAAGGCCCGGTGGGCCGCGCAGGAGGAGATCATCGACCTGATGGCCAACGCGAACTACTACGTGCGCGTGGCCGCCGATCTGCTCAAACCGCGCACGGTGCAGGCCCTCCTCCCGGCGATCGGCAAGACCACGGTCGGCTACCAACCCAAGGGCGTGGTCGGGGTGATCTCGCCGTGGAACTACCCGATGACGCTGACGGCGTCGGATTCGGTGCCGGCGCTGATCGCGGGTAACGCGGTGGTGCTCAAGCCGGACAGCCAGACGCCGTACTGCGCGCTGGCGTGCGCCGAGCTGCTGTACCGGGCCGGCCTACCGCGAGCGCTGTACGCGATCGTCCCCGGTCCGGGCTCGGTGGTCGGCACGGCCATCATCGACCACTGCGACTACCTCATGTTCACCGGCTCCACCGCCACCGGTCGGCAGCTCGCCGAGCGGTGCGGCCGCCGGCTGATCGGGTTCTCCGCCGAGCTCGGCGGCAAGAACGCGATGATCGTTACCCGCGGGGCCAACCTCGACAAGACCGCCAAGGCGGCCACCCGCGCGTGCTTTTCGAACGCGGGCCAGCTGTGCATCTCGATCGAGCGGATCTACGTCGAAAAGGACGTCGCCGACGAGTTCACAAGCAAGTTCGGTGCCGCGGTGCGCAACCTGAAATTGGGTGCGGCCTACGACTTCTCGGTCGACATGGGCAGCCTGATCTCGGCGGGGCAGCTGGAAACGGTGACCGACCACGTCGACGACGCGAAAGCCAAGGGCGCCAAGGTGATTGCGGGCGGCAACGCGCGGCCCGACGTCGGCCCGTTGTTTTACGAGCCGACGGTGCTCACCGACGTCACGCCGGAGATGAAATGCGCGGCCAACGAGACGTTCGGGCCGGTGGTGTCGATCTACCCCGTCGCCGACGTGGACGAGGCCGTCGAGGAGGCCAACGACACCGAGTACGGGCTCAACGCCAGCGTTTTCGCCGGTTCGGCCGCCGAGGGCGAGCAGATCGCCGCGCGGTTGCGGTCGGGCACGGTGAACGTCAACGAGGGGTACGCGTTCGCGTGGGGCAGCCTCGCCGCGCCGATGGGCGGGATGGGCCAGTCGGGCGTCGGCCGCCGGCACGGGCCCGAGGGGCTGCTGAAGTACACCGAATCCCAGACCATCGCGGCGGCCCGAGTGTTCAATCTCGATCCGCCCCTTGGTGTTCCGGCAACGCTGTGGCAGAAGTCGCTGTTGCCGATCGTGCGCACGGTGATGAAGATTCCCGGACGGAAGTGACGTTCAGGTCCGCCGCAGCGCGGCTCGGACGCGGCCTTCGGCCCGCTCGAGCCTGACGGCGGCCTCGGCCGCGTCGACGCCCGCCAGCAGCGCGACGATCGCCGTCTTGGCGTGACCACCGGCGGCGGCCAGCGCGGCGGCGGCGGTGTCCTCGTCGACGCCCGCGGCGTCGCGCACGATCCGCACCGCGCGGCGGCGCAGCTTCGCGTTGGTCGCGCGCACGTCGACCATCCGCGGCCCGTAGGCCTTGCCGAGCGCGATCATCACGCTCGTCGAGAGCACGTTGAGGACCACCTTCTGGGACGTGCCCGCGGTCAGCCGCGTGGAGCCGGCGAGCACCTCCGGGCCGGTCAGCAGCTCGATCATGATGTCGGCTTGGGCCTCGCTTCGCGGGTTATTGACGATCGCGACGGTGAGCGCACCGGCCGCACGCGCATGATCAAGTGCCCCAAGCACATACGGTGTGCGACCCGAGGCCGTGATCCCGACGAGCGCGTCGGCGGCGGTCAGGTCGGCGAGGTCGGCCGGATCGAACGCGTCCTCGGCGCCCTCGATCGCCTCGGTGAGCGCGGCCGGCCCGCCGGCGATGACGCCGCGCACCACGTCGGTGCCGAAGGTCGGACGGCACTCGGCCGCGTCGAGCACGCCGAGCCGCCCCGGCGTTCCCGCGCCCGCGTAGACCAGGCGGCCGCCGCGCTCGAGCCGCGCGGCGATGGCCTCGGCCGCCGCGGTGATGCGCGGGACCGCCGCGGCGACCGCCGCGTGCGCCTGCCCCTCGGCGGCGACGAGCAGCGCGACGACCTCGCCGATCGGCCGCGTATCGAGGTCGTCGAGGCCGGGTCGGACCGCCTCGGTGGCCAGCGCGTCGAGGTTGTCCTTGACCGCTGCCTGGACCCGGATCACGTGCGGCTCGTGGATGGGGCCGAGCCGCAGCGCGCCGTCGAGGGCGTCCCCGGCGGGCTCGACGAGGTCCAGGTGCCCGGCCAGTGCGTCCGCGCCCGCGAGGCCGCCGACCATCGCCACCGGTCCACCCCCGACCGCGCCGACGGTCGCGGCGAGCGCCTCGGCGGCGGCCGTGACGATGGCCCGGGCCACCGAATCGTCTTGTGCGGCCAGAACATTGGAAGCAAAGGACGCGAGTTCGCCTGGACCGGTGAGCTGCGCGGGCCAGGTCTCCGGCGGGCCGAATCGCGATCGCGCGGCGTCGAGCAGCGCGGTGGACGGGCCGCGGCCGTCGTGGGCGCGCAATGCGGCGCGCAGCCCGGCGGCGCCGATCCAGGCGCCACCGCCCTCGTCGCCGAGCCACGCTCCCCAGCCGTCGGCCCTGCGCAGCGAGCCGTCCGCGTCGATCGCCAGCGCGACGACGCCGGTGCCGGCGATCAGCACGACGCCCGGCTTTCCTTGGAACGCGCCCGCGTGTGCGATCACGGCGTCGCTGGTCACCGCGACGCGCCTTACTGCCAGCCCGGTCAGGAGCGCCTCCCCCAGCGCCCGCGCCGCGTGCGGCGCCGCTTCCGCCCCGGCGGCGCCGACGATCGCCTCGTCGACCGGCCCGAGATCGGTTGCGACGGCGAGGATTGCGGCCAGCGCGTGCTGGACGCCGCCTGGCGTCGCGAGCCCCGGCGCACCGGGTCCGTGCGCCCTGCGGGGGCCCGCCGCTGCGCGGCAGCGCGTCTTGCCCAGGTCGACGGCGAGGATCACCGCACCCATCCTTCCCGACGTTGGTTCATTCGTTCAGCCCGGCTGTATCGCCCCGCCCGTCTTGGTGCCTATCGAGTGCCGAAGGCGAAAACCGTTGTCGATTGGTAGGTCTGACCCGGGTTGAGGGTGGTGGTCGGGAAGTTCGGGTGATTCGGCGAATCCGGGTAGTGCTGGGTCTCCATCGTGAATCCCGCGCCCTGCCGGTAGGCGTGCCCGCTGGTGCCCGCGAACGCCCCGTTGAGGAAGTTGGCGGTGTAGAACTGCACGCCGGCTTCGGTAGTGGAGACGGTCAGGGTGCGACCGGTCTGCGGATCCACCGCCCTGGCCGCCTGGACCAGGCCGGTAGCGGCGCCGCGGTTGATCACCCAGTTGTGGTCGTAGCCGTGGGCCAGCAGCAGCTGCGGATCGTTCGCGGCGATATGCGCGCCGATCGCCGTCGGTGAGGTGAAGTCGAAGGGTGTGCCCTGCACCGGGGCGATCTGCCCGGTCGGAATCTGGGTGGCGTCGGTCGGGGTGTAGTTGTCGGCGTTGATGGTGAGCTCGTGGTCGTAGACGTCGAGCGTGTGCTCACCGGCCAGGTTGAAGTAGCTGTGATTGGTCAGGTTGATCACGGTGGGCGCGTCGGTGGTCGCGTGGTAGTCGATGCGCAGTTCGTTGTTTTGGCCGACGGTGTAGGTGACGGTGGTCGTCAGCGTCCCAGGGAAGCCCATTTCGCTTGCGGCACTGACGTATTGGAGCTTGAGGCTGACGCTGTCACTGCCGTTTTGCGGGGTGGCCCGCCAGGTTTTCGTGTCGAAGCCTTCGGTGCCGCCGTGCAGGCTGTTGCCGTTGTTGTTGACCGGCACGTGATACTCGGTGCCGTTCAACGCGAACGTTCCCTTGGCGATCCGGTTGGCGTAGCGGCCCACGATCGCGCCGAAGTAGGTTTTGGCGGCGCCGGTGTTACTCAAATAGCCCTCGAGCGTCGGGAATCCGAGCACCACATTCTCGACGCGTCCGGTGCGGTCGGGGACCTCGATCGACTGGACGATGCCGCCGTAGGTCAGGATCCGCACGCGCATGCCGTGCCCACTGCTGAGCGTGTAGCGGCTGACCGGCGTCCCGGCCGCCTGGCCGAACGGCTCGCTGGTGATCGACGGCGCTGGGGGTGTTTTCGTCGTGGCGCCGCCGCATGCCGCCACGGTCGCCACGCCGGCGATGGCGAGCGTTCGACGTAAGGCCCTGCCGCACACGGAAGTTCAGCCGGCGAGGCGGTCGATGTGGGCGAGGAAGTGCCTCAAGACCGCGTCGGGGGCCTCGAGCTGCGGCCAGTGCCCGATGTCGTCGGCGAGCATCAGCACATCGGGGTCCGGTATCACCTCGGCATAGCGGCGCGCCATGTGGGCACCGGAGTTGGGATCGATCGGCCCGTCGATCAGCCGCATCGGAACCGCGGTCTGCCGCATGGCGCGGACCCACCGATTGCGGTGGGTGTAGCGGTCGTTGATGAACCGGCCGACCTTGTGCAGCACCCGCCGGCCGTCGTTGTAGTCCAGGATTTGGTTGAAGACGTCCATCATGTGCCGGGTGGGCTTGGTGTTGGGACCGAACATCTCGCGCAGCGTGGGTTCGAGCAGCCGGCGGGACAGCGGGCTGTCCTGGACATGGCTGAGGGCGTCGCCCAGCGGGGTTTGCGACATCAATTTCTGCGCGGCCCGTGGCGTGTAGGCCTCGATGAACATGCCGCCGTTGAGCCAGGTGATCGAGTCGATGCGCCATTCGCCGTAGGCCTGTTGGCCGAACTCGCGACGGGCCAACAGTTCCTGGCCCACCGAATCGCCGATGTCGTGGGCCAGAATGTGCGCGTTGTGGATGTCCAGGTGCGCCAGCAGCGCTTCGTGCATGTCGGCGTGGTCCGTGACCGAGTATTGATAGGCCACCGGCTTGGCGGAGAATCCCATGCCCATCATGTCCGGGGCGATGACGGTGAACCGTTGCGTCAAGTTTGGCCAGATCGGCGCCCAGTCAAAGGAATTGAACGGATAACCATGGATCAACAGCAGCGGCGGGCCGCTGCCCTCGACGCGGTAGAAGATGTCGAAGCCGAGGTAGTCGAAGTACTCCCCCGAGTCCAGCCAGCGTTGCAGTTCAGCGTCCATGGCGCTCATTCTGCTTGAGCGCTGGGGGGCGTGGCCCGGCAGTCCGGCTCAGGCGGTGCGGCGATGCGTGTTGGTCGACCAGAGGTGGCCGCAGTCCGAGCACTGCAGGTGCACCAGCGTCCCCTCGTTGCTCAGCAGGTACTGCCAGTGGGTGGCGCAGTTTCGCCGGTCGCGGCAGTCACCGCATTCGGCGCGGTGATCGCAGCGCGGGCAGGGCAGCCACGCCCGGCGGCTGCGGTCGGCGGTGGGATCAATCGGTAACACGATCCGCCGTCCGGCTGGGCAGGACGCCGGCGCGGATTAGCTCGTCGTAGATCCGCTGCTGCTCGGCGTCCAGATTCGAGTAGAGCATGTCGTGGGCCGTCTGCTCCTCGGCCAGGACCGCCAGTGGGTCCCAATCGTCGCCTATCGCTTCGAGCACCGCGCTGCGCCGGCGAGCCTCGTCGACGGTCAGGTCATAGGCAAAGTCGAGGTTGGCCATCGCGCTCCCAGCCGTTAGCTACATAAACGAACGGCCAGGATGCCTCATTGGCGCTGCTCAGCCTATGGCGGGCGTCACGTTTTTCGGCTGACGTTGGTCACATACGGCGAGCAGCGCCCCCGGATTGCGCCGATTTTCGGTTGGTCGTCCTTCGGTCCTACGCGGTCCCACTCAGGCATCTACTCGCCTTAAGGCGCTGAGCCGGCTACTAGCGACCCGGTGGCCATTCCAGCGAGCCGTCACAGTCACACTGCATTTCATTGACCTTCGGCGCGACTGCGCTGGAGCAATCCCGAGTAGCGAAGTTTGGTGCCGGTCGGCAACTCCTCGAGTGCCTGCTGAAGGAGCCGCGCGTTATCCGCTCCGACGCTGCCGACGAAGTGCGCCAAGGCGGCGCAACGACCGGCCGAATCGGCGATCTCGTCCAGCGCACCCAGCATCAACTCGGCGACAAACTCGTCGAGGCCGTTGGCCGCCGCATAGCGGTAGGCACGATGGTTGCGGTCTTGCACGACAAGTCCTTTGTCCGCAAGGCGGCGCAGTACCGTCATCACGGTGTTATAGGCGAGATTGCGCCTTGTGGAGATCGCGCGGTGCACGTTCCGTACGGTCTACGGTTCCGATCCACTCCACAACTGCTCCATCACGCAACGCTCGAGCGGACCCACCAGCCTTCGGTAGGGCATGAGCACACTCCTGCTCCGGATCAGTTCCGGTTCCGAGGCGAGAACCGTATTGACGATGCCGATCGCGAAACTTCACCCGTTTGGTGGACGCGTGGGGGGAACTGGCCCGCCGCCATCGATGAACCAAACGCTTGGGTATCCGACCGCAAAACCGCTGCGGCGCTCCTGCAAACCGCTTGCAGAAAAGAAAATCTTCCCGCTAGCTTTCCTACGAGATGGATGCAAGCCGCCCCCGAGGAGTCGCTTTTGTGGTTGGTGGTGTCGACGAAGGAAGCCCTTCCCTGCGCGTTGCGCCGCGGATCGCGCTGACGGGGCCGCAGTGGCGACGCCTTACGGCCATGCTGGCGGTGATCGTTGCGCTGCATCTCATCGGTTGGGCCACCCTGCTCTTGATCATTGAACCCGCACGATTAAGCTTGGGCGGCAAGGCTTTTGGCGTTGGGCTGGGAGTGACGGCCTACACCCTGGGGCTTCGGCACGCGTTCGACGCCGACCACATCGCCGCCATCGACAACATCACCCGCAAGCTGATGAGCGACGGGCAACGCCCGCTGGCCGTCGGTTTCTTTTTCTCGCTCGGCCACTCCACGGTGGTGTTCGGGTTGGCCGTACTCCTGGCCACCGGCGTCACGGCGATCATCGGACCCGTCGAAGACGGCGCCTCGACCCTGCACCACTACACCGGGCTGATCGGCACCGGCGTCTCGGGGTTCTTCCTCTACCTGATCGCGATCCTCAACCTGATGGTCCTGGCCGGAATCGTGCGGGTGTTCGTCCGGTTGCGCCGCGGCGAGTACAACGAGGCGCAGTTGGAACAGCACCTGGGCAATCGCGGCCTGATGAACCGCGCGCTCGGCCGGTTGACCCGGTCGATCACCCGCTCCTGGCACACCTACCCGATCGGATTGTTGTTCGGCCTGGGTTTTGACACCGCCACCGAGATCGCCCTGCTGGTGCTGGCCGGCACCAGCGCCGCGGCCGGGCTGCCCTGGTACGCCATCCTGTGCCTGCCGGTGTTGTTCACCGCCGGCATGTGTCTGCTGGACACCATCGACGGCTCGTTCATGAACTTCGCGTATGGCTGGGCGCTGTCCAATCCCGTGCGCAAGATCTACTACAACATCACCATCACCGCGCTCTCGGTCGCGGTGGCGCTGCTGATCGGCAGCGTGGAGCTGCTCGAGCTGTTCGCCGGACAATTGGGCTGGCAAGGCCCGTTCTGGAATTGGCTGGGCGGCCTGGACCTCAACACCCTCGGCTTCGCCGTCGTCGCCCTGTTCGTCTGCACCTGGGCGGTCGCGCTGCTGATATGGCGCTATGGCCGTATCGAAGAGAAATGGACACCCGCCGAAAGCTGAGCCCCATCCCCCGCAGAGCCTGCAATCCGTTCCAGCAGTTACGCTTCCGCTCCCCCATTCGGGGGTAGCTGCCGGTCCACGACGGCCCCTAGCGTATCGACAACGCCTGGCTGCGCCGGGCGCTGCAATCCCAACCTATGCGGGACCGGCGGCAGAAAGAGACAACACGTGAGTGTTCGGGTAGGCATTAATGGTTTTGGTCGAATCGGACGGAATTTCTATCGGGCGTTGCTGGCCCAGCAGGAGCAGGGTGGTGCCGATATCGAGGTGGTGGCGGTCAATGACATCACCGACAACGCCACGCTGGCGCACCTGCTGAGGTTCGACTCGATCCTGGGCCG
>NZ_LQPJ01000132.1 GCF_002101785.1 Mycobacterium palustre
GGTTCAGCAACCTCAACGGCAGCAGCGGGGCCGGCGGGGCGGGCGGCAACGGCGGGCTGTTCGGCGCCGGCGGCGACGGCGGTACCGGCGGGGCCGCGCAGACCACCGCCGGCGCCGGTGGTCGCGGCGGCAACGCCGGCATCCTGAGCATGGGCGCGGCCGGCGGGGCCGGCGGCGGTGGCGGGAACAACACCGGCACCGGCACCGGTGGGACGGGCGGGGCCGGCGGCACCGGCGGCGCGCTCTTCGGCGACGGCGGGGCCGGCGGCGCGGGTGGCGGCGGCGGGTTCAGTGGCGCGGCCGGCGGGGCCGGCGGCAACGCCGGCATGCTCGCCGGCTCGGGCGGCGCCGGCGGCGCGGGCGGGAACTCGGGCGACAGCGCGCTCACCACCGGTGGCGCCGGCGGCGCCGGCGGCCGGGGCGGGGCGATCGGCGACGGCGGAGACGGCGGCGCCGGCGGGGCCGGCAACGGCAACACCGGCGGCCCCGGCGGCAGAGGGGGCAACGCCGTGGTGATCGGCGACGGCGGAAACGGCGGCAACGCCGGGACCGGTACGCCGCCCGGCGCGCCGGGCGCCGGCGGCACCGGCGGGCTGCTGCTCGGCGAGGACGGGCGCAACGGGACTTAACGCCCGCCGCTGCTGCCGCTGCTGGCGCTGCTGCCGCTACCCCCGCGGCCGGGGGGCTGCCTATCCGGCCTGCTTGACCGGCGGGCGGTAGAAGATCACCAGCTGGCCGAGCGCCCCGGCCAGCCCGAGGCCCGCCGAGATCGCCAGCCCGGGCCAGCCGTCGAACCAGTTCTTGCCGAAGATCAGCCAGTCGAGGCTGAGCCGGCCGGCGCCCAGCGTGGCCACCACGACGGCGCTGACCGCCAGCACCAGGTTGTATTCCCAGCCTTCCTTGACGATGAAAAAGCCGTTGGCCCGGTGCACGGTCCAGGCCGCGACCAGCATCAGCGACACGAACCCGGCCGCCGGGATCGGGGTGAGCAGCCCGGCCGCCAGACCGAGCCCGGCGCTCACCTCGGTGGTGGCGGCGACGGTGGCGTGAAACCGGCCGGGTTTCATCCCGATGCTTTCGAACCAGCGCGCCGTTCCCGGGATGCGGCCGCCGCCGAAGAATTTGTTGAAGCCGTGCGCGGCGAGTGTCAGTCCCAGCACCAGCCGCAGGATCAGTAACCCGACGTCATACACATTCATAGGTGCAAACCTAGATCATCGGTCTCGGTACCCGGGATAGGTAGCTTTCGGGCCTGGCGCGCGCACAGTTTTACATACTCGTCGAGGCCTGCCGGAAAGGTTCCATCGCCGTGCCCGCGCGACGAGGCGGCCCGCACGGCACGCCCAACACACGCCCAGTTGATGCCGATCCTAAAGACGGCCGGCGCACAGGTGCCGCGCCTGGGTGCCTGCTCGGCGAAACTCGTTGCCGCACTGGACAAGACCAAGGCCGGCGACCCGGCGTGGCTGACCAGGCCGCCGTCGACTCCTAGCACACCGTGTGGTTCGAGGTGCACGAAAAGCTCATCGGCGCCGCCGGCCCGACCCGCGAAGAGGCGGCCAGATCGGTTGACGCGCAGTAGATCACAGCGCCGCCTCGAGTAGCCGCACATACGCGTCGACGTCGGCGCCGGCTCCGAAGGCCGACTCCGCCGCGTGCACGCTGATCGCCACGGTGTCGCCGATGCCGTGCACACCGTGCGTCAGCCCCATCACCGGCGAGAGCGCCGGGTAGCCGGCGGTCAACACCACCGGCGCGTCGCCGAAGCTCAGGTCGGCCGGGCCGCGGTTGACGCTGGACACCACCGTGTTGCCGGCCACCTGCGCCGGCCGGGCATCGGGATCGAACTGCGCGACCCCCCGGCGCAGCAGCGCGGCCGGCACCGCGGCGAACGCCCGGTCGGCGGCCCGGGCGGCCGGATGCTCGAAGCGCCGCCGCCCGTTGGCCAGGTCGGCCGCGATCCGCCGGACACGCTCCTCGACACCCAGGGTCGGGTACAGCCCGACGACGACGTTGCCGAAGTGATTGTGCGCCTGCGGCGCACCGGGTTTGGCCATCGGCACCTCGGCGCCCAACGCGTCCGCCCCGTCGCCGAGCAGGGCCGACAGCGCCGACGAGACCGCGGCCAGCACCCCGATGGTGACCGTCGGTCCGCGCAGTTGCGAGCGGTGCCGCACCAGGGTGCGCACCGAGAGGGCGCCGCCGGGGCGGGTGTTGGTGGCCAGCAGCGGGCGCGACCCGACGCCCGGCGCCAGCAGCCCCGCGTTCATGTCGCGCACCAACCGGCGGTGGGCGCGCGCCGCCTGGACGGCACGCCAGGGAAGGAAGCCCGCCGAGGGCGGCGGCGGGCGCGGCACCGCGGCCTCGCGGCCGAAGAGCCAGGCGGCCATCGCCGAGGCTCGGGCACCGTCGCCCAGGGCGTGGGCGACCTGCATGACCGCGACCGCGCCGGCGCCCGGCACGCCCGGGATGCCGAGGACCGGGGCGAACACATGCAACCGCCAGGGCGTCCTGCGCACGTCCAGCTGGTCGCTGGCCAGCCCGACGACCGCGGCCAAACAATCGCTCCACGTGCCGCCGGCCATTTCGTGGACGACCACGTGCGCCGGCCCGACGGCCGCCGGCACCCATTTCGGATAGGTCAGCCTGCCGGTCTCCTCGACCCGCATCGTCAGATCCGGGCAGGCGCGCGCCCGCCGGCGCGCCCGTTCGACGACCCGCCCGAGATCGGCGGGCACGCCGCCGAACGCGTACAGCAGGAACTGGTCGTTGGGGATCTTGGCCGACATCCAATAGGACTGCGCATCGACGGCCGCCATCCGCTGGGCCGCCACGGTCTTCAGCCCGGTTTGCCGATGAACGCCAGCACCAGGTTGGCGACCTTGTCCGGCTGTTCGAGCTGCAGGAAGTGCCCGGCGTGGTCCACGACGGCGACCTCGCTGCCGGCCGGCAGCACCTTTTCGGTCCAGCGGGCGAAAGCCGGTGTCATGCAACGGTCGTCGCGGCCGTGCAGGTACAGGCAGGGCAGCACCGGCACCTCGGTCCACAGCCGGTTCAGCTCGGCGTACCGCGCCGGCGGCCGCGGCTTGCGGATCGTGGCGCGGTAGGGCCCCAGCGCGGCGCGCCAACTCTCCGGGGTGCCGATCGCGGCGTCGACGTGGCGCAGGTCCTCGTCGGCGCGGTAGCCCGGCGACCACCTTTTCCACAGCAGCGGCAGCACCCAGGAGGCGGAACGCTCGGGCAGCCAAGGCAATTGGAAGTACAGGATGTACCAGGACCGCAGCAGCTGCGGCGGCAGGTGGGCGAGCAGCCGCACCCGCTCGGCGACGCCGCCGCGCCGGCGGAACCCGGCCGACACCGGAACGGACATGATGACCGCCTTGGCGAACGGGCTGTCGGGCATCGCGGCCAGGCCGGTGGCGGCGATCGCGCCCCAGTCGTGACCGATCACCACGTCGTGCTCGGTGCCGCCCGCGGCTTCGCGCACCCGCAGCGCGTCGTCCATCAGCGCGCCGACGTGGAAGCTGCCGTCGGAAGGGATCGACGAGGGCGCGTACCCACGCATGAACGGCGCGACGACCCGCCACCCCGACTCGGCCAGCGGCGGGGCGATCCTGCGCCACCCGTAGGCGGTGTCGGGGAAGCCGTGCAGGCAGAGGGCCATCGGGGCATCGGCCGGCCCCCAGGTCAGAGCCTTCAGGTCCCCGGCGCCGCCGGGTACGTCGATCCAGCCTGGTTCACCCATGTCCACTCCATGCTCGGCGCCTCTCGCACGGACCAACCTAACGCGTGCGGGTCAACGACGCACCGACCACGGTGCCGGCCCGGTCAAATGACGGCGGCCGCAACGTATTTCGCAACGCGAGTTACCGCGTCAACGTTGAATCCGCCGCCTCTTCCAGCTCGGCGATGACGATCTTGCGCATGCCGTACATCGCTTTTGTGGCGGCCGCCGCGCGGGTCCGATCGGGATCGCCGATCAGCTCGTAGAGCCGGTCCGGGACGATCTGCCAACTCAGCCCGAAGCGGTCCTTGAGCCAGCCGCACTGCGATTCCTCGCCACCCCGCGTCAGCCGCTCCCAGTAGTAGTCCACCTCGTCCTGGTCCTTGCAGTGCACCGTGAACGACACGGCCTCGGTGAACGGGAACTGCGGGCCGCCGTTGATCGCGATGAACCGGGTGCCGTCGAGCACGAAGCTGCCCGACAGGATCGTGCCGGGCTCGCCGGGGCCGGCTTCGGTGGTTGGGTTGAGGCCCTCGATGTGGGAGTTGGGAAACACCGAGGTATAGAACTCGGCCGCTTCCTTCAAATCACCGTCGAACCAGAGCGTGGGCGTGATGGATGGCATGCCGCCTCCTAGGTGTCAGGGCAGGTGTCAGGGCAGGGTCTTAGGGATTGACCGCGACCGCCGCGAAAACTCACCGCGACCTCGGCCCCGCTCCGGGGTGAATAGTCGACCTAGGTAGCGTCGAGAGGCGATCGACGAAAGAGGACGCTTGTGAGCACCGTGAACAGCATTCCCCGGACGGTCAAGTTCGCCGGCGCCGACGGGATCACCCTGGTTGCCGACGAATGGAACCGGGGCGCGGCCCCGGCGGCCGATCACCCCACGATCCTGATGCTGCACGGCGGCGGCCAGAACCGGTTCTCCTGGAAAAACACCGGCCAGATCCTGGCAGATGACGGGTTTCATGTCGTGGCGCTCGATTCCCGGGGCCACGGTGACAGCGATCGGGCGCCCAACGCCGACTACGACGTCGAGACGTTGACCGCGGACGTGATGCACGTGCTCGATGCCATCGGCCGGCCGGTGGCGATCATCGGGGCCAGCATGGGCGGGTTGACCGGCATCCTCGCCGCCGAGCGGGCCGGCCCGGACAGGGTCACCCGGCTCGTCCTGGTCGACGTGGTGCCCCGGTTCGAAAAGGACGGCAGCGCCCGCATCCGCGAGTTCATGTTCAGCGGCCTCGACGGGTTCGAAACGCTCGAGCAGGCCGCCGACGCCGTCGCCGCCTACCTGCCGCACCGAAAACGGCCGCGCAACCCCGAGGGCCTGAAAAAGAACCTGCGCCTGCGCGACGGCCGCTGGTATTGGCACTGGGACCCCGCGTTCATGACCAAGCCCGGCGACGACCCCGAACTGCGCACCGAGAAGTTCGAGCACGCCGCCAGCGGCCTGAAGATCCCCGTGCTACTGATCCGCGGAAAGCTCTCCGACGTCGTCAGCCCGGAGGGCGTCCAGCATTTCCTGACCCAGGTGCCGCGGGCCGAATTCGTGGAACTGTCCAACGCCGGGCACACCGCCGCCGGCGACGACAACGACGCGTTCAGCGACGCCGTCGTCGCCTTCGTCAAGCGCGGGTGAGCCTTTCGATCAGTTGGCCGGTTTCTCCGCGTGGCCGCCGAACTGCTTGCGCATCGCCGATAGCGCCTTGTTGGCGAAGTCGTCGAGCGAACGCGAGGCGAACCGGGACTGCAGCGCCGTGGTGAGCACCGGCGAGGGCACCCCCTCGTCGATCGCCGCGATGGCGGTCCAGCGGCCCTCCCCCGAATCCGACACCCGACCCGAAAACTCTTTCAGGTCAGGCGAATCGTGCAGCGCGATCGCCGTCAGGTCGAGCAGCCAGGAGCCGATCACGCTGCCGCGGCGCCACACCTCGGCGACGTCCGGGATGTCGAAGTCGTACTCGTAGCACTCCGGGTTGACCAGCGGCGCGGTTTCGGCGTCGGACTCCTGGATGCGGGTGCCGATGTCGGCGTTGCGCAGGATGTTAAGCCCCTCGGCGAGCGACGCCATCATCCCGTACTCGATGCCGTTGTGCACCATCTTGACGAAGTGGCCGGCGCCGGTCTTGCCGCAATGCAAGTAGCCCTTCTCCGGTTGCGCGATCTCGCCCTCGCGCCCGGGCGTGCGCGGGGCGGCGTCGAACCCCGGCGCGATGCTCGCGAAGAGGGGCTCCGCGCGCTCGAAGGCGTAGTCGTCGCCGCCGATCATCAGGCAATAGCCGCGCTCCCGGCCCCACACGCCACCGCTGGTGCCGCAATCCAGTAAATGAATGCCCTTCTCGGACAACGTCTTCGCGTGCCGGTAGTCGTCGCGGTAGTACGAGTTGCCGCCGTCGATGACGATGTCGCCGGAGTCCAGCGTTTCGGCCAGATCCTGGATGACTCGGGTGGTGATCGTGCCGGCGGGCACCATCACCCAAACCACGCGGGGAGTATCGAGCTTTTCGGCGAGCTCCTGCAGCGACGCGACGCCGGTCGTCCTGTCCTCCCCGGCCATCGCCTTGACCGCGTCGGGGTTGTGGTCGTAGACCACGCACTCGTGCCCGTCCTTGACCACCCGCCGAACGATATTGGCGCCCATGCGGCCCAGCCCGATCATCCCTAGCTGCATTTTTCTCCTGTCTCCTTACTGTCTGGCGGGGGTGGCGTGCGGCAGCCACGGAGGCTGCCAACCGTGGTGACCGCGCAATAGCGCGTGCGCGGCGTCGGGGCCCCAGGTGCCGCGGTCGTAGTAGTGAATCTCACCCGGGTCGTCGAGCAGGGGCTGCACGATGCGCCACGTCTGTTCGATGCCGTCGATGCGGGCGAAGAGTTGGTGATCACCGGTCAGCGCGGCGTGAAAGAGGCGCTCGTAGGGCCGTTCCGGCTCGCCCAGGTCTTGGACGAACAGCGAATCGAGGTGCACGTCGTGCCACGCGTCGCCGACCTGCGCGGAGATCTGCACGCGCAAGCCCGGGTCGGGGTCGATCCGCAGCACGATCTGGTTGGGCTCGGCCGGTCGGCAGTTCGGCAGGAAGGCCAGCGTGGGAACGGGCCGCAGGAACAGCCGCACCTCGGTGACCTTCTCGGGCAGGGCCTTGCCGGCCCTCAAAAAGATCGGCACCCCCGCCCAGCGCCAGTTGTCGATCTCGGCGCGCAGCGCGATGAACGTCTCGGTCTTCGAATCCTTGGCCACCTCGGGGATGTCGGTGTAGCCGCGGTATTGGCCGCGCACGCACCGCGCGGGCGTCAGCGCCGGCATGGCGCGCAGCACCTCGGCCTTCTTGTCGTTGAGGTCGTCGGCGCTGGGGCCCACCGGCGGCTCCATCGCCGCCATCGCCAGCACCTGCAGCAGGTGGTTCTGCACGACGTCGCGCAGCGCGCCGACAGCGTCGTAGAACCTGCCGCGCGCCTCCACCCCGAAGTTCTCGGCCATGGTGATGTGAATTTCGGAAACGCTTCGCCGGTCCCACAATTCGGCCAGCGCCTGGTTGCCGAAGCGCAGGCACTCCAGCTCGACCACCGGTTGCTTGCCCAAGAAGTGATCCACCCGCAGGATCTGGTCCTCCTCGAGGACGGCGCGCAGCCGGGTGTTGAGCTCGCGCGCCGACTCCAGGTCGTGGCCGAACGGCTTTTCCACCGCCACGTGCGCCCGCTCGAGCAGGCCAACCTTGGCGAGGTTTTCCACGATGGGCGCGAACAACGCGGGCGGCATCTCCAGGTAGTACAGCGGGCGGTAATCCGACCCGATCAGCTCGGCCAGCTTGCTGTACAGCTCGCTGTCGGTCACGTCGCCGGACATGTAATCCAGCCGGCCCGCCAACCGGTCGAAGACCGCGGCGTCGATCTGCTCGCCGGCCGCGCTGATGGCGTCGCGGCCCAGGGCGACCAACTTCTCCAGCGAAATATCGTCACTGGCGACTCCGAGGACGGGGCAGTCCAGAAGCTTGCGGGCCTCGAGCCGGTACAACGCCCGGAACGTCATCTTGCGGGCCAAATCGCCGGTGATGCCGAAAATCACCAGCAGGTTCGAGGAACGATCGCCGCCATCGGTCAAGACCCCACCTCCCGAAAGTCACCCAATCGGCTCACGTGAAATCCACTACCCCGCGGCGGCCGACCTCAACACTAAACAGCGCGGATGGGCCCGACAACCGGTGCGGCGGGCTTTGGCAGGATGCCAAGCGTGGGTGACGCCATGCACGTCGCGGTCTACGCGTTGGCCGCGCTCGCCGCGCTCGAGGCCGGCGCGCTCGCCGTGCTGGCGGTCCTGCTGGTGCGCGACCGGCGCGAGCTCGAGGAGCTGCGACACCGCGCGGACACCCGCAACCGGCTGTTGGCGGGCGGTCGCGAGGCCGTCAAGACGGTGTGGAACACCGCGAACCTGGTCCGCAAGGAGGGGCTGGGGGCGGTGGTGCGCAGCTCGATCGAGGAGCTCGCCGACTGGGCCGAGGTCGAGCGTCCCGACCTGGCCCGGGTGACGCCGGACGGCCGGGTGGTGATCCTGTTCTCCGACATCGAGGAGTCCACCGCCCTCAACGAGCGGATCGGCGACCGCGCCTTCGTCAAGCTGATCGCGTCGCACGACAAGCTCGTTCACAAGCTGGTGGAGCGGCACGCGGGACACGTGGTAAAGAGCCAGGGCGACGGATTCATGATCGCCTTCTCGCGCGCGCGGCAGGCGGTGCAATGCGGCATCGACCTGCAGAACGCGCTGCACAAGAACGGAAAAGCCAAGCGGCAAGGGGACATTCGGGTTCGGATCGGCATTCACATGGGCCGCTCGGTGCGCCGCGGCGACGATCTGTTCGGGCGCAACGTCGCGATGGCGGCCCGGGTGGCGGCCGAGGCCCTCGGTGGCCAGATCCTGGTGAGCGAGCCGGTGCGAGACGCGCTCGGCGACTGCGACGACATCCGGTTCGACGGCGGCCGCGAGGTCGTGCTGAAAGGCTTCTCGGGCAGCTATCGCTTGTTCGCCGTCGAACCCGTGGCCGACCCCGACTCGGATTGAACGCCCTGACCGTTAAATTCGGCCAGCCGCTGATGCAACCGGGCGCGGACCTCGTCTGCGGTGTAGGCCCTTCGCCTGCGTTCATCGCGCACCACCAGCGCGCCGCCGGCGACGACACCGGCGACGCCGGCCAGGGCGACCCACTTCCAAATGCTGCGCATGGTTGACAGGCTATTACCGCATCGACGCCGCGCGTGCCCGAGCCCAACCGCGGGCACTGACGAGTCGCGAAAACGAAAGGCGGGCAACGATGGCCGACCACTCGCTGACCGTGGACCAGGCGGTCGAGGAGACGCGCACGGGTGACCTGTGGCTGTTCCGTGGCGCGTCGGGGCCCGATCGGGCCATCCAGACCCTGACCAACAGCCCGGTGAACCACGTCGGGATGACGGTGGCGATCGACGACCTACCGCCGCTGATCTGGCATGCCGAACTCGGCGACAAACTCACCGACGTGTGGGCGGGCACCAACCATCGCGGCGTGCAGCTCAACGATCTTCGCGACGCCGTCGTGCAATGGATCCAGCGCTACCACCAGCGCTGCTGGTTGCGGCAGTTGATGCCGTACGCGAACCGCGAACAGGAAAACGCACTGCTGCGGGTGATCGCGCGCATGGACGGGACGCCGTTCCCGGCCACCGCGCGCCTCACCGGGCGGTGGCTGCGCGGCCGGCTCCCGACGGCCTACGACTGGGTGCGCGGAATCCCCGTCGTGGAAAACAAGATTCGTGAATCGACGCAGCGCCGCAAGGCCCGAGAACGCGTGGGGCTGGAGGCGGCGTACTGCGCGGAGACCGTGGCGATCACCTACGAGGAGATGGGCTTGCTGGCGACCGAGAAACACTCGAATTGGTTTGACCCGGGCTCGTTTTGGAGCGGTGACACGCTTCCCCTGGCCCCCGGATATCGGCTGGGCGAGGAAATCGCCGTCGTCTTAGGATAGCCGGCCGGTTAGTCGACCGACATCTCGGCCAGCTCCGACCAACCCGTCGCGTCGATCGTCTGGTTGATGATTTTGGGCGTGGACTTCAGGGCCTGCGGCAGATCCCGCATCGCCCGTTTGAAGTGGTCGCTGTTGACGTGGGCTTCACCGGCGTCGCCGTCGCGGAACGCCTCCACCAAGACGTACTCCGCCGGGTTGTCCAGGCTCCGCGACCACTCGAACCACAAGTTGCCGTCTTCGGCGCGGGTGGCCGCGGTGAACGACGCGACCAGTTCCGGCCAGCGCTCGGTCCACTCCGGTTTGGTTTCGAACTTGACGACGATAAAGATCATTGCCCGCCCACCTATGCTTGCCGCTTCCCGGTCGGCGCCAGGATACGTGCGGCGGTCCGACCGCGGGACAAGCCCGTGCCTTTTGTCCCCGTGTTCGAGACGTGTAGCAAATCGTCTTATTGAACTAGTGCCAGCCGGCAACTCTCGAAAGCCGATAATTGTGACAAATCACACATGCCGACTGGCAACGCGGCGGGTTCACAACCGCTCGTTTTATCGGTCGCATTCGGATAAGGAGCGCACCCGCAACCCGATTTGTTATGGATTCGGAATTGCGGGGTCGCCGGGTGGCGGCAGATCCGGCGCCGGCGGGGGTGGCGGGGCCGGAGCGGTCGCGCCGACCAACATCGGCGGCGGGTTCAGTGGCGCGGCCGGCGGGGCCGGCGGCAACGCCGGCATGCTCGCCGGCTCCGGCGGCGCCGGCGGCGCGGGCGGGAACTCGGGCGACAGCGCGCTCACCACCAGCCA
>NZ_LQPJ01000133.1 GCF_002101785.1 Mycobacterium palustre
GGCTGATGGTTGACAGTTACTTCGGTTGATGCTTGACACTCCTTCGAATGAGGGAGTTAACCGTGGCCGAGCAGAGGTATCAGGCTGTGTTGGCGGTGATCAGCGATGGGTTGTCGGTGTCGCTGGTTGCTGAGAAGGTGGGCGCGTCGCGTCAGACGTTGCATGCCTGGTTGGCCCACTATGAGGCCGAGGGTCTAGAAGGGCTTAGGGATCGGTCGCATCGGCCGGTGTCATGTCCGCATCAAATGCCGGCCGCGGTGGAAGCGGCGCTGTTGGAATTGCGTCGGTCGCGGCCGTATTGGGGTCCGCGGCGGCTGGTGTTTGAGCTGGCCAAGCGTCGGGCGGCCGCTGCCGTCGGAATCGGCGGCCTATCGGGCCCTGGTGCGAGCGGGCGTGATCGATCCGAGTCTGCGGGATCGGCGCTTGCGCAAATGGAAACGCTGGGAGCGCGGCGCGGCGATGGAGCTGTGGCAGATGGACGTCGTGGGGGGTTTTCCGCTGGCTGATGGCACGAGCGCCAAAGCCTTGACCGGCATCGACGATCACTCTCGGATGTGTGTCTGCGCGCGGTTGATGGCTCGTGAGCGCACCCGGGCAGTCCGTGATGGGTTGCGCGCGGCGTTGGCCAGCTATGGAGCTCCCGAGCAGATCCTGACCGATAACGGCAAGGTCTTCACGGGCCGGTTTTGCCATCCACCGGTGGAGGTGCTCTTTGATGCCATCTGCCGCGAGCACGGCATCGAGCATCTGCTGACCCAACCCAAAAGCCCGACCACGACCGGCAAGATCGAGCGGTTCCACCGCAGCCTGCGCGCGGAATTCCTCAGCGCGCAAAGGCCTTTCACCAACCTCAAGACCGCCCAACAAGCCCTCGACGAATGGATCGGCTACTACAACAACACTCGGCCACACCAATCCCTGGACATGGCCACTCCCGCCGAGAGATTCACCGCGGGCACAGCGCCGATCCGGCAATCGGTGTCGTGCACACCGTGCGATGATCGCAGCGGTGATGACTGGGTCAGCCGCCGCGTCACCACCAACGGGGTGGTCAGTGTGGCCTGGCAACAGGTCTGCCTCGGCGCCCACCATGCCAGAGCCCGCTGCGACGTTCACGTCGATGGTGAGCTGCTGCGCTTTTCGTCGGCAACAATCTGGTCAAAACCGTCGCGCGCACCAGCCGCGGCGAGGTATGAAACAAACGGGCCTTCCGCACCCGCGAACAGGCCTAACCACTAACCCAGAGTGTCAAGGATCAACCGAAACAGAAACGTCAAGGATCAACCGACTCCAAACAG
>NZ_LQPJ01000134.1 GCF_002101785.1 Mycobacterium palustre
GCCGCTGCCTGCGCTGCCACCGCTGCCACCGCTGCCGCCGCTCCCGGCGGGGGGCCCGCCGCTGCCCCCGCTGCCCCCGCATCCGCAGTTTTGCACGCCCAGCTTCGGACCCATCGGGGCTTGCACGCCCTGAGCTACTCGCTGCGTAGCTGCAGCACCGCGTCGTAAAGCTGGCGCGACCGCACGTCCGGGTGCCCGGCGGCCACCTCGCTGCAGGCGTCTTTGACGCGCGCCCCTCCCGCCACCAGCTCCCTGACCTCGGCCACCAGCGATGGCAGGTCGGCGGCGGGGGTGGCCCCGGCGAGCACCACGGTTACCTCGCCGAGCACGCCGTCGTCGGCCCACGCCGCCAGCTCGTCGAGCGTCCCGCGCACGACCTCCTCGTGGACCTTGGTCAGCTCGCGGCACACCACCGCCCGCCGCGCGCCGCCGAGCTGGTCGACCGCATCGCGCAGGCAGGCGGCCAACCGGCGCGGCGATTCGAAGAACACACAGGTGCGCCGCTCGTCGGCCAGCTCCCCGAGCCAGGCCCGGCGCGCCGACTGCTTGCGCGGCGCGAACCCCTCGAAACAGAACCGATCCGAGGGCAGCCCGGACACGGCCAGCGCCGTGGTGACCGCGGACGGGCCGGGCAGGCACTGCACCGGCAGCCCGGCGTCCACACACGCCGCGACCAGGCGGTAGCCGGGGTCGCTGATCAACGGCATCCCGGCGTCGCTGACCACCAGCACCGTCGCGCCGGCCTTGATGGCGTCGACCACCGCGGGCACCCGCGCCGCCTCGACCTGGTCGAACAGGCTGATCACCCGCCCGGTGATCGGGGCGTCGAGCGCCTTGGCCAAAATCCGCACCCGCCGGGTGTCCTCGGCGGCCACCATATCGGCGCGCGACAGCGCGTCGATCAGGCGCGGCGAGGCGTCCGACGGCTGTCCCAGTGGCGTCGCGCCGAGCAACAGGCGGCCGGAAGTCATGACGGACAGCCTACGATCGACACCAATGTCCGCCCCGCCCCGCGAAAGCTCCGTCACCTTGGATGACCCCGCGGAGCGTGTCGTCCCCGTCGTGAGCCCCGGGCCGTTGGTTCCGGTGGCCGACTTCGGGCCGACCGACCACATCCGCGGCTGGGTCGCGACCGGCGTCATCGCCGTGCTGGCGACGGTGACCCGGTTCCTCAACCTGGGCTCGCCCACCGATGCGGGCACGCCCGTCTTCGACGAGAAGCATTACGCGCCGCAGGCCTGGCAGGTGCTGCACAACCACGGCGTCGAGGACAACCCCGGCTTCGGCCTGGTCGTCCACCCGCCGGTCGGCAAGCAGCTGATCGCCATCGGCGAGGCCATCTTCGGCTACAACGGCGTGGGCTGGCGGTTCACCGGTGCCCTGCTCGGCGTGGTCATGGCGGTGCTGGTGATGCGGACCGTGCGGCGGATCAGCCGCTCGACGCTGGTCGGCGCGATCGCCGGGGTGCTGGTCATTTGCGACGGCGTCAGCTTCGTCACCGCGCGGACCGCGCTGCTCGACGGCTTCCTCACCTTCTTCGTCGTCGCGGCGTTCGGCGCGCTCATCGTCGACCGCGACCAGGTGCGCCAGCGGATGCATTCCGCCCTGCTGGAGGGCCGCGCCGCCGACACCCCGTGGGGTCCGCGGCTCGGCGTGCGCTGGTGGCGCTTCGGCGCCGGCGTGTTGCTCGGATTGGCTTGCGGGACAAAGTGGTCCGGCGTCTACTTCGTGCTGTTCTTCGGGGCGATGTCCCTGGCGTTCGACGTGGCCGCGCGTCGCCAGTACCAGGTGGTGCGCCCCTGGCTCGGGACGCTGCGGCGCGACCTGATCCCGACCGCGTACGCGTTGGCTTTCATCCCCCTAGGGGTCTACCTGGCCAGCTATGCGCCGTGGTTCGCCTCGGAAACGGCCATCGACCGCCACGAGGTGGGCCTGTCGATCGGTCGGCACTCCGTCGTCCCGATGCCCGACGCCCTTCGTTCGCTTTGGCACTACACCGCCAAGGCTTTCCAGTTCCACGCGGGCCTGACCAACTCCGCCGGCAACCACCACCCGTGGGAATCCAAGCCGTGGACCTGGCCGATGTCGTTGCGGCCGGTGCTGTATGCCATCGACCAGCAAAACGTGCCGGGATGCGGCGCGCAGTCGTGCGTGAAGGCCGAGATGCTGGTGGGCACCCCCGCCATGTGGTGGCTGGCGGTGCCGGTGTTGGTGTATGCGACCTGGCGGATGCTGGTCTGCCGCGACTGGCGCTACGCCGCAGTGTGGGTGGGGTATTGCGCGGGGTGGCTGCCCTGGTTCGCCGACATCGACCGGCAGATGTACTTCTTCTACGCGTCGACGATGGCGCCGTTTCTGGTGATGGCCCTCGCGCTGATCTGCGGGGACATCCTCTACGCGCGCGGCCAGAACCGGGAACGCCGCACGCTCGGCCTGATCGCCGTGTGCTGCTATGTGGCGCTGGTGGTGACCAACTTCGCGTGGCTGTTCCCGGTGCTCACCGGGCTGCCCATCTCCCAGCAGACGTGGAACATGGAGATCTGGCTGCCCAGCTGGCGCTGACGGTCCGCGCCGAAACTGCGTCCAGAGCGGGCAAACCGCCCAAGTTGGCGCACTGGACGCAGGCTCGATGCCCGCTACAAAAGGTCGCGGGCGACCGGGCACGACATGCAGCGCGGGCCGCCGCGGCCGGTGCCCAATTCGGAGCCCGCGATGGTCAGCACTTCGATGCCCGCGTCGCGCAGCCGGGTGTTGGTTTGCACGTTGCGCTCGTAGGCGACGACGACGCCGGGGGCCAGCGCCAGCGTGTTGTTGCCGTCGTCCCACTGCTCCCGTTCGGCGATCAGCGGGTCCAGCCCGGTGTCGATCACCCGCAGCTTGTCGATCCCCATCGCCCTGGCGGCGGCCTCCAAGAACGGCGACTCGTCGCCGATGGCGACGCCGTCGGGGGTGCGCTGGATGGTGAACGCCGTGAGCGTGTCGACGACGTTGGCGTACATCACCACGGTGTCGACGTCGACCATCGTGCACACCGTGTCCAGGTGCATCTGCGCGCGCCGCTGGGCAATGGGCACCGCCAGCACCGTGGTCGCCAGGTCGTCGTCAAACAGGCTGCGGGCCAAGGCTTCCGCACCCGCGGGCGTGGTCCGCTCCCCCACGCCGACCGCGACCACCCCCGGGGCGAGCAGCAGCACGTCGCCGCCCTCGACCGGCGCTGTTCGCGACTCGTAGGCGCGGCGGACCCCGGTGAACCGCGGGTGGTGGGCGTAGATGAGGTCCGTCAACGACGCCTCGCGGGCGCGGGCCCGCAACGCCAGCGTCGGGATCACCACCTTCGGCCCGATCCAGATCGACGAGTCGCGGGTGAACACCAGGTTCGGCAGGGGCTCAATGACGAAGTCGCCCTCGTGGTGCATGCGCAGCACCAGCGAGACGTCGGTGCGGGTGTCCGCCGGGAGCTCGTTGAATGTCATGCCGGCCGTCAGGACAGTGGCCAGCCTGACCGGATCCAGGCCCCGCAGGTGGGCCGAAAGCTCTTGGGCCAGCGGCACTCCGAGCCGGCGCGCGTCGACCGCGGCGGCCACGCCCTGCATCCGGGCGGCGCCGCTGTGGCTGAGCGCCTCGGTCAGCAGGTCCGACAGCAGCAGCACTTCGACGCCGCGCGAGCGCAGCAGCTCGACGAACTGGTCGTGCTCCTCTTGCGCGCGCGCGACCCAGGGCAGCCCGTCGAACAGCAGCTGGTCGTTGTTGCGCGGATTGAGCCGCAGCAGCTCGGCGCCGGGGCGGTGCACGATGACCACCCGCAGCGCGCCCACCTCCGAATTGGTGGCCAGCTCGACAACGCCCACACTAAGAACGTAGCCGGTCGCCTCGTCATCGAACGGGTGTGCGATAAACTGGGGCGGTGAGCATCGCGGTACAGGGCTCGCTGTTCGAACACACCGAGCGCAGGCAGCTCGGTGACGGCGCCTTCATCGAGATCCGCGCCGCGTGGCTGACCGACGCTGACGACCTGTTGCGCGACCTGCTCAAGACCGTGCCCTGGCGGGCCGAACGCCGCCACATGTACGACCGAGTGGTCGACGTGCCGCGCCTGGTCAGCTTCCACGACCTGACGGTCGAGGATCCCCCGCACCCGCTGCTGGGACGGCTGCGGCGGCGGCTCAACGACATCTACGCCGGCGAACTCGGCGAGCCCTTCACCACGATCGGGCTGTGTTGTTACCGCGACGGCGCCGACAGCGTCGCCTGGCACGGTGACACCATCGGCCGCAGCAGCTCGCAGGACACCATGGTGGCGATCGTCAGCCTCGGCGCGACCCGCACCTTCGCGATGCGGCGCCGCGGCGGCGGCCCGTCGCTGCGGCTGCCGCAGGCCCACGGGGACCTGCTGGTGATGGGCGGGTCGTGCCAACGCACCTGGGAGCACGCGGTCCCCAAGACGTCGGCGCCGGTCGGCCCGCGTGTCAGCATCCAGTTCCGCCCCCGCGACGTGCGCTAGCGGCGATCACAAGCGCGGCGCAGCCGGGCGCCGTGGGTCGCCGCCATCGATCTAGCCGCGCACCGCGGCCACGGCTTTCACCAGCAAATCGCGGGCGCGTTGGGTGTCGACTTTGGCCACCGGCTGGTCCGGAATGACCAGCGGATTGGCGATGACGATCACCTGGTAGTCGCCGAACTGAGCGGTGTAGTCAAACAGCTCACCGGTGCGGGCCGTCGGCCCAACCAGCGCCTGCAGCACGCGGTGGATGGCCTGCGTGTGGGCGCCGTCGATGCGCGGCGCATCGATCACCTCGATCCCCCCGCGCAACTGCGGCCCGGAAAACGCCACCTTGGCGCAGTCCTTACCCGGATCGCTGAGCGGCACCTCTTTAGAGGTCTCCACCGCGATGACGACGTAGCGATTCCCGTTGCCCTCTGCCGACACAGCGGCCATGTTGCCCTTGAGGTCCGGCGGCATGTCCGGTCCGGCCGCCGTTTTCGCGCAGTTGGCGGGGTCGAACGTCAAACCGTCGGGCAGCTTGCGGGTGGACAACAGCGCGGGGTCGATCGCCCTCTCGCTGATGTCGGCAACCTTGAACTCGGGCCCGAAACTCGACTTGACGTTGGTGACCTTGGCGATGTCGGCCCGGGTCGCGGTGGTCGGATCCGATGAGCAGCCGGCCAGCAAGCACACGGATGCGACCGCGAGCGCCACCTTCAACATCGTGGCCAATTTACCCAACGCGGGCCGTCAACCGCGCAACGTGGACACGGTTTTGACGAGCAGGTCGGCGGCGAATTGCGGCGGCAGCGCGGGCAGCGCGGAGCCCGGGTCGGTGGTCAGGGTGGTAAACGCGTAATAGTTGCCCAGGTAGGCAATGAAGGTGTATGTGCGCGAATCGATTTCGGTACCCGACTCGACGGACGACCTGGTATCGGTCACCATGCCGACGGTGGCGGCGTCCTCGACGTGCGGTGCGTCGGTGAGGCGGACACGGGCGGTGGTGTGCGCGTCGCTCATGCTCCACCGGTCGCACGCCGCCACGAGGCCGGGGTCGAGCTGCACCGGCCCCGCCAGCGCCACGACCACCGCGTCGACGATCCCGCCGGTGCCCGAACCCGAAAGTCCCTGCGCCGATTGATCGCTTCCCTCGCCGGGGTCGGCGAGGGAGGCGCACTGCGCCGGCTTGGCCGTCGCGTCGGCCTCGAGGCTCCAGATCACCCTCGGCGAGGCGCCGCCCGGGATGCCGGTGGTCACCTCGTAGTGGGGTGGCAGCTCGCGAACGACCCGCTTGATGTTGGCGGGGTTGACGACCGTGTGGTGCTTCGGCGGGGGTTTCGGCGGCGCCGCCGACGGTCCGGGCGCCCGCGAATGCCCGCACGCGGCCAGCGCCAGCGCGGCGATCAACGCCGACCCAATCCGCAACGGCCGCATGCGCTTTCAGCCGACCGCTTCGATCACCTGGCGGGCGACGCGCCGGATCTCGTCGGCCACGTCGCGCCCTAAGGAAGGCCGCCGTGGCACGTCGATCACGGTGGTGATCACGCCGACGTCCTCCCGTTGCCACACCGCACCATAGCGGTCCATGATGGCGCGCATCGGCGCGTTGTCGGAAAGCATTCGCGCCGAAAACCTTTCGACGCCGTCGATCCTGGCGGCGATGGACAGCGCGCTCATCAAGAAGCTGCCGATCCCCCGGCCCTGATACGCGTCGGCGACGGTGAAGGCGATCTCGGCGAGGGTCGGATCGCGCTGGTCGCGAACGAAGCGCGCGTCGGCCACCGGGTCACCGCCGTCGGTGACCACCCAGACGAAATGGTCGACGTAGTCGACCTCGGCCAGGTAGTGCAGCAGCGTCGGGCTGGGAATGCGGGCCGTCATGAAGCGCCGATACAGCGTCTCGCTGGAGAACTGGATGTGGCCGCGCACGGTCCGTTCGTCGTCGCCGGGCAACACCGGCCGCAGCATCAGGCGGGTCCCGTCGCGAACCCGTATCGGGATCGGCGTGATGAACCCGGCCAGCCGCTGCCGCACCGTTCGCAGCAGCCGCGGCATCACCCCGGGGATGTGCACCAGCCGGGTGAAGGCGTCGTTATCGCCGATCCAGCCGGTCAGGGGTTCGGCCGTGGTGACCGTCGCGATCCGCGGGCCGTGCCGCAGCAGGGCGATCTCCCCGATGATCGTGCCGGGCGACGCCCGACCAAGGACCACCGCGCCATCGCTTCCCACGTGCCTGATCTCGGCGGTGCCCGACGAGATCAACAGGAACGACACGGCCTGCTCGCCCTGCCGCATCAGCACCTGTCCGGCCGCGGCGCGCAACGGCTGCAAGCGCGCCGCCAACGGCACGAGGTCCTCGTTGGGGGTGCCCTCGAAGACGTCCATCGCCGCGAGCTCCTCGGCTCGCGCGCCGGTGAGTTCGGCCACCGCGACATCCTTCGGGTTGCAGAGTTTTCGGCGCGGATCGACGATTCCCAGTGCCCGCACCGGGATATACCCGCCTCCCCGTGCTGGTTCCGCCTTCGACACGCACCCGTCCGGCGCGCCCCGGCCCAGGCTATGGCGTCCGCATCCGGTGCGGCAAGGTCAGGACTGCCCAGGGGCTAGCCGCAGCCATCCGCGCGGTCGGGTGGCGAGCCGGCGGCATCAAGCCAAAACAAGGCTTGGTTGAAGCGGTCGGAAGTCATCGCCTTCCTGCCGTCTTCCTGGATGTATTGAAGCTGGACCTCCGCCATGAAATCGCCCACGGCCTGCAGGGTCGGGCTATTGAAAGCCACCCGATAGCAACGGTCACGCAACAGATCCCATGCCACCTTCGCATCGGGTGGCAACTCTCTCCAGACCCGCCGCAAAACCTCGAATCGGTCGACCGTGTGCATATTCAGGGAATAGACCTGGATTCTTCCGGTGCCGTGGTCGGATACGTCGGTGTAGACGGCGCCGCCGGGCGCGAGGTACTCCGGCAAGCTGAGGTCTCGGCCGTAACCGTTTGGGATTGCGCTGTTTGGTGTGTGCGAGTCGTCCCAGCCGGCGCGAGTGGCGCCGATGCCAGGAATCGACTCGTCACCGACAGCCGAACCCGCGGGCACCAACGCGACGGTGGGCACGCCCGCCGATGTGGTCGATGCGTGCTCCGCCGAGCGCGACGAGCACCCTGCGGCCGCACTGGCCAACACGCAACCGACAGCCATCGCAACTCGCACCGGGTGTGTAAACGCGAACGACATGCGCCGCTCCTCGTTGACATGGACCGAACCGCGGCCGCTGCGGTGACATCAAATGCCCAACAAACGTAACATCCAGCTGTAGACCATATTACAGTACTTTATGTATCATACAAGCACTACCACCAACTCTCGGTATTGCGTTGGGTTTCGGCTACCGGCATGGCGATCAGTGAGGCACAGATGAAGGCGCAGCGTCCGCTCGGGTTGGCCCTCTCGTGGTCGTGGATCACGTCGGTGTTCGTCATCGACATCGGGGTGCTGGCGTTGGCTCATCGGCTTTCGGCACCAGGACGGCCCACCGCGTGGTGGTTGGGTGTGGCCGCTGCGGCGCTTGTCACGATCGCCACCCTGCTCACCTACCGCGGAATCACGGTCGCCTCAGCTTTGGCCAGGTGGGTGTGGGACTGGTCCGCCGACCTGTGGGAGTCGTCTCCCGACTCCGGGGCGACGCTGAGCCCCGGATGCACGCCCGGGATCGATCACCGGCATCGGTTCGGCCGCGACGTGGTCGGGGTGCGGCAACACCAGGGGCACCTGGTCGCGGTGGTCGCGATCGTCGAGGCGCAGCCACCGTCGGGGCTGCCCGAGGGCGAGGCGGCGCCGCCCGCCACCGTGCCGGTGCCGTTAATCGCCGCGGGCCTACGGCAATTCGATGTGCGCCTGGACGCCATCGATATCGTCTCGGTGCGAAAGCGACAGGACCGCGAGGCCGCCGACCCGTCCGCCTCGCCACCGGTGGACGATCACACCGCGGGCATCGAGCGCGGCACCTGGCTGGTAATCCGGATGAATCCGCAGCGCAACGTCGGGGCCGTGGCGGCCCGCGACTCCGTGGTCTCGACCGTGGCTGCCGTCGCCGAACGGCTCGCCGGGGTTGTCGACGGTCAGCGCTGCGCGGCACGGCCATTGACCGCCGACGAACTCGCCGAAGTGGACACCGCCGTGATGGCCGGCCTGGATCCGACCCGTACCCGGCCGGGCTTGCGTCATCTCAAGCATTTCGACGGGTACGCGACCAGCTTCTGGGTCTCGCCGTGGGATATCACATCGGACACGCTCGACCGGTTGTGGCTGCTCGACACCGATGCCACCGTCGTGACGATCCGACTCGCCGCCGCAAACGGCCGGGCCGAAGTGTCGGCCTGGGTGCGCTACCACAGCAGCGAGCGGCTCGGAAAAGACGTGGGGGCCGGGCTGAATCACCTCGCCGGCCGCCAGTTGACGGCGGTGCAAGCGAGTCTGCCGGCTCCGGCGAAACGCCCACCGCTGGTGGTGCCCGCCCGGGCGCTGGACGAGGACGACTACGACCTGGCCGTCCGGGTGACTCCGATGGACGCGGCCGCTCCGGAGCAGCCGATGGACCCCGTGCCGCAAGAGGCGATGGATCACACGCAAGACAGCGACAACGCGCGGCCGGAACCGGCCGTGGCGACCGCGATGTGACGGCGCCGCTCAATCCGAACATGCTGTGCGACAGGATCATTCGCAGGGCCGGGTGATCGGCGCGTCCGGCGCCTCGGTGCCCCGACGGCGGCGCCACGTCGCCTCCCGCACCCCCGACCTCAGAGGCCTACCGAGCCGCCGGACGCTTCGGGCCAGCGGCGCCGACGAGCGCGCGGCCGCCATCAGGAACGGCAAGAGGTCGTCGCGCGCGAACCAACCCGGCTCGACCCGACCCGGTGGGTGCGGGACCGGCGACGCGCCGGACCCGAGCCGCCGGTACGCGATGCGGGCCGGCGCGTCGAGGTTCTCGACACAAAATCCGCGCCCCGGCACTTGCGCCCCGGACGGAATCGTGCGCCCCGTGAGATCGAGGTGCATGGCGCGGACCACATCGATGCCCGCAGTCGTCTCGAAGAGCCGAAATTGGGCGCCGACCCGCGGGTTGAAGTCCAGGAGCTTGTGGCGCTGGTCGCGACGGTCGAACCGCCAGTCCAGATCCACGATGCCGCGGAACCCCAGCCGCCGACACAGCTCGGCGGACTGCCACGCCAGTGCTTCGTTGGCGACCACGCGCGCGTAACACGTGACCCCGCCCTGAGGCGGCCACGAGCGGTATTTCACACCGGTGAAGCCGACGAGGCACCGGCCGGTTGCGTCGAAGTATCCGTGGAAGATCCAGTCCTCAGCGACTGTAGCCGGGATGTACTCCTGCAGCATCACCCCCGGGACGTCGGGCCAGTCCGCGGCCAGGGCCAACAGGCTTTCGCGGCTGCGGATGATGGTGCTGTGGCTGACGGCGGGATCACTCAGCCGGCTGAACGGGTCAAGATTCTTGGCGACCACCGGAAAGGTGGCGCGTTCGGCGAACGCCTGGACCTCCGCCAGCGAAGCCGGGAAGACGGCGTGCGGGGTGGGCACCCCGAGGTCGGCGCACGTATCGTGCAATCCGCGCTTGCTGGCGAGCCGTCGCGGAAGGCCGGGGTCGATTTTCGGGCCGATGAACCACGGCGACAACTCCTCGGCGTGCTCGGCCAAAAACACCGCGGCTTCGTCGTCGGTCGGCAGCGCGATCACCGGGCGCCCGAGCCGCTCGCCGATCCCGGCGAAGATTTCGAGGAGTCGACCGTCGTCCTCGAGCCCCGTCGTGGGCGCGACGAACCGGCCGGTCAGGTAGCGGGACATCGCCGCGGGGGTCAGCCGGTCTTCGGTGATGGCGTAGACCGGCACCCCGGCCCGACCCATTGTGCGGATTGCCCCGACGCCTCCATGGTGGAGCGCATAGCGACCAATCTTGACGATGAGCAGCGGCACACTCGGGTCAAATTCGACCGCACCTTGGCCCGCCATCCGGTCTCCATTCATGGCGTTACCGCCCCGGTGCCGTGGCCAAAGCGGCTGCCGCCCAACCACTTGGACGCGCGGGAGCCGCTGCAATAGGGCAAATGCCAGGTGTCAGAACGGATCTCGTCGCCTACGGTAAACACATGAAGTATCTCAACGTCGACGGGATCGGGCGGGTCAGTCGGATTGGCCTGGGAACTTGGCAGTTCGGCTCGCCCGAGTGGGGTTATGGCGACCAATACGCTTCCGGCACCGCGCGCGACGTCGTGCAGCGCGCACTTGCGCTGGGGGTCACGCTGTTTGACACGGCCGAAATATACGGAAGGGGAAGGAGTGAACGTATCCTCGGCAAAGCACTCGGCGACAAGCGCGCCGAAGTCGCGGTGGCCAGCAAGATCTTTCCGGTCGCGCCGTTCCCGCCCGTGATCAAGCAGCGCGAGCGCGCCAGCGCGCGCCGGTTGCAATTGGACCGCATCCCGCTCTACCAGGTTCACCAGCCCAACCCCGTGGTGCCCGATTCGGTGATCATGCCCGGAATGCGCAGCCTGCTCGACCGCGGCGAGATCGGCGTGGTCGGCGTCTCGAACTATTCGCTGGCGCGATGGCTTAAGGCAGACGCGGCGCTCGGACGGCCGGTTGTCAGCAACCAGGTGCGCTTCTCGCTCGCCCATCCCGATGCGCTTGACGACCTGGTCCCGTTCGCCGACCGAGAGAACCGCATCGTGATCGCCTACAGCCCGCTGGCCCAGGGGTTGCTGGGCGGCAGGTATAGCGTCGACGAGCGACCGGCGAATGGCGTTCGCGCGGTGAACCCACTGTTCGAGGTCGAGAACCTGCGCCGTGCGGAACCGCTGTTGCAGACGCTGCGCGACGTTGCGAAGCAGGCCGGTGCCCAGCCGGCACAGGTGGCGCTGGCCTGGCTGATCAGCCTGCCGGGTGTCGTCGCCATTCCCGGAGCGTCCACCGTCGCGCAACTCGAGTCCAACGTCGCCGCCGCCGACATCGAGCTGACGACGGAATCCCGCGATGCGCTGACCGACGCGGCCCGCGCCTTCCGGCCCGTGCCGACCAGCCGCTTCGTCACCGCCGGCCGCGTACTCACCGGCATGGTCCGCGACAAGCTCCGCCGCAGCCAAGGGCATTGAGCCGCGTCCAGACACCGCTCGGCCCGCCACCGCGAAAAGGCGTCGTCTACGCCGAATCCGGCTGTAGCACCCCGGTTTTCGGCTCGACCGGGATGACTCGGCGTATGGTGGCGGTGTTCTGGACGCGGTTGCGTCGCAGGGCTTTTGTGACCGCCGGTGCGGCGTGCTTGGCTCCGAACATGAAGCGCTGGACCGGACCGAACACTGGCGCAGCGGCCAAACCGACGATGAACAGCCCGGGCACCGACGTCTCGAAGTGAGCGGTCAACCGAGCGTAAGGGCCCTCGCGCGCAATCCGAGAGCGCAGCGCAGGATCTAGGCAATCCAGTCGCTCGAGTGCCACGTCGAATCCGGTGGCAGCCACCACATGGTCGGTGACCACCTCCGTGTCACCCGCGGGGCCAGTCAGGCCGAGCCTGACCCGGCCATCCACCATTTGCGCAGACGCCAACTGATGGCCCATCAGGAGATCGATCTTGCCCTCCACCCGATCACGCAACCACCACGCGCCCGAAGGGCCCCAGCTGGTAAGGAAATAACGATGGCGCTTTTCGGGGGCGAACACGCGGCGGTACACAAATGGCAACTCCGAGACCGCCATCGAGCGCCATCCGGGTCCAAGACCGGACTCCGGTTTGCGGAGCCTCTCGATCCAACCGCGGTCGGGCAGCGCCGGAGCGTTCCAGGTGATCTGCTTGCGCCGGGCCACCAGGCGGGTGTTCGCCCCTGCCTCGTGCAAGAGCGCCACCGATTCCAGGGCGGACGCGCCGGCGCCGATCACCGTGACATCACGATCCGCGTACGGCCGCAGGTCGTTTAGCGCGGTGCTGTGCACGCACGCTCCCTCGGGCAAACCCGCGAGCTCATCGGGAACCCGGCGATAGCCCATGTGCCCCGTCGCCACGACGACCCGTCGCGCCGTCAAGACCGCGCCGTCCTCGAGCTCTAACGAAAATGCATTCCCGGCGCGCGCCACCCGGCGAACCTTGACCCGGCGCACCTCACCGACGGCGTTGCGGCGAAACCAATGCGCGTAGTCGAGGAAGCGCTCGACCGGGATCGGGTCATGCACCGGCCGATAGGCGATACCCTTTTCGGCGAAATAGTTTTCGTAGCTGAATCGCCGCGCCGGATCCCACAGATTCGAGGCGAACGGCTCCGATTTCAAGACCATGCCCCGGGGCATGAAACTCTGCCAACTCTCCAACGGCTCGCCGAAGACCTCATGCTCGACCCCCGCAACGCGCAAGTGCGCGGCGACGGAAAGCCCGTAAGGACCCGCGCCAATGACTGCCGTGTCGATCGCCTGCATTCTTTCCCTCCAATGATCGATGGTGACGCGATGGCGAGCTGTTGAGGTACGGCCGGCGCCCAAGCCAAGGCGTCGGCGAGGACAAACCATACGGTCTGGCTTTGGGCAACTATACATACTTTAACGATGGAGTACACGGGAAAACCAGACTAGTAGTAAAGTGCTCGCCATGGACAGGACGACGCCCGCGGCGCCGATGGCCGGCGCGGCGCTTGGCACGCCAGCTGGTTACACCTCGACGCGTTGTCGCGCACGCCGACCAACGGCTTCCCGATGAGCACACCGGTAGCGCGCAGCGCCCGTCGCCGGCCGGATCCTGACACGGCGACGCCCATTCCGATCCTGCTCTATCACTCCGTCTCGACCGACCCGCCGCGATGGATCGCGCCCTTTGCGGTGACGCCCGCGGTATTCGCACGCCAGGTGGACTCGATCGTCGGCAGCGGACGAAACGCAATCACCGTGTCCCAGCTTTGTGCGGCGCTCGCCGGCCAGTCCCCGATGCCGCCACGACCGGTGGTCATCACCTTCGACGACGGTTTTGCCGACTTCGCAGACGCCGCAGCGGTTCTGGCCCAGCACCACATCCCCAGCACCCTCTACGTCACCACCGGCGCGCTGCGAGGAAGCGGTCCCCGCAGCCCTGAACTGGCGATCCCACCAGCGCCGATGCTTGACTGGTCGCAGCTGGTCGAGCTGGAGTCGTCGAACGTCGAGATCGGCGCTCACACACACACCCATCGGCAACTGGACGCCATGCCCACCAAAGAGGTCGCCGACGAACTTCGCCGTTCCAAGCACATGCTGGAGGACGAGCTGGGCCACCAAGTTCAAAGTTTCGCTTACCCTCACGGTTTCAATTGCCGCAGGATCCGCCGGGTTGTGGCGACGGTCGGGCACACCTCGGCCTGTGCGGTGATGGACGCGTTGAGCTCGCCGCGCGACGAGCCGTTTTCCCTGGCGCGCCTGACGGTACGAGCTACCACGACGCCCCACCAGCTTGCCGCCTGGCTCGACGGGCGTGGTGCGCGCGTCGCGCCATATCGAGAACGTCTCCGCACCAAGGCTTTTCGGATGTACCGGCGGGCTCGGGGGCCGAGATCGGCGCGGGGAGTCATCGACCTTTCCGCGAACCCCGATTGAGTCCCGGTCGATCGTTATGTCAGCGATCAGGAAGGTCGAGGTGTTCGACCGCACGAGCGGGAGAAAGGTTGTGCGGTATCAGGTTGTGGCCGATGCCGGCATTGACCGGATCACCGGCCGGCGCGGCCGGGTTCGCCGCCAGTTCAAGACCGAACGGGAAGCGCGCGAGGAGCTGCACAAGCTCACCCGTCAACCGTCGACCGACTCACCCGTCCCGGCCATGACCTTGCCACAAGGTGCGCGGAACGACGTTGGCGCCGAACCGCTTTCGGCGCCGACGGTGACGCCGAGCCACCGGTCTAGAACATCGCACACGATATTGGCGCTGATCATCCTGTTCATCATCCTTCTGGTGGCGCTCGGGTTGTACGCGGGGATCTCCGGCCGCCTTACGGATCAATCGTTTTCGCGACATCCCGATCGCACCGGCCCCCTCTTTCCGCGCCGCATCGTCGCGACCGAACTTCACCCGGCGCCACCGTTGACCAGGACGTTGGCAATGGGATTGCCCGTCGCGGTGTGACCCGTGCGACGCTCGGTGCCGCGCCTCGTCCGCACAGTGATGGGAAAGCTAATGACTAGCAGTCATTGCCTACGCGAAAAGCCATTCTTTTAGTCCGTACTATCGGCTAACATCGTAGTTCTTGGTTGGTCAGCGCGGCCGGGGACGGCGGAGGTGAAAGCGGTGAAAGCGGAGCCGACTGTGTCGACGTTGATGCCCGCGATGAAGATTGCCGAGCCGCCGTGCTGGCCGGGTGCAGTGTGGATCGGTGAACTCGACCTTGCGGCGCGGCCGCGCGGACGGATAAAGCTCGCCGAGTCCGCGGGCTACCGCAGGGCGCGGTTGTTGGTGCGGGATCAGACCCGCCCGGTGGCCTTTCTCGAGCTCGACGTGGTGGACGGTTGCCTCGACGGGGGCGACCTGGAGCAGTCGTTATCGACCTGCAAACCGGTTGGGGTGCCCGCGATCCCCGAGGTGGCCGACGATCGGTTGCCCTCGATCACGGTCGTGATCTGCACGCGTAATCGAACCGCGTTGCTGAAAACCGCGCTCGCCTCGGTGATGGCGTCCGACTATCCCGACTTCGACGTAGTCGTGGTCGATAACGCCTCCGACGACGCGGCGACCATCGAATATGTCGAAGCCCTGTCCGACCCGAGGGTGCAGGTGCGGGCGGAGCCGGTCCCGGGCCTCGCCGTGGCTCGAAATACCGGGATCCTGGCCGCCAGTGGCAGTGTCGTGGCTTTCACCGACGACGACGTCGTGGTCGATCGGATGTGGTTGCGCCGGCTGGGCGAGGCGTTCGCCACCGATTCGTCGGTCGGCTGTGTCACGGGCCTCGTTACGTCCGGCGAACTGCGCACCCCGGCGCAGATCGTCTTCGAAAAAACGCTGCATAAGCAGGCGCAGTGGTCCACCACGCTGACGCGCGAAACCTTCGATATCCGGCAACCGCCGCCCGATAATCCGCTGTTTCCTTTTCAAATGGGCTTGTACGGCACCGGGGCCAACTTGGCGCTGCGGCGGGCCGTGCTCACAAGCCTCGGCGGCTTCGATGACGGGTTGGGGGTCGGGTCACCCGCCGGCGGCGGCGAAGACATCGACATCTTCATCCGGGTGGTCACGGCGGGATACCGGCTCGTCTATGAGCCGGCCGCCATGATCTGGCACCGTCCCCACCACGACATGTCGGCCCTGCAGCGGGAGGTCCGCACGTACGGGCTGGGGCTGGGGGCATGGATGACCAAGGTGGCCTGCGATCCAGTCCTGGCGCCTATGGCGCTGCGCAGGGCGTGGTCGGCGGCACGGCACCTGCAGCTTCTTGCGCCCCCACCGGACGTGGAGGGGGTGGACCTGCCGCCGGGCATGCGGCGAAAACGGATCGCAGGCATATTGAGCGGGCCCGTGGCATTGGCGAAATCGCGGCAGCAGGGCAGACGCGCGCGCCCGCTGGCGAGCGATGCGGTCCGCCGCCGCAGCCTCAGGCGTAGCGATCCAAAGGAACGCGAGGAGGCCGAGTGACGACTTGGTGGCAAACGTTTCCGGTTCGCCGCCGTTTCGCACACGCGTCTCAATCCCGGGTACTTGCGATGTTGGCCGTAACCGCCGGATCATGCGGGATATTGTCAACGCTGCCGTTGCCCGCTTCGGCGCGGGTCGTGCTGCTGACCGTCCTCGTACTCACCGGGGCGGGAAGTGCCCTGCTGAGCTGGCTGAGCCTGTCCGGCCCCGCCGCGGTGGCCGGTGTACTCGGCGTGAGTGTGGCAACCGTTATCGCACTGACCAGCTCTCAGCTCTGGCTAAACCTGTGGAATCCGGTTGTCTCCTGCCTGATCCTGTCGCTCGGCGTCATCGCCACGGGGGTGGCGCGGTTGCGGGCTCTGCGGGTTGAGGCTGAGCGGTAGTGGTCGCTCCCGTTGCCGACGTGGAAGTCGCCGAAGAGCAATGCCTGCCGAGCAGTCAACGGGCACGCTCTTTTCCGCGCTGCAGCGGATTGCCGGCCGCCTACGCGGCCCTCGCGACTTTGCTTGTGGCGACGGTTATTTGGCTGGTCGCCCTGCCACGGCTCCGTGCGGACCAGGGCGGTCAATACGGACTGCTGGCCACACCCGGCGGCGCATTGCTGCTCGCTGCCGTGACCCTGGCGGTCATCGCCTTCGCGGTCTCGATCGCCGCGAACCGCGGGTTCACCGCCGGTTTCGCGGTCTTGTTGGTGATTCTTTTCGAACGGCTGACGGTCACGCTGATAGCACCCCTACCGATCTACACGTACACCTATCAGCACATCGGAGTCATCGACTACATCCTGAAATACCGTGCGCTGCCCCTGCCCAGGGTCGATCTCTATAACCAATGGCCTGGGTTTTTCGGCCTCATGTCGTGGTTCAGCTCGGTGGCGCACGTCGATCCCGTGGATGTCGCGCACTGGTTCACACCTTTGGTGGACGTGTTGATTGCCGTCGTGGTCGCGTCATTGGGCCTAGCCCTCGGATTCGGGCTGCGCGTGGCGCTCACCGCGGCAATGTTCGCCCAGGTGGTCAACTGGGTCGGGCAGGACTATTTTTCCCCCCAGGCCGTCGCGCTGTTCATGACGATTGCGATGCTGGTTATGCTGGCGAGCTCCAACGAGTTTCCTGCGGCCGGTTATCTATCGGTACCGATCTTTGCGGCTTTAACCGCTACCCATCAGCTCACGCCGGTCTGGGTGACGGGGCTCTGCACTGCCCTGGCCATTTTCAGGCAGGTCAGCCCGCGATGGCTGCCCGCCGCTTACGCGATGATCGAAATCGCTTATGTCATTCCGCGATACCCCTACATCAAGCATTGGGCCTATTTCAGCAACCCACTGCACAACCTGACCGCGAGCGGGTCGCTGAAGGTCGTGGGCCGGCCGTCAGACGGACGCATCTTCAACCAATTCGTCCAGCGAGGACTGTCGGCATCGGTGTGGTTGCTGGCGGCGATTTGCTTTTATCTGTTGTGGAAACGCATCGGCGTGCAGTGGGCGCTCGGCCTCATGACCTGCTCGTCAGTGCTGGTGCTCGGTCAAAGCTACGGCGGTGAATGCATCCTGCGGGTTTTCCTGTACTCCCTCGTCGGCTGCAGCATCCTGCTGGCCACGTTTGTCGCGGACGCATTGAGCAATTACGAAAATGGCCGTCAAATTCTCACCGCCATCGCGGCGTCGGTCCTGTTGATCACCTTGACCGCGGCGGGATTGCAAAGCTATTTCAGCTGGTGGTCGGTGGTGACGGTGACCCAGGAGGAATTGGATGCGTCCCGTCGCATGTTGGCGGAAAACAGTCACGCCAAACTTGTGACCATGATAGCCCCGCAGGCCGGCTGGCCCATGCGACCGAGCGCAGACTACGTCCGGCTTGCGCTGGCTGACAAATTTTATGACAACTCACTGGACGACCTGAACATCAGCCTGTTGAACGGGCCGCCCAAACCGGAAGATTTTGCCGCACTGGAACGTGACGCCAATTCCAAACAGAGTCCGATTTATTTCGCGCTACCGCACCAGCTATACGCGTACGACGAATATTTCGGAGTGTTCAAGCCGGGCACCATTTCCGGCCTGATAGATTTGCTGTCTCATCGCCCGGGCTGGGTCAGGGAGATCGACGATGCCGACATCCTGGAGTTCAAATACGTGGGCTCTTGAAATGGCATGCACCGCCGCCGGGTGATAGCCGGCGGTTCGCGCCGTGCGCGTCATCCCTGAGGTGTATAGCGAAACCATTTCACAAGCATGGCCGCCGGGAATGGCGTCGACGCGTCTGGCGGACCCACGATCTCGTCCCCGCCGATGGCGACATTGAAAAGCGCGTACATGGGCTGGCGGTCAAACACCCACCGCATCCCGGGCGGCATCGATGCGGGCGTGAAAGTCGCCAGAGTCGCCGAGTCGATGCCCGCTGTGATCCGGCCTTGCTCGCGGTTGACCCAATAGGTGTGAAAACCTTGCGAAAGGTCGGCGATGGGACCGTCGAATTGAACTTGGCCCTTGGGTTCCTGCGTCGATGGGCCGATCACGGTGATGTAGTAGTGGGAGGCGTCACCGAAGGTCTCAGCAATATCGATTTCGCCACATTCGGGCCAGCCGGCCGTGCCGATATTGGTGCCGAGCAGCCAGAAAGCCGGATGGATGCCTTGCCCAGCCGGCAATTTGATGCTGGCGGAAACGGTGCCGTAGTTCATGGCCAGTTTTCCGCGAGTCACCAGGCGACCCGAGGTGTAGTTGTTGCCCGATCTCAGGGCCGCGATGACCAGATGGCCCTGTCCGTCGAGATAGACATTGCTGGTGGAGTTGGTGTACGTCTGGAGCTCGTTATTGCCCCAGCCGCTGCCCACGTCGTAGCCCCATAAATCGGGGTTGGGCGGCGTGCCCGCGGGACCCGTGAAATCATCGAACACAGCGGTGGATGCTAGCGCGGGCCGGCCCGAACATAAACCCAGCGCGAGCACGACGGCAAAAATGACGCAGCTAAACCGGGTCGTCATCAGTGGTCCTGGCTTTCGTCCGAAGAATTTTGTCGGCGGTATTCACCGATACACAGTTATGCTAATCGCCGAACGGGGCCGACGAGAAGTTGTAGAAAAAGGAGTTAAACCGCACTGTCGATCATTCAAGGCGCGGCCCGAACGGCCGTTGCGCTGGTGGCACTGGGCCTGGGTTGCTGGGCGCGGGCGTCACGACATCTGCCGATCACCAACCACGCCGTGTTGGTGACGGCAGCCTTCTCGCGATACCTCATGCCGGGCGCAGCCGTGTCTGCCATCGTTCTGGCGCTGCCTAGCGACTGGATCCTCGCGATCGCCGCCTGCGGGCTGATGGCGAGCACGCCGGCACCGCGCGCCCCGCTGTACCGGCGTCCCCACAGCGAGAGCACCGCAGGTGTGAAGCTCCGCGTATTCTCCGCGAATCTTCGTGTGGGTCAAGCCGATGCCGAGCTTCTCGTACGCTCGGCGCGTGAGCAGGCCGACCTCGTTGCATTCCAAGAACTCACGCCTCGGGCGGCCGAGCTGTTGTCCGCGGCCGGGCTGGATAGCACTTTTCCGCACCGGTGGCTCGATGCCAGGAATGGCGGTGCCGGAGTGGGCATTTGGAGCCGGTTCCCCATGCACGCCGCCGCGCGAATCGATGGATACGCCATGCCGTTTGGGTGCGCGCGGCTGCAGGTGCCCGGCGTGTCGACGGATCCGACCGTTGTCGTCGTACACGTTGCGGGTCCGTGGCCATGGCCGATCGATGCCTGGAGGCGAGACCTGCGTCGATTGCCGCAGACGTTGCTAGAAGTAGCCAACTCGGCCGGCGAAGGTGCGGTGATCGTAGCGGGGGATTTCAACAGCACGACCGACATGCGCCCCTTTCGGGCCTTGCTGCACAACGGTTATCGGGACGCGGCGGAACAATCCGGCGCGGGTGTTGTGCGCACCTTCCCGGCCGGTCGGCGACTACCGCGATTGCTCGCCATCGACCATGTGCTCACGCGTGGCTGCAATGCGACGTCGCTGCATGCCGTCGTGCTACCCGGCTCGGATCATCGGGGCTTGGTCGCGACGGTGCAGATCCCGCACTGAACACCACGCCGCCCCGGCATGCCGCCCGGCCGTTCGCCGAACCTCAGCGCAGGCATGGCGGTCGAATAACTCTGTGGCAAGCGCCCGGTGCCGCTTCGTCGCTGCCCGGGAGCACCTCGGAGCCGGCCATAAGACCGAGCGATCCTGCTACGATTTAACGACCCTGGTCAACGATCTTGCCAAAGCGGTAAATGGCTTCGAATCCATATTTCAGGCCACCGGACAAGACCGCGAAGCCCTTGCCGACGACGCCCAAGGAAAACATGACGGGACTGCGAAGTAAAATTCTTTGGCAAATCCGTTGGTCCACGCGGAGTCGCGCATTTTTATTGCGTACCGGACGCGACCATCCTTCCGTGCTGTGGCGCTACCTTAACGACAACCGGCGCTTTAGCCTGGTCAAGCTCGGGTTACTTCCCGATGCGGCGAGCCACGTGGCCGAGATTCGCGCGGAGTACGCGGCGAATGTCGCGCGGGGCCAATTCAAGGAAAAATGGTTCGATGTCAATATTGTTCCGTGGTGCGTAACCTTTTCGAAGATTTTCGACCGCGCGGATCCGGTCCGGATTCTGGAAATCGGAGCGTGGGAAGGGCGCGCAACCGTGTTTCTCCTGACCTACTTCACGCACGGACACGTGACCGCCGTGGATACGTGGGCCGGCATGGACGAATACCCCTATACCGCCACGCCGGACTTGCGGGACCTGGAGGCCCGATTCGACGGCAATGTGGCCCCGTTCTCGGCGCGGGTTGCAAAGCGCAAGGGGTCATCATTGCAAGTACTACCGCAATTGCTCGATGAGGAGCAAAAATTTGATTTTATCTATGTGGACGGATCGCACTTTGTCGATGATGTTTTGGTGGACGGAATCACCGCCTGGCGCCTGCTGAAGCAAGGTGGAGTAATAATTTTCGACGACTTTTTGTCGAATCACTATCCCCGGTGGCGCGCCAATCCCGCATGGGCAATCAATCTGTTCTTGAAATACCGCGCCGGGGAATATGACATTCTGAGGGTTTACTACCAAATCATCTTGCGGAAAAAGGTGGCGTATGACGACCGCCCCACCAGGCCGCCGTGGGGTCAGACCGACCCCGGCTAGCCACCTGACTGCTGACGACCAGAAGGGGCCGGGCTCGCGACGAGGAGGTTGTCCGGCGCGGACTCATGGCGCCGGCCGAGCGGGCCAAAGAGACCACAGCGTCAGATACGCCAGCCCGAAGAACGCCCCGACCGCGAGTGCCACCCCGGTCGGCTGCGCGTAGGCAAGCGGTGCCCGCACCCAATCGAGCGTCGTCGCCACCACCGCGCGCGGCTGCGTCACCAAATCCCAGGAATTCCACCGCTGGAATCGGCCGATCGCCACGCCTATCGCGCACAGGCCTACCGAGGCGATCACCGCGATCCATCCGGTCACCGGGCCGAACTCGCGCTCGATCCGCTGACACACCAAATGCATCGACACCACCCCGAGCAGGACACCGGTCCACGCCGCGACCCCGTATTGCGCTACGTGCCACCATAATTCGGCGCCGCCCCCGAGGTGGACCAGGTCGGTCACCAGGTACGGGGCGTTGGGCACGAACGCCAGCCACCCCAGCCCCAGTGGGACCAACCAGATCCGCCACCGCGCCGCGGCGAAACCGGTCGCAAAGAGCACCGGGACCCATGCCAAGACCAGGTTCCACGCGAACAATTGGGTCGGGTAGGCCTGTGGCGGGGCGGAATCGGTGATGCCCAACGCCAGCGTCAGCCCGGTGGTGGCCACCAGTGATGCGGCGAGGACCACCGTGCGTGCATACGTCATGACCGTCCGGCAGGAAGCTGGTGCGGTAACCGGTTACGCCGTTTGCCCGTCGTTTCCGGTCGCGCCCACCAGCGACCCGCCCGCGCCGCCGGTGCCGGGGGCGCCGGGCGTGTTGCCAAGCCCCAGGCCGCCGTTGCCGCCGTTGCCGCCGTTGCCGGTCACTACGGCGTTGCCACCGGCACCGCCGGCACCACCGGTACCGAATTCGGCTGCGCCGCCCTCGCCACCGGCCCCGCCGTCGCCCTGCAGCGCGCCGCCCCCGAGGTGGACCAGGTCGGTCACCAGGTACGGGGCGTTGGGCACGAACGCCAGCCACCCCACAC